>PMDB01000091.1 GCA_003155495.1 Ignavibacteriota bacterium
TGATGATATCAAATGCATTCGATTCATGTTTCGCCAATGCATCCTTACCGTTACCCGCCTCTTCAACGCTATACCCTTCCTTCTTCAAAATAAAGGAGAGGGATTCACGGATTATTTGTTCGTCATCAACAACTAAAATACGCTGCGCCATTATGCACCTTTCAATGGAAAAGATACGGTGAATATACTTCCCTGTTCGGGGATGCTTTCAACAAAGACATCACCGCCAAAGCTCTTGACAATGCCGTAACTTACCCACAACCCCAGCCCTGTGCCTTGGCCTGTAGTCTTTGTGGTATAAAACGGTTCAAAGATTTTTTCTAATGCTAAAGGTTCAATCCCTTTTCCGGTGTCCCGTACCATCACTTCAACTTCGTGTTCATTCTTTCGACTATGCACGGTGATGATGCCATGGCGGCCATCCAATGAATCAACTGCATTCATCAGGATGTTGATGAAGACCTGAACGATCTGATCCGGTACGGCGGCAATTTCCGGAAGATGTTCATCAAGCTCGAGTGTAAATGTGATGTCCTTCACTTTCTTCCCGTACTGGACAATGTTCAATGCTTCTTTGACAATGCGATTAATATTGGTCGGTTTCACCACATGCGTGGATGGACGAGAGAAATCCACAAGCTCACGAATNNCCGATACTTTCCATTCGCTGTGATCGAACAAGCTGCTGCTCGAGAATGATTTGCTCTGTGATATCTCGATGAGCTCCCAGGTAACCTGCAATGGCACCATGCGAATCCACGATGGGAGAAATCACTAATTCTGTAAAGAAAGGATTACCATCCTTTCGCCGATTTTCGACTCTTCCTACCCAGACTTTTCCGGAAATGATGTGTCTCCACACTTCAGACCAGAACTCTTTACTATGTTTTCCGCTCCGAAGAATTTTCGGATTCTTTCCGATTAACTCCGTACTGGAATAGCCGCTCACTTTTTCAAATCCCGGATTAACATACACCATCATTCCGTCGGCATCAGTAATTTGAATAGGATTGATGGTATTATGAATGACGTTAGAGAAACGAAGAAGGTCCAGCTCCTTTCGCTTTTCTTCTGTGACATCACGAATGAAAAGAATCCAATATTTTTCCTGACCCAACCGCAAAAGACGCACCAGACCCATCACGTCGATGGTTAATCCGTCCCGCTTGCAAAATTTTGTTTCAAAATTCAATCGGTCGGAAAATGGAAGCACTCTTCTGAAGAGAATCCGCTCATCTTCGGGGATGATGTCGAAGATATACTTCGGACGCGAGGGTTGGGCAACGACTCCAAGTTCATCTGCTGCTGTTTTATTGGTGTCAAGAATCCTGTTTTCATCATCCAGGATGAGTACCATCTCAGGCAGTAGATCAACAACGCGCCCATATTGCGAAAATAGGAACGACAGCTCGGGCATAATGACATTATAAGGTACGTCAAGGTTCGGAGATTGGCAAGACGCTTATTGAATAATAAAAAAACCGGCGGCCATTTCTAGCACACCGGGTATTTTTTCAAAAAGACGAAGCGAAAAGGAAAATCTGCAATTTCACCTGATCGGGTGACAGCAGCGTAAACCGCTGTACCTCCTTTTAAATCTCATACTCCCAGTCTTTGAAATTCTTGGTCGACCTCTCAATCTCTTTTTGTACTTGATCTATTTCCGGTTGAAATTCATCCATCTCAAGACTCATTTTTGTATCTTCGAATGGGTCGGTTCGGAACATTCGAAGATGGGGTTTCCGAAAAAAGAAATTCTTCTGGATATTTTGATGTTCTTCCATTTCCACATTCAGTATTTTCTTTGTGCTTTTTCGCATGACTTCAAACTTCACCGTATCGCCTTCATCGTATTTCTGAAGTTCCTTCCGGATTTTTTCCACTGCATCTACTGTTTTTTCCCCTACACGGACAACAATGTCGCCTGCTTTGAATCCCGCTTTTTCGGCACTACTCTTATATTCCACTTCCTCCACCAACACTCCTTCGTTATTCGGTGCGCCGAAGTATTCACCAAGCTGTTCATTGAGTGCGAGAAGTTGCAGCCCAAGAATGCGATTATCTTCAAAGACATGCACATCGGGAATATTAGGCAATCCACCGACCATGTAACGCTGTGATTCTCTTTTCTTTCCGACTGTCAAATGAAGCGTCTTTTTTTCGCTCTCGCGAATGATCACGAGGTTTACTTTAGTTTCAGGAAGAGTTCGACGTACTGTTTTTGCCAAATCATCTGAGTCAAAGAGCTTTTTTCCATTAAACTCAATGATAACATCACACTCCTGAATTCCTGCGGAGTCTGCTGGACTGTCTTCAAGAACCTCATTTACATATGCTCCCTCTTCAGAATCGAGCTTTACCTTTCGGGCTATCTTCTTGTTTACATCTTGAACCATGACGCCGATCCAACCTGATACCCTTATCTTTTCTTTCTTTTGTGTCTCGCCTGAAAATCTACCGGTCGCACTCAGCATAGTACCCATTGTGAGAATGAACACTACCGATACGCACCCCATCATTCGTACCATTGTTTTCATGGCCCTCTATCCTTTCCATGGTAAAATATATTTTTCTGTGACATTGAATTCTTCTAACAGTTCTATTTTATAGACGGCACATAGTGCTGAATTGTTCCAAGTGAAGAGTGGATGTGGAAAAAGACAATAAAGAGATTGGTAGTAATTCAGCAAAGTATAAAACAAATTCCAAACACTATTAATTTATAATTAGGAACAAATACTAAATATCCTTTTAATGGTCAGGCATAAGACATTCCGGGATTCTGAACAAATATACATCCAACAGTAATCGCGTTCGATTGATAAATATTACTAAAATCTAAGATTTTTAAAAAATACTTGATTAATTAGTACCAATACACTACAATCATTACAATGTCAACTTGAAAGAAAAACAAACGAAAGGGTTTATTCATATAATAAATTGCAACGACTTTGGGTGTTGGTGAGTGCATCTGGAATGGAGCCGCTGATTAGGTTCTGTGCAGAAACAGAGACACCAGAAAAAGTTGAGATATTACTAAAAGCGGCACTAGGGGTATAATAAAACAGAGAATTATTTTAGATATTGACTCTGTAAAATAAACCCTCCGGCAGTTCATCGAAGGGTTTTTATAGTCAACGAGGATGGAATCCCCAATAATTTAATAATTTGATTTATTTTTTACATGAATCATCATTCAGATTGCATAATAACAAGATGTCTGAAGCGAAAATAACAACACGGTTATAAATTAAAACTTCAATTTCGAAAAGTACATGAAACGATTAAACCTTCATATCCCATTAATCATCATTGTAATGGTTACCGCCCTTGTTTATGCAAGGACACTTGAGAATGGGATATTGAATTGGGATGATCAAACACATATTACGAACAATAGTGATATTCAATCGCTTTCTATTCAAAATATTAAAGCGATTTTCACATCTTATTATGTCAAAATGTATCATCCCTTGGTTACGCTTTCTTTTGCAATTGAATATCATTTTTTTGGATTAAATTCCACGGTGTACCATGCCACCAACGTGCTCTTTCATCTTGCGAATGTTGTTCTCGTGTTCTACTTTGTTCTTTTATTATCTCGACGTCGCGAAACAGCTATCATTGTAGCTTGTCTGTTTGGTATTCACCCAATGCATGTTGAATCTGTGGCATGGATTGCAGAGCGAAAAGATGTCGTCTATGCGTTTTTTTATTTGAGTGCGCTAATCTTTTATCTTCGTTTTATCCGGCAAGGAAAAGTAATTAATTACTGGATGGTATGTTTCTGCTTCATTCTGTCATTGTTTTCTAAGACAGCTGCAATTACTCTTCCAATTGTTCTTTTTATGGTCGATATCTACCTCCATAGGGAAAGCACAGTACGCACATTCCTTGAGAAGCTTCCTCTATTATTACTTTCTCTTGTGTTTGGTCTTATCGCTCTTCATTCGCAGGGAGAGGGAGAAGGTGCACGATATTTTGTTGGAGACAATTTCAATTTCATAGATCAATTCTTTCTAGCATCTTACTCTCTCTGTTATTACATTATTCATTTGTTCTTGCCTATTAATCTTTCAGCTCTACACCTCTTGCCAATAAAGATAGAAGGTTTATTACCGGCGGAATATTATCTTGCTCTTATTCCTCTGAGCATTCTAGCATTCATAGGTACTCGGAAGGGAATATTCCAGCGAGAATATGTTTTCGGACTATTGTTTTTTGTTCTAGGCGTTTCTCTTCATATACATATCGTTCCAATTGGTATGGCAATAGTGTCTGAGCGTTACACCTATTTGGCCTATGTGGGTCTTTACTACATCATCGGCCAACTGTATAGTTTTTCTTTTGAACGGTACCAGGATTTCCTTCTTTCTTGGAAAAAACCAATCATCACTGGGATGACACTTCTAACGCTTTTCTTTGGTTATATCACGTATGAACGTATTGGTGTATGGAATAATACATCACTTCTTTTCCAAGATGCAGCCATGAAAGCCAGCAGTACAGCAGAAAAAAATTTCATTCAGACATTTAATTATATGTTTGAGGCAGATGATAAAAACAGAATGAAACTTTACGCTGATGCTATTGAATGCTTCAATAAAGCAATTGTCCTTAGCCCACAAATGCCTGATTTATATGTTAATCGTGCTGTAGCAAAGATCAATTTGCACGATTACAATAGCGCAATGAAAGATTGCGAAAAAGCAATCGAACTTAATCCTTCATTCGCACCAGCATATCCTAATCGCGCTTTACTGTATATTTTATCGAATAGACAGGAGGAGGCTTGCGCAGATTTATGGACCGCATATAGACTTGGGCTGCACAATGTGTTTGACTTCTATCCTATAAATTGCTTTTAAAAAACGGCGCTAATTCTACAAAAGTGTTGCCCCGGAGATTTATATTAATTTTCTATGAATTAATAATTTCGAAATGAAGGTATTTGCTAAGTCATTGTTGGTACATTATATATAAACATGTGCCAGCAGAAGTACTATCACCATAAGAATCATGCTGTAAACATGTGCAAAATAAACTGGGGATAGAATAACTATTAAGAAATGTTTAAAATATTTGATTAATTTGGATTAATACACTACAATCGTTACGATGGGTGCTTGATAAAATAAGAAAAGTGATTTTATATAAATAAAGAACCGGAGCAAATCGCAATATTTTCATTCCAACAAATTGAAGACCGAGCGTGAATACAAAACACAACTCACATAATATCTTAATAAACTATAAAAATATTGCATTTATATTCTTAGCGATACTTATACTCTTAGTCCGAAAATCGGATTCCTTATCCAACTCACAACTATGGGCAGAAGACGGAACGGTATTCTTTGCTCAGCAATACGAATATGGCGCCGCATCCATATTTATTGCGTATGCCGGCTACCTTCATATTGTCCCAAGACTTATAGCAACATTATCCGACTCATTCTTTTCATATGCTAATATACCGGCAGTCTATAATTACACGTGCCTATTTATTACCATTATAGTAATTGCTCATTGTTTTTCGCCAAGACTTCAATTGCCGTTTAAACCACTCTTAGCTCTTTCAATTGTACTTGTTCCTCATTCATTGAATGAGGTCTTCCTTAATATAACAAATCTCCAATGGATCCTGTGTATATTGCTTGTATTAACATTACTAAAAGCTGCGCCAAATAAGAAACATGGAAACTATACTCTGCAAGTACTATCTGATTTCATCATCGTCATATTTGCAGGATTAACAGGACCATTCTTGATTTTCATGTTTCCTTTCTTCGCGTGGAAATTATTCAATCTAAAAAAGACATATGGATACATATTACTAATGATAGCATTTTCTATAGCATTGATCCAACTTATCCATATAATTCCCAATACAGTAAATACACAAACAGGTAGCATATTCAATTTGGAACTCTATCTTTCTGTAATAGGGAGACAATTGTTTGGGGGTCTGTTTGTTGGAAGAGCTTTGAAGTACAGCGATGGAATATTAGCAGGTATCAGTGCTTTAGCCTATTTTGCAATTCTCTTACATCTTTCCTATAAAAAATCTCCAGAGGATAAGCTACTATTAAAGATAGTTTTTATGATTTTAAGTATATCGGCAGCAATACTGGGAGCTGTCATTATTAATTTTAATTTTTCTCCAAATATCATGTCAATATCCAGTGGTTGTAGATATTTTTATGTACCCTATGTAATGGTAGCGTGGTCCTTAATACTCTGTATAAACCAAGACGGAATATGGAAAAATATATTTGTGATATCATCGCTGCTTCTTATACTATATTCATCTGTTTCAGTCGGTATGCGAACAAAAATGATAGACTATAATTGGAAATATCATAGCAGCTTGATTGGAACAAAAGCTGTTGTAAGCATTCCAATAAATCCGGATTGGTCCATAACCCTACACAGCAAAAAGAAATAATTATATGTCGTGTGCCCAACCAATGATATCCATTCGTTCACTCATTCTTCAACAGATGAAAATGTAAGCATTACAGCTTTCTTGCATTGTAATTGTTTGAGTGCGACAACCAATACACTCATCGATTTAATTCCTTTGACTCTTCTAAATATATTCTCTTCCTCCACTGACCTGCCACCAGTTTATGTGCAAATAAAAGGTAATGAGCACAACATTTATTGATATCAATCTTTTTGCAAAGACAAAGGCTGTAATGTTTTACGATCTAGTTGCCAGATTTTATAGAGAGTATTTTTCTTGTCGTAATGCAAAATGTACGGCGTTCTATCGCTAAAATAATTAGCGACAGTGCAATTTGAAATACTATCGGTATATCGACAGTACACAATATCATCGTCGAAAACAGGAGAAGGATTTCTATATCCAAAGACCTGTCCTTTGCTTGACCACGAACTTATCATAATCAGGGCATGATGAATATTGGCAGATCGAACAACTTCATACGGCGCGCGAATTTGTTCCGTTAATCGAGCAATATGAGAGATCCGCTCCGGAATATATGTAACGAAAGCAACGATACACGAGGTAACAAGAAAGTGAAGAATAAAAACCTTTCCCCGATCAAAACGATTAAAAACCATTTTATGTAAAAAGAAAATCCCTCGTGCACTTAATATGAACAATGGAATTATAGCTTCATAATAATAGATTGGACCAAGATCTTGAACCCCCGGAGAATAGTAAAAACAATATGCAAAGATAATACCCCCCAATATTCCGAACAATAATCGGTCAGCAAATTCTTTTTTTGCAAAGAAACAAATAAATACAAACAACAGACTGAGAGGGAATCCAAACAATGCACCATTCATTCGAACAATACTTATCGCAAGATTATGTAGTGCTGAATATGGTGTATGGTAGAGACTGAATCCAATGCGTTCAATTGGACCATAGTAGTGAAAAGGAAACTGCAGCCAATTTCCCGTAACGATAGAGTTATACCAAAGTGTTAGGGTAAGCATAAAGAAAAAACCAACAAACAGGAGAAACCCAGTCCAAAATGTTCTTTTGGGAAATTGCCGATGATTCATGAGCCACACGACAGCAAATGGCAACGAAAAACCAAATGCAGTCAATGATCTCACATTGAATGCATAACCAAGAACCAAACCAGCAAGAAGTGTCATAAAAGTTTTTTGCTGCCATGCTTTCATATGTCTTAGGCGCAAAAACAGATACATAAACAATGCGAGGAAAAATGCACTCGTCGTATGGCTTAATCGGGAAGACGAAACAAAATAGAAGAAGGGGGAAACACTTCCTAAACAAAATGCTAGAAAGGCGAGCTCTTTGTCATTATATAATTCCTCAGCAATGAGATAAATAAGCAAGAGAGTGAGAACACTTATTCCAATAATAACGATATAACGATTCCCTAGCGCCATTCCAAGCGCAATGATGGCGGGATGACCAAGAGTATATTTACCCGTCCATAGGCGACCATCATTAATAATCATAAGATTGTCAAAACTTGTTTTTTCTGAATATCGATCATCCATGCTCTTGCCTAAAACTGGCGGCGGCGGGTTTACAATCCTTCCGGCAAGGAGCGTCTGTGCCTGAAAATCGTATGCATTCTCGTCATCTGTTACTTCCGTTTCGTGAAATAGGAACTGCGTGGATAAAACAAGAATAATCGTAACAGTGAGAAGTATTGCGCCAACAATCAGACGGTAATTTATTTTCTCTGGTATCGGGAATTGGACTCCGGCTCTTGTTAAAGCTACAGCAAAAAGAATTGTTGCTGGAAGAAGAAGGATTATTTTCCAAAGATGTGATTTAAAAACCTGATTCGGTATTCCGAAGACAAACGTCTGAATATCTTCAATGTAATCAAAGTTAGTTATCATAACATTATAGTGACGCAATGTAACAACATAATAGAGTATAAAAAGGGATATTGCACCAACAAGTAAACCCAAAAAACGGTTGGACCTCATTTTTTCTTTTCCTCGTGATAATCAGATTCTGTATTGACCTTCCAAAGGTTATCCTTGGATGTAATGTTTCCAAGGATATTGTCAACCGCTGTCATAGCTGCCAACATGGAATGATCCATATTGTTGTACCTGTGCATTCCGTTTCTGCCAAGAAGAAATAAATTAGCATATTTATTCACATAGTCTCTCACAAGATGGAATTGTTCATATCCGCCGAAGTATGCCGGATATGCTTTTGGCATCCGCAGCACCACACCATCTAAATAGTTATCAGAATCCGCAATTCCAAGAGAAGTCAACTCGTTTATTCCGAGTTGAATGAGATTTTGATCCTTCATCGACCATATATCATCACCTTCCTGGCAAAAATATTCGAGACCCAGCCATATATTTTCTGGATGACGAACAAGATAGGGACTCCAATTATTAAACACCTGAATTCTCCCGACTTTGACATCCTCTTCTTGAATATAAACCCAATTATCTGGGAGCTTCCCATCCGGTGTATTCAAACGTGAAAAGAGAAGTCCAATAGTGAGGAAATCTCGGTATTGCAGTTGCTCTGCCGTTTGACGAACATCTGCAGGGACGTCGTTTCCCATACCTGATATAAGATCTCGAACAGGCATAGTAGAGAAAACGAAATCTGTGTGTTTGGTATGAACACTCTCAGTTGTCTCGTCTCGCACACTGACACCGGTAATCCTCGTGTCCTTTTTGTTGATACCGACAACGGTATGTCGGAAATGAATTTCACCGCCGTTTGTTTGAACAAAATCAGCAATTTCTTCCCATAGCTGTCCTGGTCCATATTTTGGGTAGAGGTAATAATCTACTAAACTTGTCTCGATTTCTTTTTGCCGGTAACCTGTACTTTTCTGCACAATGGCTTTGATGGCCTGGCTGATAACTTTTGTCACCGAGAGCCCTTTTATTCGTTGCGTACCCCAGTCTGGCTTAATTGATGTACATGGAACTCCCCAAACTTTTTCAGTATAGTTTTTAAAAAATGTTTTGTACAGCTCACGTCCAAAGCGGTTGATGAAAAAATCCTCTAATGATGCTTCGGAACGGATGGGAAACAGTTTTGCCAAAAGAAAACTTACTCCAATATGTATAACACGGATATAACCTAAATTTCGAAGTGTTGCAAGTTTTAACGTAATCGGATAATCAAATAATTTCCTGTGAAAGAGAATTCTTGATAATCGTTTCCGTACAAGCATAATACGTTCATGGGTATGAGGATTGAGATCTGATTCAAGATACGATGCTGGAGTATCACCCAGGATAGTGTTCATCCGATTTTTAGTCAAGTCGTCTATGTGTTGAAGAGGAAATTTGGAGAGCCACCATTCCATCACACGCGAAGATTTCGAAAAAAAACGGTGTCCGCCTAGATCGATTCTATTACCGTTGTAGTTGACCGTGCGCGCAATGCCCCCCACCATATCCGTCGTTTCAAAAACAATAGGTTTGATATCGGATCTTGTAAGAAGTTCATACGCTGCCGTAAGTCCTGCTGGACCAGCTCCAATAATGATTGCCGTTCTTTTATGCATACTATCCAGTTTGACCTATACCGAACGTCATTATTTAATCTGATAATGTGATGTCTCAGCATCAGAAAAAATCAACAGAAATAAATCACGTCTGTATAACAGAGAATGCCGAACGGATGATCATGGAGACTCGGCACTGCACTGTTAGGCACGTTGCTTGTCAGGTGGATCTCCAGCGGAATACGCTTATACATTACATACTGCTTGAGCGTCCCCATATTTAATAATTACCCCTCCTGTGTCACCCACTAAATAACGAAATTGCTAGCAGAGCCATCCCTTCATTCGTATCCTCTGAGTGTGACTCAATGTACACAACTACGATATTATCAGCAATAAAAAACTGAAATGAAAGTGATATCTCTTTTCTAATGTACCGACAATTGTTTTTTCCCTCTTTGAGACACATCAGTTATTTATTCTTTTCATAAATCGTGATCCAAAATAAATGTGTTGGTTTCTTTAGTAAAAGTGCCGGATCTGTAATAAGTAATGTGTCTTTATTATTATAGTATTCAAAACGACTAATTGGAGTATAGTGCAACTTCGCAAAGTTAAAAAACCAGTTATCTAACTCCTCCAAACTTTTAGGTTTTTCATACCATTCAGGTTGAATATTTGTATAAATGAGCAGTTTGGGAGAAGCTGATTCTACTTGATGCATCATTTCAAAACGAAATTGTTCAGCTAAAGGTTGGTCTTCGGCAATGGAGTAAGTATAAATAAATGATGTAGCAGACCGGCGCTGGGAATAGAATAAAAATTGCGGCTCATTTCCCATGATTGCTATTCTATCTTCTCTTGAGGTTTTCTCCTTTATTATTTTTGCGATTAATGCAGAATAAGGGAAGGGATGTTGATGATATACTGTTTCGGTTACCTCATCAGGTGAGAACTGATAGAGGACGTCCCAATGAGCAGCAAGAGTACCAATAATTGCTATCACAACAGTAAAGATGGGTGGGAAATAGCGTACAATTGGCAATGAAGCAGACGAAAAAATATGAAAAATAAATCGAATTCCAATTCCAAAGAGTAAAGCAGCGGCGGGCAATACTAAGATAAAATAATGCGGCCTGAAATAGAAACCAACGGAAAGAGCAACGATGCCAGCTATGAGCAATCCTATAATGAGAATACCCGATTGTTTATTATATTTGTTAGAAAATAAAGCAATAAGCCCCACACCGGCAATCATCCAAATAGGCGATGCAAAATACCAGATGGATTGGAAACCTCCGATAAAACTGAGTTTAACACCATCTATTAATAGAATCGAGCTATATTCCTTTGCATAAATAAAAGTCCAAAGATAAAATTTTCCAAGAACTCCTGCGTAAGCAAGATAGAAAAGACACAGGAGCAGGGGGATGATAACTCCTCCAGAATAAGCTAAAATATATTTCCAATAAATCTTCTTTTCAAATGTTTTGTTTTGCCATAACAAAATAAGCATGGCGATGAATCCGAAGAAACCAAAGAACGCGCCGTGTTGTTTCACAAGGGCGGCACAACCAAACAGAATACCGCTGAATAGAATAAAATTTATTCGGTTTTTCTTCAGCCCAAAAAGTAAGAGGATATTTGCGCCTATCATAAAAGGTAAAACAAAATGTTCGGCGTTTGCCCAAAATCCTTGAACATGGTAGCTCATACTCAAAAGTGCAAAAGCGCCTGCAGAGGCTGCCGCAACCCAATCATCATACGCTGTGCGCGCAAAAATGTAAAGAAGTATAATTGACAGCACATTGACAATGAGCAGACAAAAATGGATTGCCGTGTGTGTCTCACCGAAAAGCCATAGTATTCCGGCATAGATAAAGTAAATGCCGGGGAATTTCATATTATACGCTTCAGTGTAAGGCGGAGTTCCATCGAGAATGAGCTGGCCCATATAGGCATATTCACCTTCATCGCGCTCAAGTGGAACATCTAATAATCGCACCCGAAAAATAATTGTAGAAACAATAATGAAAAAGAGGAAAATGAGGGGGAGGAGATTGCTTAGTATTTTTAATCTCATATATCTTTGTTTTCCTTTGCCACTTTTTCAATATCTCTTAGCTTTGGATTTTAATTTGAAACGCACTTTGTGCGTTACATTTTCAGGCTTCCAGCTCTTGAAAAGGTAACAACAGTACAAATAGATCCCCACCACCTCGGTGCGCAAGATGGTTGGGATGATAACAAAAACTTCTATGCCTTTATGTAGGCGCAGATGCTACTGGGCAAAATCGCCAGTAAAACTGGAAAATGTTACTCTTCCGCCTGCATCGACCGAACCTATAACATTCGATGTCTGCGAAGCAGTTACACTTTTTCCTGTAAACTGTACCGATCCAGTTGTTCCTGATCCTGCAGTCACAGCACATGTGTATGTTGCATTATCATTACTTGACATCTTAAATGGAATTTTATAGCCGAGTCCACCAGAATAATCTCCACTACCGCCGGCCATTGAAACTGGACGAATACGAAATTGATATGCATTTGCAGCAAGGTTGTTTATATCATTAATGATAGCATCTTTGTTTGCCTGAATACTGTTTGCTCTAAACAGGCTCAATCCGACAGCAATTGCGATACCGACAATGATAACGCCGAGGATGATAAGCAATAATTGTTGTTGTCCCATAATGAGACCTCCAATGAGTTTTCTTTATTTAACAAATAAATCAATCGTTATCACTATACAGTTCAACTCTTCACATATCTTGCTACAGAACAAATCCCAACCACCTTTATACACAAGATGGTTGGGATGATAACAAAAACTTCTATGCCTTTATGTAGGCGCAGATGCTACTGGGCAAAATCGCCAGTAAAACTGGAAAATGTTACTCTTCCGCCTGCATCGACCGAACCTATAACATTCGATGTCTGCGAAGCAGTTACACTTTTTCCTGTAAACTGTACTGATCCAGTTGTTCCTGATCCTGCAGTCACAGCACATGTGTATGTTGCATTATCATTACTTGACATCTTAAATGGAATTTTATAGCCGAGTCCACCAGAATAATCTCCACCGCCGCCGGCCATTGAAACTGGACGAATACGAAATTGATATGCATTTGCAGCAAGGTTGTTTATATCATTAATGATAGCATCTTTGTTTGCCTGAACACTATTTGCGGCAAACAGGCTCAATCCAACGGCAATTGCGATACCGACAATGATAACGCCGAGGATGATAAGCAATAATTGTTGTTGTCCCATAATAAAACCTCCAATAAATTGTTAGTTATAAAGTGAATTATGTTAATTATTCAGTTCATTCAACAGATATTATATCTCCAAGTTCCGTACCAAGATTATAACATCGGATTTCAATTGACCATTCCTCTTTTTCCACGTAAAAGACTGAATAGATTCTTAAATGTACGGAACAAATTACCTCTTGCAGTCAAGATTACATAGGACGAGATTACTACAACTTTCAATTTTATCAATATTCCCCATTTTTAAGTCCAGTTTGCTTTCCAATCTCCTCCTTCGTATCTTGGACATAGGAAAGAAAAAGAATTATAGAATCATAGTTAATATGGCTTCAAAAATCAAGAAACATATTCTCATCATCGATGACGAGCCTACTTGGCTCAAGATTAGCTCGCACATTCTCCGGAATTGTGGTTATGATGTTCATACTGCTGGAAGTGGAAAAGAAGCACTGAAAGCACTTACAAACTATAAGCCGGACTTAATTCTCAGTGACGTACGTATGCCGGATATGAATGGTTTTGATCTGGTGGACAACTTGAAACGTATTCCGACAGCTTCTTCCACCCCTGTTATTTTTTTCTCAGCGATTGATGATTATGACGCTCGAAAAGTGGCGCGTACTCTTGGAGCTGTTGATTATTTAGTGAAGCCATTCAATAAAGACGACGTGAGTTCTGTTCTTTCCAAGCATTTAGCCGTATAGCAAGCCTTTATCGCCTGAATTTGGTTTTATGGAAGCACAATCACTCAAATACCATACTTCTTATCTAATAATATGGTAAGCTTCCAAAATCTTCGGAAATTTCGCGTCTCTCTTGGGCCTGTCGATCAAGCACAAATTGTGGTTACTGTCGCTGTCGTAGTTACCCTCGCTACTATTTGGGTTGTACGAATAACAAGCGGCCGTACAATTGAATGGCTGCTCTTCGGAAGTGTTTTAACTGTCGGTATCTTTGGTTTCATTATCGTCTTCTTTTCGCTGAAGTATGGACGACTGCTTGAAGAACAAAAACAGGAGTTGCTTGCATTAAATACTTTTGCCGAATCCGTCAATCGAGCAATAGACGTTCAATTCCTTCTTCAAAACGCATTGTATGAAATGAGACGTTTATTGAACGTGGAATACGGATGGATTTACCGCGTTGAGGGTGACTTGCTTTTGCTCAAAGCTTCACGAGGAACCGAGGAACTGGATATTTCAATTATTGAAGCCGTGGACGATCTAAATCAGGAAAAAATGTTTTGGATCCGCTCTCCGCGGATTGCTAAACGTCCAAGGAAAATCAAATCAGATGCAAACAAGAACTCCAAATGGGAATATGGAAGCATTGGATCATGGGCATCTGTGCCAATAATGATGAAGGACCAAATGTCCGGATTGATCGTCTTGGCAAGTAAAAATCCAGAAGCTTTCACAAACAAACAAATCGACTTTATTATGGCGTTTGCCAACCAAATCGGCGTTGCCATGGAGAATGCAACTCTTTTTGAACGAGTTCGCAAATCAGAAGAACGCTACATTGATCTTTTTGAACATTCCCCGGATATGTCCCGCATCATAAATAAATTAGGAATCATCACTAATTGCAACCAGACAGAAGCGACACGGCTTGGATATAACAAAAATGAAATAATTGGCCAATCCATTTTAAAGTTCTATCCACCGGAATACCACAATGAAGCACAACGCTTATTACATAACATTTTTGAAAATAATCTTGAGGTGAAAGGGCTCGAAGAAAAAATGTTGGCAAAAAAAGGTGAGTTGATTGATGTCAGTGTCAATGCCTCTATTATTCGAGATGAAGCGGGACAACCGTTGGTTCGCGCCGTTGCCCGTGATATCACAGAAAAGAAAAATCTCGAAGCCAAGGTTATCCATGCGCAACGCATTGACAGTATTGGGAATCTTGCAGGCGGTGTTGCCCATGACTTCAACAACATTCTCACATCCATTCTTGGCTCCACGTCTATTATGAAACGTAAGATGAAACACGACGACCGCTGGTATCGATTTGCCGACATTATCGAGACTGCTGCCCGACGTGGAGCCGCTCTGACACGGCAATTATTGACATTCGCCCGTAAGGGGAATGTCCAATTTCGACCGGTCATCGTCAATGACATCATCGAAGAAACCCTTCGACTTTTTGAGCGCAGCATTGACAAAAAAATTAGTATTGAGAAAGATCTGATAGGGGAAGTATGTATCATTAGTGGAGATGATGGACAACTGCAGCAATCACTTCTCAACCTGCTCATTAATGCCCGCGATGCGATGCCGGAAGGCGGTACTATTACGGTACAGAGCCAAAAAAAGCACATAGAGGAAGACACTACTAATGCAGTGGAAATTCTGAAAGGTGAATACATTGCTGTCTCCGTTATTGATACCGGTATTGGGATGGACAAGGACGTTCAACAGCATATCTTTGAGCCCTTTTTCACAACGAAAGATCGAGGGAAAGGAACGGGACTTGGACTTTCTGTTGTCTATGGTGTTGTAAACTCTCATAATGGTTTCATCAATGTTCAAAGCGAACCAATGCATGGAACACAATTTACCATGCACTTTCCTCTATTGCCTGCTTCAGAAAATCTCCAGAGCAACATCCGCCATTCAAAACTCGAACGAGGCACTGAACAGATCATTATTATCGATGATGAAAAGGATGTTGCGGGTGTCATAGGCGGGATGCTGGAAAGCATGGGATATCATGTAACAATTGTTGACAGCGGGCGAAAAGCAATTAATCTCTTCAAGAAGAAAAAGAGATTCGACGTTGTCATCCTCGATCTCAATATGCCAAAAATGAGCGGGAAAGAAACTTTTGAAAAATTGAAGGAAATTGATCCGAAGATTCCGGTGATCATCTCCACCGGATATAGTGATCGAGACATGGATGTCTCCCAATGGCGGGATGCGGTCGATGCATTCCTCCAAAAGCCCTACCCGATTGAAGAGCTCTCCAAAGCAATCCGTCTGATTTTGGACAACAAATAAGAAAAACCTGGACCAATCTGTAGGAAATTATGGAATGATCCATATTGAAGAACACCTTCCCTTCCGCAATTATTTTCTCCGCACCTATCGCCCCTATCTATGGCTCACACTTATCAGCTTTCTACTTTATCTTCAACTATTCACATTTTCCGAATACACCCATTTTGATGATCACTTCCTCATCGTCGAAAGCTTTTCACATATCGACAAGCTATCAGATATCGGACATGCTTTTTTAGAAGATGTGAGTCACCAAGAGCAAGGAGGAAACTTATATCGGCCCCTATTAACAGTTTCTCTTATCCTTAGCGCACAAATAAGCGGAACAGCGCCTTATGGTTACCATTTAATCGATGTCATTTTGCACATCGCAAGCTGTTGTCTTCTTTTTTCTGTTCTTCAAATACTAGGCTTTAAAAGATCAATCTCTTTCTTGGGCACATTGTTATTTTGTGTACATCCTGCGATATCTCAAGCGGTTGCATGGATAGCAGGGAGGAACGATTCTCTCCTGGCAGTTTTCATTCTTTCCGGATTTATTACATACACAAAATTTCTATCGACCTCCTTGTTGAAATGGTACATTCTTCATCTTCTCTGTTTCACGCTTGCCATGTTCACAAAGGAATCGGCTATCATGTTTCCTATTCTTGCCTTAGTGTACACCATTAGTCTGAAAAGAGAAAATATATTCTCGCTCACAACAGTTCTCCTTCTCATAGGCTGGGCAATCGTCCTCGTCAACTGGCACATTATACGGTCGGCTGCAATGGTTGCACCAGTTGGGAACAAACTCCAAGCAGCAACAACGGTTTTATCGAATCTCTGGATTACACTATTTTATTTTAGTAAAATATTCTGGCCGTTCAATCTTGCTTATGCTCCTATCGCATTGGATATTCACAT
This sequence comes from Ignavibacteriota bacterium, assembly GCA_003155495.1. Lineage (GTDB taxonomy): Bacteria > Bacteroidota > Ignavibacteria > UBA10030 > UBA10030 > Fen-1298. Next base: position 17,146 of record PMDB01000091.1, read on the forward strand.
CACTCTTGGAATCATTTCTGTGGTATTTCTTTCCCTCGCCTTTCTCTTATCTGAACGAAAAGACTGGAAGCTTATCTTCTTTGGTATAACATGGTATATTGCATTTCTTGTCCCAACATATTTTTATGATTTGGCTGTCCGTATACCGCCAAAATTTTATGAACACCGAGTTTATATTCCTTTTATGGGAATATTGTTTGTGCTTCTTTCCCTTTCTTATACAAAGAGAACAGAATCTTTCAAGAAATTATTTCCTTTCGTTTTCATTTTTGTGTTCAGTGTTTTGGGATGTTTCAGTTTTATCCACACCCTCAATTTCAAAAATTTTATTACTCTCAGTGAATTTGATGCAGCAACATCACCAAATGATCCGAGACCGTACAATGCTATCACAAGAATGAATATTCCTAAAACACTTGACCAGGAAATAAGTGTTCTACAAGGGATACCACGACATTCGGGAGATAGCCTCACTGCAGTGTCAAAAGAGGAATTGTGGAAAATCATTGATGATCTAAAAAACAAACTGAGATCAAGTCATACTGATCTAGAATTGCACCATTCTCTCGCGATAGTTTATTTTGCTCGAGGTTTGCTCCTCTCATCTGAAGCAAATTTTCTTGCAGCGATTCAAGATAAGCCGCAAGATGCAAATGTTCCTTATAATCTCGGTGTCATGTATTATAGTGCTCATGAGGGAAATAAGGCCGAGAAAGCATGGCTTGAAGCCTTGCGATTAGATTCAACAATGGGCAAAGCATATCAGAACCTTTCCTTTCTCTATTATGAATCAGGTCAAAATGAACTAGCATGGCTTTATTGTCAAAAAGCCATACAATCCGGAATACTGATTTCTCCTGAATTTATAAAGGAAATTCGAAAGCATACTACTTTGAACATTATCGAAAAGTAATTAGTTAAATTAAAGAACCCCAATCATTCAACCGGAATTCTTTATGGTTCTTCTACTCAACGACTAACTTGCACATCCGCTTACTTCTCTGTCAATCTAAATCGAAACGGTATTGATACCCATACTTGAACAGGTTTACCATTCATTATTGCGGGAGTAAAAACCCACTTCATTGCAGCATCCATAGCTGGTTGAATAAACAAATCACCATCAGATTTAACAAGAATCGCTTTCTTCACTTTGCCTTCCTTCGTAAGCAATACCTTTATAAAGACATTTCCTTCAAGGCCTACTCTGAGAGGAATATCTGGGTACTGTGGAGCTATAGTGTGAATCGGAACTGGCTCCTTTTCAATAGGTTGAAATATATCTGGTGAAGGATCACTCGGATCCGGGGGAATAACTATCAAACCACCATCACCTATTCCTCCAGATCCAGAAATATTTGGATCAGTAGGATTCGGAGTATTGGGATGAGGTGTAAATTCTATATCCGGATTTACATCGCAATCAGGCACAGGTATCGGAATTCCCACTGAAAACTTCGTTGGTATAACTGCTGTGCCTATATTAGGCATTGGAGTAGTTAATGATGGAGGAAGAGGAAGAAGTTCAAAACGTATCTGCGGACGAGAAATGCCGATATTATCATCCGGTTTCAACCATTCTACAAGATGGTATGTTCCAATCACCAACATTTGAATTGTTATTGCCATCAACATTGCCAGCATCATATAGGAATGATGGACTTGGTGGAGTTCCTGATAGCCGTATGGAGTTGGGGCAGTGAGCGTTTTCATGGCAATCTCTCCTTTCCAATTTGAATGTGGATTTGATTCTTTGTATCATTTTGTTGCAATCTCCATTCACCTTCTACGTATGAATGACATAAACAGACGAAAGGTAAATGCAAACACCTTTATTCTTTCTCAATAATGACTCGAAACTGCTTGATGCGCTGCGAAACGGCGATGAACATGCACTGGCTGAGCTTTTTCAGAAAAACCGACGTCCCATCACCGCTCTTATTCAAAGAAATCAGGGCACAGAGGATGATGCAGAAGATATTCTTCAAGAAGCATTGATAGTGCTCTGGGAGAAAATTCGCAGCGGTTCATTCGAATATCAATCAAAATTGAGCACGTATATCTATGCTACAGCAAAAAACATATGGTTTCGGCAATTGGCGCGACGGCGGCGGGAACTTCCTGCAACCAATGAAGCCTTTGAAGTGGCGTCGGAAGATACAACACCTCAAGAAGAATTGGAGGAAAACGAGCGTGTTACCGCTGTTCAATATGCAATGGAACAGATCGGGAATCCCTGCCGTGATATCCTTCTTCTCTATTACTGGGAAGAGCAATCGATGGAAGAAATTGCATTAAAACTTGGTTTTGCAAATGCAGATACGGTAAAGTCAAAAAAATATCAATGCAAAAAAGCATTGGAAAAATTAGTAAAGAAAGCGCTTGGAGGTACACAATGAATAATACATTTTCACAGCATTGGGTATCCGACGAGGAAAAGCTAGAAGCGTTCGTTCTTCACAAGATTGATAAAGAAGAAATTTCAAACCTTACTGCACATTTAGAGAAATGCGACGAATGCCGCAAGCGTGTGCAGGAAGAACGGGAGCTTCAAGCCGGCATTCAGAAATTCGGTCGTATGGAGATGAAGCGCAGATTAAAATTACAATTGCGACGCGACCGGAGCAGGCATCTCGAGTGGACACATGTCGCCAGTATAGCCGCGGCTGTTGTTGTAGTATTCAGTGCAGTACTTACTGTGCGCTGGTTTTTTGATATCGAGAAGGAAAAGACACAGGTGCGCGAAATTATTCTTCAAGAAAGCAAACCGGCCGAACGAGCAATGTGGATTATCGGAAAAGTGATAGAGATAAAAGACAAATCCAGTTCTCTTGCGCATTCCAGAACAAGTACTCCATCGATAGCCAAGAATGAGCCAGAGTTTCGCGATAATACCCGTTTCGAAACGGAAGCACGTCAGAAGCTGACAGTGGAGAGTAATGCAAAATCAGACAACGTTGAAACTTTTGCAGCACAAGAAAGTCCGACATTAGTAGCTGAGGATAAGGTAAAATCCCGCATTGGATTTGATTCCAACATTAAACACGGTTCAGCACCAACGACCGAAAGTAAGACGGAGTTGCACAAGCATGCTTTCGCGGAAACAGGAAGAGGTCCGATCATGATCGCCAAGAAAGCGCTAAAAGATAAAAAAGCACCTGCTGTTCTCGTACGCCGGGGAGACTTGAAAGATCTTCCGGTTTCCATGAGAAACGGGGACGCATCTGTTATTCATACACGGCTGGAGCGAACACCGCAAGGAGTGCTGCTGACATTTTATTCCAGTGCAATTACAGATTCGGTAGCGACGGATATTGAGACAATTGCACCGGATTCGATCATCGTTACATTCCGCAACCGACAGATTGCATATCATATTCCTGGTGGATGGGCTGGAAAGATGTAAGAAACACAAAGCCCGATTCCGTTTTCGCGCAACCGGGCTTTCTCAACTTCTCATAGCACTCACATTCTCAAAATCATTTTGATGTCATGATAAAGATACCGTTCCAATCATCCGGTGGCGGAGTCAGCTTGTACAGGCTGGCACGTTCGGAGTAAATCTGTGCGGCATAACAGGTCTCATCGAACGAATACGCTTGCTGCATGTAAGCATTCGCTTCTTCCCACTGGCGTGCACGGTAAAGCTTCAGTCCTTCGTTGTACAACTCCAAAGATTGCCGCTTGTTGTTGGTCATCTCCATCTTGGTAGTACCGAGCAGTTCATACACTTTCACCGGTTCATTTTTACCCTTTACCTGAATCAAATCAAGTTCCCGTACAACTACTTTTTCTTTAACGTGTGTATAGGTAAAATCACTGATCATAATATTCGACTTGTATTGCTTATTGGCGCCTTCGAGGCGCGAAGCGAGGTTCACGCTGTCGCCGATCACGGTATAGTCGAATCGATCCTTGCCACCCATATTTCCAACAATCATAATGCCGGTGTTGATCCCCATACGCATCGTGAGTGCCGGTTTCCCTTCCTTGGCCCATTTGATTCGAAGCACTTCTAATCGTTTTTGCATGTCCAATGCTGCGAGGCATGCGCGAAGGGCATGGTCTTTCTGCGGAAGCGGAGCGCCCCAGAACGCCATGATCGCGTCGCCTTCATACTTATCCAGCGTTCCTTCGTACTTCAGCACCAAGCGGGTCATCTCATCTAAGAATTCATTAAGCAGTGCGACCAAGCCTTCTGGTCTGCTATGGTACTGTTCGGAAATGTTTGTGAAATTTGCGATATCAGAGAAGAACACCGTCAGTTCACACCGATCGCCTCCTAATTTAGCTTTCTCTGGATTTGCAACTAACTCGTTGACTACAGCCGGATTGATATAGTGACCAAACATATTCTTGATGACTGCTTTTTGCTGCCGTTCGGTTAGGTATTGATAAACTGCAGTGCCGAAATACGCTAGTACAATCGCAAAGCTTGGGTTCACTACATTCATCAACACATTACTATTGATAAAGGTAATGATAGAAATTTCGAATACTGCACCGATGAGTGCAACTGTGAGAAGAAAAGCACAGATTTCCAGCAGCCAGATATGACGCATATGAATCTGTTTCAACGCCAGCAATCCAACGAAACTAAGTAGTGAGAGGACAATGATCATTATACTTTCGACGACCGGATCAGCCGTTGAAATAAAATTTTTATCGATCACATTCTGAACAGCAGTAGCATGAATCTCCACGCCGTTCATCGCATAATTATTTTTTCCCCCTTCTTCAATGTATAACGGAATATTGTGGAAATCGCGCTCTTCCGGCATCACAGAGCCGATGATCACAATTTTATTCTTGAACCTACTCATCATCTCCTCGTCAAAAGTGTTGAGATCCGTTTCGTATTGGATCTCGTCCTTCGTTTTAAATGATGAATCGTCGATGACTTGAGAAAATTCTTCATAGTGGAATGTTTTCACTGGGCCATAATAGTTGAGCAAAAAAGTCGTGCTTTGATATCGTGGAATAGAACGGTTTTGGTAGAGAAAGAATTGATCTGTCAAACCAACGCATGTCTCCGGCTTTAATTTGTACACCCGATTGAGGGCTGCAAAGGCGAGTGATGGAGTTAAATATCCCTTCACATCGAGCATCGGAAAATAGGAACGACATACATCATCGCGATCTTTGTAAATATTTACCACTCCGATGTTTTTAGATGTATCATAGAAGATATTTTCGTAAGATCGATTGGCGTTACGTAGATCGTAATTCTCACTCGTGCCGCCCGTTTGCACTTTTGTAGCAAGTATGACATTATCATACTTCTTTAATGTTGCACGCATAACACTATCATCACCCGCACCATACTTGCTTGGTGACTCGAAGGTCATATCAAATATAATCGCTTTGGCTCCGGCCTGATTCAAATTCTCGATGATATGAGCATAATAAGACCGGGGGAAGGGAAACGGTTCCGGCAACGCTTTAAGATCCGCATCGGAGATTCCGATAATAACGACATTTCCATCCTTCTTGAGATCGCGTCTCAGTACTTCGCGTTCGTATTTGCTCTGATAGCGAAAATCAATCGTCAGCAGATCGATGTTCTTCAAAAAGTTCAATTCGAAAAGCCATCCTTGCCCGAGAATGACAACGAACACACCGATGCCCAATCCGATTGCAATCTTTATGAGAAGGGGCAGGATTTTTTTCTTGAATTCATAGGAAGCCATAATTCTGATTCCTTTTGAGATGAACGGGAGGAAAAGCTTCGTATCTCTTCACGAAAGAACAGGCACGAAGCCCTCGTTACTTCACTTGGTTCGTCAGAACATAAACCGATATAAGATACTAAAGACTACATCACTCGCTCTATCCGAATTCTTGATAAAATCGAATTGGCTGACAAGATAATGATTTTCCCCCGCCTGAAACTCGGCGCCGGCTTGTAGAAGAAGCCGTTTAAAATCACCAAACGATGGAGCCACTGTTGCCAGCAAATTGAGCCGGTCGTTCATTATCCGATATCGTGCACTGAGTGAAATAGTTTGATAATTGAACACCGTCTGTTTCTGGGTAGCTCCCAAATATATGTGTTGTACTGAATCCCACGCAGAATACGCGGCAGTATGGTTCACAATAACTCCAATAGTTGTCTGCAGCGGTATAGAAAAGAACGAGGACACCAGAATAGAAAAATTATTATTGTCTTGATCGCGTCCATAGAATGTATTGTCTTTTTTGTTTGATATGCTGACAGATGCCGTCAGACTATTCCGTACAACCATCTGAAAATCGTAATTCGTGGCAATAAAAAACCGGTTGGTCTTTTCTGAGACAATGCCGAGTGAATCGATTTGTATTGTATCGATAGATAGATCGATAGGGTTCTTACGGGTATTCAGACCATACCCAATGGTGAACGATGGAAGCTCTGCGCTTGGATACGCTGTTAGAGATGTATTCAATGTATTGTACGTTGTTGTCGGTGTATTTGCATCGTTCTGCGTGTTATTGCTTTTAGTTTCGTACGAAACACTTGCCATGATTTTGTTGTTGAACATCCGAACACGGTCGGAGATATTGACGCCGGCAATATCGTTCTGAACAAAATCATTGCCAAACGATGCATATGCAATACCTCTCCGGAACACCATGGCGCGAAGATAATTGTTCAAATAATTCAACGATAGTTCCGATTCGAACGCAAGAGATGGCATTCCTTTGATAGGATTTAACGGCGACAGGTTCGTATTGAACGTAATGAATTTGCGGCCGGTCTTGGCAATGTTCTCTATGTCCTGCGCGTCGCTGAGTGCTTGCGCTGAATCTGCAGCATTCCTTGCCTTTGATAATTCATATTGCTGGAAATCATCAAGAGTAAAGCTACCGAGCGAAATGTCCGTGTTTTCAAGACTGATGGCTGCCTGGCTTGCCCACCTCACCTTCTGATTATCAAATGCAAGCAGCAAATCAGCACCTGCAACAAAATTCTCCTTCGGATATGTTCCGTTCGCAATAGAACCTATATCGTCTTTCGCCTTCATATAGGTGAGACCGAATTGAAAGTTCCCCCCGCTTCCGAAGCTTGGACGTATGGCTAAAATGTTACGTGCGTATGTACCAGAAGTGTACATACGATAAAAAAGTGTATCCATAGATGTACCATAATTTGGATTTTGTCCTCCAAATCTTTCAAATGTTGTTTCTTTTGGACGATTCGAGGCTGAAGAAGAATCACCATAACTGATTAATCCACCTATCGCCCCATCAATTGCACGATCCGTTTGCCCGTACGACACATCGAGGTTGAAAAAACCGAGTGTGACTGAACCTGTAATACCACGAACGCGTTTGCCGCTCACAATAAGCGAAGGAAACTGTGGATAAGCATCGCCAATTTGCACTTTTGCATAGTCAGATTCCTGGAACGTTGCAAGAAATCTATCCTGCGGTTGCAAGTACGATTTTTCTTCATTCGTCAAGTGCACATCACCGCTAAAGAGGAAGTCTTTATACGAACCTCCCAGATGAACATCCCCGCGTACATATTTTGTCGTAGCAGAATCAACTTTCTCGTTCCGGAATTCAGCCTGTGCATTACCTGTATATTGAAGCAAAGATTTCTGTTCTTCCAGAGCCGTGGCCGTGGAAAGATTGAAATTCTCCTGTTTCGTATAATACAAATTTCCCAGTGTATCTTTCAGTTCTATTTTAATTGAGTGCGCGCCAAAATTGAGCGGTTTGTCAAAATTCTTTGGACTGTACAGCAGCACATCATCTGATATTAATGCTTCACTTGTGACATCTGCCCCATCAAGGGAGATGCGAGTACGTCTTTTGTCAACGATGTCTGAAGCGTACATCAATGATACAGCAACTGCAAGATCTTCTGCTGCCAATGTTTCACCGGGTTCGGGGCTTAGGAAACGAACTTCAAGATCTTTCACATCTACTTCTTTGACTTGAATTTTTAGCGGATTCGTTTCAGGGCTTTCAGAAGGAAATGTTGCTTGTTTGCTATCGGCAAGCTGCATGCTGATATAGTATTCAATGTACGGCGGTGTCATTGCCTTGGCTGGTACTGTTGCAACTGCGGTGCGCCCGGAGAGGAGCATATCAGTTTCTTTGAATTCCGTCTTTCCAAATTCCCGATAGTGAAGCACTACTCTGCGAATCTGAGTATTCTGTGTCAGTTCTACACTGAGTGAAAGCGGTGTCTTCTCATTGGCTGCCGGTACTTTGACTTCGATAACATATTGACTGACCTGCCCATAGACAACCGGAAGAAATATCACAATGAGTAAGAACGAGAAAACGAGGGTTTTGGAGAGGGTCTTGTTCATATCAATCACTTTCAATGATGTGTACTGCTTGAATTTTTGAATCGAAGATAAAAAGAAACGGCGGGTTATGCTACGCCCGCCGTTCAATTTATAAAAAGCATCTATGTGAAGCAAGACCTGAAATAGTAAGATCCTTATTCATTCCATTTTAAGACGACTACTTTCTTTTGTAAAGAGCCGGTTTGACCCGGTATGCGAAGTTCACACCGAACCGCTTCTACCGGAACAAAGGCAGGTTTTGTTGTTCCATCCTCTGGGACTAATATGATAGAGCCGTCATTTAGCTTTATTGAGAGGTAATATTCAAGTTTTGGATATTTTACTTTGTTCGCCGGTAATTGACCCGTTGCAACCTGCCCTGTAATGGTTAAGGGAAGTTCGGTAAACGTTTGTACATTTTGTTTCCGATAAAAGAGGCTGGCAGCTATTGCTTTTCCTTGGAACGAAGATAAGTTGACACGGACTGAACCGGTTTGTTTTGATTTAAGATGACCGAAATCCGGACCAATGCCTCCAGAATCAATATCTCCCAAGTTTTGACTCAGTCTTATATTGTTCAATGTCAGCGCATTTGCTTTGCCGACTTTGAAATTACCGGTACTGTCGGTAACACCGGTTTGTCCTGCACCAACGGATCCCTTTTTACCAGAGATAGAATTTGTGAATTCCGCAGCACCATCAACGATAGTCAAAGAATCCGCATTGCCGCCGGCAATATAGCCGCCCAGCGTTCCGCGAATGGATGCAACAGAAATGGGGGATGAGAATCGGAATTGTTCCGTTTCTGCTTTCTTCACGTTGAAAATTATATTCCCGCGATCCATATGAACACTGCGGCTGAGAATTTCTTTTCCCTTCACTTCACCCTTAATAGTGACAATAGATTTTTCTCGGAGAATTAGTTTCGATTGATCCGCGAAAAGAATCATCGCCAAGGATCCTTTATCCGTTTTCACTTCATAGCCGGACTTTAACGTACTCAACGGAACTGCCTTCTGCCATCCCTTTGAAGGAGATTTCATATTTACATCCCGAATGACTTTCACTATGTAGGCAGAGATATCTTTCTTGTCTTGTTTTCCTACTTGCCCCAGCGAAAGCACTCCAAGGAGTGTGAAAACACCGATTATGATAATCTTCTTTGTCATGGTCTTCTCCTTTAGTGCTTATTGGTTTTCAACACTCAGTTCGAGTTTCACATCTTGCTGAGTGGAGAGCTCTTTCAGTAACACTTGCAGGTCGCTTTCTGAAAGCATATTGCCATTCAATGTAATGTTCCCATAGGGAGACCATGGGATCCATTTTGTTGGATCTGCTCGAAGTGTGGAATAGGTTGCTGATGCGTTCCCTGAAACAGAATTTAAGAAGTAATCAAGGATGCTTCCGAGATTATCATTCGTGATCCGAAAAACGACCGGTTGACTTACGCTTTTCATCGGACCACGAGAGGATGAGACGTTCGCTTCTATCTGAAGAACGTACGCTTTGTTTTCCTGAAGTTGACGTTTTGCATTTGCCGGATACGTAAGTGTATTTGTTCCAACAACATTTTCTTCTAGATACGGATTACCTCCGGTGAGCGCATCCTGAGGTGAGTGATGATTCAATCCCGCTTCATAGACACGAACGGTTACGTTGGGTTCTGTAGATGTCCAACTGAATGTCGGTGCTAAATTATTGGAGTAACTTCCATTCTTGGGATCATTGATTTCTACAAAGACCTCATCCACCGCTGAATATGGAATGACGATCGTTTTTGAGTCCCCTCCGTATGAATTATTTGGATCCGTGGTACCTTGTGGAAGCGCCTTTACAGTAATCTGATATGTACCTGGAGGTGCCGCTGAAGTCGTTTGTGCAAAATCTGTTATTCTTTTCTTGAGATTCGAATTCTCGATATTCGAGTTTGCACCCAGTGGATAGAGTACAGCAATTCCACCCGCAGCCTTTACGAAGTCACGTGCAGTAAGCGTAAGTCTTCCGGTAAAAGGGATGTCGTGTGAAAGTCCTTCTAACAATTGTTCCGCATGAGCATCGCCCCGCAACTGAACGAGCACTTTCATGTAGATGCGGATTTGCAGTGGCGGGACTTGTTGCGCTCCAACAAGATCCACAGAAAATCCAGAGACAGCGGAATTCAAATTCTGTGTCTTTGCATCAATAAAATCAGTAAGATAAAGAATATCATATTCGGCGATGTTGATCGTAGTATTTATCGAACTCTTTGTGTTCTGTGCGTTAGCGGGCGCGAACCACAGTCCCAAGCCGAACACAGTGAATATGAACACGAGTAATTTCATACGGAGGCTTTTCATAGCATAGAACTCCTTTGGATTATTGATTTGCCGACTTCATGTTAATCGATGAAGCAATAATGCATGTTGACAACTATCACAGGGAGGTGACTTAAAAATTTATGACGTCATTATACAGAACGAACGCCATAAACACAAGCAATAAGATAAATCCCGCTTGCTGAATAACAATTTTCACTTTACTTGGCACTTCCCGTCGAAAAACAGCTTCATAGGCTAAAAACACAAGATGCCCGCCGTCAAGCGCCGGAAACGGAAGAATATTAAGCAAGGCAAGACTAATACTTAGCAAACCAATGAACCCAAAAAATTCTATAAATCCGCTGTCTGCTGATCTCTTCGCCAATTGTGCAATTTTTACTGGTCCACCCATCGATTTAAGCGAAGCCTTTCCAACAATTAATTGATACATATTGGAAAGAAAGAGAATACTGGTAAATTGAAGTTCTTGAATACCAGCCGGAAGCGCTTCAAAAAATCCGTATTGTTGTCGTTTGAGCGGTCCTTGATAGACACTTGCGATTTGAATACCAATTCTGCCCTCCGAGTTCGGAGTCACTTTTGCAGTCATCCTCTGTTCACCGCGCACCCAAGTAAGGAGAATTTCTTTGCCTTTATTTGAACGTATGAATTCAGGAAGCAGACCGGCGCTGACGGGAATTCCATTGACCGCGAGAATCGTATCTCCCGGCTGAAGGCCTATCTTTCCTGCAGGTTTTTCCTTGTCAACAACAACGATAAGCGGAACTTCACCAATCGGACTTATTCCGAATTGTTCTTCTGTAAGATCAGGAATGTCCGTACGGCGAATCGTAACAGTGATAGGTGCGCCTAAACGTTTCAACTGAAAGATAAGGTCATGCGTCACTGATTCTGTATAAATGGAGCTCCCAATTTCATCCCATTGCTGTATCGGATGATTATTAATTGAGAGAATCTCGTCACCAACATGCAGACCTGATTTCGCAGCGGAACTATTTGGCGTTACATAACCAATCTCCCTTACCGGACGGATCGTCTTGCCCTGGTAATAAATAATTCCCCAGAAAATAATGATTGCAAGAAGAAGGTTCATCAACACACCTGCAGAGATGACAAGAGAGCGCTGCCATATGGGTCTCGAACGGAATTCCCATGGCTGTGGTTCTTGTTTTAAGAATTCCGTATCCATGCTTTCGTCAATCATACCGGCAATCTTTACATATCCACCAATTGGAAACATTGCAACACGATAGTCGGTATTCCCCTCAAGATCGAGATCGTCGGCAAGTTTGCCGAAAGAAAATTTCGTTTTTTTATTCCATCCGAACAACCTGTTACCCATACCGACAGCAAATACTTCAGCACGCATTCCGCACGAAATCGCGGCAAGGAAATGGCCGAGTTCATGCACCAGCACCAGAATGCCGATAGTAATAATAAAATAGAATAATGTGCTCAGTATAGTCATAAATTCAATTCACTCTTAGTCTTTAAATATATCTTTGAACACAGCAGGCTATAATAAAGTTCGAATGTATTCCCGTGTTTTGTGGTCACTTTGAAACGTGTGCTCTAAATCAGGTGAGAGATGGTTTGTTTGTTTGGCAAGTGCTTGTTCAATAAGTTCAGGAATTCGATGAAACGCAATTTTTCTTTCTAAAAATGCCTGCACTGCAACTTCGTTGGCGGCGTTCATAATGGTGGGAGCAGTTCCACCTAAAGCAATTGCATCATATGCCAATTGCAGGCAGCGAAATTTTTCGCGATCCGGTGCCAAAAATGTCAACGTGTGAAGTTTAGGAAAGTCCACTCTGCCTCCACTGAGTTGAACACGATCCGGATATGTGAGAGCATACTGAATCGGAATTTTCATATCCGGCAAGCCAAGCTGTGCTTTGATCGAACCATCAATGAATTCGACCATCGAATGAATGATGGATTGCGGATGGATCACTACATCGATGCGTTCCGTCGGCATGTCGAACAACCAGTGCGCTTCAATCACCTCCAACCCTTTGTTCATCATCGTTGCGCAGTCGATGGTAATTTTATTGCCCATTTTCCAATTAGGGTGATTCAGAGCTTTCTCCACTGTAATAGAAGCAAACTCTTCCATCGGCATATTCAAAAATGGCCCGCCCGATGCCGTCAGAATAATTTTAGTAATGCGGCTCCATTGCTCGCCGGCAAGACATTGTAAAATGGCGCTGTGTTCGCTGTCGATAGGAAGAAGTGAAACACCGTATTCCTTCGCCATGGAAGTCACTAGTTGTCCTGCTATAACGAGAGTTTCCTTGTTGGCGAGTGCAACGTTTTTGCGATGTTTGATGGCTTCGATAGTCGGCTTCAATCCAGCAAATCCGACAAGGGAATTGACGACAATATCGACATCATCTCGGCGAACTATTTCCAGAAGACCTTCGCGCCCGGTCAGGACTTCAACCGAATCACCCACAATTATTCGTAGCGCTGCGGCTTTTGCTTCATCCAACACAACGACACCGCGCGGCTTAAATTGTGCTATCTGGCTTTGGAGCAGCTCGATGTTCGTGTTGGTGGAAAGATAGGTAACGCAAAATCGGTTTGAAAGATTATGAATGACCGATAAGCTGTTGCGGCCTATCGAACCGGTCGAGCCAAGAATGGCGATATTCTTCGGAGTTTGACTCATGACATTCAAATTTAAGGTAATCAAAATCGGTAGGCATGTCAAGGTAACCGTTTCCATCCTCTTCATGATGACTGTTTCGCAAATCGGTTCTCCTTTTTGTATATTGATGGAAAGATAATGAACAAACAATAAGAAGAAGGGAAATAGTGAAAGGACAAATCGGATATATTGTTTTTTTGTTTACGTTTACCTTTGTATTGTTCAACACTGCCTTTTCCCAAGATGCTGACAAAATGATGAAGCTTCGGCTCGCGCAAAACTTTGAAGAAGCAGATGAATGGGAGCACGCAGTCACATTATACGAGGAACTGTACAAATCCGAACCTACAAATTATATTTTCCTTGATGGTCTCCGGCGGAGCTACACCCAACTGAAAGAGTACGATAAAGCAATTAGCATTATTCGCCGATGGTTCATCACCCATCCGCGCGATATCAACCTCATGACAACGCTTGGCGGTCTTTATTATGATTCAGGGAACGAAACAGCCGCGGATTCTGTCTGGAAAGTGGTGCTGTCCATTGATCCCAACAACGTACAATCCTACCGTATTGTTGCTAATGAAATGATGCAGCACCGGTTATATGAACAGTGTATCCGCACGTATATTGACGGGCGAACGATGAGCAAAAGCGAAGTCCTCTTTGCAGACGAACTGGGATCCCTTTATGCTGCATTGCAGCAGTACACTTCGGCAACTCAAGAATATCTTCGTCTCATGAAAATAAATCCGGACCAATTATCGTTTGTGCAATCACGCCTCAGTGCCTTTATTCTCAAACCAGAAGCACTCCGGGCAGCATCAGAGATCGTGAAGGCGGAATTGAAAATCTCATCCGATAATATTGCGCTCCATCGTTTGTATGTCTGGCTCTTGATGGAAGAACGGCGGTACGATTCTGCCCTTGAACACTATCGCATGATCGACCGTCTCGCCAACGCCAACGGCAGCGAATTATTCAACTTTGCACAACAGTTGAATCAGGAACATGCTTCGGCAACCGCGGCAGAGGCATTCAAGGAAATTATCAACCGTTTCGATAAAAGCGGGTTACTTCCGTATGCACGCTTTGGATATGCCCGCGCTCTTGAAGAATTAAGCGATGAAGTCGACACTCTTGCGCCAAAATCGCAGCCATCATACCGGGATGCAATTCAAATATATGAATCCATTGCCGCTGCACAAGATCATCCCGACCTTGCCGTGCAGTCATTATTTCGCGTTGGTGTTATAAAGTTCGAAAAACTTTTTGACCTCGACGGCGCACTGAGCGCTTTTAACAAGATCAAAGAATTTCCCAACACAATGAACATTCTTTACGATGCCGCGATCAAAACCGGCGAGGTGCAGATGGCGCGCAACGACCTTATCGGAGCACGTAAGGAATTCGAGAGAACCGCCGAGCTCCCGCTCGTCATCTATCAAGATCAGGCTGTATTCAAATTGGCTGAGTTGAATTACTTTGAGACACAATTCGACACATCGCTTTCACTGTTGAAGCGGTTCGACTCAAACCTCAACACCGATCTTACAAACGATGCATTACAACTCCAATATTTTATACAGGAAAATAAAACTTCCTCTTTGCCGGCATTGATAGAATTTGCAAAAGCCGATTTACAGATGCGCCAAAGAAAATATCCCGAATCTCTCAGCCACTTCGAGGATATTGTTCAGCAGTACCCAACGACATTACTTATCGATGACGCAATGATGAAAATCGGCGAGCTACATCTGAAACTGAAACAGACGAACAAAGCGATTGAGGCATTTCATTTTATCGCTGACTCGATTCAGTTGAGTATTCTCAAAGACAAAGCTCAATTCCGCATTGCTGAAATATCCGAAAGCGTTCTGCATAATAAAACCCAAGCAATAACCGCTTATGAAAAATTACTGGAACGATTTCCGAATTCACTCTACGCAGAACAGGCAAGGAAGAGAATACGGCTGCTGAGGGGAGATGGTGTATGAAATTCCAAAATACAAATACGAAATCCTAAATAAGCTCCAATATCAAAATCCAATAATTATTTTCTTCGCATTGAGTTGATCATTTTTTGATGTCTAAGATGAAGAAGAAAAGAATATTTCTTCTGACCATAATTATTATCTCGTTACTCAAGAAGTAAAAAAACAAGCAGTTCAGATTTATTCCTAAAAAACTTTGACCACACCATATCCCCTCCTTACCAAGGAGGGGAAAAAGGGGAGGTGAAATGGTGGGCGGTGGAATTATGAAAAAAATGAATGTGAGCACGCACAACCAATAGATTCTCTTAAGGCAAAATATGAGGAATTTTTATGCTGTATAAATACAAAAGGCTCAGATTGCTCTGAGCCTTCGTGGAAATGAAGTTTCTTCTGTAGGGACATTTAATTGAATGTCCCTACGGATGTACAGGGTCTTTAACTTTTTTCTTCGTTTCTCCGTTCGTTTTCCATACAAACAATCCGCGCTTCTCATATGTTGTATGGAGAAGGTGATGCGACAATTCTCCTAATGGTTCTTTCAGAAAATCTTTATACAATACAGCGATCTGCGGATTCTCATGCGACTTGCGAATTTGCTTATTGGCATCCTCTTTGTAAATCGATTCGGCTCTTTTCTTCCTGATCTCCCATGTTGTGGGAATCGGTTGTCCGCCGCCACCGATGCATCCGCCCGGACACGTCATCACTTCGACAAAGGCATACGGAGATTCTCCCTTTTCTACCTGCTCCAATATTCGCCGCGCATTTTTTAGCGTATGCGCAACTGCCACTTTTATTTTTGTGCCATTCATATCCACTTCTGCTTCCTTAATTCCATCCATACCGCGGACCGCGGTGAAGTTGATGTCGGCAAGCGTTTTTCCTGTAACCACTTCATATGCCGTTCTCAGTGCTGCTTCCATCACACCGCCGGTTGCACCGAAGATGACCGCGGCACCTGTGGATTCACCCAGCGGATGGTCAAATTCCTCAAGCGGAAGATCGGAGAATCGAATTCCAGATTCTTTGAACATCCGCGCAAGTTCTCTCGTCGTCAATACATAATCAACATCATAGAACGCATCGTCGTTCACCATAGCAGTTTTTTCTTTCCAGTACTCAAATGCACTCATCATCTCAGGGCGTTTCGCTTCATACTTTTTTGCTGTGCATGGCATGATCGAAACGACAACAATTTTTCTCGGATCAATTCCCATCTTTGCAGCATAGTACGTTTTCGCGATCACACCGAACATTTGCTGGGGCGATTTGCATGTGGAAAGATGTTCGAGTGAATTGGGAAAGAAATGTTCAGCAAATTTGATCCATCCAGGTGAGCAGGAAGTGATCATCGGCAGTGCGCCCTTCTTGGTTATTCGTTTGATGAGTTCATGCCCCTCTTCCATAATGGTCAGATCGGCTGTAAATTGGGTATCGAACACCTTTTTAAAACCGAGACTGCGTAATCCTGCGACCATTTGCCCTGTAACGAGTGCGCCGGGACCCATTCCCATCGCCTCACCGATACCGACACGAATTGCAGGAGCGGTTTGTACAATCACTACTTTATCCGGATTTATAATTTCTTCAAAAACAGCGTCGGTATCATCGCGTTCAACGATTGCTCCGGTAGGACACACCAACGCGCATTGTCCACAATTGATACAAGCAACATTGCCAAGTCCCTTTTCCATATACGTTGAGATCTTAGTCTTGATCCCGCGTTTAGAAAGACCGATTGCACTCACTGTCTGTACTTCAGCACACACAGCGATGCATCTTCCGCAAAGAATGCATTTATTTGGATCTCGGATAATGGAGGGTGAAGTTTCATCCAAGGCTTCTTCCTTCTTGGTACGGACGAATTGCTCTTCTTTCACACCGAGATCGGCAGAAATTGTTTGGAGCTCGCAATTCTGATTGCGTAGACACGATAAACAGTCTTTCGGATGATTGGCAAGCAATAATTCAATGTTGGTTTTTCTTGCATCACGAACACGCGGTGTGTGAGTTGCAATTTCCATTCCTTCGTGTACACAACTTGAACAAGAGCGCACCAATGATCGTGCACCTTTCACTTCAACAACACAGACACCACACGAAGCGTTACGAGCAACATCTTCGAGGTAACATAATGTCGGGATCCTTATCCCTGCGCGTTTACACGCTTCTAGGATCGTCAAACTTTCAGGAACTTGAAATTCATTTCCATTGATTTTTATATTGGCCATTTTCTTTTCCATAGAATTTTCTCTTCCTTCTCTTAGTCCTGATCCTGACATTTGACATCGCATCGCAAGCAGCGAGTAGCCTCATGAAGTGCCTCTTCTCCGCTGTACCCGGAAAGAACTTCCTGGAAGTTTGAAACCCTTTCTTTCACGGGAAGCATTTTCGGCTTCACCATTTTTCCGCCTTCCGGTTCCTGCATAACTTCATCTTTATATTGGAAGTCCCTGAACAATCGGTGGAACCGTTTCTCCTTCATCAGATCGAAGTCAATTGCTTCTGCGGCATTACGGGCAATTCCCATCGCTTCAGAAACAGTTGCCGGTCCTGTTACTGCATCACCGCCGGCATAGACCTTCGGCAAGTTGGTTCGATAACTCGGTTGATGCACTTTCACTGTGCCATTCTTTCGAAGTTCCAGACCTATCTCTTTCGCCGATTCAAAGTCCACTTTTTCACCAACCGCGAGAATAACCGCGCTGCATTCAATAATAGCCGTTTCACCTGTTTCAACTGGCCTCTTTCTTCCTGAGCTGTCGAAACCGTCGAACTTCATCTTATGAATTTCAAGCCCTGTTACTTTTCCTTTCAAGTCACCAATGATTCGATGCGGCGCTGACATAAACATAAATCGGATGGTTTCATCAATGGCGTCTTTAATCTCATGTTCGTTTGCCGGCATTTCATCTCTATCACGACGATAGACGACCGTTACATCGGCACCCAATCGAAGACAAGAGCGTGCGGCATCAATCGCTACATTACCTGCACCAACCACCACGACATTCTTGCCAAGATGGAGTTTCTTTCCGCTGGCAAAATCTTCAAGAAATTCGTACCCCTGAATAACTCCGTGAAGCTGTCTGCCCGGGATTTCAAGTTCAATATCTTTTTGAGCACCTACGGCAAGGAAGATCGTATCGTTTTGTTTTTGCAGATTCTTGAAAGACAATTCTTTGCCAACATGCGTATTGAAGACAAACTTGACCCCAAGTTTCTTGAAAAGATCGAGTTCTTTGTTCAAACTGTCTTTCGGCAGCCGATATGCCGGAATGCCGTATTGGAGAATTCCTCCTGCTTTAGCATGGCTGTCATAAACCGTCACATCATGGCCAAGACGAACGAGAAAATATGCTGCCGTCAATCCAGCCGGCCCCGCGCCCACAATGGCAATTTTCTTTCCGGTGGGTGAAAGTCTTTCCTTGATCAATCGTTGATAGATTGCTTTCTCTTTGCCCATCTTGTACATGGTGTCGGCAAGATAGCGATGAATCTCTCCTTGTGAAACAGGATCGTCGATCGTATCCCTGCGGCACCTCATCATGCAGTGAAAGTAACAAATTCTTCCGACGGTTCCTGGAAGCGGATTGTCGCGAAGGGTTAACTCGAATGCTTCTTCAATTCTTCCCTCTTTGAGAAGTTGCAAATAACCGGGAATGTTCATATGCAACGGGCAGCTGTTTTCGCACAAAGCCATAAATAAACTCTCGCATACGCCCGCCTTGCATCGTTTTTGGATGATGTGCTTCTCATATTCATCACGGAAATACCGCAGCGTGGACAGTACAGGATTCGAACTCGTTTGTCCCAATCCACAGAGTGAGGAATCACGAATCACGTATGCCAATCGTTCAAGCGTATCAAGATCTTTCATGGTTGCATCACCACGTGTAATCTTATTGAGAATAGCGAGCGCTTGTGCAAGTCCTTCGCGGCACGGTGTGCATTTGCCGCATGATTCAGCATACGTCACTTCAACGAAGTACCG
>PMDB01000031.1 GCA_003155495.1 Ignavibacteriota bacterium
TGTTCCGTTTCACTTGTTCATTGAGTCGATGAGGAGATGAGGAAAAGAGATGAAAAGATGAGCAATTGAGCAAATGAGCCTATAAGCAGATGAGCGAAAGAGCCGATGAGGAGTTGAGATGTTGAGAAATTGAGAAAAAGAGGAGATGAGAAAATGAGAAGTTGAGATTATGAGAGAATGAGTCTATGAGTAGTTGAGCAAAAGAGCCGATGAGTAAACGAGCCGATTCCGCCAAATGGAATCTGGATATAAAGGTGGACAGAAATAAATTCTGCACACAGTACAAATATGCAGCTGTTTACACTATGCTGTCTTTTGGATTATCGTCAATTTACATAAATCCACAGCCGTGAATCTTTTTCGTAATCGCGGACATAAAGCACTCCGCCTTGCTCAAGTATGGATTCGATCCTTTCGATATCATCATCGAGGTCTTTCGATCCGATCATCGCCAATAACATGCCCACCGCTTCAATCGATTTCACGCGTACTTTGGAGATCTCCGGCGCGCGTCCGCTGTCGGAGCTTTCAATAATAAGGCGGTTGTTCATCTCGGAACTTTCTTTCATTTTCTGATCGAACTTTCCGCCGTACACTTTCGTCTCGCCGTTTCCTTCGCTGTCCTTTATTTGCATGACAGATCCGTCCCGGTATGCTTGCAGGAGTGATTCGTACTTCATTTTCACGCCGTTGATATCGAAGTCTCCCCCCGACCCGGCGAGAAGCTTTACCAAGGAGTAGGAAACACCGATTTTTAGGACTTGTGCACCGTCTTTTGACTTGACGATCCAAACACATTTTGTTTGCGCGGCAGCCTGATTGATTATGGCAGCCATCAGTAGAATGCCCGAAAGCATGAGAATTTTGTGTCTCATTGAGAAACCTCCTTTTTAATCCAATTTGACTTTTATGCGGCTAATCGAAGATTTGAACACTCCAAGGCTTACGATGCCTCCGGGAGAAAAGTTTCAACTGATGAGAAGTTGGGCCATTGAGCCGATGAGGAGGTGAGTCGTTGAGAAGTTGAGAAAAAGAGATAAAAGAAGCTGAGAATCAAAGAACAATTAGAATAAGCTAATGAAAGAGCAGATGAGTGAATAAGATTGTGAGTATATGAGTCGATGAGAAGTTGAGTAAAAGAGTAGCTGAGTAAAAAAGATGAAAAGATGGGCAAAGATTTGAATAACGAGAGGGGCACTATCTGTATACTTCCAGCTCGCCGGATTAAAAGGCGGGATTATCGCTTTGTTTTATATTGTGCCTTCGTTTCTTTTACACGGAAGCCCCGTCTAAGTTTAAAAAAACTTCGACGGGCAGGCGATCTAGCACGCTCTAGCTTCTGCGGTGCTTCCATCAAAGGATGTCACAGTTTGTGATATCCTCTGGATTTCATCCCGCGTAAGAGCAAACATAAAGTCATCATTTTATACTCTTACTCGCATTGTATCGCGCAACGTGTTCTTTTACAAGGAAGCCTATGCCGCGCTTGGGCTTTTCCGGTGGTTCATCCCGTGAGATAATTTATTGGATACCTTGGTGAATCATTCTCAGATATCTCACGGGATAAATTAATTGCCGGATAGCATCAAAGATTGCTTGTATATCTGAGTCATATGGAAGGAATCGAATATTCCGTTTTGATGCGGTCACAGATTGCGACCGGATATCCCGCTGGCACAAAGTCCCCTCTCACATAAGAATTAATTTTAGAGAGAGGGGATTTTCCCAAAGGGATGGAGACTGTGCAAAAACTATTTAAAAGCCTTCGTCATTCTGAACGAAGTGAAGAATCTGAATTAAAAACGAGACTCTTCGCTACGCTCAGAGTAACAATAATTACTTTTTACACAAACTCGATGCCTTCGGCAAGGGGTGTGTTATCTTTTCTTATTTTAAATTGTTGCAACAATCAAAATCACACACCCCTCTTTCCCCTCTCAAGAGGGGACGTTTAATCTTACCTATAAAAAAAATCACCATATCGACATGTACCAATCCCTCCTTGCCCTCATAATTCTGTGCACTCGAATAACGCCAATGACTCGGTTCTTCAATATACCCGCGTCGAACAGGATTGTTGTGTACATATTCCAATAAATGAGTGGTGAGCAGATGAGCAAAAGAGCCGATGAGGAGATAAGGAGATTCCGCCATAGGCGGGCAGGAGTTGAATGCTTCCCATATTTTCCCTGTCATTGCGAGCCCGCTGTTTTTGCCGAAGGCATCACTTCGTGAATAGCGGGAGAAGCAATCCGCACAATCAGACTTACCTGCGGTAACTCTTTTTTAGCAGATTGTCCCGTTGTACGGGATGCCTTCGGCACTTCGTCATTACGTTCCTCGCAATGACATTTTCTTTTTTTATCTTTTATGCCGGCCGCGAAATCGAATCATTTTGTTCTTTCTTTTGTCTTGACACAAAAGGAAAGAACCAAAGAAAAAGTCAAGACTGCAGAAAAATATGGGTAAAACTACATCTCACTCCATTGCTCAGAAAAAACTCGTTCGCTAAAGCGAACTCAGACAATTTTCTGAGCGGCCATTTCGTTCGACTTGTTTTACTTCCATATTTTTCTGAGGTCGCTAAACATTTCGATTTAAATGATTACAAAAAAAGGCCGCCACGCCGATATTAAAGTTATGAAAGAAAAACCGATAGATAAATTATCACTTGAGTATCGCCATTTTTTTTGTTTCGCTAAACGTTCCTGCTCTTAACCGATAAAAATATATTCCACTGGGCATATCTTGAACTTCCCACTGATGATTATAGGATCCTCCTAATTGTTCTTGATCGACCAATGTTTTCACTTTCCTTCCGAGAATATCATAGATCGCCAATGTCACCCATGTCTTCTCGGACAATTCATAATGGATCGTTGTCGTTGGATTAAACGGATTAGGATAATTTTGCTGCAGGGATGTTTCTTGAGGAATCAAAGGATCCCTTTGAACACGAGAAGGAACTTTTTGTACGTCTTTTAAAATCCATTTGTCCGGATCAAACTGAACGGAATCGGGTCGCGCCGCAAAGGTGAAAGAGAATGATTGATCGCCATTGGTATTGAAAACTGTCATCGTTGTGTCGAGGCCGGAACCAAGGAACCGCAGATCAACCGGCATAGTAAAATAGACGGGATTGACTGTGCCTGTCGTTTGCAGGATGTGGACTGTCGCCTGAAAGTTCTCCCCCTGTTGAGTAACCTGAAGGGAATGTGTATAACTTGGATATCGTTCCCCCTCAATCCATTCATCAAAGAAATACTTCAGGTCTTTTCCTGAAACACGTTCACACGCACTGCGAAAATCCGATGTTGAAGCAGTGTTAAAACGAAGCGATGGATCGTTCGCGTACGCTTTCATCGATGCAAAGAACACAGAATCCCCAAGAACATGCCGCAGCATATGAAGTACTGCTGCACCCTTGCTATAGACGAGGTAATAGTCAAACATTGCACTCCCGCCGCCTGACACAGTGTCGGTAAGATGCAGACTTCCTTGAGCATATTTAGCAAAGAATAGATAATTTGCCATCTCTGAATTATACAACGCTTTGCCGTACTGCTTTTCAAAATAGAGCGCTTCGCAGTATGAAGCGAATCCTTCATTCAGCCAAAGATCGGGCCAGGTTTTACATGTGATCATATCGCCAAACCATTGATGAGCAAGTTCATGGGCGATCGTGCTTTCTGTGAACTCATATGTTCCTAACGATGTAATCGTCTGATGCTCCATGCCGCCGCCCCAGCCGAATTCCACATGTCCATATTTTTCTTTGATAAAAGGATATTGTCCAAATAAATCTGAAAATATTTGCAACATACGCGGTGTCTTCGCAGCATTGGTTCGATACGATGGATTGTTTGTTCCGATATTCGGTGTTACATAATTCACTACTTCCATAGAATCAGCGGGCGAGTATTTATACCAATCGGAAAAAGTATCGAAGTTGGTAAGCGTGACAGAAACAAGATATGCAGCAATCGGATATCGGTGTTTCCATTTATACGTCGTTGTACCATTACCATTGGAAAGCGAGGCAATCAACTTGCCTTGCGAGACAGCCTTGTATTGACTGAGACACGTGATCCATACATCCACGGAATCGGCTTTTGAAGACGGGTGGTTGATGCATGGCCACCAATCGCTGGCGCCGTATGGTTCACTCAATGTCCATATCCATTGTGCACCATCGACACGAATGCTGTCGCCAAAACTGCCGAAGCCGGAAACAACAGGATTGCCATGATAAAATATAGACACAGAAAATATTTCACCGGAATTGTATGTACGGTTACAGGTGATATTCAACAGGCCTGTTGAATGAGAATATGCAGCAGGTATTCCTTCCATCAATACAGAATCAACGGACATAGCAGCAGCAAGGTCGAATGAGATTTGGCTCAATCCATCTTGTTGGCTTTTCCCTGCCGCCGTCACCACCCCCGATATTCCCGGGTTGACAAGATTGAGATCGAGTTTATAATATGTAACCTTGTATGGACGCACAACGCCATCACTTTTCTGTAAACTAAACAAGAGCGCGTAACGATGTTTTTCCATCCGACTGAGGTTTTCCCTTTCGTTTGGAATTATTTCCTGAGCAATAGCCAGGCTCTCAACGAGTAAAATTCCAAGGATCAGAAAGAACATCGTCCTTATCATTTTTCTCATTATCTCCTCTCTCATTTAAATATCACACAACGAGGATAATGATAACATCCCAGAGATTCAATGATTTATATTTTTTTTCTACCCCTTTTATGTTTTCCACTTGATAAGGGGAAAAGTGTATACAAAAATTTATTTCGCATTAAAGCGCTTCAACTGTCCCCCTCATTTTCGAGGGAGCCGGAGGCCTATTATAACACGTGCGAATGCACGTTACTTTTTATAATAGGGGGTCGAACACGCAGAAAAAACCATGGAGATAATAAACTTAATTCGCAGAAACCGTTCTATCACGCGCCCAGTCGCGCAATGCCTCAACCTGTTCCGCCATGAGGACAGACAGCGGCCGGGTCGTCTTTACTTCGGTGATAAGAATATCATTCGTCAGAATCCCGGATCCGCTTGCCATCGAATAAAGGCCGGACACGATCGCCTGCTCGATTTCCGCTCCCGAGAATCCATTGGATACCTGGGAGAGTTTGTCCAGATCGAACACTGCAGGATCGAATCCTCTCTTTTTCAAATGGATGGAAAGAATCTCCTTGCGCATGTTTTCATCGGGAAGGTCGACAAAAAAAACTTCATCGAACCTTCCTTTGCGCATCAGTTCGGGGGGAAGGGTTTGTACGTTATTCGCAGTCGCCACAACGAACACCGGTTCTTTTTTTTCAGCCATCCATGTCAGCAATGTAGCCAGCACGCGCTGGGATACTCCGCCGTCGTTCTCGCCGCCGGTGGAAATTCCTTTTTCAATTTCATCGATCCAGAGCACGCACGGCGACATCCGTTCGGCCATTTTTAGCGAATCTCTCATCTTCCGTTCGGTCTCGCCTATGTATTTATCATAGAGTGCGCCGATATCGAGCCGTAAAAGAGGAACTCCCCACGTACCTGCAACAGCTTTTGCAGCAAGGCTTTTCCCTCCACCCTGCACACCCAAAAGAAGAATGCCTTTCGGAGTGTCAAGGCCCGGTATATTTTTTTCACCGAGGAATATCATTTGCCGTTTCTGCAGCCACTCTTTGAGGTTTTTAAATCCGCCCACCTGCGATAAATTCGATGTTTCACATTCATACGCAAGCACGCTGCTTTGTTTGAGGATATCGTACTTGAGCTTTCCGATTTCCGAGATGTGGTCCTTCGCGCCGGTTTCCCTCAATGTTTGGTTCACCGCCTTCTTGACTTCCGTTGTCGAAAGGCCGAATAAGACGCGCGACATTTAATGAATTTCATCATTCGTCAAGTTAGGATTCTGTCCCCCATTCTGAATGGACCAATTCTTCACCTGCGAGCAAATGATCTTCTCAATAATCTCTCTCGTTGGAAGCTCCAGTTCAAAATGGGCGGCGAAGGTATTCAATTCACCGGGGAGTTCGAATTTCACGCTCAGAAAAACAATAATCTGTTGAGATTGATCCGTGCGCAGCGCAATCTCTTTGATCATTCGAATATTTTTTGGATCGTTGATAAAAGGATGGAAATCCAGCAGAAGGAATACTCCCGGATATTTCAAGCCCCATATGTAGCGCAGCAATTCAATCGGTTCTTGATATCCTCTATCGGTTTGCTGGATGTTATTTCCCATGGCCAGTCCATCGGCCACACTCCATTTATAAAAATTTTGTTTGAGATGTTGTGATGCATAGCGGATTAATTCATTTGCGCGAACTTCGTCCTCCGTCTCAACAACAATGATCGGAGTGCGTGACTTTATGAGTGTAATAAGATCATTGAGTTCGTTCATGTTCTTCTCAGATCAAGATGACCGATGACCGGCTAAGATCCCTTGATAGATTAAGATGAATAATTTCCCTTAAGCCGCCGCAAGCACAATTGCCGCAAACGAATCCGCTTTCAGACATGCGCCGCCGACAAGTGCGCCATCGATGTCGGGTTGATGCAGTAACTCTTTTGCATTATCCGGTTTCACACTGCCGCCGTACTGGATGACAACTTTCTCTGCTGTCGAAGAACTATACAATTGAGCGACAAGTCCGCGGATGAGTTTATGCACATCCTGTGCTTGCTGAGGAGTCGCGACTTTGCCGGTACCAATTGCCCAGACAGGTTCGTACGCAATAATCGATTTTTCGATATCGGATGCCGAAATACCCTGGAGACATCCGGTGACTTGAGTCGTTACAACGAGATTTGTAATATTCTTTTCGCGTTCATGCAGCGTCTCGCCGACACAAATGATCGGAGTCAATCCCGATGCTAGCGCCTTCTTTACCTTCTTATTAATAAATTCATCAGTCTCTTTAAAATATTGCCGACGTTCGGAATGGCCAAGGATGACATATTTGCATCCGACCGATTTAAGCATATTCGCCGAAACTTCTCCTGTATAAGCTCCTTCGTTTTCATGATACATATTCTGTGCGCCCAGTTCTATGGGCGATCCCTTGAGCAGTTCCTTTGCAAGTGCAAGAGATATAAACGGCGGACAGACGATAGCTTTTACGCCATTCGGCAATGCTGCAAGTTTCGATTTGAGACCGTTGATGAGTTCTGAAGACTCATTGAGGTCCTTGTTCATTTTCCAGTTGCCGGCGATGATTTTGGTGCGCATGATTCTTTCTTTCTGTTTTGTTGGATAAGATATAAGATTATAAGAAATTGAGATGATGAGATACTGTGATTATGAGATGAAAATTATTTTAGTTTTTGCTTAAGATGTTTCTGAAGTCCATAGAGCATTGCTATGAGTTCATTCGTATCTGCAAGCAACATCTGATAATCTGTTTGATTAATAAACCTATTTTCAAGTCCTATATCTAGACATCCTTTGCATTCAAAAGATGATCGGATTGAATAGTCAAGAAAATGAATAAACTCCTTATTTGAAGAATTACCTGCGCCTTCAGCGATATTAAGAACTATTGAATCCGCCGCCCGCTTAAATTGAGAGATCAATCCAAACAATTCGTCTTTCGGAAAGACCTTCACTATCTTTCTAACCACTTTTGTAAAGATTAATGCTTTATGATACACCTGTAGTTCTTCTAAGTTATGCAATGATTTTGCCCTCTCAAAATCTTTTATCTCACTATCTTATAATCTCAATTGCTCATCATCTTAATATCTCAACTACTCAACTTCTTCTTCAATAACTCATTCACCACCTTCGGATTCGCTTTTCCTTTCATGGCCTTCATGGTTGCACCGACAAAAAATCCAAAGACCTGCTGTTTTCCGCTTTTGTATTGTTCTACCTGTCCCTGATTGCCCGCAAGAATTTCATCGATCACTTTTTCAATGGCAGATTCATCGCTTACCTGCATCAACCCCTTCTTTTCCACAATTGATTTTGGCGAATCCTGCGTTTTCAGCATTTCCTCAAAGACATCTTTGGCAATTTTGCCGCTGATAGTTCCATCGACAATCAAATCGATCATCTGTGATAAATTTTTGGGTGAAACCGGAAAGTCGGAAACCAGTATGTGCCGGTCATTCACGACCCGCAAAACATCAACCATTGTCCAGTTGCTCGCAAGCTTGTATGTATCTTCATTTTTTTTGCCGAGACCGCTCACAACGCCTTCAAAATAATCCGCCAGTTCACGTTCGGCAGTAAGGATATCGGCATCGTACTTCGGCAATTTAAATTCGCTGATATAACGATCACGGCGTACCGCTGGAAGTTCAGGCAATGTTGCTTTCACGGAGTTGACCCATTCTTGACTGACTAATACGGGCACAAGATCGGGATCGGGAAAATAGCGATAATCATGCGCTTCCTCTTTCGAACGCATCGGAATACAAATTCCTTTATCGGAATCCCATAATAATGTCTCTTGAACAATCGTTTCGCCGTTTTCCAGCGCTTCAATTTGTTTCTCAATTTCATACTCCAATGCTTTTTCGACAAACCGGAACGAGTTCAGGTTCTTTACTTCCCTTTTTGTTCCAAGCTTTATTTCTCCTTTTTTTCGTACCGAAACGTTTGCATCGCATCGCAAACTTCCCTCTTCCATATTGCCGTCGCAGATGCCGAGATAGGTCACGAGCTGGCGAATTTTATAAAGGTACTGATATGCTTCGTGCGGAGAGCGCATATCCGGCTCGCTTACAATCTCGATGAGCGGAACGCCGCAGCGGTTCACATCCACCAGCGTATCGACATCCTGATCGTGTATCGATTTGCCAGCATCTTCTTCCATATGGATGCGTGTGATACCGAGGCGCCTGGTTGAGCCATCCTTCAATTCTACATCCAGCCAGCCGTTGATGCAGATAGGCTCTTCGTACTGTGAAATCTGGTAGCCCTTCGGAAGGTCGGGGTAGAAATAATTCTTCCGTGCAAAGATAGATTTTGGCGCGATCGTACAATTCGTCGCCAGTCCCATCTTCATAATATATTCCACATGATTCTTGTTCATCACCGGCAGCACTCCCGGCATTCCAAGACAGATGGGGCACACATTCGAGTTCGGCTCGTTCCCAAATTTCGTCGAGCAGCTGCAGAATGTTTTCGACTTGGTTAAGAGCTGCGCATGAACTTCGAGGCCGATCACCGGTTCGTATTTTTCATTCCAGGGCATTATTGAGTCAATGAGATAATGAGTATATGAGTCGTTGAGATAACAGAAAATCGATTATCAAACACTTTACGCAGCAATTGCACGTGTTACTTTCTGAGCTGCTTCTTTTAAATTGCGCGCGACCAGGAATTTCAATCCGGAATTTCGCAGAATCTCTGCAGCGAGTTCTGCGTTTGTTCCGGCAAGGCGAATAACGATCGGAATCTGCACATCAACTTTCTTTGCCGCTTCAACCACGCCGAACGCAACGCGATCACAACGCACAATCCCGCCGAAAATGTTAATGAGAATCGCTTTGACATTTTCATCTTTCAGGATAATTTTAAATCCCGCTTCCACCGTATCAGCGCTTGCTCCACCTCCGACATCGAGAAAGTTTGCCGGCATACCGCCTGCAAGCTTAATGATATCCATCGTCGCCATCGCAAGTCCGGCGCCATTCACCATACAGCCGACATTCCCGTCGAGTTTAATATAATTAAGATTTGAAGCTGAAGCTTCAACTTCCAGCGGGTCTTCCTCATCGATATCTCTTAAATTCTCATACTCCGGATGACGGAACAGTGCATTATCATCAAAGTTGATTTTTGCATCAAGCGCAATGACATGCCCTTCCTGTGTAATCACAAGCGGATTGATTTCCGCCAGCGATGCATCGGACGCTTCATATGCTTTGTAAAGCGCCATCAAAAATTTTACACCATTCTTCAATATATCGTTCGTCAAGCCGAGCCGGATACAAAGTGATCGTGCTTGAAATTGCTGCAACCCGAAAGCCGGATCAATTGGTTCTCTTAATATCTTTTCCGGTGTTTCCGCGGCGACTTTCTCGATCTCCATTCCGCCTTCTGTGGAAACCATAACAACATTTTGTGCGCGCTGGCGATCAAGTGTGATTCCGACATACAATTCACGAGCGATATTCATCCCCTGTTCAACAAGAATCCGTCGAACGATACGCCCTTCCGGGCCGGTTTGATGCGTCACAAGGCGCATCCCGAGGATTTCTCCTGCTCGCTCGCGGACTTCTTCGAAACTTCGCGCAAGCTTCACACCGCCGCCCTTGCCGCGTCCGCCGGCATGGATCTGCGCTTTTACAACCCACATGCTGCCGCCGATTTGTTCCGCCGTCTTCACTGCTTCGTCAATAGTGAATGCAACTTCTCCTTTCGGTACGGCAACGCTATATTTCTTAAGAATCTCTTTTCCCTGATATTCGTGAATCTTCATAATAAACTCTGCCCGTTCGATGAACTACATTCCCGTTTCGTCAAACTGTATTACTGCCTGCGATGAGCGCCAATCATATACGACTTCCATAGCCTGGAGATATTCCGGAATCGGCACATATACTTTTGCCGGTTTATTAATATTGCTGCGTGAGATAGGCGAATCACCGCCGCCATCCCATACAAAACCAATCGAGTCAAAATTCTGACAGAGAACTTTATGTCCGGTCGATTCCAGCAGTGATTTTACCAATTCTGCATCTGCAACTTCAGTGGAACGATATACCTCAGACCAATCCTCTTGCACTTTTACTTTGCGATGCGCCAGGCAAAAACTACGCCCGGCAACTTTCACTCCACAATCTTCACAGCATACTTTTCGACAGATAATACAGACACATATTGCCGGTTCCTGCAAATGTTCATCACAAAAAACTTCTCCAGCTTCAGCAAACAATACACCGCAATGCGGACAGAAGTCGCTGTCATCTGTAATCTCATTCCCGCAGTAATGGCAATTGGTAAGTTCAGACATCTATAAATTCCGGTTGTCGATCTTCGATTAGATAATCACCAAATCTAAAATCTCATAATCTCTAAATCTCACTCGACTTTCTCCGACAATGCTTTTGCCTGCATAAAAAGGAGTAAATAATCTCTTCCACCTGCTTTTGAATCCGTGCCGGACATATTGAATCCGCCAAACGGATGCACACCAACGAGCGCTCCGGTAATTTTGCGATTCACATAGAAATTTCCGACGTGGAATACTTTCTTCGCTTTCTCAATCTTCTTCCGGTTCCTCGTCCACACGCCTCCGGTCAGTCCAAACTCGGTATTGTTTGCTATTTCAAGTGCGTGATCGAAATCTTTCGCTTTGATAACGGCAAGTACCGGTCCGAAAATTTCTTCCTGCGCAATCGTTGCCATCGGATTGATGACAGCAATAACGGTCGGCTGTATGAAATATCCTTCTCCCGCTGCTTTGGCCCCGCCGCAAATCAAATAACCGCCTTCTTGTATCCCTTTCTTAATATAAGAAAGAATTTTCTCTTCCGAACTCTTATTAACAACCGGGCCCATATAGTTCGCGGGGTTATCTGATTTACCAATGGTAAGTTTATCAACCTTGGTTTTTAGAATTTCGAGAAATTTGTCGTACACTTTTTCTACTACGATAACGCGCGAAGCCGCTGAGCATTTCTGTCCTTGAAAACCAAACGCAGAAACCATCGCAGCGTGCGCGGCTGCATCAAGGTCCGTTTGATCATCGATCACGATGGAATCTTTCCCGCCCATTTCAATAATTACACGCTTGAGCCATTTTTGTCCGGGCTGAACTTTTGCCGCCAGTTCATTGATATGTATGCCGACTTCCTTCGATCCGGTGAAAGACACAAAACGCGTTTTCGGGTGAGCAACAAGAACATCGCCGACCGATGCACCTGAACCGGTAACAAAATTAATTACACCTGCCGGTACACCGGCCTCACGCATCAGATTAAAAAACATCCAGCCGGTCAACGGAGAATCGCTGGAGGGTTTCAACACCACCGTATTGCCCGTAACGACAGCGGCAGAAGTCATACCGGTGAGAATCGCCAGCGCAAAATTCCACGGCGGCACAACAACCCCGACACCGAGCGGGATATACCGCAGTTCATTCTTTTCACCCGGGTATTTTGTAATCGGCTGCTTCGCCGCAAAGCGAAACATTTCGCGCGCATAAAACTCGAGAAAATCGATCGCCTCGGCTGTATCTGCATCTGCTTCCGGCCAGGTCTTGCCAACCTCATAAATCATCACGGCGCTGAATTCATGTTTGCGCTGACGCATCAGCCTCGCGGCTTTAAAAAGATATTCACCGCGTTTTTTCGGATCGACCCATTTCCATTCTTCGAATTTAGTAGCTGCAGTCTCGATCGCTTTATTTACCAATTCCGGATTTGCCTTCGAGAATACTCCAACGAGTTCACTCGGCCGCGAGGGGTTGATGGATTTCAGTTTATCATCAGTGAAAATTTCTTCACCACCGATAACAATCGGATACCCTTTCCCCAGGATCACCTTGACCTTGGCGAGCGCCTTTTCCATCGCTTTCCGATTTACTGGTTTGGAAAAATCAGTTGGCGGCTCATTCTTAAAAGGTTTCAATGCCATAGCATTAATTCTTTATATAGGTGATTTTTTATCCGTTATAGTGATAACGTACGGATTTTTTAGAATAGTTGCAGAGAAAGAAAAGCCCGATTTCTCGCTTGTACAAGAGGCGAAGAACCGGGCTTGTTCGGAAAATAGCAGGCAATCGTCTACAAAAATCTGTAATTTACAGCGAAACTAATTGAGGGTGATTTATACACATCATTCCCCGAAGCAGAGAGCAAGAAGTGATCTTGATGCCATTCTGAGTACCTGCAACTCATAGAGAAGTTGACATTGTTTTCGATAAAGAACCGGAAGGAAACGCCGGCAGTATATTGTACACTTCTAAAAAACTCGTTTTCATTTGCACTTTGATAAAGATTGGTGGTACGAGAGACCGAACCTGATATTGTTGCATCGATCCTTTCGCCGACCTGATAGATCCCAGCTAGCTGATACGTGTAGCCAATTTTTCTTTGATAATCAATGCGGGGAATTTCCACAGAAAGATTTGAGTTCACTTGAAAATTCAGAGTGAGCGGATATCCATAATCAAGTGCCAACGAGACATAATCACGAAAATACCACAGATAGTTGGAATAGTTGTATGTGTTATACGTGACCGTGTTATCGTTGGCTGTGTAACTATAATCCGATTGATCCGAGACATTGATTTCTCTCGTATATGTACGTTGAACACCAAATCTTGCCCTCCAACCGAACAATCGCGGTTCAATTCGCTCGGAGAGAACTTCAACTGCTCTGAGAACTGAATATGCCGTTGCCGCATTTTCCTTGAGCGCACCCATCTTTTGCAGCTGGCCGAAGACATCTTCCATAAAGTACTTTATATATCTATCTTGTGTGTATGAATATTCTCCTTCTTTCGCAAATACATCGACGATCCTGAGCACCTCATCTTTTGTTAGAGGCCGAACAAGCACGCTATCTTCAGTCAATTTATCCAATATACGGAGAACGGCAAAAATGGAAGAGCCATCTCGGAGTTTTCCATATCCAATGCCGCAGCCCACGGATGCATTCCAGAAATTGTTTTTCGAAAAGGATGAATCATAAGAATGGGATCCATCAGAGTAAGCAGTATTAGAATTGTCGGTGTATTGATTGAAGGAATAATCACCCGATCCCTCTGCAAACCAATGCCAGGTATCAGGAATCAGATAATTCGAATATCGAATATCCGGCCATATCATTACATTATAATTTGTCTGTACCTGTGATGACGATTGGTAGTTCTGAGTTGTATACGAATAGCTTCCATCACTGCTGTTATGATTCGCTTGACCCATCACATTTGCTGTAATTTCAAGCGAGTTGTTCTCGCTGTAATTCGCAAAAACATAGCCCAGCGTTGATTGAGCATTTGAGGGCTTCGATGAGTTCGAAGAATGATTTTGAAGCGTTCCAAAGGAATAGTCGGTGTAGCTGTAGTCTGTTTTGTTCCATCCTCCTGATAGGCTGCCCGTCAGCCTTTGATATTTCGTCTCTGGTATGCGGAAATCCCAGATAGAAACATCCTGCGCAAAAAGTACCGCTGGCGTTATTACCAGTATAAGGGAAAGGAAGAACCCGGAATTAACTGATGAATTCTTATTACGTAGTATACGCGTATTCATGACAGCTCCCGATTGTGGTGGTTTTGTATTACGAATGAATCGATTATATGGTGACAATATTTGTGCCATCAATTAACAGCAATAAATTCTAAATTTAAACTATTTTTCTTCTCTTCCATCAACGTCTGTTTCTTCTTCCGGAGAGTAAAATGGACACATCTGTCCATAAAAATCGACAATATGGGTGCATCAAATGTATTTGTACTTGATGAAAACAATTTCATCTTTCTGTTCTTAATAACCGCAGGTATCACATGCATCTGAGATAAAGTATCATTATATTAACCTTATCGTTAAGGTGAAAGTAGGAATGTTTAAAATCGGTGAAATAGCAAAGCAGGCTGGCGTTACGACACGCACACTCCGGTACTACGAACAATTAGGTCTATTCGTTCCTTCCAACGTCAACACAAATGGGTATCGCTATTATAACGACGACACGCTTGTCGTGATCAATCGTATCCGTGATTTACAACGGGTTGGGCTTTCACTTGAAGAAATTAAGGATGTCATCGGACTGTATTTCCATCAGAAGAAAAAGGTTGAAGCAAAGGAAAAAACACTGAATTACCTGCAAGTTCATTTGAATGATATTGACAGTAAAATCACGCTCCTCAACAACGTGAAAAAAGAATTAAAAGAACAAATACAGTCTACACAGAGTCGTTTAGTACAATTAAAAGAGAAAGGCCGAAAAAACGGTGGATCTAAAAATTAAAGATATAGCACAATTGCTGGTGAAACCTGAAAAAGAAGTTCTGAAACTAGTGAAAGAGAACGATATTCCCCATCAGGTTATTCAGGATAGAGTTGTTTTCAATAAAGATAAAATTATTGAGTGGGCATTGGGAAGAAATATGCCCTTAAACATTTCGGGAAATGCACATTTCGAGGAATATCAGATCAAGAGTCTGCTTCCCCTGCTCACCAAACAATCGTTTTTTTATGATTGTTCATTTACGGAAGAACTCTATATAGAACAAATGACACAGCTTGCATCGTTCGATAAATCTGTCGACCGCGACGTTGTCGTGCAGCTGTTAAAAAGCCGCGAACAATTGATGTCCACCGCTATCGGCCATGGTATCAGCTTGCCGCATCCCCGCATCCCGTTGGTGATCGGGCGGGATAAACCGCTTATTCATTTTTTCTTTCCCACTGCATTTCTGAATCTCCATGCATTAGACGGCAAGCCCGTGCACACGCTGATTCTCATTATTTCTCAGACAACCAAGCAGCATCTCAGCTTGCTAGCACATTTAAGCTATCTCCTTTCCAAAAAAGATATTCGGCAAGCACTGAAAGCTCGGCAGCCGTATACAGAACTTCTTTCGCTCATAAAATCATTGGAGAAACCGGTTCAGAGATGATCGAATTTTTTTAGATAAAGAATGTCTCCCATTATCAAACGAAATAGAGGTTGAACTATTTTTCTAACAAACATTTTATAAATAGGTACTAGATTAATGCAATATTTATTTCTCATTGGATGCAGTTTGTTTTTTATCGGAGCAATCGCTGCGTTATTAATTCGGCCAATCAAACATGCGCTTTCTATTGTTGTCGTGATAACTGTTTTAGCGTTAGCAATCAATCTTATCTTTGCTCTTATGCGATTGATTGCATTGCCCATGGTCACCGACCTCTTTCCGGTTTTTTCAGACCATGCCTCATTGTTCCGTGCCGACGGCCTTGCTCTTTTTTTCCTTTTGGTGATTACCACCGTTGCCATACCGACGGTCATTTCTACTTACTCATATTTACAGCATTACCTTCATAAAGAAGCCTCGGTGCGCTCGTTTCTTATATCTTTTTCACTCCTTCTGCTTTCGACACAATTGCTTGTGTTTGCAAATCACAGCATTGTATTCCTCGTTTGCTGGGAATTAATGACACTGATGGCCTATCTTGGTATGTTGCTGGAGAAAGAAAAAGAGGAAGTGCAAAAAGGAAGTTTTATATTTTTCACAACCACGCACATGGCAACATTGTTTTTATACATTTTTTTCTTTCTTCTGCACGATCATTTCGGAAGCTGGTCATTCAGTGATTTTCATCTCTCATCCAGCATGGGAACAATATTTTATCTCGTATGCGGATTCGGATTTTTAGGATTTGGAATAAAAGCAGGATTTATGCCCATGCATTTCTGGCTGCCCTGGGCACATCCCATAGCACCGGCTCCACTTAGCGCATTTCTGTCCGGCGTCATCATCAAAACTGGAATTTATGGAATCTTTCGAGTCATCGAGTTCTGTTCTCCGCTTCCGGTGTGGATGGGCATCATCATTTTAGTGGTGAGTGTTTTTAGCGCAATATTCGGTGTATGGTATGCACTTACACAGCATGATATAAAAAAATTACTTGCCTACCACTCCATTGAAAATATAGGGATCATCGGCATCGGCATCGGCCTTGGCGTGCTGGGCGTTTCGTATTCTATTCAATCGCTTGTGTGGTTAGGATTCGGCGGCGCATTATTTCATACGTTTAATCATGCAATTTTTAAGACGTTATTATTCCTTGGTTCAGGAGTTATTTGTCATAATTGCCATACGCGGGATATTGAAAAGATGGGCGGAATTGTTCATCACGCTTCGTGGTTTGTTGGGCTGTTTCTGATCGGTTCGATTGCTATTAGCGGT
This sequence comes from Ignavibacteriota bacterium, assembly GCA_003155495.1. Taxonomy (GTDB): domain Bacteria; phylum Bacteroidota; class Ignavibacteria; order UBA10030; family UBA10030; genus Fen-1298. The sequence continues at coordinate 16,869 of PMDB01000031.1, forward strand.
ATTCCACCGTTCAACGGTTTCATGTCTGAATTTTTAATTTATAAAGGATTTTTTAATGCCGCAGCGGCATTAGGAAACTACTTCCCTCTCCTGATGCTCCTCCTATCAGTCGGTCTGGCATTCGTCGGCGGTCTGGCATTGGTATGTTTTACAAAAATCAACAGTATCATGTTTCTCGGCACAGAACGAAGCAGCCTGCAATCATTTAAGGTCTCCAGCACAGAATATACTGCTTTAGGAATGTTAGCATCGCTTTGCATCCTGTTTGGGATCTATCCACAATCAGTGCTTGGAATAATTTCTTCTGTCATTACATTCAATCATGCTGGAATTATTATTCAACCGTACACCATGTTTACACATTGGGAATTTCTTACCGTAATATTCGTCAGTGTGTTATTAACTATCGTTTGCGTGGTCTTGTGGAAAAAATTCAATACAAATCAACGGATCTCTCAAGCGTGGGGATGCGGATATACAGCGCTGACGCCGCGAATGCAGTACACTGCTTCATCCTACGCCGATGAAATTAACAGCATTGCTTCTCAAACGCTTCATCTTGAAAAACATGTTACTGCGCCAAAAACCTTGTTTCCGCAGCCGTCTCATTTTGTTTCTCATGCGGAAGATTTTTCAGAAAAACGATTCATTGCACCGATGTACAAGTACATCATGAATAAAATTGATTCGTTTGAATTTTTAAGCAGGACTGATATTCGTTTTTACATTTCCTTTATGTTAATCATGGCAATCATTTATGGTGGGATCGCAATAGTATGGCCACATTGATATTTCAGGGACTCCTTCCCTTCCTCTTCATTCTCGGCGTATCGCCGCTCCTTGTTGGGCTCATCAACAAACAGAAGGCTTTGCTTACAGGTCGTCTCGGTGCACCGATCTGGCAGCCGTATTATGATCTGTTTCGACTGAGCCGCAAAGAAACAATTTATGCATCGACTGCATCGTTCATAAGCCGGCTGGCGCCCGTCGTTTCATTCTCCGTAATACTCATTGCAGGGTTTATGCTGCCCATCGGATATGTGCGGCCATTGCTCAGTTTTAGCGGCGATATTATTGTGTTCGCATACTTGCTTGGGCTTGCTCGATTCTTCCAAATTCTTGGTGCGATGGATATTGGAAGTTCCTTTGAAGGGATGGGAGCAGCACGCGAAGCAGCGTTTGCGGTATTTGCAGAGCCAATCTATTTTTTCACTATCGGCAGTTTAGCGTTCGTCAGCGGTTATACATCTCTGTACGAGGTTTATCTTTCCATTCATTTAGATAATCCATCTTCTCTCGTATTTATTATTGTGAGTTCTATCTCCGCTTTCTTTTTAATGGTGACAGAGTGTTCGCGCATGCCGATTGATGATCCGACGACGCATCTGGAATTGACTATGATTCACGAAGTGATGATTCTCGATAACTCCGGGATTGATTTATTCCTCTATCAATACTCGAGTTATATAAAAATTATGATCTATGGAATTTTTGAAGTGCTCTTTTTCAATCCGTTCAGCTTGCACAATCAATGGTTGGGATTTTCTTTGTTTGCGATTCTCCTCCTGCTTCTCTCTACCGTCGTTGCATGGGTAGAAACTATGATTGCTCGATTGAAAATAAAAAGCATTCCGCAGTATTTATTATTTGCTACAGCAATTGGAATTTTAAATTTGCTTATTTACACATTCGTCCGATAATCATTCAGAGAACAATATGGAAAATGTATTAAGTATTTTATTTTGTCTTACGCTGCTGTATTTAGTCATAACATCCCGGCTCAAAACATACGTCGCTATTTTAAGAACACAGGGAGTGTTGCTCTCAGCAATCATGATATTCCCATTTATGCGTCATTTATCTGTGCATATTCTCATCATTCCCTTGATGTCTCTTATCGTAAAAGCAATTATCATTCCCCGCTTTATCAATAAAATCATTATCGATCTGGATGTTAAGCGTATTGTGGAACCAAGTATACAACCGTTTAATTTTTTACTGCTTAGCGTCGCTTCGATGTCTACAATTTTTGTCGCGGCACATGTTCTCTCGGGGTATACACCGATTGAACCTATTCCGTTTGCATCTGCGTTTTCCGCAATCGTCACGGGAATATTTCTCATCATTTTTAGAAAAAAACTCATCGTGCATGTTGTTGGATTTCTCATTTTGGAAAATGGTATTTTTCTTTTTGGTACATCCGTTGCGGCTGAAATGCCCACTATCGTTGAACTGGGCGCGATGCTCGATGTCTTTGTTGTCGTATTTCTTATGGGGATTGCAATCAATAAAATTAGTTCTACGTTTGCAAAACAAGATGTGACCGTTCTTGGGAAGCTGAAGGACTAATGAACCTCCTTCTTGTCTTAACCGTACTCCCGATTCTCAGCATCGGCGTTTGTTATTTCGTTCATATCCGAAAAGCGCAGTACATCATTTCGTTACTCGTTGCAATTGTACATCTCGTATGCTCCTATATTGTTTTTTCAGGAATATACATTCCGGCTGAAAATGATTTTTTCCGATTCGACGCATTGAGCAGGCTTTTCTTGCTTATTCTCTCGCATGTGTACTTCTGGGTTGTACTTGTTTCATATTCATATCTGAACCGTCCGCTCGTCGTCAAAGAAGAGAAAAGTAAAAAACTGTATTTTACAATGTTGAATGTCTATCTCTTTGCCAACACACTTGCATTGATCAGCAATCATTTGGGAGTGTTTTGGGTAGCATCGGAAACGACAACGCTGAGTGTTGCCCCGCTGATCTATTATTATCGTGATGAAGAATCTCTTGAAGCAATGTGGAAATATCTCTTTTTGGTTTCCGTCGGCATCGCCTTTGCCTTTATTGGGTTTTTGTTTCTTGTACTTTCTGCCGGCGGAACTGTGCTGGAAGGCCAACAACTATTAGTGACTTCCTTTACTCGGTATGCAACATTGCTCAATCCTATCTGGTTGAAAGCAAGTTTCATTTTTGTCTTTGTCGGCTTGAGCACAAAAATCGGCATTGCACCGATGCATCCCGGCGATATAGATGCAACCAGCAATGCTCCAAGTCCGGCAGCAGCACTTATGTCCGGATCGCTGCGGGGAACAGCTCTTTTGGGTGTTTTACGAGTATATCAAATAATGGTCCCAACTGTGACCGCAGACTTCGCACGCACAATTATGATAATCGGTGGAATATTTTCCCTCTTTGTCGCGTTCGTGTTCATGTTCAAAGTAACCAACTATAAACGGATGATTGCATATTCCAGTGTTGAGCATCTTGGATTGATTACACTCGGCATTGGCACCGGCGGTATTGCCTTTGTAGGTGCAATGCTTCATACGGTGTTTAATTCACTCACAAAAGTTGTTCTTTTTCTTAACGCAGGGAATATTCACAGAGCGTATCGTTCGCGTGAAGTAGACTCTGTGTGGAATGTATTACAGGCTATGCCATGGACAGGATGGTTTTTTCTTTTTGGCTTCTTTGCGATTATCGCTATGCCGCCATTCGGCATTTTTTTTAGCGAGTTGATGATTTTTCAAGGGTTGTTGACAAAGCCATTCTTGTTAGCTGCTGTACTGTTTTTCTTATTTTTTATTTTTGTCGGGATGAGCAAAACAGTATTTCGCATGCTCTACACAGCTCCTCCCGCTGAACAGACGCCGATCATTACCGAGAAATTCGAAATTACCCACTTTGCTTCTCTGACATTGCTTGTTTTATTAATAGCACTAGGTCTTTCTATGCCGTCGCAATTATATACGCTTGTAGTACAAATCTCAAAAGATTTCGGAATACTTCTATGACTTCATTGAGCGTCCAGAACCAGCAGCCGTTTCCTATCGATGACATTCCGATTCTTTCTGTGAAAGAATTTGAAAACTCTGTTCGAGAGGAATTGCTCGCACAAGCAAGAATGATTGGATTGTTTGGATTAGAAACCACAGAATCCGCAACGACGGTCGTTGCAGTACTGGGTCATTCATCAACCTCTGCTATTCATCTTCTCGGAACGACATTTACTCCTGCGAACAATCGATATCGCAGTTTTGCAGATGTTGATCCGCAGACACACTATTTTGAATGTGAACTCGCAGAAAACCATCAGATTATTCCTGAAGGTCATCCATGGCTTCGCCCTGTGCGCAAACAGACAATCATTCTAGCCAATCAGCCATACTCAATGTATAAGATGGAAGGCGAAGAAATTCACGAAGTTGCCGTCGGACCAATCCACGCAGGCGTTATTGAACCGGGACATTTTCGATTCCAGTGCCACGGCGAATTAGTATACCATCTCGAAATTATTCTTGGGTACCAGCATCGCGGAATTGAAAAGTTATTACTCAACGCTTCTCCATCACAACAAAGTATTATATGCGAATCCATTACGGGCGATACGGTCATAGGTCATTCCATGGCATACGCACTTGCGGTGGAAGCGTTATCAAATACTTCTGTGAGTTTACGAACGCAGGTTTTTCGCTCTCTTGCTGAAGAACTTGAACGTATTGCTATGCATCTTGCCGGACTCGGCGGCATTGCCAACGACGTCGGGTATGCTATCGGTTCAGCATCGTATGGAAGATTGCGAACTCTTGCGATCAATAGCACCGCACTTCTGTGCGGTTCCCGTTTTGGAAGAGGATTTATTGTACCCGGCGGGCTTCAATTTGATCCTACCGATGAAGCAATTGAAGCACTCAAAGTGAATTTACATGTTGTACAGCATGATGTACTGGTTATTAATGAGGTCATGTTTGGTTCAACAAGTGTTCTGGGACGGCTTGATCACACAGGAACGGTAGAAAAGGAATGGGCACAATCTATCGGTATGGTTGGGCCTGCTGCGCGCGCAAGTGGTCTCGATGTAGATACAAGGAGCCAATTCCCCTACGGAGCATATAAATACATACATCTTCCACTTATTACGCTGTCTTCATGTGATGTGTTTGCACGAGCACGTATGCGATCGTTAGAGATTGATGAATCACTTCGTTTTATTTTCGACCAATTGGAAAATCTTCCATCAGGTTCGGTGCAAAGTGAGATGAATGCTATTCGCGCAAACAGCGGGGTTGTCTCGCTGATAGAAGGATGGAGAGGTGAAATTGCGCATTGTGCATTCACAGATTCAAAGGGAATATGGAAGCGATATAGAATTAAAGACCCATCATTCCATAACTGGTATGGATTAAGTTTAGCTTTGCGAAGTGAAGCTATTTCCGATTTTCCATTGTGTAATAAAAGTTTTGATTTATCTTATTCGGGGCATGATCTCTAGTAAGGAGTTGTAAGAATTTATGATTGAGAGTATTCAATTACGAATAATGCAAGGCGATCCGATCGTTCACGATGTTCATCATGCAACACTGCCGCCGCTATTTCGTGGAATGCCGGAACTTCATCCAGAGAAATGTCCTGACGGATGCAAAGAATGTGTAAACATTTGTCCGACAGGTGCTCTTCAACTCCATCCACTGCGGATAGATCTTGGATTGTGTGTCTTTTGTCCAGCTTGCGAACGATCCTGCCCGGAAAAAGCAATCCACTTTACTCGGGAATATCACATTTCATGCAGCTCACGCAATCAACTTATCGTTGGCGGAACACAAAGCAGCATAACACCGGAAATCGCATCGAAAAAAATTAGAGACTACTTCGGCAAGTCGTTAAAACTTCGGCAAATTTCTGCAGGAGGATGCAATGGCTGTGAATTAGAAATAAATGCCACAAGCAATGTGAATTTCGATATGGGCCGATTCGGCATCGAGTTTGTTGCTTCGCCTCGGCATGCTGATGGTGTTGTTATTACCGGTCCATTAACAAAAACTATGGCACAAGCCACAGAACTTTGCTTCGATGCAGTCCCCGCTCCAAAAGTCATTATTCTGGTAGGTACTTGTGCCATCAGCGGCGGAATATTCAAGGGTTCTCCGGAAATCGATAGAACATTCCTCGGATCGCACAGTATTGATTTGTATATTCCGGGATGTCCACCGCATCCTCTTACATTTCTAACAGGAATTCTTGATTGGCTCGATCGGAAAGTTTAACACAACTTATTTCGAATTTAATCACAACAACGAATCAACTTATTTCATAGATGATACACCGAGCAAGAACTATCATCCCTGTACTGATTTTTTTCCTCCTACATCATGTGACTGCCCAGTCGCTCGCCTTTTCCATTGTTCAAGACAGTATAACTCTTGCCGCCAATCCCAATCTCCAAGCAGGATGGTTCCATCGATTTTTATTCGGCTCTCACTGGCGCGATGTGTGGGCAACACCGGTGAACGCGGGGATCATTCAGCCGGACGATTTTATCGGCAAAGAATATTCTTTCACTCCATTCAATCAGGATTCTCTTCAATCGCTCCCCATCGAACTTGCAGAATTGCTTCCGAGAAACATTGTGATCGATCAAATCAGTGCATTAAATCCGTTTGCACCAATCATTGTCGATCCAATTCTCCGTGCTGTTCATCTTCCTTATCGAGAAAATCAACTCGCTGCACTTTCCGAAAAGGGGTACTTTGAGAAAGACAGTTTGCAGGTGAACACTCACCTTGGAATTCTTGAAGGACCATGGCGTAATATTTCTTTCGATGAATATGATTCTCATTCATATACATTTGTTGGCACTTTGCAAATGCTGGATTCGCTGGAAGGAAACAATCGCGCCTGCGTTGATGAACTTCAGTATTTGAAAGCACGCCTCATTGACATTCTCCTCGGTGACTGGGATCGTTCGACAGATCAATGGCAATGGGTCAGTGTTCATAGGAATGGACGCACCATCTGGAAACCTGTGCCACTCAATCATCAGCAGGCGTTTGTCCGGCTGAACGGCCTCCTTCCTACTATCGCAGATATGGTTCTTCCACAATTGGAACATTGCGGCGAGAATATTTCCAGCATCGACAATCTCACGCTCACAGGACGATTTCTTGATAGAAGGCTTCTGGTCTCTTTTACCAAGCAACCATGGGACTCGCTGGCACTCTGGATTCAATTCCAGATATCTGATTCAGTTCTCATACAAGCTCTCAAACAACTTCCCGCTTCCGTACTTCAAAAAGAAGGATCAGCGCTGCTTCATCTTCTTCAATCGCGACGAGAACAATTGCCGAAAGCTGCCGAGGAATTTTATAAGCTGTTGTCGGCAAACGTGGAGGTGCACGGCAGCAATAAAGCAGAACGCGCAGAGATACACCGGATAGGACGACACATCGTGTCTATAACAATATTCGACCGTGAGGATACAACGCGAACACAACTCTTTCAAAGAGTATTTCATGATGATTACACTGAAGAAATTCGAATCCTGCTGCTTGGCGGCGATGACATCATCACTCTCGAAGGTGAAGAAAGCAGCACTATCAAAATCATTATTGATGGCGGTGATGGAAAAAATGAACTCATCGATAAGACCAAGAGCAGAAATTTATTTGCCTCTCTTAATCCGCTTTCGTCACGTGGAATGATCTTCTATACGAGTGATCCAGAATTTCGCATAACGACACACAGTGACATTCATATTATTCACAATTATACAAGGAGCGTTTCAGGTGAACCAAATAAAACGGTAAGCCTTTCGTATCGCGACTGGGGCAACGAATGGAGTTTCAATCCTTGGTTCGATATCAACCCGGACGACGGCCTCTTTATTGGTGGAGGGCCGGTGTATACACAGTATGAATATCGTACGGAACCTTATGCACAGCAAATGAGCATACGCGCCGGATTGGCAACCCGTACCAACCGTTACCGGCTTGACGCCGTTGGAGAATTCCGAGATTGGTTCCGTGGTGTTCGCACTTTTCTCCAGTTCCATGCATCACAACTTGACCTCTCGAACTTCTTTGGGCTCGGGAATGAAACAAAGTACAGCCGATCACTTGCCGACGACGCATTCTATAAAGTAGATCAACGGCAGATTTCTTTTCATGCTGCGCTCGATTTTTCACTTGCATCACACATTACCGCTACGGGGAGCAGCACTCTGAAGCTGATCGACAATAATCCGCAGCAAGGCACATTATTAGACACGTTGAAACTTCCTTTCTATAATCGAAGTCTTACCTTTGTAAAGATGAGTACTCAAGTTCAAATGGATACTCGAGATAGTAAGACAACGCCAACACAAGGATCGTACAGCGTTATAGAAATTTCTTACTTCCCAAATTTTTTAGACAATGAGCATTCATTTTATACATTTCAAGGTGAACTTCGAACGTATTTCACCTTGGAAGAAATTCCATTCATGACAATTGCATTTCGAGCAGCCGGTGAAAAGCTTTGGGGTGAGCATCCATTCTTTGAATCAGCATTCCTCGGAGGAAATGAATCACTGCGCGGATTCGAGCGTCAACGTTTTTCCGGTGACGCTTCCATCCTTGGTGGTGCAGAAGTCCGTACACAATTAGCACGGATTCCCTTTATCGTTCCATTATGGTCAGGTATTTCTGCATTTGCAGAAACCGGCCGTGTATTCCTCACTGGCGAAAACTCCAATCGTTGGCACAATGTCTTCGGCGGCGGACTATGGTTCTCCGTCATCAAGCCTGAATATATCGCTCATTTCTCCCTGGCACATTCGGAAGATAATATCGCATTCTATGCAACGATGGGATTCATGTTTTGACCATTCTTCACCATTGATTATATTGANNTACGGCAGAAAAGAATTATGTTTTTCCTCTGATACCGATGTGATGTTTCTTGTCGCCGAGGAACGCCTCCGAGATTATACCACGCCCATTGTTCAGGAATTTCTGCATCGGCTTTTGGACATGGGCCTCGATGTCGGCCACAGCTTTCGCACAATCCATGAATGCATCGCATTGCCTGAAGAGGATATTGAATCGTGGATGTCCCTCATCGAAGCACGCTATGTCTGCGGTGACCAAGAAACATTCACAGAACTCCAGACTGTATTGAGACAAAAAATTCAAGAAGAAAATCGGGTTGCTTTTGTTCAGAGGGTATCGGAGATGCAGCACATTCGCCATAAGAAATATGGGAGTTCCTCAAAATTATTGGAACCAAATATCAAAAACAGCGCTGGAGGTTTACGCGACATTCATTCTGCACTTTGGATGATGCGAGGAACAGGTGCAATCCCGCTTCCCAAAACTCTTCGTTCAACGGAAACTGCGATTCTTCATCTTCTCAAGTCACCGCTTGTCAAACAACAATTCACTTCATCGTTTCTCACAGAGTCACGAACCGCCTTTGATACTCTTCTCCGAGTGCGCAACGAGATGCATCTTCAATCCAAAGCACTGCACGATACACTTGAATTTAGCCTTCAGCCTCGGATTGCTTCGCATCTACGCTATCGGGCGAAGTCAAAAAGAACGCAAGTCGATCGTTTTATGCAGGACTATTATACTGCATCAAAGACGATAGCTCTCTTCTGTTCACGGATCCTTGATTGGGCAAACCACCGTTGGCCTGTTGAAGTCTCGAAGATAAAAACAACCAAGATCGGCAGCACATTTATTCTTCGTGACGGACGAATTCATTGTGCAAAACGCAGTATATATATCACCAATGAAATTCTCCTCAACGCGTTCTTGCTGAGAAGCGAACGGCGTATGGAATTTTCTTATGCACTAGAAGATGCCATTCATAGGCGTTTGCATTCCATGAGGCCTTTGAAGTCACAAACAGAAACGAATCTCTTTCGGCTTCTTCTCCATCGACCGAACGGAGTAGGCGATGCACTTCATAAAATGAATGACTTTGGATTACTCGAACGATGGATACCGGAATGGAAACCGATGGTATCATTCTTCCAGCATAACCAATATCATTTTTATACTGCTGATGAACACACATTGATTGTTCTCGCCAATGCTGAAGCACTAGAACAGTCAACTTCCTCTTTTGGGAACGTGTTCCGATCCCTGCCTCGAAGAGACACACTGTATCTTGCTTGTTTGTTTCATGATATTGCAAAACCTTCCCTCCTGGGAAAACATGAAATTAAGGGAATACCGATTGCCCGGCGATTTCTCCAACGTATTCTGTACGATGATCTCATCGATGATGTTTCATTCCTTGTCCGTCATCATCTTCTCATGGAACAGATCGCATTCCGGCGCAACCTGAATGATCCGCAAACCATTGTCGATTTCGCACACACGTTTGAGCGCATAGAACAACTCGATTATTTATATGTATTGACCTATGCCGATCTTTCAGCAGTGAATAAGAACGTCTGGACCGAATGGAAAGAACTTCTTCTTTGGGAGTTATATCGAAAAGCCAGGAATATCTTGGAAGAGCGGATGACCAGCGAGCAGGTTCATGAACGCTCCATGCAGGAAGCAGAAGCGACACGCGCCGATATTCTTCGAAGTCTTATTCCGGAATTCCCTCCCGAAGAAGTAGACACACATCTTGCACTCTTCTCGGACACATCATACCTTGCAACGTTCAAACCCGAGGAGATTGCTGAACATCTTCAGATAATCCGTACCCATGATCAGGTCAAAGTCCTTTTTCAGCAATCCAGCAGTTTCACCGAAGTTACATTTATTTCCCGCGATTCTCCCGGTGTGCTTTCCAAGTTTTGCGGTGTACTGACAGCAAATGATGCAAACATTTTTGATGCGCAGGTTTTCACCCGGCGCGATGGCATCGTCATAGACAAGTTTCGGGTCGTGGAATTTGTCTCGCATATCCCGCTTTCGGAGGAACTGTGCGAGCGAATCTCTCACAATATCAAAGAAGTTTCAGAAGGCCGTGTTGAAATCTCAAAGCTGATGGAGCGCCACCGAATGCGATGGAAACGCCGCACTCAGCCAATGAACCTGAATGTTCGTTGCGATGTGGAGTTTGAGGATCATCCAAAGTTCACTATTATTGATGTCTATGCACCAGACACACTTGGCTTTCTCTATCGTCTCACAGAAACGATATCACGACTCGGACTCAACATTACATTCGCAAAGATTTCCACACGCGTCGACGGCATCGTTGATTCGTTCTATTTGGTGGATAACGGCGGAAAGAAACTTGATGATCCGGAACGAAGAGAGCAAGCGAAACAAGAGATTCTCGCAACCATTCGAAGCCTGTCTGAATCGGAACTCGTACCATCAGCAACAACTTAAATAGCTATGAATAACACACAACCTATCGGCGTATTTGATTCCGGCATCGGCGGCCTGACGGTCGTGCGTGCGCTCATGCAGCACCTGCCGCATGAAAATATCGTTTACTTTGGCGATACCGCGCGCGTTCCCTACGGTCCAAAATCACCCCAAGTTGTGCGCGAGTATGCACTGCAAGATACCGATGTCCTGCTTCAACACGATGTTAAACTCATTGTTATCGCATGCAATACAGTATCTGCAGTGGCACTCGATGTAGTGCAGAAACGTGCAAAGATACCGGTAGCCGGTGTGATCCTTCCGGGGGCAGAAGCAGCCGTGCAGACTTCGAAAAAGAAACGGATTGGCGTCATTGGAACGCTCGGCACAATTTTTAGCAACGCCTATACAAACGCCATTCGCCAGCTTAATCCAGCAATCAAAGTATTCGGACAACCATGTCCGCTTTTTGTCCCTCTGGCCGAAGAAGGCTGGACCGACCATACGGCAACAGAGTTGATCGCTAAAGAATATTTATTTCCTTTGACTCTTGAGAAAATTGACACGCTCGTGCTGGGATGCACGCATTATCCCATCCTGCGTAAAGTCATCAATAAGGTGCTGCACAGCGACGTTATGCTGATCGATTCAGGCGAAGCTACAACAGTGGTCGTAAAGAAAATGCTATCAGAGCTGCATTTGGAGAACACCAGTACCATGAAACCCAATTTGCAGTTCTTCGTCAGCGATGTACCGCATAAGTTCGCGGAGATAGGCGAACGATTTCTCGGTACAACACTTGGTACAGTGCATCGTGTTGATGGTTTCTTGAGTTAAGATTATAAAATCTGTCAGACGTTTCTTATTTATAGAACGATCAATCTCGCTTTGATCAAAGAAAGAATACTTATTGCGAATCCATCCAATTGATGATGTACTATATTTCTTACACGAACTGAACTATCTACAGTCATACAACCATTCTGAATTGATAGAAGAGGTAAGATATGGAGAATGTATCCGTACTTCCGGCAAATAGTATCGGAAGAAATTTCATCCCAAAAGAATTTATTCCAAACGGCAAAGACGAATATTGCCATCGAAATGCGCAGATCCCATGGCCGCAAAATCGGTGGCGCTGTCTGCGGACAGACGAAGTGGAATTACTTGTCCAAAATAACAATACATCCGACAACTGGGATGAAATTCTCGTCACAGACCCATTCGATCCAAAGAGAATCAAGAACACTGCTTTTTTCGGTTTAGTCAGGATTGGATATATCCAAAACACGCTTCTCGAGCATCATGATCTGCAGGTACCGGTTGGGATCACGGACAGTACCATCATCGCCTGTGACATTGGAGACAATGTAGCCATTCATCACGTACGATACCTGGCACATTACATCATCGGTGACCGATGCATGCTGCTCAATATCGACGAAATGCACACTACGACCCACGCTAAATTCGGGAATGGTATAATTAAAGAAGGCGAACCAGAAGATGTCCGTATATGGCTTGAATTGATGAATGAAGCCGGCTGCCGCCGCGTGTTGCCGTTCGATGGCATCATTCCGGCAGATGCCTATCTCTGGGCAAAGTATCGGGACGATTCTGCATTGCAAGAAAAATTAATTTCAATAACACAAAAAAGTTTTGACAACCGTTGTGGATTCTATGGTATAATTGAGAATCAATGCGTGATCAAAAACTCCAGAATTCTTAAAGATGTAAAAATAGGCGCACATTGTTATATCAAAGGTGCTAACAAGCTTAAGAATCTCACGATTCACTCCTCCGAAGCCGAGCCAACACAAATCGGAGAAGGAATTGAACTCGTCAATGGCATCATTGGTTACGGGTGTCATATCTTTTACGGTTCCCAAGCAGTTCGATTCATCATGGGCAACAACTCCAATCTCAAATACGGAGCCAAGCTGATCCATTCTTTCCTCGGAGACAATTCTACAATTTCGTGCTGTGAAGTACTCAACAATCTCATTTTTCCTGCACACGAACAACATCACAACAATTCGTTTTTAATCGCTTCAGTCGTTTTAGGACAAAGCAACATTGCCGCCGGAGCTACAATCGGCTCTAATCACAACAGCAGAGCCAATGATAACGAGGTTCAAGCAGGCCGCGGGTTCTGGCCGGGATTATGTTCTAGCATCAAGCACTCTTGTCGATTCGCATCGTTTGTGTTGTTATCCAAAGCAGACTATCCGGCAGAAATGGATATTCCATTGCCGTTCTCTTTGCTGAACAACAACGCAGCGAAGGACGAGCTTGAAGTGCTGCCGGCGTTCTGGTGGCTGTACAATATGTACGCGCTCGCACGAAATACATGGAAATTCCAGAATCGGGACAAGCGAAAAAACAAATTTCAGAATATTGAATTTGATTCACTCGCACCTGACACAGTTGAAGAGATGTTTCAGGCTCGCCATCTCTTAGAAATCTGGACAGCAAAAGCCAACCTTCGCAATCAGGGACTTTCAATCGAGAAAAATAATGAAAAGGAACTCATGCAATTAGGACACACACTTCTCTCTGGTTCAGAGAATCAAACCAGCGGTCTGGACATTCTCGGCGAGAATATGGAAAAGTCAGATCGGAGAATTGTTATTCTCAAAGCACATAAGTCCTATCATGCATATGCGGATATGATACATTATTATGCTGTAAAGAACCTGCTGGACTATTTAAAGGCCAATTCCACCGACACGGTTGCAGCAATATGCAAGACATTGAAAGGTAACCGCCAAACAAAATGGATAAACCTCGGCGGACAACTAATGCCCGAAAAAGATTTAGATCAGATCAGGTTGGATATCGGGTCAGGAAAACTTTCCGGATGGAAAGAAATTCATGATCGATACAACACATTGTGGCAGAACTATCCTCTTGAAAAGCAAAAACATGCCTTTGCTTCCCTGTGTGCTTTGCTCGGAACGGATGATCTAACACGAGGTCAATGGAACACTGCACTCGATCGGGCAGCGGCGATACAAGAATTTATTCGTGATCAGGTGTACATTTCTAGGAAAAAAGATTATGACAACACCTTCCGACAGAACACATATAGAAACATGGCAGAAATGACCGGGGCTATCGGAACAATCGAGGATAATAGCTTTATTAAACAGGTGCGGAACGAAACCGAAGAGTTTAAAAAACATATTGAAGAAATAAAAAGGCGAAATTAAGAGGAGATCGGCTATCAATCCAAAGAATGTGAAGTATTCAAATCAAACAAAACAAATCTCACAAAAAATAAAATCCATCAGCAAATTTTTTCTCACAAGTGAAGGATCCAATCGCATCTTTCCCACCAAGAACGCTATCCGAAAAGCTCTTCCCCCAAAATCATAGTTGAAACACATTGAGCGACGAGATAAGCGTCGTTCGTTTTTTACTTATGAAAGGATATCCATCAAAATGATGCCTCGGTTAAATTCGTAGAAACATTTAGAATATAGTATTTGCAACTTCTTTTGGATTTTTGCTGTTTAATATCTTACACTAAAATTCTCAAGTTTGTTGAGACCCTTCTCATGAGGTGAATAAATGACTTTATTAAATGATTCAGAAATTCATCGAGAACTAAAAAATTGACTGGATGGATAAAGCTTGGGGATAAGATAAAGAAAAAGTTCGAATTCAAGGATTTTGTTCAAGCGATGGGTTTTATCAATTCTATCGCCTTGCTTGCAGAACGCGCAAATCACCATCCGGATATCGACATTCGATGGAATAAAGTACAACTGGTACTTTCTACACACAGCGAAGGCGGTATTACGCAAAAAGATATTGCATTGGCAAAGGAAATTGAATCCTTTAGGAAATAATCTTCCGCCTCTTCGTTCTCTTCAAGAAAACAAACCTCGGTAAATTGCGCCTCATACGAGTTCTTCGTATCTTTTCACCAATCACAAATTAAAGTGCATAAAGTATGAAACTACCCAAGGAACAAATCCTCGACATCTTCAGGGAAACAAAAGCGCTCCTGGAAGGTCATTTTCAGCTCACTTCAGGCTTGCATAGTTCGCAATATTTCCAATGTGCCCGCGTATTACAATTTCCCAAACATCTTCACCTCCTTTGCGGAGAAATTGCGCGGCACTTCGAATACAACGAAGTCGAAGTTGTGCTCTCACCTGCGATCGGTGGTATCGTTGTTGGAACAGAAGTTGGCCGGATGTTAGGTGCCCGCACTATTTTTGCCGAACGGAAAGACGGCAAGATGGAACTGCGCCGAGGATTTGAAATCATCCCGGGTGAACGCGTTCTTGTTGTTGAGGATGTTGTAACAACCGGCGGTTCCACGAAAGAAGTAATCGACCTTGTTAAGAATGCAAAAGGAAGTGTTGTCGGTGCCGGATGTATTGTCGACAGAAGTAACGGTAAAGTACAATTTCATACAAAACAATTCGCTGTTTTGTTAATGGAAGCAGTGACTCACCAGCCACAAGAGTGCCCCATGTGCAAATCCGGAAGCGCAGCAATAAAACCCGGAAGCAGAGGAAATTATTAAGATAGGTAATATGTTCGACCGCATACAACAACATATCGGAAGCGGATTTTCACTCCATCTTTGGAACGGTCTCGTCGCATTTGTAACCGTTATGATCATCGGTTTCTTTGTGAAGTATTTCCTGCGAACCGCAGGACGCAAATTGATTTCCAGAACCGAAAACGAACTGGACGACTTATTATTAGACGTAATCCTCCCACGGCTCAAATGGCTCGCCATCGTTATCGGTCTCTATCTCGCAATCGAACAAATTGCAAAAGGTTTTACACTCGCTGATAAAATGGGTCAGCAGTTGATTCACTATGGGGAAGGCATCATCTATATTGCATTTATATCACTCATTACCGTTCTGATCATTCGCCTGATCGATGCTTCGCTGAAATACGCAATTCAGCAGCACACTTCTCAACCATCATCGACACTGAACACAGCACTACTACCATTGCTCAATCGGCTGACGATGATTCTAACCCTGTTCATCGCGATCGTGATTTCGTTAGGACATTTCGGTGTCGATGTCAGCAGTCTGCTCGTCTTCCTCGGCGGCGGCTCGNNCATGAGATCGGACTCCGCAGTTCGACGATTCTCGACTTCGACAACAATCTCATCGTTAGCCCAAACGCTGAATTAACGAAAACAAAAGTGATCAATTATTCGTATCCCGGAACGGAAATCCGAGTTCTTGTGGAAGTGACCGTTGCCTATGGAACCTCTATTGATCATGTCCGAGAATTAATGCTTGGATTTGCAAATCAACACCCCGATATCCTCAAGCAGCCTGCACCGGAATTCTTTTTTAGTGCTATGGGAGAATCATCCTGCACACTTCAGCTGATTGCACGTACCGACAATTGGAAAAAGAAGGGTCGCATAGAAGCTATGCTCCGCAAACAAATCTATGCTGCTTTTATGAAAGACGGAATTTCTTCCGGGTATTCACAGCATGTTGTTCAACTCTCATCACCAATTCCAAATGCCTCTGCCAAAAACGATTAAGTCCGAACGGCTGTACCATGGGCGAATCTTCGATCTTGTTATCGAAGATATGGAAGAACAAGATGGAAATATCCGCAAGTGCGAAATAATTTCTCATCCGGGCGGAGGAGTTGTCATTCCGATATTTGACAATGGCGACATTCTTCTCGTGAGACAATATCGGTATCCGTTTAAAACATTTGTACTGGAAGCTCCTGCAGGAAAACTTGAGCCGAATGAGGATCCTCTGGACTGTGCAAAACGTGAACTCAAAGAAGAAACCGGCTACACTGCAGAGAAGTTCATTCAGTTAACTGCTATGTATACAACTCCCGGATTCTGCAACGAAGTTCTGCATGTCTATCTCGCCACAGGGTTGAAAAAATCTGAACTCGGACAAAATCTCGATGATGGCGAGCAAAGCCTTACCGTTGAATCACTCCCGCTGACACAAGCAATCGAGATGATTACAAAGGGAGAGATTGTGGACGGTAAAACGATTGTAGGAATATTGTTGGCAGAACAGAAGATGAAACAAAGCCATTAAGCCTTAAAGCCGATGAGCCGATATTGAACCTTGTTGAGTTAATACGGAAGAAACGTGAAGGCGGATCTCTATCCGAAGAAGAATTTCGCTTTCTAATGAGCGGCTATGTCAAAGGCGATGTTCCGGATTACCAGATGTCCGCATTCCTGATGGCATGCTATTTCCAGGGAATGAGCCGTGAAGAAACCTTGACCTTTACACGGTTGATGCTGCATTCAGGTCAAGTAATTGATCTTTCGGAAATCCCTGGCGTCAAAGTAGATAAACATTCTACAGGCGGTGTCGGTGATAAAGTGTCACTCATTCTTGCACCAATGGTTGCAGCATGCGGTGTTCCTGTTCCAATGATTTCCGGCCGCAGTCTTGGGCACACTGGCGGTACACTCGATAAATTGGAATCTATTCCTGGCTTCCGTACCGATTTGACGATTTCTGAATACAAGCATGTCATTCATGATGTCGGGGTCGTGATGATCGGACAGACGAAAGAAATTGCACCTGCCGACAAGAAAATGTACGCTCTCCGTGATGTTACAGCAACCGTTGAGTGCATCCCGCTCATTGCCGGAAGCATTATGAGTAAAAAATTGGCTGAAGGAATCGACGCATTGGTATTGGATGTCAAAACAGGACGCGGCGCTTTCATGCAAACGCATGATCGCTCGATGGAACTGGCAAAAACGCTCGTCGATATTGGTATTGGATTCGGGAAGGAAACCATCGGATTTATTACCAATATGAATCAACCGCTCGGTGTTGCTATCGGCAATTGGTTAGAAGTAGTAGAAGCTGTTGGATGCTTACGCGGGGCAATAGGAAAAAATAATACCTCAACAGATTTGATGGAAGTGGCCTATGTGCTTTCCGGTACAATGGTCTATCTCGGCAAGAAAGCGAAATCGATTGAGGAAGGAATTGAGAAATGCAAGAAAAGCATTGCCGATGGTTCTGCATATCACAAACTGCTCGACCTCATCCGTGCACAAGGAGGAAGTGTTGATGCGATAGAAAATCTCGAGCGTTATCCTCTTCCGAAGTTTGCCATGGAAATCAAATCCAGCGAACAAGGATTTATCGGCGAGATAGATTCCTTTGAACTTGGCATGACAAACATATCACTCGGGGCCGGCCGCGAAAAAATGGATGATATCATAGATATGAAAGCAGGAATTGTTTTAAAAAAGAAAGTCGGTGATGCGGTAGATATCGGCGATTCGCTCGCCGTTTTCTATACCGATCGTGAAGATGTTCTTACTGCCGCTCGTAAACGGATTGCGAAAGCGTTTAAAATTTCTGCTGTTAAACCAGAGCTCAAGCTGATGATTTTAGACGTAATAGATAAAAACGGTGTTAGAAAGTTCTCTTAAAACGCTTCTGGTAGTCGAAAGCTTTAGCTTTCGGAATGTGATCCTTCTTCGTCACGCGATCTGAAGATCGCGACTACCAAAACATCTCTTGGCAGTCGAATGCTTCAGCTTTCGGAATTAAAGCCTTTCTAGACACGCGGTCTGAAGACCGCAACTACCAAACAATTATCGAATAAAATGGTTGACCGCAATCATTCATTTACTCATCGGCTCAAAGACTCACTTGCCCGACATGCTTTTTGGCGGGTCTACTTACTGGCCTTCTTCAACACTCCCATCATTTGTTCGTGAATCACGCCGTTTGTTGCAAGCATTTGTTTATTATACACATTCGATGGCACTCCATGATAATCCGTCCATTTGCCTCCTGCTTCTGTTACCAACAACACACCTGCCGCCATATCCCATGGATTCAGCGAACCCTCCCAGAAACCATCGAAGCGGCCGCAGGCAACATACGATAAATCCAGTGCCGCCGAGCCGAGCCGCCGTACTCCCTGCGCTTCAATAACAAAATTCCTGAAATGCGTTATATCCGGTTCCGGATTTTTATTGATTGTATAAGGAAATCCTGTAACAACAAGGCTTTCAATCAGTTTTTGTGTTTTCGAGACCTGAATACGTTTCTTGTTCAAACGAGCGCCTTTCCCTATCTCAGCCGTAAAGAGTTCGTCGAGATTGGGATCATACACAACACCAAGTACGATATCTCCTTTGTATTCCAGTCCTATCGAAACACAGAAAGTAGGAAGGCCATGAGTGTAGTTTACCGTTCCATCCAATGGATCAATGATCCATCGGTATTCAGATTTAATTTCTGCAGCTCCCGACTCTTCGCCAAGAAAATCATGCTCCGGAAAGTGTTTTTTGATTCTGCCGATGATCAACTTTTCTGCTTTTTTATCAATCTCAGTAACCAGATTAGTTTCCTGCCCGGCCTTTCGTTCAATATGTCGAATTCTTCCAACGTTCTTTTTCAGATATTTTCCTGCTTCAAGAGCAGCTTCAATTGCGATCTTTAACACATGGTTCTCCTTTTTTTGTAATCAAGATATGAAATAATTAGTAACCTTCCGAAGGTTTCCTGAGCTTAAGCAAAGAGAACCTTCGGAATGTTATGAAGATTCTCCCATCTTCTTGCTTTTCGCGCATCTTCGGATTAAGTTAGTACAAAATTTTTATAGAATAAGGACACACGTTGACTTTTCTTAATCCTTTTATACTGTTCGGACTCGCAGCAGCGGCTATTCCTATCCTGCTTCATGTTTTCAATCTCCGCAAACTGCAGACAATTGAATTCAGCACATTGTCGTTCTTAAAAGAATTACAAAAAACAAAAATACGCAGGTTGAAACTTCGTCAACTGTTGCTCCTCTTCCTTCGAACATTATTGGTGATTCTCATTGTTCTGGCATTTTCTCGTCCGACAATGAAAGGATCACTGCCAGGCAGCTTAGCCGAACAAGCGAAAACAACGGCAGTAATTCTTTTTGACGACTCACAGAGCATGACTGCTAGCGATGACCAAGGCGAACTTTTGCGACAGGCAAAAAACTCTGCTACATCAATTGTCAATCTTCTCAAGGACGGAGATGAAGTTTTCCTCGTAAAACTGTCAGACGTTCCTACCGATGGAACAAAAGAGATACCATCGTCGCAGCGTGACTTCCCCGCGATTCGCAGTGGTCTCAAAGATATCAAACCCTCATCTATTCACCATACCATAGAAGATGCTCTTCGCTTTGCATCCAGATTACTTGCCTCATCGAAAAATTTTAATAAAGAAATATACGTTATATCAGACTTTCAATCAGGATCGCTCGAATCAAAGTTGAACGCATCGAAAGCTGCCGAACAACTTTTTACAGCGACAACTCAATTTTTCCTCATACCACTGGGAAAACGTGAACTTCAGAATGTTTCTGTAGAATCCATTGAAATTCCGAATACAATCTTTGAAGTAAATAAACCCTTTATCGTAAAAGCGAAGCTGGTGAATCATGACGCTTCTGATGTGCAAAACCATGTGGTCAGTATCTATCAAGATGGAAACCGTGTGGCACAAAAAGGAGTTGACATTCGCTCAGGGCAATCAATTGAAACGGAATTCACACTGGTTCCCAAACACGCAGGATTTCTTGAGGGAATAATCGAACTGGAAGATGACGAACTTGAATTTGACAACAGACGGTTCTTCACCGTGCATATTCCGGAAGAGTTCCGTGTGCTTCTTGTCGGTAATTCATCCGACCTTACATATCTCCAGCTTGCTTTGAGTACGAGGCTTTCTGACTCCAGCACCGGTCTCAAAATGACGGAGTCAGCATTGGACCATTTATCGGCATCGCTCTTAAGCAATACCGACGTCATAGTTCTTTCCGATCCGCCGGAACTCACATCGAGCCAAACGTTCATTCTGAAAACATATCTTCAAAATGGCGGCGGTGTATTGATCTTTCCCGGTGTTCATACAACAGGGAGCGCATTCAACGTGAGCATTGCCGCTGCACTCGGTATCTCGACGATTGCTGCAATCGACAGCCTATCGGGAACTTCACAAGCATCCGGTTTATCTGTTGAATTCGAAAAAGTCGACCTTCGTCATCCGTTGTTTGCCGGAATGTTTGAAAAGGAAGAAAGAAAGCCACCGGCAGGAATATTAAATAGCCAGCGAATTCTGGAATCGCCCCGCGTTCTGAAATCACTCCACTTCATACCGACTCCGTATTCAAAGACAGTGATTACACTTTCGAACGGATATCCTTTCTTGATCGAGGAACATATTGGCAATGGCCGTGCCTTGATGTTCAGTGTCGCTGCAAACACGGAATGGTCCGACCTGCCTTTGAAAGGATTATTTGTGCCGCTGATGCATCGCTCGCTCGCATATCTTGTGCAAGAACCAATAACCGACTTTTCGTCGTGTGTTGGTGATGAAAAAACAATCCACATTCGCACTTCGGTTGCACCCGCTCTTACGATAATAAAACCGGGAGGAATGGAAGTTCTTATCAACACACAACAGCAGCCAACGGATAGAAGCCTGCGTTTTTCCGATACAGATCTCTATGGTATTTATACCGTTAAAGCAGGTAATATTATTTTCGATAAATTCGCAGTCAATATCGATCCCGATGAATCCAATACAACTCCATCGAACGAGAAACGACGAGAGAAAATGTTGATGCATCTTGGCATTGCCAGCAATGTCGTACATATGGTACATCAGCCGCAGGAAGTTCAACGCATTATTACTGAATCGCGTCTTGGTGCAGAACTTTGGAAACAGTTCCTTCTCGTCGCGCTGCTCATCGCCGTTATCGAAATGTTTGTAGCACGAGACAGCAAACGATCTTTGACACCAGCAGCCACACACACGGATAGATAATCAAATACGCCTATGATTGAATTAGCTCAAGCCGGAAAAGAAAAGTGCATTCTCGTTGGAATGCCTTCGCGCCTTACTTCCAAAACGGAGGTTGATGAATCTCTCACCGAGCTCGCATTGCTTGCTGATACAGCAGGAGCAGAAGTTGTAGGCAAAATAACACAAGATCGTGATCATCCTGAACCTGCAACGTTTATCGGAAAAGGAAAAGTCGAAGAGTTACACAAACGACTGCAAGAAGAAAAGATACCGCTTGTTATTTTTGACGATGATCTCTCGCCTGCTCAGGTGCGGAATCTTGAGACCCTGCTTGAGTGCAAGGTGGTCGACCGCAGCGGCCTGATTCTTGACATTTTCGCAACACGCGCAAAGTCCAGCGAAGCGAAAACGCAGGTAGAACTTGCACAGCTCGAGTATCTCCTGCCTCGACTGACACGTCAATGGACACATTTGTCGAAACAATTTGGCGGCATTGGTACCAAAGGGCCCGGTGAAACACAGATCGAAACAGACCGCCGGTTAATACGCACACGCATCAGTCATTTGAAAGAGAAACTGGAACGCATTTCGCAACAACGCGTAACGCAGCGTAAAGGACGGACGAAACATACACGCGCTGCGCTTGTTGGGTACACCAATGTTGGCAAATCTACGCTTTTAAACCTGCTTTCCGGCTCCGATGTCTTTGTGGAAAACCGGCTCTTCGCAACGCTCGATCCGACAACACGTCTCGTCTCTCTTAATTCAGGCGTATCCATTCTTATGACGGATACCGTAGGGTTTATCAAAAAGCTCCCACATCATCTTGTAGCATCATTCAAGAGCACATTGGAGGAAATAACCGAGGCAGATATTCTTCTGCATGTGGTGGATATTTCGAGTCCGTTTTACGAGGATCAAATTAATGTCGTGCAAGAGACTCTGGAAGACCTCGGCGCAGGCGACACTTCAACTCTTGTCGTATTCAATAAGATCGATTTACTGCAAGATCGATGCATTATACCGACACTTGCAGAAAAACACCCGAATCGAGTATTCATTTCTGCAACACGAGGAATCAATATCGTCGGACTCAAAGATGAAGTTGCCAAACTGCTGGAAAAGGAATTTACTATTGAAGAAATCGTATTGCCAAACTCGCGTCAGAAACTCATCGCGCAATTGTATGATATCGGTGAAGTGCTGGAACGAATATACGAAGAGGAACGTGTAAGGATGAAGATACGAATTCACCGGCGGGATCGCGAACGTTTTTTGCAGATGAAAAAATGATTAGTTGATTGATCAGATTGAGCTACATAAGCACGGGATGAATAATTTCACAGATTTTCTTTTCACTGATTCGATGATACTAATCTCATTGGTGTGATCTGTGATGAACGATAAATCTGAGTAACCAATGGAATAACTTTAGCGTTCAGGTTTCAAAATCACTGTTTCCCCTTTGAAGAGCTTTTTTACCTCCTCTGCATCAGCTTTTGATCCTACCACTTCTCCCCAATGCATGGGAATAAGAACTTTTGGCTTGAAGATGTTGGCCGCTTCTGCTGCTTGTTCGGCTGTCATCGTATACGTACCGCCGCATGGCAGCAATGCAATATCAGTTATGACTTTCCGCATCTCCGGGATAAAATCTGTGTCACCGGCGTGATAAATCTTCTGACCGTTCGACAATGTAATAATATACCCAACCCAATTGTTTCCTTTGGGATGGAATTTCTTGTCGAGATTATATGCCGGCACCGTCATTACTTTCAGACTGCCAACTACGTAATTCTGTCCAGGAACGACGGATACTGTTCCTTTGCCAATCTTCGATGTCACATCTTTCGTGGCAACGATTATCGTACTATCCTTCTTTATCTTGGCAATATCCTCTACCGAGAAATGATCATAGTGTGCATGTGTAATAAAAATGATGTCTGCTTTGGGAAGATTTGGCGGAAGTTTGAACGGATCAACATAAATTTGTGTATTGTTATCTTCGATACGAAAGGCTGAATGTCCCAGCCAATGAATATGCGTGGTTTCCATAGCTCCTCCGATAAGGTAGAAAATAAGCAACAAAAAGATATTCAATATCATTATTGTCTTTCCTTTATCTATTCCTTTGCTTTTGCAAAACCTACTCTCAATATATTCTTCATGGCAATTGTATGAATATTGCTGGAAAGACAGATTTCAAACAAGATACGTTTCTCCAGCATGTATCGAGCAAGCGTTCCCATATTCAATACTTCGAATGTCCTTCTGTTTGAGGACTTAATATTCGTCAATCCAAGAATCCTATTCTTCTCTCAACTGTATTGAGTACACTTCCATTCTCAACCAATCCGAGCGCTTTCTGAATATCATCATACAGCACTCGATCCCGCTCGAGATGCTTAATATGTCTTCGAACAAACCGATACGCTGCTTCTGTTCCTTCACCGGACTTGAGCGGTTTCGAACGTTTCAGTGCCCGTGCAAAATCCATCCCCTGACAAGCACAGAGCAGCTCAATGGCAAGAACTGTTTGTGTATTCTTTAACACACGCCATGCCTTTTGTGCACTGATAGAACCCATGCTGTTGTGGTCCTCTTGATTGGCAGATGTCGGAATAGAATCCACACTTGCTGGATGTGCTAACACTTTATTTTCAGACACAAGTGATGCGGCGGTGTACTGTGCAATCATTAGTCCGGAGTTGAGTCCGCCGTTGGGCGTGAGAAATCTCGGCAGGCCGCTGAGTGAACCGTTCACCAACCGTTCAATACGGCGCTCTGATATATTTGCCAACTCCGATAGCGCGATAGCAAGAAAATCCATCGCAAGAGCCATTGGCTGACCGTGGAAGTTGCCGCCTTCAAGATGGATGCCATCTTTCGGAAAGATAAGTGGATTGTCGTTCGCCGAATTGATCTCGATGGAAACTTTGTCATAGACATAGTCGATTGCATCGCGTGAGGCGCCATGCACTTGCGGAATACACCGTATCGAATACGCATCCTGTACTCGAGTGTCATTACGACGATGCGATTCGCGAAGCTCGCTGTTATGCATGAGTCTCCGCATATTTTTCGCAACCGATAGTTGTCCTTTATAAGGACGAAGCCGGTGAATACGTTCGTCGTACGCCGTATCACTTCCCCGCAGTGTTTCTACACTAATCGCCGATGCAATGTCAGCGATCTTTGCTAAGCGTTTCGCCTGATGAACCGCCAGTGCTGCGTACGCCGTCATCATTTGCGTACCATTAATCAGTGCAAGCCCTTCTTTCGCTGTCAGCTTCACCGGTTGAAGTTTATTGCGTCGTAATGCTGATGCAGCATCCACCACTTCCCCTTTTTCACTTCTCCCTTTTCCCTTAACCCATGCCTTTCCCTTCCCCATCATTGCCAACACCAGGTGTGCGAGCTGCACAAGATCCCCGCTTGCACCGACGGATCCTTGCGATGGAATGACCGGAACAATGTTGTGGTTCAACATTTCCATCAGCAATTCTACGGTCGAAAGCCGGATCCCAGAATATCCTTTCGCCAGAGCATTGATCCGCAAGACCATCATCGCACGCACAATTTCTTCTGGAAGCATGTCCCCGGCGCCTGCAGCATGGCTAAAAATAAGATTTTCCTGGAGCTGTTCAATATCCTCCCTTCTCACGCGTACATTGGAAAACTCTCCAAAACCGGTCGTTACGCCATAGACTATCTCACCCTTAGTTATCCAGCGATCAACGAGTCCTCTTGCTTGAATGATTTTTCGCTTTGCAGTGGAACTCAGCCTCGCGCGGGCTGTTTCGTGTGCGAGGTCAAATACTTGAGGAATAGTAAGCCCATTGCCATCGAGGATGTGGTTTTTCATTATAAAACCATAGATGTTATTGAAATTAAAAGTCTAATGTAGTAGTGTGTGTCGTCAAATTCAACTTTTCTTTGATACCGTAAAGAGGAGAAAGCAATTGACTTTTCAGTCGAATCTGGTTATACTCTCCAGCAGTTGAAAAACTTACAAAACGGACTTTTTGATAACCATAGGATTCTAAGTTTTTCAAAAGAACGGATTAATATATGGGTGAAGAAAAAATTCAAGTCCTTATTGCCGACGACGAAGATCCCTTGCGGATGACAATTGCGGCATGGCTGAGTGATGAAGGATTTGAAGTTGAAGAGGTTGGAGATGGTGTCGAGGCGATTAAAAAGACACAGGCAAAAGATTATGACATAGCACTCCTCGACATCAAGATGCCCGGTGCAAACGGTTTGGAAGTATTACGTTACATTAAAAAGAATTCAGCACAAACAGAAGTTGTCATGATGACCGGTATGAGTGACGTGAGTATGGCGGTGGAAGCAATGAAGCTTGGAGCAAAGGAATACCTTACCAAACCCATCGATATGGACCAACTCGTTCCACAGCTCAAGGGCATCATTCAGACACGTGACGCTGAAGACCGTATTCGACGCCTGCAAACGGAACACACTGCTCGTTTACTCTTCGATCTCCACAATCCTATTGCCGGACTTCGTCAAAGCATCGGGTACTTATTGAAGGGAATGGCTGGTTCACTCGGCGACCATCAGAAGGAACTCCTCGGATACATGACCACTTCTATCGATAAGGTGATCGATCTTCTCACTGACATGATGGACTTGACAAAACTTGAAGGTGGTAGAGTACGATTGAATAAAGGCATTGGCAATCTTGGCACATCGGCACAGAATGCCATACAAGAATTTCACGTTCCTATTCAATCAAGCAAAATCACACTGGATTTTTATGCAGAACCTGATTTGCCGCCATTGGAGTACGACTCAGAAAAAATTGACCAGGTGTTGCATAATTTTTTAGGTAACGCTGTTCAACATACTCCGTTACAAGGTGCAATCGTCGTGCAAGTACGCAAAGTTGCAATTGTACTTGAGGAAGGACAACAACCGACGGATCATGAAATCGTCTCGGTGTTTAATAGCGGATCCGGGATCCCGCAAGAAAAACTGTCGCTGATCTTCGACCGTTACCGCGATCTTGTTTCCAGCAAATCGAACAAGGATAAGTCGACAGGTCTCGGATTGATTATTTCACAACGTATTATCGAAGCACACAACGGAAAGATTTGGGTAGAATCGGAAATCGGCAAAGGAGCGACCTTTCATTTCGCGCTTCCAATCCGATAATGATGTACTCATTCTGAAACTCTTATGAAACCAGAAACCATTTCCATTCTCGCTGTCGATGACGAAGAACCGTTTCTTCAAGTCCTCGAATCAATGCTCACCCAAGATGGCTACAAGGTTGAAACAGCAAAAGACGGCGTTGTAGCAATTAACGCCCTCCAGAAGCGAACATTCGATCTTGTACTGTTGGATATCAAACTTCCTCGCGTGGATGGTGTAGAGGTATTGAAATTCATCCGTGAGCATTCCTACGACACACAAGTTATAATGCTCACCGGTGTCCATGACGTGAAGACCGCAGTTGAGTGTATACAATTGGGGGCATACAATTACATTACCAAGCCATACGGAAGAGAGGAGTTGATACCAGTTATTGAACGCGCAGTAGAACGTAAGCGGCTCAGTATCGAAAACAAAGTCCTCAAATCCGAACTTGCACGACACACATGTACCGACAATATTGTTGGCGAAAGCAAAATAATGTTGGAATTACTCAACATCACTGCGAAAGTTGCGCCAACCGATTCTCCGGTACTCATTCAAGGAGCAAGTGGCACGGGGAAAGAACTCATCGCTAACTTCCTGCACAAAAACAGTTATCGCAAGGATATGCAGTTTGTTGCATTGAACTGCGCCTCCATTCCAGAAAATTTACTCGAAAGCGAGCTATTCGGTCATGAAAAAGGTGCGTTCACCGACGCACATGCAATGAAACAAGGCCTTGTCGAAATCGCAAACGGCGGCACACTCTTCCTCGACGAAATCGGCGAGATCAGTTTAATGATTCAACCAAAACTCTTACGTTTCCTTCAAACAGGAGAATACCGGCGCGTCGGAGGCAACAAGAATCTCAAATCGGATGTACGGGTTATCTCCGCCACAAATAAAAACTTACACGACGAAGTAGGCACAGGAGATTTTCGTGAGGACTTGCTGTACCGCATTAACGTCATCACGCTGTCGGTACCGTCGCTGCGTGAACGGCCGGAAGATATTCCTATGCTGGTAGATTACTTTTTGAAAAGCCGCGTGCATCCCCGCGAACTCAAGATGATGGAACCAAAGGCTCTCGAACTTCTGATGAAGTACGACTGGCCTGGCAATGTTCGCGAATTGGAAAATGTTATTGAGCGCGCCAGCATTTTATGCAAAGATAATCTAATCTGCATTGAAGATATCTCCCTCCCCATCGGGAGACGGCCTGCTTTGCTGAAAGAAACGGGAGGAACGTCAGCCGGCCCGCAAATAGGAAGTGCTGTCTCGATTCGCGATATAGAAAAAGCACACATTGCAGGAGTCCTAAAAACCGTTGGGTGGAATAAAAACACGGCGGCACAAATTCTCAGCATCAGTCTTAAAACCCTTTATACAAAAATCCAACAATATAATTTAACAAAAGAGTAACAGGTCCATCTGCCCGCTCGTTCCGTGTACATACGCGGCATCCAACACATCGACAACACAGTATGTTGATCTATTTCCTCCGACATGGCGATGCTTCTTCTCATTCCCGCTTCGATGATAGCGAGCGCCCGCTAACCGATCTCGGACACAAGCAAGCTGCATACGTTGGTACATTTCTTCAGCACACCAAAACACATATCAATATCATTCTTGCCAGTCCGCTGAAACGCGCTTGCGAAACAGGAGCCATCGTGCAATCGCTCATCAACGCGCCGCGTATGGAAACGTCCGAATATCTCGTGAACGGCACTCATCCCAAACAATTGTTCAAACAGATTACTGAATTCGATGTTGAATCTGTGCTCCTCGTTGGACATGAACCATTTCTTTCCGAGACGATTTCATTGCTGATTGGTGGAGATCATAAGACCGATATCGAAATGAAGAAATGCAGCCTGGCCCTTGTCGAAGTTCTTGAACCTCTTCGTCCGGGAACAGGACTCTTGAAGCAACTCATCGATGTTGAGACAATTTCAAAATTCATCAAAATGTAAAGAGGAAATTATTGTATGGAACTGAAAGTTATAAAAATTGACAAGCTTGAGAATACAAATTTCATCCTCGGACAATCGCATTTTATAAAAACGGTAGAAGACATCCATGAAGCCATCGTACAAACAAATCCACAGATGAAGTTTGGATTGGGCTTCTGCGAATCTTCCGGTATGGCGCTTGTCCGTTGGACCGGTAATGACGACACGCTCATTGAGATGGCAAAGAAAAACGCAATGGCACTTTCATGCGGACACTGCTTTATTCTTTTCATAGAAAACGGATTCCCGGTCAATATACTCAACACCATCAAGAACATTCCGGAGGTGTGCACCATTTACTGCGCTACAGCAAATGCTGTGGAAGTCATTATCGCGGAAACTGAACAAGGCCGGGGCATTCTCGGTATCATCGATGGGATGAAAACCAAAGGAATCGAAACTGATACCGACATTCAGTGGAGAAAAGAATTCTTGCGGAAGATCGGATATAAACTTTGATACAACGCGAGACTTTAAGCTCCGATCACAAATTATAAACCAATAGTAAACAAGGCTTAGTCTTTACTGAGGACAGGTATGAAACAGACGCCTCGCACCATTCGCGCTCCACACGGCACGCAACTCACCTGCAAGGGCTGGATTCAGGAAGCTGCGCTGCGTATGCTGATGAACAACCTCGATCCGGAGGTCGCCGAAAAGCCCCGGGAGTTGATTGTCTATGGTGGAACTGGAAAAGCCGCTCGCAACTGGCAGTGTTATGATGCTATTGTGAAAAGTTTGAAGAATTTAGAAAACGATGAAACACTGCTCATCCAATCCGGTAAACCTGTTGGTGTATTTAAAACACATGAGAACACACCGCGCGTGCTCATCAGCAATTCCATGTTAGTACCAAAGTGGGCAACATGGGATGAATTTCGCAGGTTGGAAGGCCTTGGCCTGACAATGTACGGCCAGATGACAGCGGGAAGCTGGATTTATATCGGTACACAGGGAATTCTTCAAGGAACGTACGAAACGTTTGCAGCAGCAGCGGCTAAACATTTTCATGGAAGTCTTGCCGGAAAATTTCTGCTCACCGCCGGGCTTGGTGGCATGGGAGGCGCTCAACCGCTTGCAGCAACTATGAACGGTGCCGCTTGTCTCGTCGTCGAGGTTGATCTCCACCGGATCAAGCGCCGCCTCGAGACAAGTTATCTCGATACCATGACAAATAATCTTGATGACGCGCTTGCACAAGTTCGTGCCGCTAAGGAAAAGAAATTGCCGATCTCTGTCGGCTTACTCGGCAACGCTGCAGATATTATTCCGAAGATTGCGGCAGAGAAGTTCCTGCCGGATATCGTTACCGACCAAACATCCGCACACGATACACTGAATGGCTATGTGCCTGCTGGAATGCCATATGCACAGGCGCTTAAACTTCGCAAAAAGAATCCACAGAAATATATTACACTTTCTAAGAATTCCATTGCCGAACACGTTAAGGGATTGCTGAANNCGGAGTAAAGAAAGCATTTGACATTCCCGGGTTTGTACCGGAATACATCCGTCCTCTTTTTTGTGATGGCAAGGGTCCATTCAGGTGGGCAGCACTCTCGGGCGATCCGGAAGACATCTATCGTACCGATCGTGCAGTGTTGGAAACGTTCCCCAAAAACAAGCAGCTCTGTACCTGGATTGAAAAAGCACAGAATGAAGTCGATTTCCAAGGATTGCCGGCACGAATTTGCTGGCTTGGATATGGCGAACGCGCAAAGATGGGAACGATCTTCAATAATCTTATCGCTCGTGGTGAAGTAAGCGCTCCCCTCGTCATTGGGCGCGATCATCTTGATTGCGGCAGTGTTGCATCGCCAAATCGTGAAACTGAGAAGATGCTTGACGGCAGCGACGCCATAGCCGATTGGCCCATTCTCAACGCACTGCTCAATGCTTCAGGCGGTGCAAGCTGGGTAAGCGTGCATCATGGCGGTGGAGTCGGTATTGGGTTATCGATTCATGCTGGAATGGTTGTTGTCGCGGACGGAACAAAAGAAGCAGAAGGACGGTTACAAAGAGTGCTGACGTACGATCCCGGTATGGGTATCATTCGTCACGCTGATGCCGGCTACAAACGCGCAATTGAAAATGCGAAAAAATTTAATGTTCATATTCCAATGCTCACAGAGCAATGAATCACTTTTATACGGAGAAACTTATGCATGCTTTTGGCCATATCGAAATTCCAACAACCAATCTTGAGAAGTCGAAGAAATTCTTCGGCACTGTCTTTGGATGGACATTTTCTCATATTCAGGATATCGATTACACAATCATCCATACTGGGAAGCATCCCAACGGTGGATTTGAACTCGTAAAACGATTGCCCAAGAAAGGACAGGTCATTCCTTATATCGAAGTGGAAGACATTGATACAACAATGAAAGCCATACAAAAAGCGCACGGCAAAATATTGACGAAGAAATCCCAGGTCGGATCGATGGGCTGGCGGGCACAGTTTGAAACACCTGACGGTGTTCAATTAGCATTGTGGCAAAGCACTCTGCAGTAATATAAAATACAACACATCTCCCTCATTTCAAGGACACTTCCATGAGGAATATTCATACGTGAGGAAGAATGATAGATCTGGCGATCTGAACTCATCTTGATGAACTTGCTTCCGAAGCATTATCTTTGTTATTTGCCCTCCAAGTAATACTTTGTTTATCTATGAACCTGCTCATTAAAAATATCAAACAACTGGTCACTGTTCGGTCGGACGGCAAGCCTTACAAATCCAGCAAGGAGATGCGTAATCTTGGTATTATCGATAATGCAACTGTCTTGATTCAAAATAGACAATTCTCATGGATTGGCCCCAACGTAGAATATTCACAGACAGTGGATGAAAATATCGATACTATCGATGCTTCCGACCTTATCGCACTCCCAGGATTTGTCGATTCGCATACTCACTCTGTTTTCGCCGGAAGCCGCGAAAATGAATTTGCAATGCGTACCGAAGGAAAAACATATCAAGAAATTACCGAGGCGGGCGGAGGAATTCTTAGTACGGTACGAACAACTCGAGCTGCTTCTAAAAAAGAATTGAAGAAGCTCGCACGTCATCACCTTGATACAATGCTTCGTCAAGGAACTACAACCGTTGAAATAAAATCCGGGTACGGATTAAACGAAGACGCCGAGATCAAGATACTTCATACAATCAATGAACTTGCGGAAGAAAGCTTGATGGATATTGTGCCGACATTTCTTGGAGCGCATGCAATTCCGGACGAATTCAAAGAAAACCCGGACGGCTATGTCGATCTCGTCTGCAAACGGCTGCTTCCGTACATCGCCAAGCACAGGATGGCAAAATTCTGCGATGCATTCTGCGAACGGAAATATTTTTCTGTAGAACAATGCCGTAAAATCTTCGAGACGGCAAAATCGCTGGGATTCGGGATTAAAATTCACGCCGATCAACTCTCACAAATCGGCGCATCGAAGCTCGCTGCAGAAACCAGTGCAATCTCCGCGGATCATCTGGAGCAAATCGATGATGCGGGAATTTCCGCTTTGAAGCATTCAGGAACTATCGCTACAGTACTCCCCGGTGTCTCATTCTTTTTACACTGCGGATATCCACCGGCACGAAAGATCATCGATGCCGGTATTCCGTTGGCAATTGCATCGAACTTCAATCCAGGTTCCTGTATGTCCTATTCGATGCCGTTGATGATGACCATTGCTTGCACACAAATGTCGTTGACACCGGAAGAAGCGGTTTGTGCAACAACGATCAACGGCGCAGCGGCACTTGGACTCTCGAGCACACTTGGCAGTATTGAGGTCGGAAAACAAGCCGATATTATATTATACAATGTTCCGGATTATCGATATCTTATCTATCACTTCGGCACAGACCATGTCGCCAAAGTGATCAAGCACGGAACGTATCTGGAATTTTAAAACTGAAAGGAACCTCCATGCGACAACTTGTGGAATGTGTCCCCAATTTCAGCGAAGGAAGAAATAAGGAAACCATCGATGCTCTTGGCGAGAGTATCACGCATGTTCCCGGGGCACATTTGCTTAGTATCGAACCGGATACAGACTACAACCGGACCGTGGTAACATTTGTCGGCGAACCGGATGCCGTAGTGGAAGCCGCATTTCAGGCAACCAAGGCCGCTGCTGAACGCATCGACATGACGCAACAGAAAGGTGAACATCCCCGCATTGGCGCTGCCGATGTTGTGCCATTTGTCCCCATCAGCGATGTAACGATGGCTGATTGTGTAAAGCTCGCCGAGAAATTCGGCGAACGCGTCGCACGAGAACTGAACATTCCTATCTATTTATATGAATTTGCAGCACGTTCACCGCAGCGAAGAAATCTTTCCGATATCCGCAAAGGTGAGTATGAAGGATTAGCAGAGAAGCTGAAGGATGCGGAATGGAATCCGGATTTTGGCGCACCACTCTTCAATGTGAAATCCGGTGCTACCGTAACCGGAGCGCGGAAAATTCTCATCGCATACAACGTAAACCTCAACACTATCAACGATCGCCATGCACTCGAGATTGCTCTGCGCATCCGTGAAAGCGGCAGGCCAAGAAAGGATGAACGCGGCAACACGATGATGAATGAACAGGGCGAGACAATCAAGATTCCCGGCACGCTCAAAGCAGTAAAAGCCATGGGTGTTTATCTTGAGCGTTTTAAGATCTCACAAGTTTCCATCAATCTTGTGGATTATGAAATGACATCTATCCATAAGGCATTTGAAGAAGTGAAGAAACAGGCTCACTTGCTTGGAATCGATGTCGCCGGAAGCGAACTGGTGGGACTTGCTCCATTGGATGCGATGGTACAGGCAGGAAAATTCTATTCGAATGACAAAGATCTCTCTGAAGCGGAATATGTTTCACTCGCTGTCAAAAAATTAGGTTTAAGCCGACTTGAACCGTTTGATCCAAAGAAAAAGATAATTGAATACATGATTTAAAGGATATGGTATGCTTAATTCACTTTCAGTCTCCAAATTTCTCGATGAAACTGCATCCAACGCTCCTGCCCCCGGCGGCGGAAGCGTTTCCGCACTTGCGGCATCGCTTGGAGCTGCATTAGCTTCGATGGTGTGTCGTCTCACCATAAAAAGAGACACGAATGTCTCCATTCAGATTGAGCTAGAAAGCGTCTTGATAAAATTCGAAAGACTTCGTGCAAAATTCACAGCTCTTATTGACGAAGACACCACCGCTTTCAAAAAGGTCATCGCCGCCTATCGGCTTCCAAAAGAGACTATAGAACAAGATGCACAGCGCGTAGCCGCAATCCAATCGGCATACAAAGAGGCAACGGTTGTTCCTCTGCAGCTCCTGGAACTCTGTGGTGAGGCAGTTACGCTGTTAAAAATTGTGGGCGAAAAAGGAAATAAAAATTCTCTTACGGATGCCGGCGTTGCCGTCTTGATGTTAGGAGCCGCCTGCGAAGGAGCCGCGATGAATGTACGCATCAATCTTGCAAGTATAACAGACCTGTCATTTGTTGAAGGCAATAAAATATTGACGAACTCATTGCAGGTAAGCATCAGCAATTCTGCGCATCAAACGTTATTCCGGATCAACGAGCGATTGTTTTCATATTAAATTTTTATTGCACACGGATTATGCGTAGGAGTTCGATATATTGGACCCCTACAATGCATATATTGCAACTGACATAAATACTTTCTACCATTGACAAATCTGAATTTTACTTACCCCCTATATGTCTGCCGTCGTTTTGGTAGACGTATGATACATTAACGAACGCTGTTCTGAACGTAAAAATATTATAAAGGAGCCGGTCGATGAAAACCGTTATAACATTAATCGTATTAAGTACTATGGCATTTACTCTATCGGCTCAGGTACCAGTAAAAAAGGACTTGATTCAGATGCTTGAAAAAATTCCACCGCCGCCGGCAACCGTCAAAGATGCTTTTGCAAAGGTCATTATGAATAACAAGTATGGAGAATTGAAATGCAGCGCAGAGAAGCTATTCAATCCTATTGAACAAGATGTGAAAGGAGTTGAAGTGGAATTTGCGGCACAGCCCAAACCCGGTGCAGGTTCTGTCATACCGGGATTATCTCCGGAAAATGCGAAGAAATTGGACGACCCCGAAATGAAGAAAAAGATGAAGACGATGAGTAAAGAAGAGAAAATGAAAATGGCAATGGAAATGATGAAGCCCATGCCGCCAGGCGGGCCGGTGACTGAAATAGATTCGCCTTCTGTCCGTGCCGCTTTCGATGAATGGCAAAAAATCTATAACGATACACAAAATGAATTTCAGCGATCAGTGAATGAACAGCAGGAAGAAGCGGCATTGATTGAGGAATACAGGAAATCGCACTCGGAAGTAGATTCATCGGAGGCCGCAGAAATTGATAAGCTTCCTCAAATCAGTTCCGGCGAAATGAGTGCGCCCGATCCTGCAAAAGTGAAAGAAGTAAAATTGAAATCAGCAGACAAGCACATAGCAATCGCAGATAGACGGCTCAAAAAAATTCTGCCACAATGGCATGCATCCGTAGATCACGCGAAAACAAGATACACAGTATTTTGTCAAAAATTAGAAGCAGCAAACTATGCTGTAGATTCGAAAAATTACTCTACCAAAAAGGTGCTTGCGGATGCGCAACTCACGATACTGCAAATCCTCCAGCATCAAATGCAACAATCCCGAAGCGCTTGGGAGGAATCAGCTTCCTGGCAGGCTCGGCGAGTAAGCATTGAGAGTCACTAAGTTCTCTCATACACAAAAAGTCGAATGATCAAGTCGCTTGCTTCATAAACGAATTACTGTATCTCATTGGCAAGTGGAAAGGCGTTTTTGTAGAACACATTGTGTGCTATTTGCGTTGCTGAATATTGTTTCGACACTAATCGATATTGTTCTCCTATAAAGACCAATGACTCATGCTAAGTTCAAATACGCGATTTTGTTCGCATGCTCTGTTCTGATTCTGTTCAGCGAATCGATTTTCGCCCAGTCCAGTCCGCCGCTTCTGTCGAACGACCCGGGTACTCCCGGCCCCGGGAATTGGGAAATCAACATTCTCACTTCTTTGGCGCGTTCCAATGTCGATAACGAATGGCAGATTCCTCTCTTCGATTTCAATTATGGCATAGGAGATCGCTGCCAACTCACGGCGTCAATGCCTTTTGTGATCGGTCAAGAGAAGGGCGCAGGGGTTAAACGTACTTTTGATGGGATTGAGATGGGCGTCAAATACCGTTTCGTGGATAACCCCGGTACAACAGGGTCTAATTTTTCTTTCTTTCCGAAAGTTTATTTCTCATTCGTGGAAGAGAAGAGCCCAAAATTAAGTCTCCCGTTGGAATGGCATTATGAGTGGTTGCATTTTGGCTTGACGGCCGAAGTCGGGCACATCTGGGTCAATACCAAATCAGATGGGTGGGAAGGTGGCATGGGGGCTGCTTTGTTGTTAGACCCCGTTTCGCTTTTTGCAGAATGGCACACGGGCGTGCGGGAAGCTCCTTTTGAGCTGAGCGGTCAAATTCTCTCTGTCGGTTTCACATGGGAATGGTCAAAAACCGTTTCATTGTTCGGATCCTTCGGCAAGAGCCTGCAAAACCATGAAGAAGCAACCACTTTTTGGAGTTTAGCGGGGTTTCAATTCCGTTTCTAAAATAAGCCGAACAACGACACTCCATTATGTCGAAAAATTTTACGTCATGCACCTCTCTACAATTTACCGCAGATTGAAGCAGGATAAATTACAGGTAGAGGAACTTAGACACAGGGTATCGGGAGTATATTATGATGATTGAATTCAATAAATACGATAATTATCCATGGTGGATTGTAATTTTGTCCGACATAGTATCATTGTCAATATATGGATTGGGGTTCATGATAATGATTCGGTTAGGTTGGATTATCTCAATATTATATTTGATTTATATTTTGATCTTGGAATATAGATTAATGAGAAATCACTGCGTTAATTGTTTTTATTGGGGGAAAACTTGCGGATTTGTTAAAGGTAGAATAAGCTCATGGTTTTTTAAAAAGGTGATATTTCAAAATTTTGTTCATATGAAATATCATGGAAAGACATGATCCCCGATCTGCTGGTTTCTTTTATTCCGTTCATCGCGGGGATTGTATTGATGATCGTAAAATTTGACTATATAATATTGATTACTTTGTTATTGTTAATATTCTTGACCACAACAGGAAATGGATTTATTCGAAGAAAATTGACTTGTAGATACTGTAGACAAAAAGAATTGGGTTGTCCAGCGGATAAATTGTTCAATAAAAACCAACTGCAACCAACAAGCAGTCATACGCCATAGGAGGAGCAGGACTTTGGGTACCTGGTTTTATTCTAAACAATTCATAACAATCAGTAAAGCATCACTCCCCTTACCTGTTTTCAACAATCTTAGCCGCCCAATCGATAACACATGGATTTTGTTCGTCAGGAAATTTTGACAAAACAATTCTCCCCTCTTTATCCGAATTAATACTGATCTTTTTTCCCAATTCACCATTTGTCGGATTGAACCATTGCAACAAATATGATGTGCTGGGCTTAAATCCGATTAACTCAGCCAGAACAGACTGGTTTTCGAAATAGAGCAAGGCAAAGTCTTTTTCAGGAGTGCGCATCATATACGACCATCCATCTAGACCTTTTTCTGGACTTCCCGGAGCTTTTTGAGGAATAATATCCCGAGAAGCAATCTGCAGCGATTGATACTTATTTCCTTCCGACAAAATAAATGTCTTAAGGTGCTGCATATACGAACCCGATTCATACTTCAATGCATCCCAGAAATGAGGGCGCATTCCGGCAGGTTCTCCTGTTGAGGTTATATCGTACGCAGCCGTGCCATGGACATGTCCTGAAAGCCCGCCTGAAAGTACAGATCCGTACATCTGTGCCCGTGAAAAATAATTATCGCGCGCAGAATTTGCAGGAGGTCGTTCTCCGTTCGGCATGTTTATTTCATGATTCCATCCAGTATAATAAGGTTCAAAATTAATTGCCGGATAAGGAGGCTCAAGCTTGAAAAGGATTTCTAATGAATCGGAGACACGGTGATCCCGTGGTTTGTTGCCTACGCTGTGCATGGTCAACCACGGACAATCTTTATAATGGCCGAATACTGAATATGTTGAGCTGGAAATGAGTGTGGTATAGGGTTGTCCAAAAGGCAAGGGGCCGTATTTATTCAAATGATAGGTCAATACCTCGTTAAATTCATCGGCTGTAAGGCTGTACTCTTTCGGGATCCAATCGAGATGTATCCCGCTGAAAATAAAATTATACGCACCATATCTTGAGATCAGGTATTGAACGTATCGCGCATATGAATTTTTAAAGTCAAAATACGCTTTCCATGACGGACACATATCCCTTCTTATAGTTTCGAGCAAAGGTACAAATCCCTGCTCCGACAAATACTGCATTTTTTTATCGAGGCTTTGAAAATATTCAGGGATTATATTATCGAAATCAGCTACACCTTCATGCTTTTGAGACATTTTAAAAGGCTTGTTGCCATATTCATCACGCATATCTTTTGAAGTCATTTTGCCGTTCTCAACCAGGTAATCAAATTTTTCCCAGGCATTTCTTAAATATATGCCGTTGGAATCTGCAAACGTACTGGCGTGACAATCCGATTCCCAGTTTGGAAAACAAGCTATCATGCTCACCGAATTATATCCTTGATTTTTACGGTACGCTACAGCATCTTCAAACCCGATACCCGGGCTAGGCACATAATTTTTTTCAGGTGCAGCGCTTCTGAAAGGCAACCGCCATGTAGCACCTGCAAGCCAGGTATCGCCTATCATAAAGAAAGGAGTACCGTCGGCATATTGCAATGCATGTCCGTTAGATGTTGAACGAACAAAACCACGGCGGTTGGGGTTTTGCTTTTTTTCTTTTTCGGTCCAACGAATAGCGTTAAACTCGCCCGAACGGTTAAGCCCTTTATCGTCAGGCTGGTCTGATCCGCTGATCCACTGCCACTTCCCCGGTTTTGTTGCGACAATGCGTACAATAAATATATTGCGTCCATCCCAAAAACCATAAACCCGTTTTGAAAAATCCGGGCCTTTTAATTCTACCCAGCATGTAACATCTGAATAGTAATTTTTATATTCTTTTTCAGCTTTCAGTGTAACTTCATACATTTCCCATACATGAACATCTGAAGGATTACCGGCTTTTACTGTATTCAGGGATACATTCATGAGAAATAAGAAAATGATATAAAAAGATAACAGGTTTTGGAATTTAGTATTCATAAGGGGCCGGATTAGTTGGAAAATTATTTTTTAAAACAACGTTGTTCAATTATAAATTGAACATTGTTATTTACAAACGATAGTTGAATATAATAATTATTTTGTGATTTATTGAGCGTGAGATAACAATGTCACTCACTCATTTGATATGGCAATGCAAAATCTTAATCCAAAATCAATGTGCTCATTAAACCCTATGCTAATTGAATAAAGGTAAATATTGGTAATGTACAGATTCTTTCAAATTATTCTTAATAAATGTCTGGGAATTACTGATCTCTGACAGGAACAAATCGTTGATTGAATGTCCTACTTTAACAAAACCATTTTTTTATAGTCAACATAGTTCTTACCCGTCTCGAGTGATTGAACAACCATTTTCAGTAGGTAAATTCCGCTTGCTTTATCACTCGCATTATATCTAATCTCATATCTTCCGACAGCTTTGATATCGTTTACAAGTGTAGCGAGATGTTCTCCGGATAATGAATAGATGGATATATTCACTCTGCTGTTGTTTGGAACTTCATATCGGACCATCGTGCTAGGATTGAATGGATTTGGATAGTTTTGGAGAAGCGAAAATTCCGATGGTATTGGTATTCTCAACCGACGTAACAGTCTGTAGTGCAACTGTATCGGAATATTCCGATTCTGTGATTGCATTGTACGCTGCCACACGATACGTATATCGTGTTTCGCCCTGAACTGTATTATCGGCATATGACGTGTCATTCGTACCGACTGTTCCAATTTCCGACCATGTACCGATTGCGAGATTTTTTCGGTCGATTCTATATCCTGTTTCATTTGTCGCATTGTCGGTCCAATGCAAATTAATCGTCCCATGCGGATGTTCAGATACAGATAATCCCGTGGGCAAAAGTATAGAATCCTGTTTCACCATGACGACGGTGCCGGTAATCGGAATCGCATACCACGTGAATCCGAATGTGCCGTTGATGTGTGTACTGTTGAAAGTCCCGTTGGCAACGATCGACTGTGCATTTGGATTCGGACAATTAACTGCAGAGCCCGAGTATACGCCCGAATAAAGTCCAGTAGCGGAAATATCACCCCAGATCGGCGATGTAAAGGAAGCAACGAATCCTGTCGAATTAAAAGTAATATCAGTGGAAAAAGGAGCCCTTGGAACCCCAAGAATATCTCCGCCAACATTCCAATCACCGTGAGCGGTTTGAGCACTTTCATTGACAGTGAGGGTTAAATTAATACTTCCGGAACTTGAATAATAAAGGTTAACCCACTGCCCGGTCCATGTTCCTTCCATTGATTTCAGATTACGAATCTGGGAAAAAACGTTACAGCTGCAAAGAATCAAAGTAATAAAAGATAGAATGATTGAAATTTTCTTCATACAAATCTCTCCTTTCTATACAATGTTCCGTAAATTGAAGTAGTATTGTTTTCAGACAAATGATAAGTTGGCAGCAAATTCTCAATCCACATTCATTTTCGATTCACTGTTAAAAGTTGAACAAAAGGAGCATGGCAATGGTTCCGTCCTTTTATTCGATTCATTCTCCTGTCATAATTGATCTTTTTCCCAATCTAGTTCAACTAGTAATCAAGAACGCCGTCTAACAAACGCGGTTTATGTTTCGTCGCTATCGATCCTCCAAATGGTGTGTACTTCTATCAAGTGAAAGCTGGAAATTATATCGATATCAAGAAACTTGTTTTGCTGAAATAAGGTAACTCTGCTAACTCACCCGATAACGACGCTCCGTTGTCAGCGAGACGTTATGCGCCATGCACCTCTTCACAATTTACCGTAAATTAAAGCAGTGCAAATTACAAGCAAATGATATGTCACGAGAAATCTCCTGACTCCATAGCTAACCTTGGTAATTATTTATTTTGAAGAAGAATCCTAATCCTTTGAGACGATCAACGAAGCTCTCTCCCAAACCGTTAAAGATACCGGCACTCCCCCCCGTATCACCAACAAAATCAAAGAAACCGAAGAAAGAACTTGCTTCCACGTCTGTTGCAGGCATTCCTTCCGACTTTGAATTGACGCGTGAGTTTTCGACTGCGTTCGATCTGCTTGAACGCACAAAACACCATTACTATGTGACCGGCAATGCAGGTACGGGAAAGTCGACACTCCTTCATTACTTTAAAGAAAAAACGTTAAAGAAAACTGTTGTACTTGCCCCCACAGGAATTGCTGCAGTCAATATCGGCGGCTCAACCATTCATTCGTTCTTTCGGTTCCCCACACGCCTCATCACATTGGATGATGTCAAAAAAATACGTGGCAAAGCAGACCTGTTCGCTGCTCTCGAGACTCTCATTATCGATGAAGTCTCCATGGTGCGCGCAGATATGATGGATGCAATCGATGCGTCGCTCCGGTTAAACCGCAACCGGCCGTATGATCCTTTTGGAGGTGTTCAACTCGTCCTCATCGGCGACCTATTCCAGCTTCCGCCGGTTGTCGAACGGGATCTCGGAGAATATTTCGAAGATAACTACCTGACTCCGTATTTTTTCAGCGCAAAAGTATTCAGCGAAATCCGCCTGCACAAAATAGAACTGCAGCACGTATTTCGGCAAAACGACCCTGAGTTTATTCTGCTTCTGAATAAGGTACGCAACAAAGAAATCGAGTTGTCCGACCTGGAGAAGATCAATCAGCGGCATCATCCTTCTTTGAAATTCAACACGCATGATCTCGCCATCACCCTCACCAGCACCAACGCGCTTGCCTCAGCGATCAACCTGCAGCGGCTTTCTGCATTACCGTCTCAGGAATATGATTTCGACGCTGTTATCGAAGGCGACTTCGATGAAAAATCGCATCCGACCGACAAGAAACTCAAGCTGCGAAAAGGCGCTCAGGTGATGATGGTCAAAAATGATCCGAACAAGCGCTGGGTCAATGGAACTCTGGGCGTCATACAGCATATCTCCAACGATACTATTAAAGTTTCTTTCGGCAGTGTTGTTCATACTATCGAACAAACCAGTTGGGAAAAATCGGTATATGAGTACGATCGTACTTATCGCAGCATCGAATCCGTCGTGACAGGCTCGTTCCGTCAGTACCCGATAAAACTTGCATGGGCAATTACCATTCACAAGAGTCAAGGCAAAACGTTTGACAAGGTCATTATCAATCTAGGATATGGTGCATTCGCACACGGGCAAGCATACGTGGCACTCAGCCGCTGCAGGTCATACGAGGGTGTGTATCTCAATGCTCCTTTAAAACATTCTGATATTATTCTCGATCCAAGAGTTCTAGATTTTCATGCATAACAAAATACGTCGGGTACCACTGAAAAATAAAATATCTAAAGGAATCACATCGTGACAAGGAAAATAAAAGTTATCATATTTGGAGCTACGGGCATGGTCGGAGAAGGAGTTCTCAACGAAGCTCTCAAACATCCCGATGTTGAATCAATCCTAGTCATAGGCAGACGGTCGTGCAATGTGGAGCACCAAAAACTGAAGGAACTGCTTCATAATGATTTTTTCGACTACTCTACTCTCAGAGAACATCTCAGAGGTTTTAACGCCTGTTTTTTCTGTCTCGGTGTTTCATCTGT
This sequence comes from Ignavibacteriota bacterium, assembly GCA_003155495.1. Taxonomy (GTDB): domain Bacteria; phylum Bacteroidota; class Ignavibacteria; order UBA10030; family UBA10030; genus Fen-1298. Next base: position 59,815 of record PMDB01000031.1, read on the forward strand.
AGGAATGAATGAACAAGATTATAGCCGGATTACATACGACCTTACAATGCAGGCTGCACGAACCCTGTCAGGATTCAATCCTGATATGACATTTTGTTATATATCAGGGACAGGAACCGACAGCTCTGAAAAAGGCCGCTTGATGTGGGCAAGGGTAAAAGGGAAAACGGAAAATCATCTTACAAGGCTTCCGTTCAAAGCAGTGTACCTCTTCAGACCTGGACTTATGAAGCCAACCAAGGGCCAGAAGAATGTAAAGCCGCTCTTCAAAGTACTCGGGTTGTTGTATCCGTTGTGGAAAGTTTTATCTCCAAAGAATGTTTGCACATTGGAAGAGGTGGGCCTTGCGATGATTCAAGCAGCCCAGACTGGCTATACAAAACAGATTCTGGAGAATAAGGATATCGCTCAACTAGCCGGTATGAATTCAGGCACCATTGGATAGTCATCGGAAATATTTTTAATGTAAGGGAAATGGCCATCGTTATGAAGAAGTTTAGATAGGGAGCGGAACGCATGCGTTGATGGCATTACACAAATTACATATTCGTTCTTTATTAGAGATCTGGAGATGGGCAACAGCGGGAAGTATAAAACGCATTTTTTCAAAAAGTAATATATATTGTATTCATACAGCACTTGTTTCAGAAAGATCATGGTAAAAGCAAATCCGTCAAATCACTTCCATATGGAGAACATCATGAAAATAAAACTCGTTGGACTAAATATAGCCCTCATCGCGATATTCGGAGTATTGGGATTAACTCAATTCTCAGAAAATGTGAGGACAGTCCAGATACTCGGATTATTTGCAAGCGGAGTCGTTGTTGGTTCTGCATTGTCCAGAATTAGTGCGGCACTGACAGCAAAAAAGAACAAAGAATAAACGCAACATATCAGATTCTTAGATTTTACAAAAATGTTGAGCGATTTTTACATACTTTAAGACACCGCCGGCTCAATGAAATGTGCCGGGATACTCCAATATTGAAAATAGAGGTCAACAATGAAGACAGCGATAGGAACATTTTCCCTGGCTTTTCTATTCATCACAATAGGTTCCGTTTCAATGGCGCAGGATCTTTCTTTGAAAGGCAGATCGGCAATTGAACTCAGCCTCGGCTTATGGGGAGGGACGAAAGCATCAAACACAGCCGCGGCGACGGGGATCCAGTCGGAGGCAAAAACCAGCGGTTTTGCAGGCGGGCTTGGTTATTCGTATTGGTTACGGGAACACCTTTCACTGACAGTAACGGTCGGCTTGCTCTCAGCACAAGCAAGTTCTACAATCAGTGCTTTCAATGTCACACAGCAAGCAAGTGCTGTTATTCCATTACTGTTTGGCATACGCTATTACGTACCCGATCCTGAGCCTGGCGACAATGTTCGTCCATTTCTTTCAGCAGCGGTTGGAACTTACTTCGGATCAGAAGCAAAGAATACATTGATTTCACAGCAAGCACACACAGAAACCACATTTGGCGGACGCCTTGGCGTGGGTATCGACTTCTTCCTCAGCAATCATTTCAAGCTGGGTGCCAATGTGGGTTATCATCTTATGGCAGATTTTGAAACTACTATTGGGGCAAGGAAGAACTACAACGGAGCGGATTTCTCTTTGGGGGCCGGCTACATTTTTTGATATCACATAATCAAAAAGATGGCAACGGAAACTTTACTTCAGTAATTCTGCCATAGTTACTACCACTGCAGTTTCCGTCCGCAGACGACGCGAGCCGAGAGATATGAATTTGAATCCATTGTGTTCAGCGAGAGCCACTTCATCTTCCGAGAACCCACCCTCCGGTCCAATAGTAATGAGAAGCGAATGCAGATCATCGTGAAATTTCAGCTCCGATGAGATGGTCTGAAGAGAATCGGTTTTTTCGTGAGGGATAAATTTCAACGGCCAGTGCGACGAATTACCTACCAATGCTTCGTATTTTTGCAGCGGTTGAATCCGCGGTAACCAACTTCGTCCGCATTGCTTCATTGCAGCAAGAGCAATTTTTTCTAACCGTTCATGCTTCTCGCGCTGCGGGATAGTTCTTTCACTGAGCAGCGGAATGATCGTCCGCACACCAAGCTCCGTTGCTTTTTCTACAAGATAATCGAACCGGGCCGGGTTTTTAAGCAGTGAGACTGCAACTGTTACATCAAGAGTCGGTTCATGGTACTTTCTGTGCATTGCAGCGATATCGCAGCGTGCGTCTGTCTTTCCATATCCGACGATCACTGCTTCGTACATTGTATCGTTGCCGTCCGTGACAAAGATGCGGTCGCCGATATTCTTCCGCATCACACGAACAAGGTGCTTTGATTCATCACCCCGAAGAATTAATCCATGGCTGCCGACATCTTCCTGTTTGACGTAAAAGTAATCCATAGATGATACCTCAATTAAAATGATGTATCAAAGTCGATGAATCCTTCCGTGATCCCGATATTATTGAACGCCGCCTCCGTTCGAATAGTGAATCCATATGGTAAGAGAAATTGAAATCCAGCACCTACGCCAGAATACCACGGTTGTTCCGACAAGACCTGATGCCGCGACCATAGTTTTCCTGCATCGGCAAAGATGGCAAAGTACAGACCATAGCGTAGTTTCTGGAACTCGGGAATGCCGAAGGCATGAATCTCAAGGTAACGCGGAGTAAGAATCGGCAACCGGAGTTCGGCACTCATGCCTATCCGGTTTTCTGCTTCCATCGTCTTGTAGAAATATCCGCGAATACGCTCATCGTATCCAAAGAAGACATGCCGGTACGGAGGAATCACACCGCCCCAAGTGAATGATCCTATCGTCCGTACGCCAATACCGCTTCCGCTGTTGAATCCAAAAAATTGCCGTATGTCATATCCGCATCCGGTCAGGTTTATTTCCGATTCCCCAAATCCGCTCTTACTCATCCCAAGTGAAATCAGTGTGCCGTCTGTTGTATATTCACGATTGTCCCGTGTATCGTACCTATACTGTACGGATGCCGTAAGAAATGCATCGCGTCCTGATGATGAAACAGTTCTGTGTAATTGTGGATCGTTGACCTGCCATACTTGATAATCCAATGAACCGGAAAAGGTTTGATACAATCCAAAGCGTTTACCGACGGTTCCACTCAAGTATATATTTGAGTTTTCATATTCGCCTTGATCATTACTGAGACTGTGCAATTTCTGGACAGCGAAAGATCCACTGAAAAAATAATCGCCATGGTCGGTCAATCGAGGATTCTGATAATTCAACGTAAACCATCGATCGTACCCAAAAACTGCATTGGCATAGAGTTTCTCATTCCGTCCCCGAAAATTTTGGTGCATCACTCCTACACCATAATACAGCTTGGAAGGATCTCGATATTTCATTCCAAGAACCGGATACGGGATAAAATACCATCGTTCTGAGACAATGACAAAGACTGATGCAGTATTTTGACGAACAGAATATTCCACGTCTACTTTATTGAAAAGGCCAAGATTATAAATATTGTTCCGATCGCGTTCGATTGCTTCCTGTGTCAACGTATCGCCTGGTTGTATGGACATTTCGCGGAGGATCACATACTCTTTCGTTGTTTGGTTGCCAAATATTTGTACGTCGTCCACGATCAAAATGGAATCAGACACCCACCGCGCTTCAAGCGAAGAGGTGAATATGAAACCCAACAATAGCAATTGTGAATATTTTATCACAGGTCTCCAAATTGAACTATCCCTTCTACCTATAAAGCAATCGCCGCTCTGCATGTTCTCGCTTGTGTCTTTTATCTCATCAAGCGGGAGTGGTCGATTGCGATACAATGATCCATAACTACTTGAAGGCCGGCATTCTCCGCCTTCCTTGCCGCAGCCGCATTGACAACACCAAGCTGGAGCCAGATGGTTTTTGCCTTCACCGCAATTGCCTCTGCAACAATCTCATCCACCGCATCCGGATTACGGAACACGTCTACAATATCAATCGTTTTTCCGATGGAGGTGAGATGAGGATAACATTTCTCACTGTCAATTTCTGTGTACATCGGATTGACAGGAATAACATTGTATCCTTCTCGTTTCAGGTACTGCAAGATACGATGACTATCGCGTAATGGCTTGTTGGATGCGCCGACGACTGCGATGGTTTTTGCGGTTGAGAAAATTTCTTTGATTTTTTTATCGTCTTCAATAGGCATTATGATTTCTCTGATCACACAGAAAGTACCCTGAAAACTGATTATATTGATTTCTCTTTATATTCTTTCATCGGTGGACATGTGCAGAAGATATTCCGATCGCCATACGTGTTATTGATCCGTCCAACGGACGGCCAGAATTTATTCTTCTTCAGCGATGGAACCGGAAACACGGCCTGCTCACGAGAATATGGATGATTCCATGAATTGCTCATCACCGTCACAGCCGTGTGTGGTGCATTCTTTAGCGGATTGTCGGTTTTGTCTACTGTGCCGTCGACGATATCTTGTAATTCTTTCCGAATACCAATCATCGCATCAACAAAACGATCAAGCTCAGCCTTTGGTTCGCTTTCCGTCGGTTCAATCATCAACGTATCATGTACGGGGAACGAGACTGTCGGCGCATGGAAACCATAATCCATAAGCCGTTTGGCAATATCCTCTACTTCGATGCCTGCCTGTTCTTTGAACTGTTTCATGTTTAATATAAACTCATGCCCCACTCTGCCGTTCTTGCCTTGATAGAGAACCGGATAGTGTTTTTCCAGTTGAGATTTCAGATAGTTGGCATTGAGGATTGCAATTTTGGTCACATCCGTCAACCCTTCGATTCCAAGCATCTTGATGTAGGCATACGAGATGAGCAAAATGTTCGCGCTTCCCCACGGCGCAGAAGATACTGCGTGGACTGCTTTCTCTCCGCCGACTTTCACAATTGGATGTCCGGGCAGATAGGGTGCAAGCTGTTTCGTCACACAAATCGGCCCCATGCCTGGCCCACCACCGCCATGCGGAATGGCAAAAGTCTTATGCAAGTTGATATGACACACATCGGCGCCGATTTCAGCGGGAGACGTAAGTCCGACTTGCGCATTGAGATTCGCGCCATCCATATATACCATACCACCGTTCTCGTGAATAATGTCACACATTTCTTTGATGCGTTCTTCGAACACGCCATGGGTGGATGGATACGTCACCATCAACGCAGCAAGCGTCTTTGCGTACCGGGTTGCCTTAGCGCGGAGATCATCTACATCAATATTACCATGCACATCACAATTGACAACAACAACTTGCATTCCCGCCATTACCGCACTAGCAGGATTTGTTCCATGTGCGGATGACGGAATAAGTGTTACGATACGCTGCGGCTGTCCGTGGTCGTGATGATATGCACGAATAACAAGAAGACCTGCAAACTCACCCTGCGCTCCGGAATTCGGCTGAAGAGACGCTGATGCAAAACCCGTTGTCTTGCAGAGTGCTTTTTCCAATTCTCGAAAGATTTTGTAATATCCCATTGCCTGTTCGACCGGCACAAACGGATGTATGGCGGCAAATTCCGGCCACGTGAGTGGAAGCAATTCCGTCGCGGCATTCAGCTTCATGGTGCAGGAACCCAGTGGAATCATGGAAGCAGTAAGCGAAAGGTCTTTATTTTCCAGACTTTTGATATATCGCATCATTGCTGTTTCAGATTGATACGAATGAAATACAGGATGCTGAAGAAATGTGGTCGTGCGTTGAAACTGAGCCGGATACGAAACCGATATCGTTCCAAAGGAATCATCAAGAGAGCCCGCTTTGACCGATTCTCCCTTAATCTGTGTAAATACATTCAGTATTGTTTCGATGTCTTCGAGTGTGGACGTTTCATCCAACGAGATGCCAATGTACTTATCTTCTATAAATCGCAGGTTGTATCCTGCCTCGACGGCAAGTTGAAGAATATGTTCTGCTTGCTTCTTGTCGGCAACCAGTATCCGTAGCGTGTCAAAATAATTTTCGTTCAGCTGCACGAAACCGCATTTTCTTAATTCAATTTCCATCAATGTTGTCAAACGATGAATGCGTGAGGCAATATTCTTGATACCTTCCTGTCCGTGATAGACGGCGTACATACCCGACATAATTGCAAGCAATGCCTGCGCAGTGCAGATGTTCGATGTCGCTTTCTCGCGGCGAATATGCTGTTCACGTGTCTGAAGCGTCATGCGATAAGCAGTGTTTTTCTGAGCGTCAAGAGAGACACCGATAATACGGCCGGGCATCGTACGGATGTATTCGTTCTTTGTTGCGAAGAACGCCGCATGTGGTCCACCGTAGCCAAGAGGAATTCCAAAACGTTGAGAGTTACCAATGACAATGTCTGCATCAAATTCACCCGGCGGTGTGAGGAGTGCCAATGCGAGTAAATCTGTTGCAACGATAGCTACAGCACCGGCATCATGCACTTTCTTGATGAACGGCCGCAGATTGACTACCGCTCCATCTTCTCCCGGATATTGAAGCAGTGCGCCAAAGAATGTATTGTCGAAATTCACCGTTTCAGGATTGCCAACAACGACTTCAATATTGTGCGGTGCTGCACGCGTAAGGACAACGTCGATCGTCTGGCGGAAGCAGCGTGCCGAGACAAAGAATTTATTCGATGTTCCCTGCGGCGACTTGTTCACAATTCCATACGCCATCGCCATTGCTTCAGCGGCTGCAGTGCCTTCATCGAGAAGTGAGGCATTCGCAACAGGCATTCCGGTGAGGTCCGCAACCATAGTCTGAAAATTCAAGAGAGCCTCGAGCCGCCCCTGCGAAATTTCAGGTTGATACGGCGTGTACTGCGTATACCATCCTGGGTTCTCAAAAATATTTCGTTGAATCACGCTTGGTGTTATGCAGTTGTAATAACCCTGACCAAGATACGATTGAAGCACTACATTCTTCTTCGCAATCTCACGGAGTTCTTTGAGCATCTCGAACTCTGTTTTCGCAGGTTCCATTTGGATCTGTTGCTTTTTTCGGATGCTGGCAGGAATAGTCTGGTCAATCAATTCATCGATTGAACGAACACCGATGATCTTGAGCATCTCGGTCACTTCTTGTTCACGCGGGCCAAGATGCCGCGCAAGAAATTCACCTTGCTGATATTTCATGTACATTCTCAGGATGAATATCTACTTTTTGTTGCTGGATACGCTCCAGGGCATCAGCAGCTGCAGATTGTTCGGCCTCTTTCTTACTTCGTCCGGATCCGACACCCCATGAGTGCGTGCCTATAGTAACTTCCACCGTAAAACGCCTGTCATGTTCCGGTCCTTCTTCTTGGGTAACTGCATAACGTGGAATACCCAAAGAACGGGCTTGTACATATTCTAACAGCGCACTTTTGTAATTATCGTCCATCATAGCAGAGTTGAACACTTCCGGATTCATCAACAAAGATGCATAGATGAATCTCTTTGCTGCTGTAAATCCTCCGTCCAAATACAAGGCTCCAACGATAGATTCAAATGCATCCGCGATGATCGATTCCGATCCGCTGTCGATAGATTGTGCGGCACTCGTACTGAGCAGTAAAAAATCAGATAAATGCAGGTCTTTTGAACGCTGTGCTAAGATTTTCCGATTAACCAATCGGGAACGCAATTTAGTCAAATTTCCCTCTTCCATTTCAGGATAGGTTCTGAAGAGATGTTCAGCGACAACAAAACTGAGAATTGCATCACCAAGAAACTCCAATCGCTCATTCGATTCCCATCGCTCATCGATCAGTTGAAGATATGAACGATGGATCAGCGCTTGAAGAAATAGTTTCCACTTTCGCGGCCGGTATTGAAGAGCTTTTTCGAACTGTACAAAGTCAAACCCTGTGGAGCGGAGTTTCTCAACAAGGGACTTGACCTGTGCATCCCGTGAAAGAAAAGAAAAACAAAGTAGGCGGAATCGGCACCGAAGCCGATTGATGATATTATTCAACACAGCTCTTTCATTCCCACGAACTACCCGTGGGAAGGTTTAGCTTTCTTGATACCTTCTAAATAGAAGGGTTGCGTTATGACCCCCGAATCCGAACGTATTGCTGATCGCTACGTTAATATTCCAATCCTGCGCCTTGTTAGGGATATAATTCAAATCGCACTCCGGATCGGGCGTCTCTTGATTGATCGTCGGGTGCACTTTATTATTTTGAATTGCCATTATAGTAGCTACCGCTTCGACAACACCCGCTGCGCCAAGGAGATGACCTACCATTGACTTTGTAGAATTGATAGCAATTTTTTTTGCACGTTCCCCAAAAACCGTTTTGATGGCGGCAGTTTCACTTTTGTCACCCACCGGCGTTGAGGTCCCATGGGTGTTGACATGATCGACGTCTTCCGGTGTCAATCCTGCATCGCGAATGGCTATGCGCATAGCTCGCACTGCGCCTTCTCCGCCCGGAGCCGGTTCTGTAATATGGTGCGCATCACCGGTGAAACCGATGCCGGAAAGTTCAGCATAGATTTTCGCGCCGCGGTTTATGGCATGCTTACGTTCTTCCAATACAAGAATTCCGCCACCTTCACCCATCACAAAGCCGTCGCGATCTTTATCAAACGGGCGGCTGGCTTTCTGAGGAGCGTCGTTGCGCGTAGATAAAGCTCTCAAGGCATTGAATCCACCGATACCCATCGGACAGATACTTGCCTCACCGCCTCCTGTCACCATGACATCTGCGTTCCCGCGCTGGATCAGCATGAAGGCATCTCCTATAGCGTGAGAAGATGTCGCACATGCAGATACGGTTGCATAGTTTGGGCCTTTCAGTCCGTAAATCATTGAGATGCGTCCTGCGGCAATATCCGGGATTAACATGGGAATGAAGAATGGACTGATAAGGCGTGGCCCTTTACCGTCGATATAATTCAAGAATTGCTTATGGTATGTCCACATACCACCAATTCCAGAACCGAATATGACACCGATACGATCACGATCTTCTCTCTCAAGATTCAAACCTGAATCCTTCATCGCTTCCTGGCAAGCGGCAATTCCGTACAATGCGAAGAGATCGGCGCGCTGCGCAAGTTTTCTATCCATATACCTTATCGGATCGAATCCTTTTACTTCGCAGGCAAACTTCGTTTCGTAATCGCTTGCATCAAAAAGTGTAATGGGCCCGGCACCGCTTTTTCCCTCAACCAACGCTTGCCAATATTCTTTTACCGTGTTCCCAAGAGGCGTAATAACACCCATCCCTGTTACTACTACGCGCCGCCTGCTTTCATCCACTGACATGTCTTCTTCCTCATCAATCGAAAATGATGCGTGGCGCAGTAAACTTCTACGCGCCCCGCGTGATAATTCTCAAAAAAGAGAGAGAGCACCTCTGATTCAATGAGTTGCTCTCATTACTGCTTTTATGCCAAGGGCGATTATAAACCCTTTGACTTCAGGTAATTAATCACATCGCCAACACTGGCAATCTTTTCCGCATCTTCATCCGGGATTTGAATGTTGAATGCTTTCTCGAACTCCATGACCAGCTCAACTGTATCGAGCGAATCGGCACCGAGATCGTTTGTGAAAGATGCTTCTGGTGTTACTTGAGCTGCATCAACACCTAATTTTGAGACGATGATCTCTTTCACTTTCTCAGTAGAATCTGCCATTGTATTACTCCTTAGATTGTTTTAGGATATTACGTTTTGGTTGATTATTTCATTTACATTACAAGTCCGCCATCTACATTGATTACCTGACCGGTGATATAGCTTGCGGCTGGTGAAGCAAGAAACACTACAACACATGCAATTTCTTCCGGCTTTGCAATCCTTTTCATGGGAATTGCGCCTGCAATAGCCTCTCGTTGTTGGGGAGTTAATTTTTGTGTCATTTCCGTATCAATGAATCCCGGCGCTACTGCATTCACTTGAATATTGCGAGATGCAAACTCTTTTGCGAGTGTCTTGGTAAGTCCAATAACGCCTGCTTTCGATGCAGAATAATTTACTTGACCGGCATTGCCCATCACTCCCACTACCGAAGCGATATTGACGATCTTTCCTTCTCGCTGGCCGAGCATTTGCCGGCTCGCAGCTTTACAAAAATTAAACGTACCTTTCAAATTAATAGCGATGACAGAATCCCATTCATCTTCCGACATTCGCATAATCAGATTGTCACGCGTGATACCAGCATTATTCACGAGAATATCAATGCGTTGATATTCTTTCACGACGGCATCGACTGTCTTCTGTGCCTCGGCAAGATTTCTTACGTCCGATTGAATTGCTGTCGCTTGAACACCTTTTGCACGGATTAAGTTCACAACTTCATCCGCCGCACCCTCTAACCGGACATCGGTAAATACCACATGGGCACCCTCCGATGCAAGCTTTAATGCTATTTCCCTGCCGATGCCTCTTGCACCACCTGTGACTAACGCTACTTTTTTATCTAGAACACCCATACTATTCCTTATACATATAATACTGAAAATATATTTAGATTACTCTTTCCAGATCATTTCATTCATTCGATATTCCATCTGCGACTGCGATATCACTCAATTTTTCAAATCCGCACGTCTCAACGTTCCCTTTGATCCGTTTTACCAACCCCTGAAGTACTTTTCCAGGGCCAATTTCCGTGAATGTTGTCGCACCGTCGGCAACCATACTTGCAACACTTTCTTCCCAACGCACAGGACTCGTCAACTGCCTATAGAGTAGACTCCTGATTTCATCCGCATGACGCTCGGGTCTGGCTGTAACATTGGCATAAACCGGGACAGCCGCATCACGAATCTCCGTTCTATCCAATGCCGCTTTCAATCCTGTTTGCGCTGATTTCATCAACGGTGAATGAAACGCACCGCTTACCGGAAGTTCTTTTACGATTTTTGCGCCGCGTGTCTTTGCAAGCTCCATTGCTTTTCGTACTCCTGTAACTGAACCGGAGACGACAATCTGGCCCGGCGAATTGAAATTCGCGGCTTGCACTATACCCGCCGGGGATGCCTCAGTGCAGATTCCATTGACCGTTTTCGGATCAAGACCGACAATCGCCGCCATAGTTCCCGATTGTTCAACGCCCGCTTGCTGCATTAACTCACCACGTAACCTGACTAGTTTCAATCCGTCCTCAAAAGTCAATGCACCTGCTGCGACCAGTGCAGAATATTCGCCAAGAGAATGCCCGGCCGCCATTTCAAATTTTCTGTTCTTCATCAGATTGAACAACACAACACTGTGGAGAAATATTGCCGGCTGTGTATTCTTCGTTTGTCTCAACTCTTCTTCCGGTCCGTCGAAACAAATTTTACTGAGAGAAAATCCTAGAATCTCATCCGCTTTGCTAAAGAGCGCTTTGGCTTGAGTATTCCCTTCATAAAGATCTTTTCCCATACCGACATATTGCGAACCTTGTCCCGGAAAAACAAATGCAGTCTTGGGCATCGTTATCGCTTCTCCGGATTGGCTAATGACCAATTCACCAGTGTTGCGCCCCATGTGTAGCCGGCGCCAAATGCTGCAAGTACAATTTTCTGTCCGCGTTGTAACTTACCGGCTTGCCACCATTCCGATAAACAAAGCGGAATTGTTGCTGCCGTTGTATTACCATACCGATCGATGTTGATCATCACTTTGCCGGGATCAATACCCATGCGCTTTGCTGTCGCATCGATGATGCGAAGATTCGCCTGATGCGGGACAAGCCAGGAAATATCTTTCCCTGTTAAATGATTGCGTTCCAAGATTTCCGCCGCAACATCAGCCATTCCGATAACAGCGCTCTTAAAGACCGCCTTACCATCTTGATATACAAAGTGCATCTTTTTGTCGACGGTTTCATGTGTCGGTGGATTCAAACTTCCGCCACCTTTTATATAGAGATACTTACCGCCGGAACCATCACTATAAAAACGCTGGTCGAGAATGCCATACTCTTTCTCTTTGGTCGGCTCGAGCAATACTGCCCCTGCAGCATCACCAAACAGGATACACGTATTCCGATCACTATAATCGGTAATGGAACTCATCTTATCCGCTCCAACGATCACGACCTTGGAATGCACTCCTGTCTCAATGAACCGTGCACCGACGCTCAGGGCATAGAGAAATCCAGAGCATGCCGCATTGAGATCAAACGCCCACGCATTTCGGGCTCCGATTCTATCTTGCACAAGACATGCCGTTGTCGGCAATATCATATCCGGCGTAATAGTGGCAACGATGATCAGGTCAATATCCTCGGCACGGATGCCGCGATTTGTCAGCAATTGCTGTACTGCCTTTACTGCTAAATCTGAAGTCGGTCCTTTTTCGAGAATATGCCGCTCACGGATACCGGTACGAGTACGAATCCATTCATCGTTTGTCTCAACCATCTTCTCAAAATCAGAATTTGAGAGTATCTTTTCAGGAACATAATGACTAACTGCTGTAATTGTTGCTCGTTGTAATTCCATCTTTTCCTTTTTTATAAAACAGGGATGAGTAATGCCGCTTCAATATCCCGGTTTACTTGCGTGTGTGCTACTTCAACAGCTCGAAGAATCATATTCTTGATTCCCGTTGCCGTTGAACTTCCATGACCTATGATAGTGACGCCTTTCACCCCCAATACCGGCACTCCACCTTCTTTGTTTGGATCCATATCGCTGAGAGATGCTTTGAGAGGCCACAGGGCAAGACCGACAGCGATCTTGTTTATGAATCCTTGTTCTGCAAACTGACTCAATTTACTTTTCAAGAACCCGGGAACACTCTCACCGAATTTTAAAATACTATTACCGGTAAAACCATCGCATACAACAACATCGGCTTTCGCCTTTAAAATATCGCGTCCTTCAACATTACCAATAAAATTGAGTTTGCTTGCCGAAAGAAGCTTATGTGCTTCAACGACCGCCTCAGTACCTTTCGATTTTTCCTCTCCAACACTGAGAAGGGCAATTGTAGGGCGTTCTTTCTTTCGAAGCAATTGTATATAGATACTGCCCATTACCGCAAACTCATAGAGCTGTTGCGCACGGCAATCAACGTTGGCACCTGCATCGAGCAGTAAGCATGTACCATGCTCTGCCGGGATAAATGTCCCAATCGTTGGGCGGCTGACACCCTTGATACGTCCCAAAATAAGTGTCGCCGCTGAAAGTACTGCACCTGTATTACCGGCACTGACAAAGGCGTCTGCTTTTCCTTCATGATGCAGGCGCATTCCGACAGCGAGGGAAGAATCTTTCTTTTGCTTCAGTGCCGCGGTTGGTGAATCTTCCATTGTGATAATCTGCGATGCATGCACAATCTTCCAAGGAAGATCATTCGCTTTCTGCGCCAAAAGTTGACGATGAATAGCTTGTTCATCTCCCACAAAAATGATTTCGAATATCTCGTTTGATGTTCGGAGAGCTTCCACGGCACCGGCAATTTCGCGTTCTGGTGCATAGTCCCCTCCCATGGCATCAATTGCGATACGTAATTTCTTGGGAGATTCCATGAGATTCGCTTCAGAGGCCGGTCATCCGGCACCAAAACGTATCCTGATTGTTAGGTTTCCTTCGGAGTAACAATGGAGCGGCCGTTATAAAATCCACAGTGGGGACACGCCCGATGTTGCAGTTTTTGCTCGTGGCAATTTGGGCATTCCTGCGTTGACGGAAGTGACGCCTTGTAGTGCGTTCGGCGTTTACGCCCGCGGGCTTTGGAATGTCGTCGTTTAGGATTAGGCATATGATTTTTCCTTCAATAATATTCTCTTTTTCGTTTTCAATTAGTTATGAGACAGCTTCTTCAGCACATCCCATCGCGAGTCTGTCACATGAGCATCACATGAACAACTCTCGTTATTTCTATTCACTCCACATGTCGGGCAGATGCCCAGACAATCTTCACGACATAATAGCTTCTGTGGGACGGCTAAAAGTATATATTGCCTCACATCCTCATCCAGATCTATGTAATTCGTGTCTGCAGAAAGAACCTGAATTTCCTCTTCTTTTTTCAAGTCGAGAGTGGATCGGTCGCCTTGAATATATACCATAGAATACTTCTTATCCATCTGCCAGATAAAATTATCAAGACACCGGTCGCAAACAAACGCTCCTTCAGCCCACATTTTTGCCTGAAGGAGAATTTGATGTAAACTCTTATCGAGCCTTACCTTGACCTTAACTACACTTCTAAACCGCTCGTCCAAACCAATCTTGGAAGGCCCGGCTTCAAAGGCATACTCGTGAATTCCTTCCGAGAGATTTGAGATATTTATCCGAAATTCAGCCACAAAAACCACCACGTGAACTCCGGCTCAGCCGGAAGCAATCAAAAATGGCAATAAAATGAACAGACTTTGCAAAAAATGAGTAAAAATATAGCTATAAACGAACAGATAATCAAGAAAAAAAGTCGATCCGAGGTTTAAACGTAATTGTTAGTTGAGAATTTAGGTGTTCGATCCGATAAGCCTCTCTATCGGACTTTGTGATTCATTTGTCCTGAAGGTTTTGGACAATTGGACGAGATCAGCGGGGAGCGCCTGGTTAGGCGGCAGCGTGACAACCCAAGACATTGCCGTCAAATTGACCAGATAATATTCAAATTCCCCTTGATCCCTTAACGCCAAGGGTCAACCAAATAAAACGTGTGAAGGTACGATGCTGGACCTTAACCTGCAGACCTGCCTCATCGAAGAATTGACCCGTCGCTGCGGGACTCTTTATCTTGATATGTCGAGCAAACTTCGCAAGCCATACTGGTATGGATATATCAGCCAAGCAGAAGCATCCTCCTGAGCGAAGAACGCGACTTATCTCTCGGAATGCTGCAAGTTGGTCATTCCAATGATGAAATGAGATGCTGCTTAGCACGACATCGACGGAGGAATCAGCTAGTGGCAGCGACTCTGCGGCGCCCAAATATATTGTGGCAGTGGGTACTTGGCCGCGAGCAAGTTCGACCATGCCTTCTGCTGGATCAATGCCAAACAGTTGCGCCGATGGATAGAGCGTATGCGCTTTGCACAACAACCGCCCAGTCCCACATCCAATATCAAGGACAGTGTTTGGTGTGGCAATTTCGTTCGTGACCACGTCGAGCATTTCTGTGTGCACTCTAACAGCATATCGTTGAATCCATGAATCATCATAAGTGCGAGACCAGCGGTTGAAATGCTCAACATCCATCGTACTATCGTTTGTAACCATAAGTTGAAGATCCTCACAATGATAGATTTAGAATTTTGATAATACTTTGCCGCGGCCTAATAGGCGGAGCCCCATAACTGTAACACGCGTAGCGTGTTTCTACTTCTATAGTTCATTCTGATTACTTTCAATTAAACACTAAACCTATGCTCGCCATGTGCGCTGTTTGCATCCCGCTTTATTTTAGCGGGAAATTTTGCAGTGAGCTGCCTGATAAATATAGTATCATTATATATGAATTTGTATTACGCTTCGCGCAATATATTCTCAGGCCTCTGGCTGTGCAAAAGTCTTGAATAATGTCTGCGTAATTATTGGTGCACACTCTTGTGTGCATCATTTACACGCGACCTCCGGTTGTCCTGACAGAGAATTAGCCACCATAAGGTACAATGGCTTTGGTGTCTCTTTATAATGTCAGGAGGAAACTCCTGTCATCAATGCATGGAGTGTCAGCCCGACGAATCCATTCCAGCGCCTTCACACGGTCATAAAAAACACGGACAGTCTCTGTTGTATCGTCGAGGAGTATCTCCGCCATGCGAGCCATACCATAGGCAGCGAGACTGTTAACCAATGTGGCAACTCGGCTACCACCCAATTGAGACTCGTGGACTTGGACATATTCGACAACGCGCTGAATGTAATGCGTCTCTGGTGCCGTAGTGAGTTGGCTCCGATCAAGCAAGAGGCCATAGCCTGGTCGGAACGCGGCGTCATGAAGGACTACGTCCATTGTCGACGCCCATTCGTTGAAAGAAGGATCTCCAGTGTACTCTAGCGTTACGATACCCGCCGTAGTATCAATCGAAAACGATATAAGTATGTTGTCCTCCAAGATACGCAACCGCCTAACAGGCGGAGCCCGTGTATAAATGATATCCCGTTATGCGGGATATCAATAGCTGCACAGATATCCTTCCGATGCTGTAACACGCGTAGCGTGTTTCCTCTTCTGTAGTTCATTCACTTAACTTTCAATTCTGCATTGAACCGTCGCAAGCCATGCTTAATGTAACCATTTATCCCATGCTTTTTACGGGACGCTCATTCATATTTAGTATCTTTATACAAAAATTTGTATTGCACTTCGTGCAAAAGTCTTGAATAATGTCTGCGTAATTATTGGTGCACACTCTTGTGTGCATCATTTACACGCGGCCTCCGGCTGTGATTCAATGATCTGGACAAGCCGAGCTTGTTGAGCGTTGTTTGCACGTTTTTCAGTGTCCCGTTGTTTCATCTACGGGGCGAAACCCCGCTGTATTCGCGTTTTTTGCGTCCCGATGTTTTTGCCATAGGCATCACTTCGTGAATATCGGGATAGCGGGGAGTGCCTGGTTAGGCAACACACT
>PMDB01000021.1 GCA_003155495.1 Ignavibacteriota bacterium
CATATCCATGAACCTTCAAGATTGATGCATAACCGCGGTAACGGCAAAGGCGGAGGAATAGCGGCGGTTGGTTTTATTCCCGAACAATTGGGCGTGTCGAGAGAAGTACTCGATGATTGCTATATGCTCCATATTGCATATCTTGATCCTTCTGCTCGTCCCGATGTTGAAAAAAAATATGTCGATCCCGTGTTCGATATTTCGAAATCAGCAAGGCTCGAGACAGTCGATGATTGGAAAAGCGTTCCCGGACTTGAAGTCAAGCCGCCTGATGTATACCGATATTTCGTACGTGTTAAAGAGAGCGCTTTAAGTAAATTTATATCTGAAAACACTTTTGCGAACATTGACCGGCGAGATGTTGAAGATGAGTTTGTAAACCAAAACAGCTTCAAACTTAACCATGAATTTTATGTCTCTGCGAAAAAGCAGACGGCTTTTGTGATGTCGCAGGGCCGTAATATTATGATTCTGAAAGTCGTTGGTTATGCCGAAGCCGTAACACAGTACTATAAGATAGATAACCTTTGTGCTCATGTCTGGATTGCACATCAACGGTATCCGACAAGGGGCCGGGTATGGCATCCGGGTGGTGCTCATCCGTTTACTGCGATGAATATGGCATTGGTCCACAATGGCGATTTTGCTAATTATCATTCTGTTACGGAATATTTAAAACAGCGCAATATATATCCACAGTTTATAACCGATACTGAAGTATCGGCGCAGATGTTCGATTTATTATCTCGAATATACAAATACCCGGTAGAATATATAATAGAGGCATTCGCACCGACGACAGAACTTGACTTTGACCGCCTGCCGACTGAAAAACAGGAAATTTACCGGGCAATTCAATCGACACATATGCATGGTTCTCCGGACGGGCCCTGGTTTTTTATCATCGCACGTAATCTTATAGAGAACCGTAAATTTCAATTGTTGGGCATCACAGATACAGCCATGTTGAGGCCACAGGTCTTTGCGTTTGTCGATGGCGAAGTTCAGGTTGGAATTATCGGTTCCGAAAAGCAAGCCATTGATGCGACACTTGAGAGTCTCGCAAAAGATGATAAACGAATTTGTCCGATTGCAGATAAATACTGGAATGCCCGCGGTGGGAGCTATTCTGATGGCGGAGCCTTTATGTTCGATATTGTCCCGGATAGTGAAGGCAAATACAGGCTTGAGTGTAAAGATAAATTCGGCACTCCGGTTAGTATAACTGAAAAAACCGAAAGCTGTGATTTTACAAAAGGAATGCCGGACACAAAAAATAAAGAACAAATCGAAAAAATAATTAACGAATATGCCTCTGCCGGAAAATATATTTTTGAATTTGTCATAGGCAACATTCCGCAATGGTCATTCGACGATATCCGTATTGCATGTCGGGCATTGAGAGATCTTGCCAAAGATAATAAATATACATCATATACAATCGATACTCTGACTTTATTAAATAACAGGCATTACTCGACAGGCGCTAAAAGACGTTCGCACATTCTTCAAATAATTCGGACCGAGCTGAATTCACTATTCATGAATATTTCAAGGTTGCATTCTGAAAATGACGAATTATCCGAGTACCGCCTAATCGATTTTGAAGCAAGAAGCGAGCTGCGTGGACCAAAAGACAAAGAAAAAACACTGGTGCTCAATTCGAAAAAATTTCCGCCGGAAGGCAATGAATGTGATGCGATGTTTCTTGTCAGAGCTTACAAATTAGGCTGGAAGAATTTTATTCTCTTTAATTGCGCGGGTCAGCGTTATGTCGGATGTGGTTTCGGACCCGAGACCCATGATCTGACAATCGATGTTTTCGGCAGTTCCGGTGATTATCTTGGTTCCGGTATCGATGGAATGACTATAACCGTTCATGGCAACGCTCAGGATCAGTTGGGCCAAATAATAAAGCAAGGGAAATTAGTGATTCATGGTGATGTCGGCCAAACATTTTTGTACGGCGCCAAAGGAGGTTCTATCTTTGTGAAAGGAAACGCTGCTGGTCGGCCATTGATTAATTCCGTTGGAAAGCCCAGGATTGTCATTAACGGAACAAGCCTGGACTTTCTTGGCGAATCATTTATGGCTGGCGACCCTCATAATAAAGGGGGCTTTGTAATTCTGAATGGGATGAAGTTCAACGAAGAAGGTCAGATCGTGCCTCTGCCGGAACCATATCCGGGAAGCAACCTTTTTTCTCTTGCATCAGGAGGCGCCGCTTTTATAAGGGATCCTAAACGTCAATTGATTTCAGAGCAATTAAACGGCTGTATATTTTCTCCCTTCACTGAAAAAGATTGGGAATTGATTTTACCATATCTGACGGAGAACGAAAAGCTCTTCGGAATTAAAGTAGATGATTTACTGACAGTCAATAGTAAAAAACTTGAACCGATGAAGGTCTATCGCAAAGTTTCACCGAGTATTGAAGGCACTCCATCTACGCCCGAACAAGATGTTTATGGTGAAGAAGAGGAAGTTGATGAACTCGCCGAAGAAGTGCTCGAATAACAAAAATTAATTTTTCAAAATACATATGTCCATTGTTATAAGTAAAGAAAAAAAGGAAGTTGGCTTACTGCAAACAGTTAAGGAGATTTCCGGCGTTGATGTAGCCGGATGTCTGCAATGTAAAAAATGCACAAACGGCTGCCCGGTAACAGCGTTGGTTAAAGTGCCTCCCTCGGAAATAATTAGGAGGCTGCAGCTGAACGCAGGCGATTCGATCTTAAGCAGCGATCTGGTTTGGATGTGTGCTTCGTGTGAAATTTGTTATTCGCGCTGCCCGATGCAAATTGATATGGCGGCTGTTATAGACGCTCTGCGGATGATCTCAATCGAAAAAAACGCAGCCAAACAAAAGGGCAATGTTCCACTGTTTAACAGATGGTTCCTGAAAACAATCAGCATATTCGGCAGGACATATGATCTGGGAATGATCGCAGCATATAAAATCGGAACTTCGAGCTATTTCCAGGACACGGATAAATTTCCCATGATGCTTCAAAAGAAGAAGATAGCGTTATTTCCATCTTTCAAAGCCGATAGAAAATATGTAAAAAGAATATTGAAGAAAAAGAAATGATATGGGCACTTTCCCGGCTTTGGAGAGTTTAAAAAAGATCAGAAAAAAGTTTTGGAGAATTATAAGCAAATGAAATATGCGTTTTATCCCGGATGTTCGTCAGAGTCGACGGCGCGCGACCAGTATATGTCGATACGAGAAGTTTCAAAGGTTTTGGGCATAGAATTGATTGAGCCGAAGGGATGGACTTGCTGCGGATCGACACCGGCTCACCAGACCGATAGAATTCTATCTATCGCGCTTCCTGCTGCTAATCTTCTTCTGGCAAAAAAAATGGGCCTCGATATGGTTGTGTTTTGTGCGGCTTGCTATAACAGAATGAAAGTTGCCAATTATGAAATTCAAACAAATTCCAAATGCAGAAAAGAAATATCGGATTCATTGGGAGAAGATTATGATGGAAGTGTAAACATTCATCATTTTGTAGAAGTGCTTGTCAAATATATTGGCATTACGAAGCTTCAGGAAGCCTTTACACATTCATTGGATGGATTAAAGGTAGTCAATTACTATGGCTGTCTGCTCGTACGGCCGTATAAAACGACTAATTTTGATGATCCTGAAAATCCAATGATTATGGACAGCCTTGTAACGATGATGGGCGGTGAGAGCATCGATTGGCCACATAAGGTTGAATGCTGCGGCGGAGGATTTGCTCTCACACGGACAGATATCGTCATCGAACTTTCCAACTCCATTTTGGGGATGGCAAAAGCAGCTGGAGCGCAATGTATGGCTGTCGCCTGTCCTATGTGCCAGGTAAATTTAGATTTAAGGCAAAGCGATATAAATAAAACAAAAAGAACAAACTACGATATTCCGATTGTTTATATAACTCAACTTGTGGGATTATGTTTAGGCATTTCTCCCGAAAATCTAGGCATGGATAAATGTGTCGTTTCTCCAAAGCCGATTATCGAGGCTGTCATAAGTAATGAACAGAGAAAGATTTTTTTGTGAAAATTGAAAAGAAAAAGATGATAGGCGCCGTCTTGGTTGAAGGCGGAGGTATTGCGGGTGTTCAGGCGTCTCTCGATCTTGCTAACTCAGGATACAAAGTCTACCTTGTAAACCGCTCTGCAACTATCGGCGGTATGATGTCTCATCTCGATAAAACTTTTCCTACAGGCGATTGTGCAACATGTATCGTTTCGCCTAAACTGGTCGAATGTTCCAGAAATCTTAATATAGAAATTCTCACGCTTTCGGAGTTGGAAAAAATTGAGGGAGATCCGGGAAATTTTAAAGTCACGGTAAAAAAATCACCGCGATTCATTAATGAAAATATTTGTAACGATTGCGGAGAATGCACGAAGGCGTGCCCGGTTGAACTAAGCGATAAGTTTAACCGCGATCTCGGTACACGAAAAGCGATACAAAAGTATTATGCTCAGGCAATTCCGAATAAACCTAATATATTGAAACTTGGACATTCCCCATGTAAAATGAAATGTCCGGCCAATATCAATGTTCAGGGATACATTCAATTAATAAAAAAGAAAGAATATCTCAAAGCTGTAAATCTTATTCGTGAAAGGAATCCTCTCGCTGCTATATGCGGACGTGTCTGCCCTGCTCCATGCGAGACAGCCTGCACGCGCTCCAAAGTTGACAGCTCCCTGGCTATTAGACAATTAAAAAGGTTCGCATCAGATCAGGAAATAATATTATATAAAACCGGGAGGTTGAAACTGCCCGAGCAAAAAAATCCTCTTTCAGATGCAAGGAAGGTTGCTGTTGTGGGCGGCGGACCTGCAGGATTAACTGCTGCAGGCGATTTGGCCGACAAAGGATTCGCAGTTACTATATATGAATCGAGAGACTCCGCGGGAGGAATGCTCTATTGCGGAATTCCCCGATATAGACTTCCAAAAGATATTCTTGATTATGAAGTAGAGTTGATAAAACGTAAAGGTGTTAAAATTGTTCTGAATTGCACTATTGGTAAGAACAAAACTTTTTCCGAATTGAAAAAAGAAAATGAGGCGGTATTTATCAGTGCCGGTGCGCATGTCAGCAGAAAATTAGGCATAGGCGGCGAAGATAAAAAAGGTGTGGTCTATGGGGTAGAATTTCTCAGGCAGGCTGTTCATGAAAAGGACAGGCCGCAGGTCAAGGGAAATATCGTGGTTATCGGCGGAGGCAATGTCGCAGTTGATGTAGCCAGAACAGCACTCAGACTTGGCGCACAAAGAGTAGAACTCGTTTCGCTCGAGCAGCGCAATGAAATGCCTGCATATAAAGACGAGATTAAAGCAACCTTAGAAGAAGGGATTGTCATACGAAACGGATGGGGTCCAAAACAAATACTTGGCAATGGATCCGTTAACGGATTAGAACTGAAACAATGTATTTCCGTATTCGATACAAACGGCAAGTTTAAACCGTCTTACAATGAAAATAATACCATTTCAATTGATTCCGATCAAGTAATCGTATCTATAGGACAGATGGTAGACAGCGATCTTACCAATCACATCGGGATCGATATTGAACGCGGATGTTTTAAAGTGAATCCTGTAACACTTGAAACTTCGGTGGAAGGAATCTTTGCGGGCGGCGATAATGCATCCGGACCGGGCAGTGTCATAGAAGCCGTTGCCTCAGGAAAACGCGCCGCGGAATCAATCGGTCGTTATCTAAACAATGAAGATTTGCTGCCCGACCGGTTTGAACACTCGCTGAAACCATTTCCGGAAGAATTGCTCCCCACTGCAAAGAGAGTCGCAAAAAAGAACCGTGCTTCAGCAAACGAACTTACAGTTGACAAACGCATAAATAATTTTAATGAGATTGAATATCCTATTTCAGAAGAAGATGCAATTGAGGAAGCCGAAAGATGTCTAAACTGCGCTCAGTGCTCTGAATGTATGGAATGTGTTTCGGCGTGTGAAAAGAAAGCAGTCGATCACAGTATGAGCGAGGAAAAAGTAGAACTGGAAGTAGGTGCGGTCATACTTACTCCCGGTTTCGATGAATTTGATGCAGAGAAAAAAGGAGAATACGGATTTAACCGCTATCCGAATGTTCTTACCAGTGTCCAATTTGAGCGTATGCTTTCCGCTGCAGGTCCTTATCTTGGCCATATTGTGCGCAGGGACAATGGCAAAGATGCCAAACGGATAGCATGGATTCAATGCGTNNTGCTCATCCATATGCTGTATGGCGACAACCAAACAAGCAATGATTGCCACCGAGCATCTTCGCGGGCTGCAGGGAACGATCTTTAACATGGATATCAGGGCGCATGGAAAAGATTTCGACCAGTATTATGAACGCGCACGGGCGATGAAGAATATCGAATATATTAAAAGCATGCCTTCCCGAATTATTCAGATACCCGGCTCGAACGATTTGCGATTAGCCTATGGAGATCCTGTAAAGGGTTACACTGAAAAGGAGTTTGATCTCGTTGTGCTGGCTGTCGGTCTGGATCCAAAAATATCTGTTACTGAAAGCGCGCGCAAACTTGGAATTGAAATTAACGAATACGGGTTCTGCAAAACAGACAGGTTGTCACCATTGGTTACATCCAAGCCCGGTGTGTTTGTCGGAGGAGCATTCCAGGAACCAAAGGATATTCCTGAAACAGTTGTGCAGGCAAGTGCCGCTGCTGCAATGGCGATGGAATTATTGTCGTCTTCAAAAAATACATTAATTGCATCAAAAGAATATCCCTATGAACACGATGTTACTGACGAAAAGCCGAGAGTAGGCGTATTCATTTGTCATTGCGGCATCAATATAGCCGGAACAGTTGATGTGGAGAAGGTAACGGAATCGATTAAGAATGAGCCCGGAGTCGTGTTTGCCTCGCATACGATGTATACCTGCTCCGATGCAAGTTTATCGAATATAAAAGAGCAAATCATAAAGGACAGGTTAAATAGAATTGTCGTGGCTTCGTGCACTCCGAGAACACATGAGTCTATCTTCCGCGAAACCTTGCGAGAAGCGGGACTTAATCCCTACCTGTTTGAACTGGCAAACATCAGAGACCAGTGTTCCTGGGTCCATTCATCCGAACCTGAAAATGCAACTATAAAAGCAGTCGAGCTTGTAAAGATGTCCATTTCGAGAGCATTCGGATTAATGCCTCTTGAAGGAGAGAAAATACCAATTCACCAGAATGCAATCATCATCGGCGGCGGTGTGAGCGGAATGTCTGCAGCGCTTTCGCTCGCCGATCAAGGCTATGATGTTGATTTGATCGAAAAATCTTCACAGTTAGGCGGGAATTTAGCTCTTGTCCATTCCACTCTCGAAAATGAGAACCTCAACAAGTTCAAAGATGATCTTATTGAGAAATTCAGTACGCATAGAAACATCGACTATTA
>PMDB01000053.1 GCA_003155495.1 Ignavibacteriota bacterium
TTCTCACAAGAAAAACTCAAGATCGCTGTAATACCTAAAAGCAGTACTGCGCTATTCTGGAAATCAGTACATTCGGGCGTGAGATTAGGAAGTCTTGCATTGGGGGACGTTGAAGTCGCCTGGAAAGCTACGTCAAAGGAGAATGATATAGCACAGCAGATAGCAACTTTAGAGCAATGTGTTTCTGAAGGGGTATCTGCGATAATCATTGCACCATTGGATAAAGAAGCATTGGCCGGACCAGTTGCCAAAGCTACGAAGAAAAAGATACCGGTCCTGGTCTTTGACAGCGCACTTAAAGGAACACCGGGAAAAGATTATATCAGTTTTGTCGGCATAGACAACAAAAAAGCAGGAATTATAGCAGGCGAACAAATGGCTAAAATGCTTGGAGGTAAGGGTAACATAGTAATCCTGAGATACAAGGCCACTCAATCGAATAATATTACGAGTCGTGAAGAAGGATTCCTTGAAGTGATAGCAAAATATAATAACATACATGTAAACGAGAAGGATCATTTCGTGAGTGGTACGGTAGCAGATGCTAAGGATGAATGTATGAAGATAGCCGATAAACTCAAGGGAGCTGATGGTATCTTTTGCTCTTATGAACAATCAACATTAGGGATGCTTCTTGCACTACAAAATCTTGATTTGGCTGGTAAAGTGAAATTCGTTGGTTTCGATACACCGGCTCCTGCAGTTGAGGCATTAAAAAAAGGTGAAATTAGCGCACTTATCGCTCAGGATCCTGCCAGGATGGGATATCTTTGTATTAAGACGATCGTAGATCATATACGTGGAAAGAAAATTCCTCTCAATGTTAACGTTGAGGTGCGAGTAATAACTCGTGATAATCTTAATGATCCGGATATCCAGAAAGTGCTTGCATTACCGAGCATTTCAGATTAAAGCGGCGATTAATATTGAAAACGGATTCTAAATAAGTATTACAGAGGAAGCTGTAAACGACTTTTCATCAATATGAAATTAACAATGATCATTGATTGAAGTATACTGAATGAAAAAAATTAATGTCTCTCTCCTTTGCAAAAAATATTTTTACCGATGATAGATTTAAGAAAACGATCAGATTTACAGATATAAAGATGAAGCTCAGTTTGGTTTGAAAGGATTCGGAAATAATTAAAATAATGGTATTCAAAACAATTTATCAAATAAAGGATAAAATTGTGAAAAACATAATCATTGATGTTTTAATCGCTGTAATCCTTATATCGGTATTACAGTCTGACTTATTTGCACAAGAGAAACTCAAGATAGCTGTTGTCCCCAAAAGTAAATCGGCTCTTTTCTGGAAATCAACACTTGTAGGTGCAAAATTAGGAGCCCTTGCTATATCTGGTGTTGAAATTATTTGGACTGCTCCGCTTTCGGAGAGTGATAAAGAACAACAGATTTCAATTGTCGAACAGTGTATTGCCGATAACGTTGCAGGAATAATTCTCTCTCCGATTCATCAAGACGCACTGGCAAGTTCTGTTTCTAAGGCTATGAAAAAGAAGATACCTGTAATAATTTTTGATAGTCCGCTTAAAGGAGTGCCCGGGAAAGATTTCATTTGTTATATAGGCATTGATAACAGAAAAGCTGGGTATCGTGCGGGAGAACATCTTGTAAAATTGCTTGGAAACAAGGGAAAGGTTGTGCTGTTACGATATGTGAAAGGTCAGGCTAATACTACTGAGCGCGAAGAAGGATTTCTCGAAGCTATAGCAAAACATCAGAATATTCAAGTAACGATGAAAGATCAATATACCGGTGGTAGTGTAGATGAAGCAAAAAAAGTTTGCCAGAATTTAATGAGTCAAATTAGGGAAGCCGATGGCATTTTCTGTCCTAATGAACAGTCAACAATAGGTATGCTGCTTGCCTTGCAGGAAGCCAATATAACCGATAAAATAAAATTTGTTGGTTTCGATACACCGGCTCTTGCAGTTGAAGCGCTAAAGAAAGGTCAAATTGATGCGCTCATCGCCCAAGATCCTTCACGGATGGGATACTTTGGTGTTAAAACGATTGTCGATCATATCCGTGGAAAGAAAGTTCCAACAAAGATTGACATTGATGTAAGTGTAGTAACTCGTGATAATCTTAATGATCCGAATATTCAGAAATTGCTTTCATTGCCAAGTACGTCAGAATAAAGAGGCATTTATTCATGACAATGAATTTTAAGAGTGGTACGAAGGAGGCGGCAAAAGAGTCTCCTTTATAGAAGTTGACAGTGACCAATGATCATGGATGATATAAACTTAATGAACTGAAGCAAGTCTTATGGATGAAAAAATCCGAAATATTATTTGTCTCCTTCTGACAAGCTCAGATCCTGATATCCGACGGAGAGCTGCAGAAGATCTATCAGGATGTAATGACCGGAATGCTCTTGCAGTCCTTTCTACAGCTTTAGAGGATGAAAACAGAGGAGTCGAGGATGCTGTCTCGCGTACACTTCTCAGCATCGGAGGAGTGGCTACCGCTCGTGCGATCGTTCACCATATCGGGGATGAGAATATCACTTCTCGAAACCTCGCTGCTAAAGTGCTCGTCCAATTACAAGAAGCTTCTGTTCAGGCACTTGTTCCATATTTGAGAGATGTTAGTAAGGATATTCGCAAATTAGCAGTGGATATTCTTGGCGAGATCAAGAGCAAGGAACCAATTTATTACCTCTTACCGCTCTTGAGAGATCCAGATCAGAATGTCCTTGTTGCAACCATTGAGGCCATCGGTAATATCGGTAGCCGTGAAGCGGTCAAACCAATTTTTAATACCTTCGAGTATTATCCTTTCGCCCGAATCATCGCAATCGAAGCGCTCGGAAAAATTGGCGGCGATTCTGTGCGTGAATACCTCGAGGGCAAATATCGGGATGCAATCAACGCCGGCAACGCGGAGGAAATTTATCTCTTCGCGTTGCTCGACGCTTTAGGAATTGTAGGAGATGTTGATACACTTGAAGTACTTTTAGCAAATTATGAGGCTATCAAAGATCCGCTTCGGGATGTGCTGCTGCACGAAGTAGTTTTAATCATCGAACGGTGTAATCTCGAGTATCAATTAGATGACAAAATACGAAACGATTTGCTGCACGCTCTTCACAATGATAATCATCAAATTCAACTTAGTGCCGCAAAGGGACTTATTCAGTTTAAGGACCCTGTTGTAACGAAAGAACTGCTTCTTTCTCTTGGGATTTCCGAAGAGATGGATTGTGTCATTGTAGCGCAGATGTCGGTCAGACCACGTGTATTTCAAATAGCTGTCGAGTGCCTCGAAGCAGGAGTAACGCGTGGAAAGATACAGATCATGATGCTGCTCGGTAAACTTGCCGGCGAATTTGTACGTTCCTTTAAGGGTTTTCGTGGATATAGGATTGATGACAGTGAATTGGAACGGGCATTTGATATAACCTCAGAAGCTTGGTACGAAGCGAATCAAGAAGATTGGGATATTATTGCAGACACACTCTTTCGAATCGATTGTGACCGTGCTGCTGTATTTCTTCAAAGTGTTATGGCTGACATGGATCCCTGGTCTCGCGTGCATATGATCGAACGGCTTATAACTATGCCAACACGTCGTGCTTTAGAATGCATAGCTCGATTTGTAAAAGACGAAAACGAGATGGTACGGGAAGCCGCACTCATGACATTCCAAGCTGCTGGAATTCCAGTGGAGGCAATTATACCAACTAACGGGAATGAGTCGCTTGACCGTGGAGCAACTGATTGTGTTTGAACAGGCCCAAGATAGAATCCGAGTTGACTCCAGTCCAAAGCTTTCTGAAGAAACCTTCGTTATGCTAAGGGATTTCATCTATTCGAAAACAGGCATTTTTTTCCCTGAGAAGAAGAAGTACTTGATCGAGGGAAGACTTGTAAAACGACTGCAAGTACTTAAGATTGGACATTTCGAGGATTATCTTCATTTACTGAAGTACGGCCAACAAAAAGAATATGAGTTTGAATTCTTGTGCAACATGGTCACAATCAACGAAACATTTTTCTTTCGGAACGAGGCGCAAATCGATGCATTTCAGCAAAAGTTTGCTGAGGAAGTTATTGAATCAAAGAAGGCATATAATAATCGAACATTGAGAATATGGAGTGCGGCATGTTCTTCCGGGGAAGAGCCGTATTCATTAGCTCTGTTGTATCTTGAACATCTCAAACCTCGATATCCAGAGTTGCGTATCGAAATTATCGGCACAGATATTAATACAGCAGTGCTCGATATGGCACAAAAAGCAGAATACAATCAATATGCAATCCGCAACACACCAAAATTATATTTAAACAAATATTTTGACCAATCCAACGGCATCTATCGATTGCGGCATGAAGTAAAAGAACTCGTTCGATTCGAATATGTTAATTTGATAGATAGGGAAAAAATGCGGCACATGATGCACTTCGATTTCATTTTTTGCGCAAATGTTCTCATCTACTTTGATGAGAAGGCAAAAATCCAGGTTGTTGGAGATCTATTCAACAGCCTCAATCGGGGCGGATATCTCTTTATAGGTTTCTCGGAAATGCTACACAAGATTTCAACCGCATTTAAACTGGTGAGCATTCCTAAGACGACCGCTTACAAGAAGGAGTAGTAGAGTATGGAAAAAGTAGTTCTCGTTGTAGACGATTCATCGACAGTGAGGAAGTTCGTTGCCGCAGCGTTGAATATGAAAGGATTTCGTGTGATTACGGCGGGAGACGGGATAGAAGCGCTGGAGCGAATGCCGTCAGAAAAGTTCGATCTCATCATCACCGATCTCAATATGCCAGATATGAACGGATATGAATTCATTCGCACACTTCGAGAAACTCCCGAGTATCAGGATATCCCGATTATCGTCCTCTCTTCGATGACCGATTTGAAGGACAAAGATCTTGCATTGGAAAGTGGAGCGCTAGCGTTTTTAGAAAAACCGCTCAGCACCGAAGCCATTCAGCGAGAAGTCTTCCGATTTATCCATAAAACAATTCCA
This sequence comes from Ignavibacteriota bacterium, assembly GCA_003155495.1. Classification (GTDB taxonomy): domain Bacteria; phylum Bacteroidota; class Ignavibacteria; order UBA10030; family UBA10030; genus Fen-1298. The sequence goes on from PMDB01000053.1 coordinate 5,012, forward strand.
CATACAGGGTGAGCATAGGAAATATCCTATTAGCAAATCGTTCCTTTGCCGATACTTATTGTGCACACAAAATTGCACTTTGATACAGAAAAGAAATAAATGACATAGAAGACAGAAAAAATAAAAATTTACAAAAAAACTATAAAAGGATAGTACCATGGCATCAATAAAGATTCTCATTGTGGATGATTCGATCACCATACGACGCATAATCACGAATGCGTTAAAGACTGTGGGTTTCACTGATACAATTGAAGCCTCAAATGGAAAAGAAGCACTTGAAAAGCTTCCAAACGGCAAAGTGGATTTTATTATTACTGACTGGAACATGCCGGAGATGAACGNNATCAACCAGATCAACGATATTTCGAACACGATCGCGTCGGCGGTGGAAGAGCAGACGGCCACTACCAATGAGATCGGACGCAATGTGAGCGAGGCAGCCAAAGGAACGACCGAGATTGCCAGCAATATCTCCGGCGTGGCGCAGGCAGCAAAAGATACAACGACCGGAGCCAACGATACGCAGCAAGCGGCACAGGGTGTTGGTGAGATGGCAGGCCAACTCCAGGCACTTGTGGGACGCTTCATCGTAGAACCGGAGACACGGTCGACCCGTGCCCGAACTGCGAGCGCGAGCGGGTAGTCAAGAAGGCTGCGCCATGCAGTCAGTAAGGAGTACGTCATGGGCGTGGGGGAAGTAACGAGCAGTAAAGAGGCTAGCGAAGGCATTCGAGTGGGGGGAAGAAACTCCCCCACTGCAGTCAATGCCACTGAACCGGGGGCGAAGGTCGAAGAACGAAAGCCCTCGAAAAAGAGTAACCGCACTTGGATTTTTTTGCGGAACGCGAGCATCGGCATCCGACTGACCCTCGGCTTCGGTGTCGTTCTAGCAATTGCGGGCTGCGTTGCAGCAACAGGCTACTGGGGCACGATGACCGCCACAGACGACACGCTCGCGATGTTGAACGGAGATGCTCGTCTCGAGCAGCTATTTGCGTCAGCGCGATCATTTGCGCTGGAGATGCGAGTCCAAGACATTACTTCGATCGCGCATGAGACAAACCTGCTCGCCTTGAACGCGACGATCGAAGCGGCCCGAGCGGGAGAAGCAGGTAAAGGATTCGCCGTAGTCGGCATTATCAACCAGATCAACGACATTTCGAACACGATCGCATCGGCAGTGGAGGAACAGACAGCCACGACCAATGAGATCGGGCGGAACATAAACGAAGCGGCCAAAGGAACGACCGAGATTGCAAGAAACATCTCGGGAGTCGCCCAGGCGGCACGAGACACGACGTCAGGAGGAAACGACACACAGAGAGCAGCACAGGGTGTTGGCGAAATGGCCGCCCTGCCACAAACACTCATAAGCCGTTTCAAAGTCGAATCGGCTGAGCCCTATTCTGCCGCTCGCTCGCAAGCGGCCGGATCGGGGAGATGATTCCTGCGAGACAAAGAGGAACGGGATAGAAACATGGCAAAGGCTCTGGTAGTCGATGATTCGAAAACGATGCGAACCATTCTCGGGAAGATGCTCGTGGGAATTGGGTACGAAGTATGCCAGGCGGGCAACGGCCGCGAAGCTCTGGAAGTAATGGATAGGGAGTATCCCGACGTGTCTCTCGTTCTAGCGGACTGGAACATGCCGGAGATGAACGGATTGGATCTTATCAAAATTGTTCGATCGAATCCATTGTATTCGTCCATGCCGATTCTCATGATCACCACCCGCGGGACAGAGCATGATGTCGTAGAGGCACTTCAGGCGAAAGTAAATAGTTATATTATGAAACCATTCACGCCGCAGGAATTGAAAGAGAAGATCGAGGGTATTCTCAAGACCGTTCAAGTTAGTGCTGTATAGAACGGGATGAAAAATCGTTCTTACATTAATAAGATCCTGAGAGGATAGAGTTATGAACCAACAGGAAGTTGAAAAAGTTCTACAAAAAGCAGCTGAAATGAAAGTATTCTGTGAATACGGTCAGCGCACTATTCCAGTCCTTGATGAAATCGCTGGCTTTCTAAATGAAATTAGTCCAGCTATTGAAGATTTGAAAGCAGTGCTGGAAGTGGCGATGGTGAATATCCCAAGGGCTTCTGGTCAACTCATCCGTGTGACGGAAGCGACGGAACAAGCGTCTACCCAAATATTAAATACGTTGGATAAAATGGTAGCAACACTTGATCAAGTGATCACTTCTGTCTCTTCGGGCATGGTAGCATCCGATCTTGGTGTTGCGACAAATAAAATGGCTGGAATCGTGAAGACGTTGGTTGAGAAATCGGGTTGGGATGCGGATATTGTGGAGCTTGCTGAAGCGTGGGCAGCGCACCTACGTAGTATGAAAATGAGCGGCCCGACAAGTAATCTCGAACGTTTGCTGAAGGACCTTCAAGATGATTGCACAGAGATTATGATGGCACTTCAAGTGCAAGATATTACCCAGCAGCACATTGGTACTGTCATGGGTACGATCCAGGCAGTTGCTGAAGAGCTGCGAAAGCTCACAACTGGATTCTTCAGCGTTCCAGCAGTTCAGCCGCTTTCCATTAATCTCCCACTTCCGAATGATTCTGAAGTCGTAGGTGAGCTAGAGCGGAAAAAGATGGTTGAGTCCTTGTTAAGTAAGGCACGCGCAGGACAATTATAAACGTGAAATATGAGAATCTGAACAGTTAAATAACAGACTATTTATAGTGCAGTATAAAACAAAAGGTGAAAATATGCTAGCTGAAAAAAAGGTGAACGAGGATGCAGGGACAACAGAAAGTGTAATTACTGCGCTCCAGAAGGTTATTATGTTGCTCGACCGCATCAAGAATGCAATTGAAGACAGCTCGAGCAAGATTCCTAATGCATCGGTTCAATTGAATACGGTGACGCAAGCGACGGAACTTGCTACAGTGGAAATTCTCGACGTTCTCGATCAGATGGGAACAAAGATTCATATGGTTGAGAATGGTTTAAAAGAATTCGATGGAAAAGGAATTCCCGAACGTCAACTGCTCATGCTCACAGGTATCAGACAAACCTTGGCGGAATTAAGAGAGAACACCAGCAATATCACAGTTGCACTTCAGGTGCAGGATATAACGGCACAAAAAATTGGCGCAGCGAATCATCTGATAGAGTCTGTGCGCAGAGAATTATTGACTGAGCTGAATTATTTTGAAACTGCGAAGAAGAAGACCGACGAAGCGAGACGCTATGTTGAGGAGGATAAAGCCGGTCCAAAATCATTCGATGTTAATGCTTCCTACATGAAAACGCCTGAACATCAAACAAAGATCGATGAAGTCGTGACAGCGTGGCAAGAAAACGAAAAAAAGTAGCTTAAGAAAATATATTGGCGGTATGCGATAATAAGGGAATGATGATCCATGGACAATGATAAGACTGCACCTGGTTTTGATGAAGAGATGCGGGAAATATTCGAAAGCTATCTTGTTGAAGCAAGAGAAATTCTCGATCACTTGAGNNTCGTTTCTTGGATTCAGCCAAATTGCTGAATTGGCACATACCAGTGAAGATCTGTTGAATAAGCTTCGGAAGGGCGACTATGCTGCCACAATTGAAATAATTGATGTGCTTATCGAGGTTCATAAGACCGCGGGTGTGCTTTTACAGCGGATTGAAAGTCGAAATCTGCAACCTATAGAAATGGAAAGTATTCTCGAAAAATTGCGGAGAGGGATGCAGCAGAAGTCTGCGCCTATTCAAGTTCAGGCTGCAGCATCATCACTTATAGAACCAAATATCCATGTTGCTGAACTCGCCGAGGTTCAGTCTCAACATGCAATTGATACAACCATCCGAGTCGATGTTGGGAGACTTGACGATTTGATGAATCTTATCGGAGAACTTGTCCTTGCTCGCAATCGCCTTTCACAGGCGGCACAATCCTTGACAGAAAAATATGAACGTTTAGATATGTCGAAACAGATTGCTGACGTCAGCAGTCAGATTGATTTTGTAACAACGGAACTTCAAATGGCGGTCATGAAAACACGGATGGTCCCAATAGAAAAAGTGTTTAGCGGACTTCCGCTCGTTGCCCGAGAGGTTATGCGTACGACGGGGAAAGAGGTAGATCTTCAAATCTATGGCAAGGAAACTGAGTTGGATAAAACCATTATAGAGGAATTGAAAGATCCGCTTATTCACATGATTCGTAATGCGGTCGATCATGGTATTGAATCACCCGACGAAAGAAAGAGCAAAGGGAAACCGGAACAAGGAATCATTGTGGTTAACGCGGAGCGTGATGGAAATTACATCCTGATCACAATGGAAGACGATGGCCGCGGCATTGATATTGATATAACGAAAAGGAAAGCGATCGAAAAGGGGTTGATATCGGAAGTTGAAGCGATAGAAATGTCAAAATCTGATGTCCTCAATTTATTATTTATTCCAGGATTTAGCACCAAGAAAGAAATAACGAATGTCTCCGGAAGAGGTGTTGGGATGGATGTCGTCAAAACCAACATAGCAAAATTAAAAGGTATTGTCGAGATTGATTCTAATGTAGGGACAGGAACAATCATCACTTTAAAGGTGCCGTTGACACTTGCGATTATTCAGGGCCTCCTCTTGAAAGTAGTCGATGAGATATTTGCTGTTCCGTTGAGTGCAGTACTCGAAATTGTTCGGATTACTCCGGAAGAAATCTACAGTATTCAAGGACGTGAAGTCATACGAGTGCGTGATACCATTCTGCCGCTCGCAAGAATGTCCGACATCATCGGAAAAAATCGAACTATTCATCAGTCGGCTGTTTCATATGTTGTGATAGTCGGATGGGCAGAAAAAAGAATTGGACTTCTCGTCGATTCTCTCCAGGGACAAAAAGAGGTGGTTATCAAGACATTGGGCAATTACCTCGGTGATGTTCCTGGTATTGCAGGTTCAACGATTCTTGGAGACGGGAGCGTTATTTTAGTTATCGATGTAGGTCGGTTTATCGAATTGGTTGCCCATCATTTCGGGAAGGTAGCATGAGTAGGGAAGATAGTATGATGCCGTCAGAAGAAAATATAGTGAAAGTTATTGTGATTGATGATTCCGCATTCATGCGGAAATCGCTGAAGCTCATGCTCGAATCAGATCCTGAAATCCGTGTCATTGGGACTGCGTGCGATGGGAACGAAGGAATAGTAAAGATCAGCACCTTAAAACCGGACATTGTTACACTGGATATTGATATGCCCGGGATGGATGGACTCACCGCACTCAAAATTATTATGGACCAAATGCCGGTGCCCGTGCTTATGGTGAGTTCATTGACGACAGAAAGTGCACAAGCGACCATGCAAGCACTTGACCTAGGAGCTGTTGATTTTATTTCCAAAGATTTGTCATATATCTCGATCAATATCAAAAATATCAAAAACGAACTTGTCGAGAAAGTGAAACAAATTGCACGGAGCAGTTTAGTGCAAACACGATTTCGTATGAGGAGACTGGTACAGTCTTCACAAGGTAAAACAGTTCATCACAAACCAAAACCGAAGAATATTAGTTTCGAAAGTATGGTATTGAAATTTCACGCTGTAGTACTTGGTATATCGACCGGTGGACCGCAAGCGCTGCTCAATATTATTCCACAACTTCCAGAACGTTTTCCCTTAGGTATCGGTATCGTTCAGCATATGCCACCTCATTTTACCAGAACATTAGCAGAAAGGTTGAATAGTATAAGTAGGGTTCATGTAAAGGAAGCGGAGCATGGGGAAGCCTTTGAGCCCGGAAAAGTTCTGATTGCTCCTGGTGGAAAACAAATGGCGTATAGTAACAACGGTTCTCATGTAACAATAGAAATCTCAGACGGACCCGCGGACATCTTATATCGGCCTTCAGCAAACATCATGATGACATCTGCTGCTGCGGCATTTCAAGGTCCGTTGCTCGGTATTATTATGACCGGCATGGGCAAAGATGGGGTCGAAGGACTGAAGCATATTAGATCGAAAGGCGGATATGTAATCGGTCAAGATGAAGAGAGCTGTGTAGTGTTTGGAATGCCTCGGGCGGCACATGAAGAAGGTCTCGTGGATTCTATGCTATCGCTCGATAATATAGCAATAGCACTCGAACGATTGTCACAAGCATGGGCTAAAGCACGCATTCCTATTGGAAGAGGAGAAGTTCTATAATGGCATATATAATTACTGAAAGCCAGAAAGAAGACATCCAGAGCATGCGAAGCCAACTTGCTTCTCATCAACACACGATGGACATGACAGTTGAAGCTGTCTCTAATGAATTAGAAGCGTTGTCGTATTCTATATCTCACGATTTACGTGCACCGTTGCGTGCAATCCGAAATAATTGTGAGTGGCTCAGTAAACGACATGCAACGAATTTCGATACGAAAGAGTCTACCTTGTTACAACAGATTACAGAAAGTTCCGAACAAATGGAGAAACTGCTTGACGGATTGCTCGCATTTTCAAAATTGGTTAAGTCTGATCCCGAACATTCTTTTATTAATATGACATTGATAGCACAAAAGGTGATTGACGAATTACTGGAATGCGAAACGGCGCCATTCTCTTACTCGATTACACTTCACCCATTACTTCCGGCATATGGAGATGCAACGTTCATTCGTCAAGTATGGTACAATCTTCTTTCAAATGCATTCAAGTATACTCATTATCGAGAGAAGAGAAAAGTGGAAATCGATTCATATTTGTATGATGGGGAAATTGTGTATTGCGTACATGATAATGGAGTAGGGTTTGATATGCAATATGCCGATCGTCTCTTCGGGGTATTTCACCGATTGCACGAGATAGAAGAATTTGAAGGAACAGGTGTTGGTCTGGCCATTGTCAAGCGGATTATCCAAAGACATGGCGGACGTGTGTGGGCTGAAGGAAAAGTGGATAATGGTGCCCGGTTTTATTTCACACTTCCAAAGACATAGGAAAACAATAAGCAAAAAAATAGGTTAAATGTTATGACACAACAAGCCGAAATTCTAAACATTTTGATTCTGGAAGACATTCCCATCGATGCTGAAATGATCGATCGAGAACTTCGGAACGCAAACATCGAACATAACACACGCCGAGTTGCTTCCAAGAGCAAATTCTTAAAGGAGCTTGAAACATCCTCTCCAGACGTAGTGCTTGCAGATTATTCATTGCCTCAGTTCAGTGGTCTAGAGGCGCTGAAGATCGTTCGTGAAAGAGGGACAAGGATTCCATTTATTCTCGTTACTGGAATGAAGAATGAAGAAATAGCAGTGGAATGTCTCAAAGAAGGAGCCGATGACTACATTCTGAAATCAAGTCTTCGCCGACTACCCGGTGCCATCCAGAATGCTCTTGAAAAGCGGAGAGCAGAGTGGGAAAACGAGCGATTGGAAGAAGAGCTCGAACGGTCTCAGAAACAAATAATCACTATCTTTGACAGTATTACAGATGCATTTTTTTCGGTGAGCAACTCATGGGAAGTGAAGTATTTGAATCCGAGATCGGATGTCTTCTTGGCAAAAGTGAACAAGCGACGTGAAGACCTCTGGGGAAAAAATTGGTGGAGTGAATTCCCAGCACCGAAAGACTCCGTAGCATATAAAGCATTACACAGTGCAATGAAAGACCACAAGTTTGCAGAATTTGAAGAATACTATTCAGCGTTAAATTCTTGGCTGCAAGTTCGTGCATATCCTGCGGAAGATGGCCTTGCGATTTATATGCAAGATGCTACTGAGCGTAAACGAGCAGAAGAAAAAATTAGAGAACAAGCAAATTTGCTAGATATCGCACAGGATGCGATTGTTGTTCGAGATCTTGATGATAAAATAATCTATTGGAACAATAGTGCAGAGAGAATTTATGGGTGGAAGCGGGATGAGGCCATAGCGAAAAACGCCTCCCAACTGCTCAACACGGAATCGGAAAGTATAAAACAAGCATTGCTCGCTGTGAAAGATAAGGGCTCTTGGTTTGGTGAATTGAAACAAGTCACGAAGATGGAAAAAACCCTTGTTATGGAAAGCAGGTGGAGTCTTGTGCGGGATGAGTATGGACGGCCGAAATCAATCCTGACCATTAATACAGACATCACCGATAAAAAAATTATAGAACAGCAGTTCCTTCGTGCTCAACGGCTGGAAAGTGTGGGCACTCTGGCAAGTGGACTTTTGCATGACCTTAATAATATTCTAACACCCATTATTCTGGCTGTTCCCTTTATGAAGGAAAAGCTCACGGATGAAACGAGCCAAGATATTTTACGAACATTGGAAAGTTCGGCAAAGCGTGGAGAAGGGGTTGTAAGACAACTGATGTCATTTGTGCGAGGAGTGCAGGGCGAACATGTGACTCTTCAGCTTAAGCATCTCCTATGGGAATTGCTCAATTTTGTTTCAGAAACATTCCCACCTATGATAAAAGTAAGAAGGCATTGTCCGAAAGGAATCTGGAATGTTGAGGGAGATGCAACGCAGTTATATCAGGTATTAATGAATCTTTCAATCAATGCCCGAGATGCTATGCCAAATGGTGGAACGCTTGCCATCGATTTACAAAATATCGTACTCAATGAACAAGAAGCAGGTTTACATTTTAGAGCGGTACCGGGACCATATGTTATCCTCAGTGTAAAAGATGCAGGAACTGGAATTTCGCCGGAGATTATAAATCAGATATTTGATCCATTTTTTACTACAAAGGAACCGGGCAAAGGAACTGGTTTAGGACTCTCTTCGGTATTAAGCATTGTAAAGAGTCATGGTGGGTTCATAGATGTCCATAGCGAACTCGGCAAAGGAACAGAGTTTAAAGTATTTCTCCCCGCCAAAGAAGAAAAAGTGAAGGAGCATGTTGCAAAAAGCAGCAACCTCCCGATGGGACATGGAGAAACTGTTCTTGTTGTCGATGATGAAAAAAGCCTGCAGGATCTTGTTCGGGCTACGCTCGAAAACAGAAAATTCAAAGTGATGACTGCGTTTGACGGGCATGAAGCGATTTCGATCTATGAAAAAAATAAAAATAAGATCGACGTTGTGTTGCTCGATATGCTGATGCCCAATATGAATGGACTTACAACAATTCCAGCCCTCAGGAGAATAAATCCAAATATTAAAATCATTGGTATGAGCGGGAGCTTATTGGAAAATCTGCCGAGTGATTTGAGTACTCTCGTCCAAGAATTGCCATTTCTTCAGAAGCCGTTTGATTCGGAGGATATGGTAATGTTGGTGAACAACGAAATTTATGGTGTCCCCCAAATTACCGCAGTATATGATTAAAAAAATTAGTTGATTACTGTCAAATTTTCGGCTACATAAGGTGTTACTATGGCTGTAAAAACAATATGGGATCAAAAACGGATCGGTGTTATTCGCAAGGTCACGACTTCAAACGCGACTGTTGCTCTTGATCCACATTTATCAAGTCTCTCGTTGCAACTAAATGGAAAAACATATCCTATCGGACAAATTGGTTCGTATGTGCTTGTACCTGTTGGCAGACAGGTGCTATTAGGGATGGTATCGGAATTTAGGAAAATGGAATATGGTGAAAATGGAAAAACTACTGCTCACTATGAGATGATCATCTCCCTCGTCGGCTCGGTGAAAAACGGTATCTTCGAGCGAGGAGTTTCTGCTTTTCCAACTGCAGAAGCACCTGTATATCTGCTAGAAGAAAAAGATCTTGCTATTGCTTTCTCGGTGTTCCAAAAGTTTGGATTTTCAACTGGTACGCTGACACACTTTGAAAATGAGCGTGCTTATCTTGATCCAAATCGGTTTTTTGGAAAGCACATTGCAATCATAGGAGCAAGCGGTTCTGGTAAATCATGCAGTGTTGCTTCAATCCTACAAAAGGTAATTGGCAATCCTGCGACAAAAGTCGTTATTTTGGATATTCACAATGAATATCGCAGTGCGTTCCCTAAAAACAGCCAATATTTAAATTTAACAGAACTTGAATTGCCATTCTGGTTGATGACGTTTCAGGAAATGACGGAGGTGTTTGTTGATCTTGCAGATGAACACGCAGCGACGCACATTACCATTTTAAAAGAGTTGGTATTTCAGGCAAAACGTCTTCAAAATCCGGAGTTAAAAAATGTTCTCACCATTGATACACCTGTGTACTATGATTTTGCGAAGGTACGTTCGAAATTAGAGGCTCTTGAGACAGAGAAGAGCGGACCTTTTCATGGCAAGTTTGCCCGGTTCCTTGTTCAGCTTGATACAAAACTGAACGATCCGCGATATGACTTTATGTTCCGGCCAAGATTATATATCCACTCTGAATCGTTCTCAGAATTACTGACAAAAATGTTCGGATCGAATGGTGAATCAAAAGTAACGATCATGGATATGAGTGGCGTTCCTTTTGATATCGTCAACACTGTTGTTTCCCTTATGGCGAGGCTCGCATTTGATTTTAATTTTTGGAATATTAATCGGCGTGAATGTCCGATTCTCCTAGTTTTTGAAGAAGCACATAATTATCTGTCTTCAAATGCCGGAGGCACGCAATCTGCAAGGCGCACAGTCGAACGTATTGCGAAAGAAGGAAGAAAATATGGTGTAAGCTGTATGATCGTTAGTCAAAGGCCATCTGATATTTCTGAGACGATTCTGTCTCAATGTAACAATTTTGTAGTGATGCGTCTTACAAATCCGGTTGATCAGAATTATGTGCGTCGGCTTGTTGCAGACACGTTTCCCGGTCTGGAAAATCTGCTTCCTTCACTTCGTCAAGGAGAGGCATTAATAGTCGGTGATGCGGTTCCTATGCCGCTGCGAGTGCAGATGGATTCTCCTAATCCGGAACCTGCGAGTGCGGATATAAAGTTTTTTGATAAATGGAAAATAAGTAATGCATCGACGAGTGTGAGCGACATTGTCAGACGATGGTGGTATCAAGAACGGTGCTGACATCATTGGTAGAACTTGCCAATAAATCGTACAGCGTACGATCAAAACTAATTTGAAGTTGTTGTAGAATAGGATAAATATTTTAGAACTAAAGAACAAGTGACGCCCTCAAGTCAACATAATCATGAAGAAGTCCGAACGGAAGCAAACTTCATCCTGAAGGTGGTCGATCAGTGCATTAAAGCAGGACTTCTGGAAGAGGCGAAGGGACATCTCGATAAAGCACGGATCATCGATCCAACAAATGCATACATCTATGCATTCCAAGAGCGGATCGCTTTCTTGAAAGAAGAAGCAGCGAAGAAGAATATTGCAGTATCGAACCGCGGAGCAATGGAAGATGCTGCGCGAACAAGACTTGAAGAGGATCGCCGGCGTGCAGAATTGGAGCGATTAAAGAAAGAATCCAATCACCAGACGCAACTTGAGGAATGGCAACAAAAAAAACTCGAAGCAGAAAAACGACATGAAGAGTTACTGAGTGATGCTGCTGCGCGTCAAATACAAGAACCTGATGCTTCTCCAAAGAGTTCTGATGCGGCGTATTCTGTTCCTATGAAAACGCAACAGATGATCGAGACTGTTCATGCACAAAAACCTGTACAAGCGACAATGCAGCAAAATGCAACGGCACAAGAACTGCGAAGAGTACCAGAAACTGCTCCTCATGTTGTGCAGACACAAAAAACATCCGAGCAAGCTCGCGATATGTATAAGCGTGTGTTGCTGCTGGCTTGGGCAGATGGTGCAGTCTCTCTGGAAGAACAGAGTCAGCTTCGAGATTTGCGAACAACCCTTCGCATTGCAACGGAAGAGCACATAAAGCTCGAGTTAGAGGCTAAGGAAGAATCCTATGCACATGCATTTACACTTGTTTGGACTTCCGGAATGAATGCAAAGGAACGCTCAGCGGTTATTAATGAACTNNATGCTCTATGTTATTGATGACGATGAAAATACTCTGGGAATGATCGTACGAGTGCTTGAAGGTGGTGGGTTTACCGTTCAGGCCTACAATACATCCGATGAAGCGCTCACCGGACTTAAGAATGACATGCCATCCTTGATAATTTCTGATATAAATCTTGAAACCTCGACAATCGGAGGNNACAAAGCCATTTTCAGGCGATATGCTTATCGATACAGTCAAAGGAAAGCTGAAACGCTATAAACAAATGAAGCATAACTGATGCTGGTTTTACTTACGAAGACAGGGTTTTACTATTATTCATTGCTATAAAGGTGACTCTTGCTCGATCAAACCATTCTATGCGGTTCTCCATAGGATTAGTCTGACGAAGAATCATTCGATTGCTGATAGCTATTGTGAGTGAGAAAACGCATATTTGCAGCGTATGAAATTGCATCTGAGTATAATATATTGAAAAAAAGATATGTGAGCGGAAAGAGATTTTGCTGTATATGGCGTAATCATTATGATATTAACGGAGGACAGCCATGATGGACCTAATTAATAAATCATTAACAGCTAGACTGATTGCAATATTTCTTCTTCCATTATTGGTGATAACTTTTTTTGGAATCACCTATTACTGGATCAATCAGAGGTCGGCTGGGCGTGATGCATCGGACAACAATGCCCGGTTGCTTTCGGAAACGCTTTCCTTCTCGGTTGGAGCTGGATTGAACGACGGAAATTTCGATCTCATCCAAACGTCCTTCAATTGGGCAAAGAAAGATCCTGGTGTTGCTTTTATATTGATCCTGGATGAATCCAATCAACCCATTGTTGAGCATAATCCGCGACAACTGAAATATGATATAGCGACACTGTTGCGCAAAGTAGAATTTGATGATCAAAAAGATATTGTCATGGAGTCGCGTCCGGTTGAATATAAGGGAAGGAAACTAGGGACTACGATTGTTGGCATCTCAATGGATCCGGTTATGGCCGCTGTCTGGAGACAAATAGCGTTGTCTTCAATTTTTAATTTAATTTTCCTTGTGTTGGGGATTGTATGGGTTATTAGATATGCCCGGATTTTGGTAAAAGACATCCAGGCGATACAAGTGAGTATCGATAATGCTGATCTGAACACGCAGTTTAATACGACCCGAGAAGATGAGATGGGTCAACTTAAAAATTCCTTTGATCGGTTTGTGAGTTCCATACGTGACACATTGATTCAAGTATCCGAAACGGCAACCTCGGTAGCGAGTGCGAGCGCACAAATTAGCTCTAGCACTGAAGAAATGGCTGCAGGTTCCCAGGAGCAAACAACTCAATCCGAAGAGATAGCACGGGCCGTTGAACAAATGGCAAAAAGCATTGCAGTGAATTCTGAGAATGCAGGAGAGGCTGCGCAAACCGCAGAGAAAGCCAAAGGTGCTGCAGAGCAAGGCGGGAAAGTTGTATTAGATACCGTGAGCGGAATGAAACAAATTGCTAATGTTGTAAGAGAATCGGCTGGAACAATCCAAAATCTTGGAAAATCAAGCGATCAGATCGGTGAGATCATTGGAGTGATTGAACATATTGCTGACCAAACAAATCTCTTGGCTTTGAATGCTGCTATCGAAGCGGCGAGAGCGGGCGAACAGGGCCGCGGTTTTGCAGTGGTGGCTGATGAAGTGAGAAAGCTGGCAGAACAAACAACGAAAGCGACAAAACAAATAGCAGGGATGATTCAGCAAATTCAATCAGATAGTCATGGTGCAGTTCGCACAATGGCGAATGCGACGAACCAAGTGGATGAAGGAATTGTATTGGCAGATCATGCCGGTGTATCACTGCATGAGATCGTAGAGATAACACAGAAAGTGACACACATGGTATCACAGATTGCCGTCGCAAATGAAGAGCAATCGAGCACCAGCGAACAGATTAGTAAAAACATGGAAGCCATAGCGAGTGTAACTCAGCAAACAGCTTCCGGCACTCAACAGATTGCCCGTGCTGCAGAAGATCTGAACCGATTAACGGAAACTCTTCAATCACTTGTTAATCAGTTCAAGTTGAACTCTCAAAATGAATATGGAGCACTTTCGCAGACACCTCAAAAATCACTTGAGGCAAAGAGACGACCCTCAATGCTTTAGTAAGGATAATATTATATTACGCAATATGAACACTATATTGAAATGATGAATTTATTTTGTTCAATACATATGCTTTAAGAATATCAATGGCAAGCATTATGGAAGTATTATCATTCCTATAAAACGGTAATATGATTTCTAAACACAATTACTTATCACGCCATAAGCGAAAGGTGTGAACACTATGAGACACAGACTCGTTTTCCTTATCTGTCTATTTATTATAAATTATGGACAGAATTATGCTCAAGATGTTAACAAAAAAGGGGATACAAAAAAAATCACTCTAGGTATTATTGGAAAAAGTCAATCAAATCCGGTGTTCATAGCCGCGTATGCGGGGGCGCGCGTAGCTGCCAAAGAAATTGGTGCCAAATACGGTGTAGAGGTCATCATTGACTGGCAGACTCCAAAAACCGAGAATCCAAAGGAACAAGCACAGGCAGTTGATCAACTTAGCCGTTCGGGTGCAGCCGGAATTGCTGTCGCGTGTAGTGATGCGAATATTCTTACACCAGCAATAAATAACGCTGTTGATCATGGTACTCAGGTTGTTTGTTTTGATGCTGACGCACCAAAAAGTAAACGGTTTGCATATTATGGTTCAGACAATACTGAATTTGGACGCATACTCATGAAAGAGCTTGCTCAAGTAATGAATGAAAATGGCACTGTGGCAATTCTTGGCGGGAATAAAAATGCACAAAATCTTCAGAAACGTATTCAAGGTGCCTTGGAAGAACTGAAAAAATATCCATCAATGAAACTCCTTCCGAATGGAGTCTTTTATCATGATGAACTTCCAGAAAAGACGTCTGAAACAGTAGTGAGGGCACAAAAAGCAAATCCTCAAATTGGAGGATGGGTGTTTATCGGTGGATGGTCGCTCTATATACAAAATACGATAAAATGGAAACCAGGAAAGGTTAAGATCGTGGCCGCCGACGCACTCCCAAGCGAATTGGAGTATATAATGAGTGGTCATGTACAGGTTCTTATTGCGCAGGGTTGTTTTTCGTGGGGATATAAATCAGTCGAAATTTTGCTTAATAAGATAGTGAAGAATCAGATACCAGCTGAAGAAATGATTGTTGATCAGCCGACTCGTGTCACGAAAGAGAATCTGGATGAATGGTCGTTTAATTGGAAGAAGTGGCTACTCAAAGAAGCAGTAAATCGTTGAAGTTATTAAGCTTTCATGATTGCTGGTGATATCCTTTTTGTTGTTATATATTTTGTCTTCATCTCGTAGGAGCGAGATGTTGTTATGCAGCATAAACGATATAACTATACTTAGCATTGCAAAATAGAATTTGTGTGCTGATGATAGAAGATGTGGAATACAAATGAAAGGTTGTGAATAGTATGAGACATAAATTCATTTTACTCTCCGGTCTTGCATTTGTAACCTTTGGAATCATATTTGCTCAAACAGGTAAAAATAATTCCATACAGAAGAAAATAAACATTGGTTTTATCGGGAAAATGGGTACAAATTCCGTGTTCATTGCAGCACACTCGGGGGCGAAATTAGCTGCAAAGGAGCTGGGTGCAAAATATAATGTTGATGTAGTGATTGACCTGGCAACCCCTGAGAAGGAAAATGTAGAGGAACAAGCTGCTGCAATTGAACGAATGAGTCGTTCCGGTGTAAGTGGAATTGCGATATCCTGCTCCGATGCGAACTATTTGACATCTATTATTAACGGAGCGGTTGAAAAAGGAACACCGGTTATGTGTTTCGATTCGGATGCTCCAAAGAGTAACCGGTTTGCATACTATGGTGCGGACGATCTTGAATTCGGCCATATGCTTATGAAGGAACTTGCAAACGAACTCAATGAGACGGGAGCGATTGCCATTCTTGCTGGAAATAAAAATGCACTCAATCTCCAACGCCGTCTTCAGGGAATTAAAGCAGAACTAAAAAAACATCCCAATTGCACACTCAGTCCCGATAATGTGTACTATAATTTAGAAATTCCAGAAATAGCATCTCAGACTATTGCACGTGAGCAAAAAGCAAACCCCAATATTGCAGGATGGATATTGATTGGCAGTACAGCACTTCAAATAAAAAATAGTTTAAAATGGCAGCCGGGCAAAGTAAAAGCAGTTGCAGGGAATGCAGTCCCGGTCGAATTGGAATATGTGAAGAGTGGTTATGTACAAGGCCTTGTTGGAATAAATTATTTCCAGATGGGTTATAAATCGGTTGAAATATTACTTGATAAAATAATTAAAAGTAAAACACCAAATGAACCTCTTATGTATAGTCCACTGACACGGGTCACAGAAAAAAATGTGAATGAATGGTCGGTCAATTGGAATAAATGGCTGCTAAAGGAAGCGTTGAAATAGCGGGTTCGTAGGACGGCGTCATCATCGCACAGTTTCTCTGATGTGTTTAATGTAAATTCGACGGCAGATCGCATTGTTGAAAGTAAAGAACGATCTCTCTTGTTGTAACCCTTTTGTTGTTTCATTCAAATCATCCTCAATCTTTGCATCAATCAATTTGTACGAATACTCCCACTAAATTATGATAATCTGTAATTATTTACTCAATCAACTCTTGCGTCAATGTAAGTTCTTTCCTACATTTCTTATGAAGCGAATGCACTGTAAATGTGCTTCACAAAAATGAAGTGTGTGAATATAGTCCACAAAACTGATGCGCCATATGTCGAGTACAGATCATCTTTGGGGAATCGTTCTTGCCGGAGGGGAAGGGAAGCGTCTGCAGGATTTTATCCGCAAGCGGTACGGTGTAGAGCGTCCCAAACAATATTCTGCCATCATCGGCAAGCGATCCATGCTGCGCCATACTCTGGATCGCGTAGAGAAAATTATTCCTGCAAAACAACTTCAGATCGTTGTTAATCGCAAGCATCGGAGTTACATTCAGGAAGATATTAAGGAGCGCGAACGAAAAGCCGTTCTTGTTGCTCCGGAAAATCGAGAGTCGGCGGCAAGCGTGTATCTTGCACTGTCGCATATTTACTTTCGCGATCCCGAAGCCGTTATTGCAATTTTTCCTTCCGATCATTTTATCGGGGAAGAAGACCGGTTTCTGAGCTATGTGGAGCGTGCAATATCGTTTGTAGGGAAACATCCGGACTTCGTAGTATTGTTAGGAATAAAACCCACCGATGTTAATTTGCAATATGGTTGGATTGAACCGAGCAAGAAATTCTTGCTGCACGAAGGGAATCGTTTTTACAAAGTCGTTCGCTTTTGTGAAAAACCGAAACTGGAAGAAGCACGGGAGTTTTTCAATGGTGGAAGCCTATGGAATTCATTGGTGCTGGCTGCGAAATGCGAGACACTCGTGAAAATGTACCGCCAACACTTAGAAGTTATTTACGATGCCTTTAAAAAAGCAAAATCAGTATACGGTACAGATGAAGAGGAACAATTTATTGTGGATGCATTTAAAAGTATTCCATCGATAAATTTTTCTAAATGTGTGCTTGAAGTAATTCCCGAAAGCTTGTTTGTTCTACGTGTAGAGGGAGTTCTCTGGAGCGACTGGGGAAACAAAGAGCAAGTATTGAAAGACCTCGATAGTCTCGGTGTGGCTCATTGACGTGGAGAGCATGAATGGAAGACTTGATATAATTTTACAATAGAGATGCCGACTCTTCTTTTCGTAATACTTAGATCGATGTACTTGGCCTGCCTGTTTTTATGTTAAATTAAACCAAGAAGAGAACTCAGTCCAAGTTGGGAAAAGTCCCGCTTGCGTAAAACTCCAATAGATAAATATGATCACGAACAGATGAAACTAAAATATTGGTTTAATCTGGGAGTTAAACTCCTTTCCAACCTGATGGGTCTTTTCTCTGAGACCTTCTATACATAAACCGATGTTGGATACATGGAGTGTAGAATTACATTGGAGTCCATTTATCAATTTTGAACGCTGTGCAATTGTTTAGTATCTTAAGAACGGAAATGAAAGAAGATAATAAAAAAATAACTGTTGTAGTCGGTATGAGCGGTGGAGTGGATTCCTCGGTGGCGGCGGCGCTGTTAGTAAAGCAAGGGTATAACATTATCGGTATTACGATGAAGACGTACGACTATATGGAGGTCGGCGGCAATATCCGGAACGAAGGGAATTGCTGCGATCAGAGTGCAGTTATCGATGCGCATACTGTCGCTGACAAATTGGGATTTCCACATTACGTTGTGAATTACCGTGAAGAATTCAATGAGGTCGTTATTAAAAATTTCATTGATGAATATATGAAGGGACGGACTCCCAATCCATGTGTTATCTGCAATAGGGAAATTAAATGGGGTGCATTATTGAAAAAAGCAGAGGACCTTGGAGCGCGGTATATTGCAACAGGACACTATGCTCGTATTCGGTATAATGAAAAAAGCAATCGCTATATTCTTTCGCGCAGCAAGTATACTGAGAAAGATCAATCATATGCACTCTGGGCAATAACACAGGACTCGTTGAGCAAGACGTTGTTTCCGCTTGGCGAGTTGACGAAGCCGGAAGTGAGAGTTCTTGCTGAACAGTATGGATTGATCAATGCACGGAAACAAGAAAGTTATGAAATCTGTTTTGTACCCGATGACCGATATGAACGTTTTTTAAACGAACGTATTCCTCATTTGCAGGAACGAGTTTTTGGCGGTGATATTGTGCAGAATGGAAAGGTCGTCGGCAAGCACAACGGCTATCCTTTCTATACTATTGGACAACGTCGGAATATAGGCGCACATAAACAGAAAATGTACGTCACCGCTATCGAAAGCCAGACAAATACCATCAGGATTGGACCAGATGTTGAACTTCATCACCGAACACTTATTGCCGATCAAGTGAACTGGAGCGGTATAGCAGGATTTGAGGGAAGTTTGCGTGTGCAGGCAAAAGTCAGATACAAGGATGAAGGGACAGATGCGCTCGTCTCACTTGAAGAATCTGGAAAAATTCGAGTGACGTTTGATCAGCCCAAGCGCGCAATCACACCTGGACAATCCGTAGTTGTGTACGATGGAGATGATCTATTGTGCGGGGGTATCATTGATCAAGTTATGGATTGAGTATAAGAAACCAAACTGTCGTCAGCCCAATCTACGTTGTATGGAGATTGGATTTTATTTTTAATTCGAACAAAATTCGATTTATATTTAGAAACAATTTAATGTCTTAAGCGTTTATTATGCAGTAGTTGATATGACGGTGACTGACGATTTCACACTTATTCGATCAATACAGGCTGGTGATCATCAGGCATTTGAATCGCTTGTGCGCCGCTATCAACGCCAGGTCGCAAACCTGATTTATGTGACTATGGGCGGACGAGATGATGTGGAAGATATAGCTCAGGAAGTATTTATTCGAGTTTATCGTTCGCTGCCAAAGTTTAAGTTCGATGCATCGTTTTTTTCGTGGCTTTATCGGATTACAATGAACTTGTGCATTGATGAAATTAGGAAGCGGAAAATCAGACGTGTGTTGTCATTGGATTATTTGACTGAAGTCGCCTTAGAAAAGAGCAGGAAGAATAAGGATTATACAATGGCTTCTGATTCGGTATTGACAAAGGAAAAGCGGCAGGTGATTCAATCTGCATTGCAGCGGCTCACACCGGAACATCGAGAAGTTCTTGTATTGCGGGAATATCAAGATTTATCTTATGATGAAATTGCTGAAACATTAGGCTTGCGTTTGGAAGCTGTAAAATCGCGCATTTTCCGTGCACGGATGGAACTCAAGAATTTATTAAGTGATTATTTCGAGGAACGAACATGAATCACAAGGAAATACAATTGTTCATGTCATCTTATCTGGATGGCGAAATCAGAGATAGCGAAGAACTGATGGTACTTAAGCATCTTGATGTCTGTTCTGAGTGTCGTCAATTTGTTAAAAATGCCAGGGAAATAAGAGAAGAAATTCGAACCTTGGGTGAAGTAGATCTTCCGTACGCCTTTTCAACACATTTGTTGCGCTCGATAGAAAGACACGATGAACAGGTGAAGGAATGGCTTGGCATTGAACCGTTAGCACGCAATACATTCTTCGTACTTGCGATTGTCGTTCTGGTGATATTCATGGTTACGAATTCTATCGGTACTTCTTCAGGTTTCGCTGGAGATCAATTATTAAGCGGATATTCGACCGATTCTGTAACCACACGCATGTTGCTACACGAAGACCATCTCTCGAAGAGTGATCTGTTGTATGCAGTTATGACGAAGTAATATTTGAACGAGGTGCGTTATGCAACCAAAAACAAAAACAATTATATTTATTTTTCTTAGCTTTGCTCTTGGAATATTTTGCGGATGGTTTATAAAGGATCTTGTATGTATGAAACCAGAACACGCACCACATGATTTTCAAAAAATGCTGGCAGACAGATTGCGCCTCGATGAGCACCAAATAGCACAGGTGGATTCTCTTCTCGACGTCCGCAGGCAACAGATGGATATATATCGAAAACAAATATTTGCAATGCGCGATACAACTCAGATGGAAATACGCAAGTTCCTGAGCGTCAATCAAAATAAATTATTTGACGGTGTGATTCAAGAAATGAATGAACGTGAGGCAAAAAGGCGGGAGCAGGAAGCCGCTAAGAAATAAGATGATTTGTGGAATTCTATCATAAGGACATTGGTTTCGAAACGGAATGTATGAAGAAGTTCAGATTACGTGTACTTAGAACAAAAATGCTTCTCACTATGTCGGGATATAAAGGATAAAAAATAAATTGATGATTATAGGAATAAAAAAGAAATATTTAATCGGTGGCGGAATAATTGCTGTCCTTCTTCTCGTCGTAGTGTTGCGGATTGCTTTGACATCGTCGGCGATAGATCCACGACGGCAAGGTATAGCGCTTGTGAAGATCCAAAAACCGTTTAAAGAAACAATGAGAACAATCTTTACCTACACTGGTGATATTCTTCCCCTGCAGCAAGCGACTATCTATTCGAAAGTGAGCGGTAACTTAGAACGCAACTATGTCGAGATGGGAACGTACGTCCGCAGCAATCAAATGCTCGCTTTGATCGATACGACGGAATTATTTCAGCAATATCAACAGACCAATGCAACATTCCAAAATACGTCTTTATTGCTCGAACGCGCGAAACAGCTTTTTGAAAGAAATCTTACTGCAAAACAGGATGTGGATAATGCCGAAGCAGCGATGAAAGTCGCAAAAGCAAACTATGATGCCGCAGCAACGCATCTCAGCTATGCACACATTGTCGCCCCGTTCAACGGATTTGTTACACGAAGATTTTTAGATGCCGGTGCGCTAGTCAATGCAAGTACTTCAACGCTTTTTACAATGATGTACCTCGATAGCGTGAAGATAATAGTATATGTGCCAGAAAAAGATTTGTCGCAAATGTATCACGTGCGGACGGCAAAAGTGACTTTGGATGCATTACCGAACCAGGAATTTATCGGATATGTCAGCCGTTTCAGCGAAGCCGTCGATCTGACAACACGAACAATGCCAATTGAAGTGGACATTCCCAATCATTCCCGCATCATCAAACCCGGTATGTTTGCAACCATCTCGTTTAT
>PMDB01000060.1 GCA_003155495.1 Ignavibacteriota bacterium
GTGTTTTCTCTATTGTTTGTTCTTCACACGCCAGCTAACGAACTGGCTCCCGATAAATCGGGATGCCGCACTAATGACTTTCATCTTGCACCCAACGAAACAAGTTCAAAGCACTAACTCTCAATTAAACACTAAACCTATGCTCACTATGATTTTGCAGTGAGCTCTCAATATAATGTCTGCGTATCTTTTGTTGCAGACTATCGTCTGCTTCATTCACACGCTGTCAGCTTGTCCCTTCCAAAGTCCCAAAGGGATTGAGATTGTGTCAAAACTATAAAAAGTACCTCATCATTTTGAACGAAGTGAAGAATCTAAACAAAAAACAAGACTCTTCGCTATGCTCAGAGTGACAAAAGCTGCTTATTACACAGTCTCGATTCCTTCGGAAGAATGCCTTCGGCAAAAGGGATCACCCAAAGGGGCAGGCCTTCAGGAACCACCTGGTTAGGCAGCACGACAATCTCTAATGTATCTTGTCGACGAATGCGTTGCTTAACATTATACTCATGCACACAACGCCAGCAAAGAAAATCAACAAACTCCACTTATTTTCTGTTGATACTTTGCCAACCTTGAATAGTATGTATCCGACAAATAGATTACCAAGTCCCCAAAGAGTATTGACCATTGGAGATGATAATCCTTTGCCCGGCGGATTTGCAAATGGACTTGGAAAACTGTCACCTGAAACCCCGTGAACAAAGTGTGGAACAGTGTTGATTAAGAAAAGGCCAGCAAAGAAGCAGGCAATGTAGTGATACCATTTCATATTGCTCTCCTTGAAAAGTATATGTTGAGTGCTGCCTAACGGACTGGCTCCCGATAAATCGGGATGCGGCACTGAAAATTTTCAAATTGCTGATAACAGGCGGAGCCCCATAACTGTAACATGCAAAGCGTGTTTCTATTTCTATAGTTCATGCTGATAACCTTCAAAATATACAAAACCGTTACGCGCCATGCTTAACGTACCCATTTATCCCGTGTTTTTTACGGGACGCTCATCCGGTCAGCTTGTCCCTTCCAAAGTCCCAAAGGGGCTCCTTTGGAAGAATGCCTTCGGCAAAAGGGATCCCCCAAAGGGGCATGCCTTCGGAAAGCGCTTGGTTAGGCACCACGCCTCTTTTTATGTACTATATTGAACTCTCGGAGTAACACGGCGATTCCACCAAGAGTGAATATACTTAAACCGATTACCATTGGACCTGAAGAAAGAGCAACGATTTCACCAGACACACAACCTAATAGAGCCCACGGTAAAATTAATAGAAAGGAATCGCGATTACTAAAAACGACACGATCGTAGACAATGATTCCATATGAATATCCACTCGCAATGACTAATGGCGCTATGCACCACAACACGATTCTAATAATCCCTCCTGGAAGCTTTCCAAAAGAAATGAAAAGGATGAGCCATGGGACATTAAACAGAAATGCTCCTAGAAAGGAAGTGATAAATCTAGAAATTGATACGACTAGATTGTTATTACTATATCCAGCACGTAATAATGAAAATAATCTCATAACAATGTCTATTCTTTACTTACATACGTGGTGCCTAACTATGATTAGACTGCAAATTGCAGCCTAACATGTGAATAGATAAACTTAGTCCGTGTTTTGTCCGTAATAGCATAATATCTAAAATCATTCAAAAGAATATGCAATCACCGAAGGGATGTATTGCGTTTAATTTCTCAAGAACTGTCATTGGCGATTCCCCCAATGGTAACAATCAGAAATTTGAGATTTTTGCTTCTTTAATATACATGTTTCTCATTGGGAGGGCAAGGTGAAAAGCAAAATGTCGAGCAAAATAAAAAACTTCAGAAGTACAAACTGCCGGAGATGGGAGGAAGGAATAGATCTTTACGTACTATCCACTTTTTCCATGCACTCCGGCCCTTCGTTGCGGGAGTTGCCGACATATTTAGATACAGCAAATGCTTCCATCGGGGATGCAGGATATGAAACAAGCAGTTTTTTTAAGCCTTCGGTGTTTTTGTTCTCCCTATCAAGCCATTCGTCGAAATGTTTTTCCTTTAAGATAACCGGCATACGCGTGTGGATCTTGGACATGAGTGCATTGGGCGTCGTTGTAATGATCGCAAAGCTGGGAAACTCCTCCCCTTTGTCGTTTTTCCACACGGAGAACAATCCGGCGAACATAAAGAGGCCTTGGTTTTTCATTCGGATGCACATCGGCTGTTTTACCTCCACTTCTTTTTTCTTTCCTTTCACTTCAACCGTTGCCGTACTTCTTTTCCATTCATAGAATGCTTCGGCAGGTATCAAACATCTGCTCGATTTGAAATACGGCGCAAAGAGTTTGCTCTCGCCGAGTGTTTCCGCCTTTGCATTGAACGTGGTTGCGTTTATTTTGCCATCCTTCGACCAGTGAGGAACAAGCCACCACTGCATTTTCCGGGCAACAAGCTCCCCTTCGCGTTCGGCAATCACCGGCATCCTTTGCATGGGCGAGGCATTAAATCTCGGCAGGCCGTCAAATGCTTCCTGCACGCTCCCTAAATACAATCGTGCAAAGCTTTGAAGGATCATCTTGCCGTGAATTAAAACATATCTTCCGCACATATTATCACCTATCGATGTGGTTGTGTACACTCTGTAACTATCGATTGAGCGTTTTTGTTCCGATACGAAAGGAATCCCTTGCTTATCAAATAAAAACCCCTAGAAGCGCTAGCCGGAGGCCTGAGAATGTCATGCACGTAACGCGTGTCTAATTAAAACCTAAGCCAATGCTTACGCTGCAATTTTAGGAAGGAGTAGCATGTAGAATTTTAACCAAAAGCTCTTTTGATCACAATGGAATATTTTGCGGATTTTCAGTGTCGAAAGACCATTGCAGAATATTGTTTCCAATATAATCCCGGATACTATTCAATTCTTTATCGTTACGAACAATATGTTCGTAAAATCTCAACTGCCACCGGAATTTGTTGCATTTATTGCGGAGGCATTCTGTCGTGACAGCACCCTTAAAGGTTCTGATAATAACCGACAACGTCCACCGTCGCGGTGATAACCTTGTAGGGACGTTCAATTGAACGTCCCTACCGTGATCATGCAAAATAATTATTCCATGGATATGATTGGGCATTATAATATATTCGTCCAATTCAACATTTGGAAAATGTTTTGGGATTTCTCTCCAGCATTTTTCCACAATTTTTCCAACGATGTTCAATTGCATCCCGCCCTGTATAATTTCTCCTAAAACGCATTTATGACTGTGTGTACATATGGTTACAAAATATTCACCCGGCTGTGAATAGTCGTAATCCTTCAGTCGTATAGATTTTCTGCATTGTCGGTTCTTCGGATTCATTGGCGCTAAAAGTGACGATTTAAATTCGTCAAAATGTAGCCAAAAGTTCTTTCAATCACAACGACATGCTAACCTGCAAAATACAAAATCCCTAACGCCAGGAGTAGATACCGAGGCTTTGAAGAAGCGGCAAAATACATCACGGCACGCCAATACAGTGGTGCAATTCTTAGGTTGATTCAAACTAAGAAATAGACATCAATATTCTTTGGGGAGGATTTTTTTAGCTTTCCGTTCGACTGGTCTGGCCATTATTACGGTATATCAATAAAGATATTACTGTTTAACGTGATTTATTTTTTTTGTTTTTCATTACGAGGCTGTGAATTTCTTCAGTAAGCTCATTATTGATCTTAATCAACCTGTGGACTTCGTCCTGAATTTTCAACAGCGCTTCAGTGTCTTTAAATGTTTGTAGTGCCTGTTTGTCGGAAGCCCCGGCCGCCACTTTTTGTCCGACCATGATGACCGATAGAAGAACTAATTGTAGAAATGTCTGGGCAACCCAGGATACGAGGGTAGCAGTCCCTCCCGCAATAGCCGCAGGGAGACTTATCAAAGCTATGACAGCGAAAAGATAAGCACACCACATTGTGCTTACTATATTTGTTATCAGCATTGCTATACGGCCATTGAGCCCAACTTGCTCGTGATCTGTAAGATGGGGGCCTATTTTGGACCTTTCCCCAATGCGCGGATGCGGGATGTGTATATTCATATTTTCCTTTCTTTACCTAACAGGCGGAGCTCCACAACTGTAACACGCATAGCGTGTTTCTTTTTTTCAGTTCCAAGTTGATAGCTTACAAAATATACAAAACTGTTGCAATCAATGCTTAACGTACCAAGCTCATTGATAAAGTATCGTGCTTTTTTGTTATTATGCGCAGGCAAAGGGCAATTAGAAATTATTGCTCGCTCTTTAAGGCCGCCTCTATGCTCTGTTGTTTCAATTGTGGAGCAAGTACTCGATGATCTGGAGCTTCACTCTCAACGTCTTCCCTTTGAGGTTGTACGTTTTGGTGACAGTAGACGAAGCCCCAAAAACCCCACCAACGACAAAGCCACCAACTGCCCCGATAATCAATCCGCCTCCTGTAGAACCACCCGGCCCCAAATCGAATGTCGAACCATTCGCCGG
The DNA here is from genome assembly GCA_003155495.1 of Ignavibacteriota bacterium. GTDB lineage: Bacteria > Bacteroidota > Ignavibacteria > UBA10030 > UBA10030 > Fen-1298. Next base: position 4,497 of record PMDB01000060.1, read on the forward strand.
CTTATGATATGTTGCATAACCGACGATAGCTCCGGCCCCTGCACCCAGAAAAGAACCAATTGCCGCGCCTTTCCAAAAGTGCCCTTCTTTGTGCTGTACCAATACTGCAATTGAATCAACGGGAAAGGAAAATGCTCTGATGTCGCAAGTGGCACTGAGAACATTGTCGTGCAGTGAATCGAGTCTGCACGCTGTTAGCGTATCACCCGAGAGAAGGATCACCTGACAAGGGTTGTCCTGGGCTGATGAAGCCGAGAACGATAAGAGCAACATAGTGGTTACGATGAAGAGCTTGCTCGGGTTTTTCATACTCGCCTCCTTTTTCTAAGTGTGTTCAAGCCGCCTAACGATGGCGCTCCGCCAAACAACTGGCGGACAAGTACGTTTGCACTAAAACTTGTCCTGAAATGTTTTTGTTCAGGATGATTTTATTAGGGACCGCACCTCCTTGAAAATTATCACATAGTGAAGCCCCGACTAAGCGGTAAGCTTCATCGAGGCTTCGGGGACTCGCATCTTTCTTGGGGAGGGAAAGGATGCGAGGGGGATTTATTATAGCCATTCAATTATATAAAGTCAATATCTTTCAGTGTACCTATTTTTAGGAAAAGAACTTTTAGAATCCCGAGGTTTCTCACGAGAAGTGACAGGGAAACTTCGGGAATCTTCTCACCACATTGACTATTACTGCATCGGCGGCATTGGCGGAACGGTCGGTTTCTTCTTTCCAAAAATTCCAAAACCGATAAGCCCGCCAAACATGAAAAAAAGAGAGATCCCAAAAATTAATTCATTTTCTTCTATGTGTTGTTTGTGGGGAGCGCCTGGTTAGCTGGCCACAGATCATTCTTACAGGATGAAATATTTGACACCTATTCCAATAAGAACAACATTACTTGAGGATTGGGCGTCGTAGCGAATCTTTTCATAAACCACCGCTGGTTCTATGGCAGCTGATTGTGCAATAAATATTTCTAATCCTCCAGTGAGGGTATATCCGGTTGTAGGTGGCATAAATGGCTGACTCGATTCATAGTATGGTGTCGTCCAAGAAATTTGTCCACTTGCACCAATAAACGGAGCCACCTTGCCTAAAGGAAAATAAAATCGCATTCCTAAGCTTAAATCAAGATTTTTATTTTTTCTTTCAGGATTAGAGTAAAAAATGATTGAGCCACTATATTTTTCAGAAGAGACAGTATAACCTACGCTGAAAGATAGTTCACATTGATCGATGAAGAAATACGAGATAGAAGGTGCAAGTGCATAGGTCGAATTAGTAAATTCGTCATTTGTATACTTCGTTGTTGCTGATGAATAAGAAAATGATCCACCAAGTGAATATACTCCTTGCTTAATTTGGTCTTGAGCAGGCGATTCTGCAAACAGCAAGACAACTAGGCAAATAATATGGGTTACTTTCATGATTCCTCCAATATGATTTTTGTTTTTGTGGCCGCCTAATGGATGGCAACTAAGTTGCTGCGGCACTGCAAACTTTCAAATTGTTTATTATAAAACAAGTTCATGCTGATAACTTTCAATTCTGTACTAAACCTCTGCTTGCCATGCAAATCGGAGTGAGCTTCTTGATAAATATAGTATTACGCGAAGCGCGATGCATTCTTCTGGACAAGCCGAGCTTGTCACGAAGTGATCCCTTTGGGGCCTGCCCGCCGTCTTGTTTACCCGCCAAGCTTTGTGGCGGGTTGGGCGGGAGCGCCTGGTTAGAACACAGGCAGTAGAATATTTGATTAACCGTGAATCCGCAATCTTACCAATGTGCTGTTAGCGGTTTGCCTACCCCCATCGTTTATTTTTTTGTTTGCTCAATTGTTGCTTTTACACCTTCCTGATACGTTGTAGTTCTAAAGTTAAATCGTTTATCAAATTTGCTTGAATCAAAGAAATAATCCCGATCGTATTGATACATCATTTCAGGCATCTCTTTCATCATCGGAATGAATACACCGAGTATTTTCAATAACCACATCGGCAGTATAGAAATCTTGCTTTCAACATTCATTTCTTTGGCAAACAATGCTATCATTTCTTTACCTGTTAAGGTATTTTTGTCGGTGGGCAAATGCCACACTTGGTTGTATGCGTCAGCAGTGTTTCCCAAGAGTGCAGTGGCCTTGGCTGCATCGGGTGTATACGTAAAGGAATGTTTTTTATTTGCATCAATGAACCAATTGGGTTTCTTCCCCTTTTTCATGTTTTTGTAAACTACTTCAATTAAAAAACTTCTATCATTATTAGCGCCATAAAAATCAGCAGAGCGAGCAATGAGTGCAGTTAATTTTCCCGAGTGTACTTCAGTTAAAAGCATGTCAGCAATTTCTTTCCTCACCGCCCCCTTTTTACTTGACGGGTTTATGATTGAATTTTCAGTCATATGCGGGATCGCATTTATATCATACATGTAGACATTGTCAAAAAATACCAATTTCGTTTTGTGCTTCATACAGGCATCTATTGTGGCACGCATAAGTTTCGGCCAATTATTTTGCCACACTTTTATGTTGTAATCAAAACCGACTAATAAATATACAACTTCAGAACCCGCAATAGCTTTTTCTACCTGACTTGCATCTGATAAATCGGCTGAAAATAATTCATCTGTTTCATTTACTTTCTTTGGATTGCGACTTACTAATCTTATTCGCTTGGTGTAAACCGTTAGTTCCTTTGCTAATACAGAACCTATCGTTCCGTTTGCTCCCAAAATTGTTTGCATATTTAAATTCCTTTCAGGTATAATTGTTTGAGTGTGGTCATTCTTAGGTTTACCGCTAACTCGTGTAACTGTACCATTAGTAATTCGTGTGTTCTAACATGTGATTAAATATGCCGAAGGAATCTACCAAAGGCATGGCTTCGCCATCTTCGGGAGACTTAGTCTGTATTTTGTCCGTAATAGGACGATATAGACTTTGTGTTAAAATTTGCATCCTTCAATTGATCTTACTCACGCTTATTCCGCCTGATTGCCTGCTCGTCGTCTTTCGCATTTTATGCCTGCCTGCCGCAGGCACGGCGTCCCGATGTTTTTGCCATAGGCATCACTTCGTGACTAGAGGGAAGCGCTTGGTTAGGCGGCTTTTTTAAGCAAGTATAATTCACCATTTGTGTCTTAGCGCCCATTCGCTACAAAATGCTTTTCGAACACTCAAGAACAATTTCTCTAATACATGTTGACTTTGATAAACCCAGGATATATCTGATCGAATTTAGAATATCCACTGGTTGTATCATTTCATGTTTTTCAAATGGTGTTTTAGCCGCTTGCGCCATGTCCGTGTTTACCCAACCAGGACAAATAGACGTTACTTTTACACCATGCTCAGCCAATTCACGGTATAACGATTCACTTAAACCAATCAATCCAAATTTTGATGCCGAATAGAGTCCTCCGCCGGGAAATCCATATTTTCCTGCTCGCGAAGCAATGTTAAAAATATAACCGCTTCCATTATTTTTCATTACATTGCTAATTTCGCGTAAGAATACAAATGGAGATATGAGATTGACGTCGATTAATTTTTTAAAGTTTTCTTCTGATTCTTCTAATGTACCATCAAGCCACATACCGGCATTATTAACCAAGATTGAAACAGTTTTGTATTTTAATTGAAGATTCCTTAAAGATTCGCTGACCTTCTTATGATCAGCGATATCCAATGCTAAATACTCTGGCTTTAGTTCTTCAGAAACACTTTTTGAAATTTCTTTACAAACAAGCTCAAGTCTCGCTGAATCGCGAGCTATTAAAATTGTTTTATAACCATCAGTGGCTAAACCTTTTGCAATGCAATAGCCGATTCCTTTACTTGCGCCTGTAATTATTGCTATTCCGTTTTTCAACATCTTTCTCCTTTTATATAAATCGATCAGCCTATTGACTTTACAAAACGATAACCAGTTATCTTGTAACCTAACTTTGTGTAAAACTTATGAGCCTCTTCTTCGCGGCCAAATCCACTCACGAGCCACGTGCCTTTACACCCCAATTGTCGTGCTCGGTTCTCCGCGAAGTCCATAAGCATACGGCCTATTCCAAGTCTTCGTGTCTCAGGCTTGGTTACAATGACAGAAATTTCTCCATATCGAGTAGGTTCCTCAACATTCTCACGAATACGGAAACCGAGTACTCCATTGATTTGATTTTCCTGCTCGAAGACATAAAGCTCATCGATGGAGCTTGCATCAATCATTTTGAGACGATCTTTAATTTCAAATTCCGTTAATTCATGACCAGACAAGTGAGTCAAAAGTTCACAAAGGTCTGAAATGTCTTTATGCTCGGCTTTTCGAATATTATATTTCATTTTATGATTTTTGTTAGCCGCCTAACGGACTGGCTCCCGATAATTCGGGATGCCGTACTGATGACTTTCATCTTCCGCCCAACAGGCGGAGCCCCATAACTGCAACACACATAGTGTGTTTCTACTTCTGTAGTTCATTATATCAACTTTCAATCCTGTACTTAACCTATGCTCGCCATGCAATTTGCAGTGAGTTCCTTGATAAATATAGTATCGTGCTTCGCACGATGCAATCTTCTGGACAAGCCGAGCTTGTCACGAAGTGACCACTTCGTGGAGTGCCTGGTTAGGGCGCACATTATTTTGTTGATTTCGATTTTATTCGAGTCATGATTTCATCAGCAATACGTCTCTCTGTGCGTTTACCATCCTTTGCCATTTTTTCTAAATCAGGTAACGCTGATTCGCCATATTTTTCGATTGCATTAATCGCATTCGAACGCAATTCTTGTTTTTGAAGAGAATCAATTAAAACCGGCAAAGAAGAAATATCGTGATATGAGCCAAGTAGTTCGATCAACTTGTTGGATTTGGCTACAACTTGTGTTTTTTTAACAATAGAAACTAAATCCGGGGAAATGGCTGGACTTCCAAGCTCTTCCAATAATTTAACAGCTTTATTAAGTACCCTATCATTAATATCCATCTGACTTTCAATTGTAATAGTACCTATGAGTTTTATTAAACATGGAACTACTGAGGCATCGTTTATAAAATGAAGAGCATCTAGCGCCTGCAAATCGTTTGCCCCAGATTTGCCCTGCAAAACTTCTAATAGATCAGCAACAACTTGACCTTTGCTAAATTGTTTTCCACAAAACTTACAAACAAAAGCCTCTTTGTAAATACTTTCAGCGCATTCAGGACATTTTTTTGAAAGCCTATTCAGAGATGTTGTGGTTTGCTTAGTTGGTAGTCCAGCGGCGGCGATAAGTCCGAATATTCCAAGGAAAAAACCGGAACCAAACCAAGCTCCAGTTGAATATCCTTTATGTTCTGCAACGTTCATTGCGAGGAATCCGCAAATGAAAGCTTGCAGCACCAGAATAATCCAAACAGTCTCCATATTTATCATCCTTTCAAATTGTTGTGTGGCACCTAACGGCTGGCAACTAAGCTGCCATGTTGTTAAGTTTATTATTAAGAACCAAAACCTCTGCGCGCAATGTAAATTGCACCCAGCTNNTTTTTTGCATCCCTCTGTTTTCTAGAGGGGAGCGCCTGGTTAGAACGCAAACAACAAATATTTTAGTTAATGTTTCATAGCACCACTGAGCGAGACACTAGGTGAAGCTGATCTCTTCCTGTTAACGACTTCTGGGGGAATTGTTACCAAAAAAAGTATCGATCATTGATCGTATCTCAAGTTCTCGTTCCCGTCCTCGGATTATCTCAAGCCGTTTATCTGAAACTGATTTATTTATTGAATCAAATAGGCTCTCGTTTGGAAGTTGTACCTTAAGTTTCAGGAATTCCTTTGGATCGAATCGAGCATGTCGTTTTCCAGATTGGAGACGCCTGTAAGCTTCACACAATTCCGGCAACATCAATAAATAGGCGACGACGTTGTGTGGGATATTTTGTGTAATGTGAAGTCCGATCCATTCAGTTGATCCAATGTGTTCAGGGTTAGGTTGAATGATTATCTTACCTAAATAAGGTTCAAGTTTTGAAATCAGTAAATCGCAGTTGACAAACTTTACCCTGTCTGAGCCAATGATGTCAACTTGAGGAAGATCGTTGTTCAACAATGCCTGCCTACGTTCAACGTGCTCAAGATCAATAAGAGTTGTTTCCTGGAGGAGATCACCCTTCGGAATTTTCGGTAAGTCAACTATGGATAGAAAAGTTGATAACTCCACGGCTGTGTTCGGGTCACCGAAAGCAACACCGTTTTGAAAATCCCAGAGCCAACGATACTTCGGATCAAAGCGAAAACCCTTGCGGAGGGTAATGTTCCTTAGAGTTGAGCGAAAACCAATTGTCGAACTAGGTTTTGCTTCCATTCCGGCAAAGTAGTGGTCGAGAACTGTGATAGGTGAATTCGGTTCAGTCTGAAGAACTCCACCCTCGAGGTCTTCTTGATAAAGAAGATTTGGGAGTAAAAGGTCAGGCAGGTTTTTTCGTCGTTTGTAACCAATTGAAGTTGGCTCTGCAAAAAAAATAGGTTCATCAGCCCAACCGACAGATTCTAGGACACTTGATAACAACTCTGGATTAGACATTCCACTTTCATCAGTCAGTCCGAACTCTTTGAGTTTGGAACGAAAACTCTTGACTTCGTCGGAAGAACGCTTTCGTGCGTAAACAATACAAGTCTTAGTGCTCGTAAACGGACGGAACGCATCATATGGAAGGGAGATGATAGCTTCAAGTTTGAAATACTGAATCAGGAAAAAGCGCATGAAGAGAAAGCCGGACGAATCTAGAATGGCTTCAGGCAGAATACAACAAAAGACACCTCTTTCACGCAATAGTTGGTACCACCGCTCAATAAAAATCGCCTCACTCTGGGCGGAAGAAACCACCTCAAAAGCTTCTGCTATCTTGATTTTTTCGTCGGGAGAAAGGGTAAGAGAAAACGGAGGGTTGGAGAGAATGATATCAAACTGCTCATTTCTTGCAGCGCCATAAGGATGTTTGTCGTTGGATAGCGAAGAACCGAGAATGTTTGTTCTTCCTTCAGCCCAGTATTCTGGAAACGGAAGCAAACCACTTTTTATCCACGTATTCATGCTTCCATCGCCGTGTAGAACCATATTCACCTTAGCGGACAAACCGAGATCGTAGTTGTTTTCTATTCCATAAAGGTATTCACGAGCCCAAATGTTTCCAGATGTCCCCGAGAACCAGACAGTATGCGACTCGCTAACTCTGGGCGGAAGACGCTGAGCTACCTCGTTGTTGGACAGAGCAGAACGAATTAACTTCATGTACTCGATAAGGAAAGTACCAGAACCGCACGATGGGTCGATCACGTAAGGTAACCTTGGACGACCGAGATGATCTCTATCGTGTACCATTATATTCTTTGCATGCTCGGTCGCACCTACAAGATGCAACATAAAGCGTACGATTTTCACATGGGTGAAGAACTGGCCACGTGATTGAGTAAAATCCTGCGAAACAATCTGCTCGAAAAACTCGCCCAACAGGTCACCGGGATGTTTGTTCTCAGTAACAGACAAACCCTCAAGGCGGCCAACAACATATGCGATTTTTTCAGGGGCAATTCGTCCCGGATCAAAAGCTGGACCTGCGCTCGATGTGGGTAATGCGAGATAAGATGACTCAGCAATTCTGTAGAGGGAATTTAGACGTTCTACAAGAGCTAGAGGATTTTCTGGGGAGAGCGCATCACCACCACGTTGAAATTTATAATCTTCGTTAGGTCTGGTCTCCTTTTCATCATAAATTTTGCATAAGATTAAACGAACAATGAGAACGAAGACTTCGTTATTGTTGGTGCCTCCCCCGCCCCATATGACATCATGAAGTTCCGTGCGCAATCTGTTGAGTGTCTCAGGTGAGACCTCGGTATCCAATGGGCGATATGATGCCGTTTCGGTTTTTACATTTGCATAACGTTTCTTTGCGGCAACGCCATACTTAGCTGGAATGACATCAGTTATCGGTTGGCCTGCTTTGTCCCATGAAGTAAAGTCCGGAAAACTTTGAGTATCTATGAGGATGACCCGTTCTTGGAGTGCATTCCCTTTCAGTTCGACGGTGTAGTAGACGAGGTACCGAGGGAGGGTAAGCTCCTGTCGGCTGAGGCGGAACAATTGCCCGTCAATGTACTTTAGGTCTGAATCAAACTTGCTAGGTGCTTTACATTCGATAAAGAGGAAAGGATCAGCATTCTTGGACTTACTAGGCTTTCTAACAAGGACATCTATTCTGCCACCCTTTCCTTGCGGGCGGCCAACAGGCTTGTAGACTCTTTCGACCTCTATGGATTGTTTACTAGCAGTATATCCATAAACAGTTGTAAGTCTTGTAAGTAGAAACGCACGGACAAGTTCCTCATCAGTTAAAACAACCGTGCCAGTTGAAAAGCCCGGAGCACTTGGATCAATCCAAATCGTATCAATATTGTAGTTTATAGAACCTGAGCCATCTGGCTGCAAATTTATAGACGATACAACAGGTGTTGTTGGTTGATTTTTCTTTATTGCATCAACTAAGGCTTGTCTAAGGGGTATGTCCATTACGGGGATTAGCTTTCATTTTTTGAGATATAAAGGTCAATTCAATATACGAAGGAAAAGTAATTTCACGAAACCTCTACGTGTAATGCTTAACGTACTACACTCATACCGTCAGCTTGTTGGGTATTGTTTGCGAAAACCCGCTATATTTTCGCGGGGAACGCCTAGTTAGTCAGCCAACAGACTTATGATAACTTTAATTCTTTCCGCATTTGGTCAAGAATTTTCTTACGAAGCAATTCTCCTTTTTCATTTCTTGATTTCAATTCTTCGGAAATGGATTGTCCTTTTGCACCATCTTTAAAATATGGCATTAGATTTTGCCAATTATTAAGTATAGAAGATGATACGGCCAACATTTCGCGCTGTAATTGGATAAATTCTTCTATCATTTCAAGAAGTTTGTCTGAGCAAACTAATTTTAGGCCATGAAGCTCACCGATTGATTTGGTAAATGTTTGGTTTATGTGTTTAATCAATCCAATAAGAGATGAATTCAAATCAGTTATTGCTGAGGTCGACTCTTGCGGATTTGTCATAATACGTTTGAAGTAATCAGTGATGTCAATCAGGAACTTTTCTTCAAAATTAATCCGCGCAGCCTCTGAAATTTCATCTAATGTTTTTTGGTACTTTTGATATTCCGCATAACGAACGTCAAAACTTCTTCGCCTATTGTCGTCACGTCGTTTTAGCAAATAAAAAAGGAATGGAGCTAATATTGAAGTTAAGATTGTGCTAACAATTACAGGAGTAATTAATGTGTCCATTTGTTTTAGCTGGCTAACGGATGGGCGCTCCGCCCAATGATAAAGCATGGCGGACAGGTAAGCTGCCGCACTGAATACTTTCAAAGTATACTAAACGAACCGAGTTCATATTGATAATTTCCAATCTTGTACTACAGCTATGTCAGCCATGCGTAAAGTACTCACACTCATTTATAATTAGTATCACGCTCAGCGTGATTCAATCTTCTGGACAAGCCGTGCTTGCCTGCCCGCCATTTTTTGGGCGGGAGCGCCTGGTTAGAACACACGCGGTAGAATATTTGATTAACTTAAACCGCTCAGAACTCAAACAATTGCGTATGTTGTTGGCATGCGCTATTTTTTCGATTTCAACCATCGTTTTAGTCTTACTTTAAATCGTCTCAGAGTTGATTTTGATAGAGCTTTTGAAACAAATTCAACGACCTCAACATCCGTTCCTGCACCTTTTCTAACTCTTAACAGAACACCAAATTCGTCTGTTTTATATTTTCTATAAAGCGCTTTCCAATTATTTGCTAAATAGTAAGAAGCACCGGATGTGCCGTGTGAACCTAATCCAGCACATACAAAATAAACGCTATTTTTTACAAAATCATGTTCATGTCGGTTATCAAGTCGAATGATAATTCCATAATCAAAATCACTCAATCGTTCCAACTTAACTTTTCCATTTGGTGTTTTTTTATAGAGCTGGAACAAGGAATTTGAAGTAGGGTTTTCGGGGATTTCAAATTCAAAATAAATGTTGTCCTCCCTATCCATAATAGAGTCTGTCAACTCATTTGATGCAGGCCCACCAATTGAAATAAAGGAATGGTTATAGTTTTTAATTGCGTCTACATCTGTATAAACTTTAGAAGGAAAGTGCTTATGTTTTAAGAGTTCATTTGAAATATAATTCACTGCTGTTATGGTTGACGCTCCGGCAAATTCGCTAAATCTTCTTACATTCACTACTTTTTTATGCCCTATGTGATATATCTTCTGAGCATTTGCAAATCCAGGATTTGCTTGGTCATCGGGGCTTATAAGCTCAGTAAACTGACCATACACAAGTCGTATTCTTTCTTCATTGCGTTCCCCCCCAAAAAATCTTCTAAATCGCCTATCTTGCCATCTCGTTCTTAAATAGTTGAAAAGAAAGCCAACAATAAATGATAGGACACCAAAAACTATGTGCCCTAAAGAAATGTCAAGTAAATTTTTTTGTATTTCTGTGAACATGTCCATGTCTTATATTGTGAGTATTCTTCTGTTTTTATTTTTTTCGGTTGGTATTAGCACCGTCTCGGAGCATTGCCACCAACTTGTGGAACAACGCCATAAGCAATTTGTGTGTTCTAACAGACCGGCAGTAAGCTGCGGCATTGAAAACTCGCAAGTTGCTGAAAACGAAACAAGTCCATGCTGATAACTTTCAATTAAACACTAAACCTATGCACGCCATTCTTAACGCACCCAGCTCATTCATTTTTAGTATCGTGCTTTGCGCGATTCATTCTTCTGGACAAGCCGAGCTTGCTTGCCCGCCCCGCCGTATTCGCGTTTTTTGCATCCCTCTGTTTTTGCCAAAGGCATCCCTTCGGGACTAGAGGGGAGCGCCTGGTTAGGCAACACACAAACTATTCACTTGTTTTCTTCTTATTAGCAATTATGAGTTGCTCTTGCAAATCATTAATCAACTCAGGTACCATTCGTTCGCTTACACCACTTATAAAAGCGAGTGAATAAATAATAAAAGAATTCAAACCAAGTACTGAAAGGATTAAACCTGCTTTGTGAAAAAGCACAAGTAACGCACCAAATATTGCACCGATTAGAATACGACTTAATGCACGAACAAAGATGAATCGCCAAGTGGAATACTTTGGTAGAGGAATTGTCGAAAATCGCTGTAGGAGTGAGACAAGAGCACCGCATCCCCCAAAAAATGCAGAAACTAATATGTAATAGATGTCGTTTTTGCCGATTATGATATAGAACAGAATGGCGGGAATAGAAAGACAAGCTGTACATATCATTGCTGTTGCAACATAATGAAGATGGGCAAGCTCACTTAGAGTTGAGTCCATAAAGAGTTGTGCCTCCTTGAAGAAATCGCATGTTGGAATTTCTTCATCTGAGTTCAAAGCCGTACCAAGGCCAGTCTCAACAAGGATACGAACTGCGCTAATTTTATTCTTAGGCAATTGAGATTCTGCGGCAGTTAACAAAGCTTGTGCTATACCGAGAGCCTCATTTGAATTACGGCATTTTATCATATCGTATTCCCAGCGCAATTGATTGTCCTCTTTGACGTGATAAAGGACAACACGACTTGTTTTAATGTCTATTGTTTTTATGGTCTCACCAAGTTGATTTTTATCACCAGGCTTATATTCCGACCAAGGTGGAAGTGGAGTTTGTGTTTGCATTGCCATATTTATTTTCCTTGTGTGTTGCCTAACGGACCGGCGCTAAGCTGCCGTGTGACCAATTTTAATTTTGCTGAAAACGAACTGAGTTACATAACTAATATTTTCTTCCAACACAAAACCTCTAAGCGCAATGTTAAATAGTACTGACGCTCATTCGGTCAGCTTGTGCGTTTTTTGCATCCCTCTGTTTTATAGAGAGGAGCGCCTGGTTAGGGCACACACACGATTATTTTTTAATACCCGAGATAGTTAATAATTCCAAAATCAGACGACGATAGCGTGCTTTTATATGATCGTCAAGATCGACTGGCTGAGTAATATACGCTCTATCGTGGGCCGCAGTGTCGCCAATTAATTTAATATCGTTCATTGTAGAATGGGAATTTCTTCCGAGTGTGACTTTCTTGTCTGCAACAACATAGGAAATAAGCTTGTCCAGTCCATAAAACACTCCGCCAACCTGAATCTCTTGTTGACGTCCCTGACTAATATAGATTTCGATTATCAAGGACTCCATGAGACGTCTACATAATACCGCACAACAATCAAGGAAGCCAAACTGACTCGCTCCATTGATTTGAAGAACCATTCTTTCAAGATAGCCGCGTGTCCCTGCCACCCATTCAGATGGTAGAATATTATCCTCGACCTTAACGTCTTTAATATTAAGCAACGGACGATATTTTCTGTCGAGTTCTGCAAGTCTGCGGATATCGATTTGGAAAGTGCCGTTTCGACGACCAACAATAGTGTAGCGACTTTTCTTTAGTTCTTTTTCCAAACGCGTGACGTTTGGTTTTGGAAATCCATCTTCATGAAGATCATATGAAAGGTCAGATGGACTTCTCTCTTCAAACTCTTCAGTCACGTGATAGTACCAAAGTAATGCTATCGCACGATCTATATGTTGCTCATCTTGCTGGGCTAGACGTTTGGAAAATTCTGACCTACTTGCCATCGTTGTCACCATTAATAACAGCTTGCAGATATTGGAGTCCACGACGAGAAAGCTTGTAGCGAACTGCGTGACCTTTTATACGCAATTTATCGCCGACAACATAACGAGAAGCTGAGCCGGCTAAAGTATTGGCTATATTCGGTGTAGCAATAGGAATACCAAGTTCGGTGGTAACTCGATTGATTTCGCCTGAAGTAAGTCCATAAGCGTTAGCAAGATGTTTATGAACAATAAATAAAGGGAGTAAAGTTCGATCTACGGTACTGATGCGATCAAGAATATGCTTTTCAATTGACTCTGACTCTTCACAGTTCTTGATCATATTGACAATCGCGGTAATGTCGGGTTCGTGTTGAGTTTGCTGTGAAAATGAATGAGTAGGTTTCGTTTTCTTAGAAAGTGAGACGGTTTTATTGTCAGAAATCTCGCCTTGGGATTGTTGACCGCCATAATAAGTAAGTAACCCTTTGATTTCTTCCGGAGTGCCTTCAATTGTGACATTGGTACCATTTGGAAGTCGAAACGAAGCTTTAGCCATTATAGTTCTCCTCCTGATTTAATTTTTTATATTTGTGCACGCCCTAACATTTGATTAGATATGCCAAAGACATGGCTTCGCCACCTTCGGGATAAACGTGAATTATAGACTTTGTTCTTAATATTGCGTTTAATTTCTCAAGAAATGTCATTGGCGATCCCCCAATGGTAATAATCAGAGATTTGAGATTTTTACTGCTTTAATATACATGTTTCTCAATGGGAGGGCAAGGTTAAAAGTAGAATATTAAATAGAGAAGCCTCAACACCACGCCAATGGAATGCTGAGGCTCCGGAGGGGACTCGCGTTTTTCTTGAGGAGAGAAAAGACGCGAGGGGATTTATAATATCTATCCAATTACATAAAGTCAATATCTTTATGCGCGCCTATTACTAGGATGAAATAGTATAGATTCTCGAAGTTTCTCAAGGAAAGCGGCAGGAAAACTTCGGAAATCTTCTGGCTAGGGCGCAGGATGTGCAGTATGGTGCATTTTTTGCACAATTGAAGAAAATGGATTTTTCATTTCGAATAAATTTCCCGGCTTTTTCTGTGGCATATAGATTGCAGAATTATTTGTGAAGTAATCCATTCTCATCATAGAACAGTATACTGAAGAGAGAAATGAAAAATAAATTCTGTTTCTTTTTCAGCAACCGTATCAACCATCGCACCGATTTTCATTCATTTCCTTCTATCGCAAACTGCTCAAACACCGGAGTGCATCAAAGAATTCATAGGAAATCTCTGCAATCGAATGACAGGCGTAACGGTAATTTTCCGTACACAATAAACAAATCCAACGGTAGTTCAGTCAAACCGGCAAATCAAGTATCAAATAATTTATAAATCAGAATTCCCGGAAATTATTCTCCCTCCTATTTTAGATTCTCGAAGTTTCTCACGAGAAGCGGTAGGAAAACTCCGGGAATCTTCTCACATTAGCTATTGCTACATCGGCGGCAGGGGCGGAACCTTCGGTTTTTTCTTTCCGAAAATTCCAAAACCGATAAGCCCGCCGAGCATGGAAAAAATCGGGTAGAGAATCAGCGCGTAGACAAGCGAGCGGAGAATACCGCCGATCTTTCCGCTTTCTTTCATTGCCTGCTCCAACTTGTCACTCAGGTCATTCATGGTACCCGGCGGAAGCGATCCGGAATTTTCAAGCTTCTGTCCAAATTTCTCCACCAAATTACGAACCATCTCTGTTTCCATAGGCCCAAGAATGAGAGAAATCATTGCGCTCAGGAATGTTGTGACCAGCGCGCCGATGATGCCGGCGATGATTCCCAAAACCAATGCATCGGAAGATTCCATCTGAGGCATTTGATCTGTAAATTCCAGACGATAGAGATAGACCGACATCGCCCCGCCGAAAAGAATTCCGGCGCAGCAGCAGCAGTTCAGAAAATTAAGGCCCGGAAGGCCTGAAATAGTGCCGACAATGAGTCCGCCGAGAATAGCGGCGCGTAGTTTACTGGGTTTTTCGATCATATCGAACGGCTCCGGAATCTGGTGAATGGTTTTTATTTCGATGAATGAGCTGCAAACAAGCTTCAATGAAAATCGGGACAACAAACCAGGGCATGCTTATGCCGAACAACGCACCGGTGATCACTCGGGTCATCGGTGTGCTCGCATGAATACCCGCGGCATTCAGAACGGCATCAAGAACCATGGGAAGAACCGCGACGATAAAGAATCCCATTGCAGGAACATTCTTCCGCTTCAACGCACGCGACAAAGGAAGCGTGATCAATCCCAAAAAGAATCCAAAATAAATAGCGCTGCAGCGGATACAGACGCCGAGTTTCTCTCCTTCCATATGGAAGGATCGTGCATCGTCCTGGTGGCAGATACGCGAGAAGAACGAGTAGAGCATATCTGCGCTTTGCACCCAGCCGGCATGCTTCAGCAACGGTGCGGCAAGAATTCCCATACACCAGAGCGATACAAGAACTGTAAAAAAACTATATAATCGTACGGATGATTTCATAAAAGCGTGTTGTTATTATCGGAACAAAAGCTCTCTTTGTCAAGTTTGCTTTCTCAAATCCTGCATACTCAGATGCTTGCTTTTCCATCAGGTTTGAGATATATTGCAACACATTTTTTTTGGAGAAGGAATTATGGTAAAGGTACTCGATAACAAACAGAATTTCCTCGGTATAGAGAAACAGTATTCCGCGTTTGAGACTTCAAAAGTCGTGGTACTGCCGGTACCGTACGAGCGGACCGTGAGTTACGGCGGCGGAACCAAGAAAGGCCCGGATGCAATCCTGAAAGCATCACACCAGGTTGAATTTTTCGACGAGGAAACAAAACGCGAAATCTACAAAGAGCACGGAATCGCCACGCTTCCCCCGCTTGTTCTTGAAAAGAAAAAAGATGAAGCAGCACTTCAGCTTATATACGACACCGTTCTTCACATGGTCGGGCGGCAGAAATTTGTTGTCACGCTCGGAGGCGAACACACCATCTCTTCCGCAGTCATTGCAGCACATGCAAAATTGTATCCCAATCTCTCCATCCTGCATTTCGACGCACACTCCGACCTCCGTCCCGAGTATAAGGGAAATAAATACAGCCATGCCTCGGTGATGGCGCGTGTATGCGAATTTTTGGATCCGAACCGGTTGGTCCAGGTGGGAATCCGGGCACAGTGTAAAGAGGAAGCGGAGTTCATCCGCGACCGCGGTATTCACACATTTTACGCACACGAGATACGCCAGGGCGGCTACACCAAACTCTTGAAATATTGGGACGACTTCGTTGTAGAGAAATTGACAGATGACGTATATATCTCATTCGATGTCGATGTATTCGATCCATCCCTTATACCGGCGACAGGAACCCCCGAACCCAATGGGCTCTTTTGGAACGAAGTGATGCAATGTATCCGTAGAGTTGCCCGCAAACGGCACATTGTGGGTTTCGATGTCGTTGAATTGGCACCCATCAAACTGCTGCCCCACGCCGATGTGACAACGGCAAAACTTGTTTCTAAAATTCTCAACTACGCATTGTAGAATGGAACAAACCGTTGAAAAATTAGAACGCACCGTTGTCAAAGAACTGGATGAGATTCTCGGTGTCCCCTTGAAGGTTCTCGATGATGGATTTGTGCGTGTGGTCGATTATATGGGGAATGATTCGTCTGTCGTGCAGGCAGCGCGTGTATCATACGGCAAAGGCACAAAGAAACTCCGCGAAGACGAAACACTCATCCGCTACCTCCTCCGCCACCACCACACGACGCCTTTCGAGATGTGCGAAATCAAATTACACCTACGCGTACCGATGGATTGCTGGCGCCAATGGATCCGGCACCGCACTGCGAATGTCAATGAATATTCCACCCGCTATTCTCTTGCTGTCGACGCGGCGCAAAAAACGAAACCCGGTGAATGGCGGACACAGGGCACAACTAACCGGCAAGGGAGCGACGGGTTTCTCACAGCAGAGCAAGGAACATATTTCACTGCGCAAGAATCGGAATTGCAGGAATTCACACGCAAAGTGTACAACGAGCGCATCGCCGCCGGGATTGCGCGCGAACAAGCACGCAAGGATTTAACGCTCAGCACGTACACCGAAGCGTACTGGAAAATCGATCTCCGCAATCTTCTTCATTTCCTTGCACTCCGGATGGAAGCGCATGCGCAGTACGAAATTCGTACCTATGCGGCAACGATCGGCACCGAGATTGTCAGCAAGTGGTGCCCGATGGTGTGGAAAGCATTTCAGGATTATCTCTTCAGCAGCATAGAACTTTCCAAACAGGAGATCGCCATCATCTCACGTCTGCAGGCAGGCGATAAAACCGGCGCGCGAAAAGTAGCAGAAGAGTACGGACTTGTTCCGCCCCCGGGACAAGAGATGAAGCGCAACATCGAGCGGGAAGAAATCGAAGCGAAAATGAAACTCCTTGGCATACGTCCGCCATGGTCTGAGGCATAGTTCTATGCCGTTAGGATTTACATCCTGACGGGTACAACAATTGAGCGTATCATTAGTGTCAGGTCGAAAGACCTGACACCACCATCGAACCATGAAACTCATCATCATCGCTGCAATAGCCCGCAACCGTGTCATCGGCAAGAACGGCAAACTCCCCTGGCATATACCGGAAGACCTCGCACGATTCAAGCAGCTTACCACCGGCCACACAGTCGTCATGGGGCGCAGAACGTTTGATTCTCTCGACAACCCGCTTTCCAATCGAGTCAATATCGTTATCACATCAAGAGTCATCAACGGTGTAAAATCCTTTCCATCATTAGAGTATGCTTTACAAGCATTAAAAAATGAAAAGGAAGTATTCGTGATTGGAGGAGGTCGGCTCTTTGAAGATGCTCTCAGATTGGCCGATGAACTTCGGTTAACTCTGGTCGATAGAGATGTTGATGGAGATACCTATTTCCCACCATATCAAGAATTGCTCCATAGCCACTTTCAACTCGTGAATGAAGAGCGCTACGCAGGGTTTTCGTTTCTGGATTATGTGAGGAAGAAATAAAGAATCTCTGATTTAAAAGCCCCCCTTAATTGAGACATAGGATAGAGAGAGGACTCTTCTATCTCACCAACAGAAAGAATGCGAGAACGGCTCCGCCAAGGACGATGCGGTAATACCCGAACGGTTTAAAATCATGTCTGCTGATAAATTTCATGAACCCTGCAATGACAAGGAGTGCGACAAAAAAAGAAACTACAAAGCCGACGGCGAGCACAATCTCCTCATTCAAGGTCATTGTGAATCCCGTCTTGAGCAAAGAATAAGCCGATGCGGCAAACAATGTGGGAATGGCCAGGAAAAAAGAAAATTCCGCTGCAACAAGCCTGGAACATCCCAGCAGCATAGCCCCGATGATCGTTGCTGCCGCGCGCGAAGTGCCGGGAATCATTGCAAGGCATTGTATCAAACCGATCAGCAACACGGTCTTGTAGTCCAGCAAGGCAATCGTTGAAATTTTCTCTTTCTGCTTGCGGTTCTCCAAAACAATCAATGCAATACCTCCAATAATGAGCGCACCGGCGACGATCAGAGGATTGAACAACGAAGACTGAATCTGCTTTCCGAACATCGCACCGATTACTAATGCAGGAATCACTCCGATAATAGCTTTCTTCCACAGATCGGCGGTCTGGCTTTGAAAGTATGAACCATTCACTTTTACAAATGCGAACAGCCGTTTCCGAAAGTACACAACCACAGAGAGAATCGCTCCGAGCTGTATGACGATATCGAACATTTTTGTGAATTGTTCATCGAATGCAATGAACTGATTGACGAGTATCAAGTGGCCTGTTGAGGAAACAGGCAGAAATTCCGTTATCCCTTCAACAATCCCTAAGACTATCGCTTTGATTATATCGCTCATTCGAAAAAAGCTTTCTAAAAGTGAGTACGTATGTCTATTAAAATCCTAATTTCTCCACAGATTGGAACAATCTGATAGTGCAGAGGGGATTTATAAATTGTTCAATGGATTCCCTTAGCCGCGCTGCCGTCAACAAGCATATTTACTCCGTTGATATAACTTGCCTGCTCGGATGCAAGGAAAGCTATGACATTGCCAATTTCTTCCGGTCTGCCAAGTCTGCCGGCTGGAATAACGCTTGCAGTCTCTTTCAAATATTGTTCCATGGAAATATTTTTCGCCGCTGCTCGTGAAGCTGCAAGCTCTTCCTGCCGCTTGGTCAGGACGTTACCGGGACACACTGTATTCACGGTAATATTATCTTTCGCGTACTGGTTCGCAAGCACTTTGGTAAGCCCGAGTATTCCGGGTCGAATCGCTGAAGAAAGTAGCAATTCGTTGATCGGCTGCTTTGCGGCAATCGATGTGATGGTGATAATTCTTCCCCATCGCTGTTGAATCATCATTGGAAGAACGGCGCGGGTGAGACGCACCATGCTCATGAGTGTCAGATCGTGTCCCTTTTGCCAATCTTCATCCTTCAACGAGAGAATATCGCCGGTAGGCGGGCCCCCTGCGTTATTGACAAGCACGTGCACAGTGCCGAAGCGCTTCTTCGTTTCTGCGACCAATCGCTCGATGTCTTCCGGCTTGGTAACATCGGCAGCCAACGGGATGACGGTTCCATTCGTGGTTTTCTGAATTTCGTTTGCCGTTTCTGTAATTTCTTTCTGTCGTCGTGAGCAGATAACGACGGTTGCGCCTTCCTGCGCCAGCGCCAGCGCGGACGCTTTGCCAAGTCCCTGGCTTGCCGCAGTAACGATTGCTATTTTATTTTTTAGTCCCAGATTCATGGAATTACCTTGCAGAAATCATTGCTGTTAAACCAACACGTATCATCATAATCGCAATGGCTGCCATAAAGAGTGCCGCAACTTTCGCGAATGCTTTCGATCCTGCTTCTCCCATAATCCGTATGATGAGATTGGAATTCCGGAAGATCAGCCAAACAAGAAAAAGATTTGCCAGTAACCCTATTACTGCTGCCAGGTACCCGTACGTATCTACAACAATCAGGATTGTCGTGAGTACGGCAGGGCCGATGATGAGCGGGATACCGATGGGAACAACGCCTACAGATGTTTGGGGTGTCCGATTTTCTTCGCCGGCAAAGATGAGATCCACAATGGCAAGCACCAAAAGAACAATGCCGCCCCCAACACGAAAATCGTTTTCCGTGATTCCGAGAAAATTAAAAATCATTCTGCCGCCAAACAGAAACACCAATGAAACGGCAAGTGCAGTCAACGTTGCATCCGTAATGAGTTTCTTTTTCTCCTTAGGATTCATCTCACCCGTGAGCGATAGAAAGATCGGCACTAATCCCAAGACATCGATGGCAACAAATAATGGGATGAAAGATAAAATAAAAATTTTATAATTATAGAGCATACTGTTTAACTCATACGAAGAAAACAAAGCATAACATCATAAGAATGCAGAGATCCTCATTCCTTTGTTAGGAGAACTTGATAGCCTTTTCTTCGAGCCGCTTGCTTATAATGGAGAAAATTTCTTCATCGGTAAGTTTTGTCCGAGTTCCTGCAGCATGAATAGCTTGCAGCAATGATCCACGGCGTTCACTCAACCATCCCCACAGGCAATATCCAAGGCGATTATTATCATTCGGTTCTTGCGTCGGAATTTCCGCGGCAATGCTGTAGGCAAATTTTTCCAGCGATTCGGCCGGAAACTCTACAATTAATGATGGAGGTTTTGTCGTCATACGTTCTATTGAACTCTGTTCTTAATAAGAATACTATGAATATAGAGAGTTTTCAAAGAAAAGACAAAGAAACGAGATAAGTAAAATAGAGACAGCAGATGAAAGAAACCAACTGGTACACACTTGAGGGGGGGCATTAAAAGAAACGTAAAAAAAACTTTCTACCTTTTACCTTCTACCTTTTACCTTCTACCTTTTACCTTTTACCTTCTACCTTTTACCTTTTACCTTCTACCTTTTACCTTTTACCTTCTACCTTTTACCTTTATATTTTTTACTTTCTTTGCAGATACGCTTTTAACCACCACCATCGTCACATCATCATGCTGTTCAGCGGTACCGCGAAATATTTCTACGGCGGTAAGAATTCCTTGCTGGATCTTTTTTGCAGAGAGAAGCCGTTTCGCCTTCAACACATCCACAATTGCATCTTCACCCAATTGCTGCTGCTTTTCATTCATTGCTTCGGTGATGCCGTCGGTATAAAAGAGGAAGAGACTTTTCTGTTTGATGGGAACTCGAATTTCTTCGATGGTATTTTCAAACAGCGGTCCACGTTCTAATCCTAATCCCATACCGCCGCCTTCAAGGAACCGAATTTTTCCATCCACACTCAAAAGCGCCTTATTGTGTCCAGCGCGGCAAATGCGTACTTCTTTTTTCTTCAAATCGAAAAGCGCGAGAATCATCGTGATAAACGATTTACGATCAAGGCCGTCGAAGATACGCCGGTTAATATTGACAAGCATTTCCTTCGGAGTATCGTATATATGTGCCGCAAGTTGGACCATCCCTTGAATTTTCGACATATACAACGCAGCAGACATTCCTTTGCCGGAGACGTCTGCAACGACTGCAAGAATTTTGTTTGGGCCAAGTTGGACGAAGTCGTAGTAATCCCCGCCAACACTCAGCGCAGGGACCGACACACCGGAAATATCGAGACCGGAAATCGCAGGACTCGCTTTCGGGAACAGGCCTTGCTGAATTTTCCGCGCCAGATCCAATTCCTCTTTGATACGCCCTTGCTCGATCTCGGATTTGTGCAAGCGCGAGTTCTCGATAGCAATAGCAGCTTGTCCTGCAACGGTCGCCAGTAAATTGATATCTTCTTGCGAATATACTTTGCCGGACATTTTCGGTCCAACATTGATAAATCCCACTAAACGATCTTGCAGAAACATCGGCACCGATAGTACGACACCGGTGCGGAGTAGCTTTTGTTTTTCTTCACTCTTTATCTCGGTGACATCATACTCATCATCAAGAAGATGAAGGTCGACCGGCTTACGAGTTTTCTGCAAAAGTGCCATCAATGTGTTGTCACCGTCACTGAAGGTGCAATCCGTTTGATCCAGGTTTTGTGAGGCCGTTTTGCACCCTTCTTTTTCCCCGCAAATAAAGACAGACAATTTTTCAATGTGCATAGTTGAGGAGAGGCGTGAGACAATTGAATTGAGAATATATTCCATCTCCATCAAGCGCGGGAGTTCTTGCGTAAATTCCAATAATGCCCGCTGATAATCGTACCGTTCATGGAAGAATATTCGATCGATCCCATCTTGAAATCTCTGTTTGACAGGATCGAACACAAAAGCAACCACCACCAGTGATACAACAATAAGCAAATGATTTTCCTGTTCACCAAAAAAGTAATTAATAAATGTACCAATACCATAGACGGACACTAAATAAATAGCCGCTAACGACGCCGTGACGGTTCCATAAATCAAACTACGCCGGACTACAACATCTACATCCATTAATCGATGACGGAAGATAGCATACCCAAAGAACACCGGGACTACAAACAGGAGCATCATTGGTAGGAGAATCGTAGGGTTAAGAAATGCTGCAAATGGAATAAATGTCTGTACCGCAAGTGCATAGGCAAATATAATCAAGCCGATCGCAACCCCCAGAAGCACAGGACGAAGCTGCACACGTTGTTCTTTCGGGACTAAGGAAAAGTAACTCCGGACAAAGATAACAAATCCGGTAACGAAAAAGGCATAGCGAGAAAAAAAGCAAGCAACCGTAAGCCATTGAGGTCCGCGTATTATAAGGCCGTTCACTATCACTCCGACAAGTAACAGAAGACTTACACTGTACAAGAGAACGGCAAATATCCGACTCGATTGCCATCTTCGTCTCACGGGGAAAAAGAGAAAAAAGCGTACAAGCGCCGGAGGTGCAGCGATAGAAGTAAAAATGAATGTAATCCCGAGGAGTATGAATCGCCAAGTAGGATCTATTTGCGGATTTATATTAAATGCCGAGAAACCGAAAAAGAGCATAGAATAGATACTGTAGCGAGCAAACATGCGCTGAATTTTTCCCATCGGTTTGACGATCACCACAACATAGCCGACAAGCAAAAATCCCAGGCCAAAGAGAAATTGACCAAAATATCCAAGATTAATATATTTGAGAATCAAAATACGCGTATCGAACTGAACGCCATTTCGCTCGATCGAATATATTGCATACGACCCGGCAAGCTTATTGATTTGGAGTTGGGCATCATCCGACTTTTTAAAATTCTTTCCATTAATTTTCACAAGGAAATCACCATCCTTGATCCCCGCATGTTCTGACACACCACCACTCATAATATCCCTAATAAGAAGCTTTGAAGTGTCTGCATCGATCCAACGGCATTGGTCATTGCCGGTATCCCGTTCAAACATTTGAACCGAAAAATTGATCAGACAAACACCAAGCACGACAATCGTAATCAGTGTATAGAGGATTCTGATGGATCGTGCCGATAAATGAGAAAATGGATTTGTCATGGTTGATCTCGAATAAAGTCTTTCAATACTTACTATATAGAGATACGGTATATCAGAGGAGCAAGTTTCTCATCACTCCACAAGAAACACAAAGTCAGTTGAACATTCCGCGTTCCGCACACTTTTAATTCCTCACAACCCCAAAAATCGGAAAACCGATACTGAAGTATGCTGCAAACGGTCCAAAGATCACTGAACGGTTTAAGAAATAGAAACTGCGGCCTAGCGAAAACTCTGCCGGGCCTATAGGTGTATCCAATCCCATTGTCACTCCGACACCATGCTTAAAATCCTTCAACCGCATTTCTTCTGTTTTTGCCCAAATCGCACCAAAATCATAGCGTGCTTTGAAATAGGTATCAAAAAAGAGTTCGAATGGAAGCTTGTACTGATATTCTAAACTCGCTGCCAATAATTGTCGGCCTCGTGTATTATCTTCTCGAAACCCAAAAAAATCTTGCTGGCCGCCAAGCGAAAATTGTTCGCTGATCGGCAAAGTTTCATCCGCCACACCGATCATGAATCGAGGATGAATCACGTGCCCTTTATGAAACGTATGGTACGTGTCGTAGGAAAAGTACATTTTCGTGAATCCCGGCGCATCGACCAGTTTCATCAACGCTGATTCATATGAGAAATTGATAACAATTCCATCGGTCGGATACGGAAATTTATCCTGCGTATCCACGCTCGTGCCAAATCGGATAGATGAAATGTTGTATTCCTCATTGGTGATACTCGAATTGAAAATATTATCGACATTGATTTTTTCTAACCGTCCTTCTATGGTAACGCTGCCGAGTCTTTCGAGTTGAGCGCCGAAACTCATCACGCCGCCATTGCGGCGTTCCCGATATTCCCCGACACGATCACGTTCGAACCAACTTGAATTATTTGGCAGTCCATCGTCATAAAAATTTATATCGCGGACGATCGAATACCCCTTAAAATTGAACGTCAGGTACGTGTTGAAAATGCGTGTTGCCTTGATCTCAGCAACATAGCTCTGATTTCGTGTCCCTCCGCCCACCAGCAAGCCGATTTCTGCACCGCCGCCAAATAAATTTTCGTCCCTCACGTCGATAGATGGCTGAATATTGCGTTCGTTATCTACCCGGAGCCCAAAGCGAATTAATTCCGTATTACGTTCACGAGTATGAATCGTAGTAACATTCCATTGGAGACTATCGCCTTCATGATGGATAGAAAGATGTATCTGCTCGAAAAGATTTGTCCCGTAGAGATTTGCCATCCCTTGTGAGACCTTTGAGAGAGTCAACAGATCGTTCGCATGCCATGGCAACTCACGCCTGAGAACCCAATCGCGAGTTTTCGTAGTGCCGAAAATATCCGTACGAGACACAACACCTTCGTCTAAAACGATGGAAACACTATTTGATGTCGAATCAAATCGCACCTGTAATATGCGGGCAAGCGAGTAACCGGATGTTCGATACATCGCAAGGAGATGTTCGAAGGCGAGCGTTATTCGTTTGGCATTCAGGTGTTGCCCATAGAACGGCCGGAATATTGAAACCAATGTATCGATAGGAAAAATAGAATTCCCTAAGATATTTATGCTGCGCAACACAGGATTGGGTGATAAGACAATTTTTATAATCGTAGAATCCCTCTGTTGCTCAACAATTTCCTCTGCATCGGCATAGTCACCTTCTTCATATATGTCATTTACAAGAACTTGGAGGTCCATGTTCGTTACCCATCCTCGTTTCTCAAATATCTGAAGGTTGTCTTGGTACTCTGACGGCAGGTCGCTTGTCCAAGAAAACCGAGGCTGCTCGTACCGTATTGTGCTGTCCGCCTGATATTTCTTGAGTGTACATTCACTGATAAGCTTCTTGAAGATGGGAAGTGATTCTTCTGCAGCGATTTCACCGGCAACAATTAAAGAATCAAGATCTGTAAAGTCGGAAGATAAATGATCATCCAATTTGGGGGTAATAACAATATTCGCCTTCGCACGCGCCAACTTGGTCGCCTCTAGCATCATAATAGTAGTAATTTGATCTGCAATTTCCCATGGTGCATTCAGTTTGCTCTTCGGCCTGAGCGGGCTGACCATATCAATCGCAACGACGATATTTGCATGATGTGCAATTGCCACATCGACAGGAAGATTATCTACCAAACCGCCATCAAGAAGCTGCATCGAATCACGCGGAACGCTGCTATAAAGCAACGGCACGGATAAGCTTGCACGGAGCGCTTCCGTCATATCTCCCCGATCAAGAACAATACGTTTTCCGGTCACAAGATCTGTCGTCACAGCCCGGAACGGAATGCGGAGATCATCAAAGCTTGGTTCAGGTTTGTAGAGAGCTTGAAGCGTAAGAATGTTGAGATAATTCGTCAACCGCTGACCTGTGGAAAACGCCTCCGGAATGACCGGTGTGAGTCCTTCAAATCGAAGAACCAATACGCTTTTATCGCGTACAATTTTTTGATCCAAAAACATATCACGCCGCCGTGCTTCATCCGTATAGCTGAGTAAGTCTTCCCAATTTGTTGTATCAATCAATTGCTGAAGCTGGTCAGGGGAATATCCCATTGCATACAAACCGCCAATAACGCTTCCCATGCTTGTGCCTACGATAAGATCAATGGGTATATTGTTTCGTTCCAACACACGCAGGACGCCTATAGAAGCTACACCGCGCGCACCACCTCCACTGAATACCACAGCAATGCGCGGGTGTTGCACAGATCGGTAGGAAAGCAATTGGGGATAGCGTACTTTACCTTCACCAAGTTCCGGCCGAATAATTGTAACACAGACCTGCGATTGAGCAATGCCTTGTGCGCAAATCAGAGTTGGCACCATCAACAAGAGAATGAGAATTATACAAGATATTCGTAAATGCACAGAGAGACTTGTCAGATTATTTTATGAAACGGTACCAAAAAATGCGTCTAATTGCAACGGAAGATGACCGGAAAATTATTTGGAGGAAGGAAAATGCAACAATACCGAAGGATCAGGTACTATGAAAGTAGTTCTGCCTACCCTTTCGATGCGCGAAGAATTCTTGCCGGCAGGAGTATCAACCCGGTGAGAAACTCAAACAGTCCCTTCATCGTCAAGCCGATGATGCGGAATGGCAGCATAAGGAGCCAAACGATTGGATAGAGTACGAGTGCCAGCAATGCCAATGGCCAGCAGAGCAAGAAAAGGATGAGCCAAAGAATAAAGGTTGTCATAAGTAATTTCCGTTGTTACTCATGTATTTACGATAATCCTGAAATTTAAGTTGCATGGATATTGACCAATTTTCCATCAAAATTTTTATTCCGAAGACTTCTGCATTATTTCAAGAATTCTTGTACCTTTCATCAATATAAACAGCTGTTTGGGACGCTGATTCAAAATTCTCACGAGAGACATATATGGCTCGCGTAAAACTGACACTCCCTACCTATCTTCCGTTTAAAACCGAAATTCCAATCCGAATAAGTGATATCAACTATGGCGGTCACCTCGGCAATGATGCTATGCTCTCCATCGTTCATGAAACACGTATTCAATTTCTCCAGAACCTCGGTTATTCTGAACTCAATATTGAAGGATTGGAGGTTATGATGACAGATGCCATAGTCGTTTATTCTTCGGAAGGATTTTATGGGGATGTATTAACGATAGAAGCCGGGGTTACTGATTTTCAAACGGCAAATTGCGATTTCGTTTTCAAACTCAGCAATAAGGCAACGGGTAAAGAAGTTGCACGTGCAAAAACCGGCATTGTATTCATGAATCCTCAAACACGTAGGATTTCTCCCCTGCCGGAGCCATTTCGCAAGAAGTGTGATATTGCATCCTGAGAACATCCCTCCGCCTCATTTCATAGGTTGCTTGAGCAGAAAAAAGGCAGTATATTTTTTGCAATGAAGTGTACACCTCCAGGAACGACCGGATCATTGTGGCAAAAATAATCGTNNGGACTATACGGAATATTTGATGATGCACAGAGATAGGTACCAAATAATTATCTATGAAAGATTACCAAAAAATATATCGAATTGCAACGAAAGATCAGGCGAAATATTATACCAGAGAGGGGAAAAACACTGCTGAAACTTTGAACAGACTATAAAATTTCTATTGTTTCACTTTGCCCCCGGACCATGAAGTATTCTCCCGGGCAGCATGATCAGTGCAGTAAGGAAAGCAAATAATCCATTCATCGTTATACCAATGATTCGGAACGGAATCATCAGGATCCAAACAATGGGATACAGGACCAGCGCCAACAACGCCAACGGCCAGCATAAAAAAAGAAGTAAGATCCAAAGCATAAATGTGAACATGGGAACCTCCATGAGATATTCTTTCATTCTTTACGTCAAACAAGCCGATGAAGTTTCAGGCCAAGGAGGGATTATCCTCCCATTGCCCCATTGTTCCTTGTTTTTAAGGTTTCCATATTTTAAATTTTTCATTTTTCATTCCAAACATTTCACTATTATTCATTAAAGGTTGATACTCTACAATCATAGATGGACAATGTATGGGTCGAGTCAAACTCCAGCTTCCGGCCAAATTTCCTTTCCATACTGAAATTCCGATCCGCATCAGCGATATAAATTACGGCGGACACCTTGGCAACGACGCTGTACTTTCCATTGTGCACGAGGCGCGCATCCAATTTCTCAGGAATCTCAGTTATTCGGAATTTGACATCGAGGAAACTGGAATTATCATGACAGACGCGGTCATCGTCTATGCGTCGGAAGGATATTACGGAGATGTGTTGACGGTGGAAGTGGGAACGACAGATTTTCAATTAACTCATTGCGATTTTATTTTCCGTCTTACAAATACAACAACACAGAAAGAAGTCGCCCGCGTAAAAACCGGCATCGCGTTTTTCAACAAGCAGACGCGGAAAATTTCTGCAGTGCCGGATGCCTTCCGCACGAAGTGCGAATCAGCAACCGGTTCATCTTCTCAACATACTTCGGCTTAGTAAATCGGTTTGCTTGGACAGGCAAAAAACATTATATTTTTCGCAACCATTCATTAGAAAGACAGCTGAATCATTGTGGCAAAAATAATCGTCGTAGCAAATCAAAAAGGCGGTGTCGGAAAAACTACAACTGCCATCAATCTTGCAGCTTCGCTAGCGGCGGCGGAGAAGCGCACATTGCTTGTCGATAATGACCCGCAAGCAAATGCCACAAGCGGCGTCGGTTCCACCGGCATTGATGGAAAAACCATTTACGAAGTACTCGTTGGAGAAGTAGAAGCAGCTGCAGCAATTCAGCCGACGCAAATGCCGTACCTTTCCATCCTTCCATCGCACATCAATCTTGTCGGCGCCGAAATCGAAATGGTAGGGATGGAAAACCGGGACCGGTTGCTCACAACAGCGCTCCAACCGGTGCGTGACCGATTCGATTTCATTGTTGTAGATTGTCCGCCCTCGCTTGGCTTGCTCACACTCAATGCATTAACGGCAGCGGATTCTGTCCTCATTCCTGTTCAGTGTGAATACTTTGCACTGGAAGGACTCGGCCAGCTCTTCAGTACGATCAACATGGTCAAGAAGACACTGAATCCCAATCTCGATATCGAAGGTGTTCTGCTGACGATGTTCGATTCACGGCTCCGGCTTTCCAACCAAATTGTGGAAGAAGTGAAACGCTATTTTGGCGATAAAGTATTTACTACCGTTGTTTCGCGCAACATTCGATTGAGCGAGGCACCGAGCTTCGGCAAACCGATTATTTTATATGATGCTATTTGCATCGGCACACGCAATTACATGGAATTGGCAAAAGAAGTTTTAAAGAACAATAAATTTTTCTCAATCGAACCGCTGTTACATCAAGAATCTTTCGGCAGGATATAGCACATGGTTGATCAAAAAAAATCGGTTCTCGGGCGTGGACTGAACGCTCTTATCCCGAAAAATTCAAGGGTGGAAGTAAATGTTCGCGATGGTTCTGTCGGTCGGGATACCGGCGAGATAGGCATCATCGCCAGCATTGACATTTCCAAGATACAACCAAATCCATTCCAACCACGTACGGATTTCGATCAAGAATCTCTTGTGGAACTTACGCGCTCCATTCAAGAAAAAGGCATTATCCAACCGATCACTGTACGTCGATTCGATGGCGGATACCAGATCATTTCCGGTGAACGGCGGCTGCGTGCGGCACAGGCCGCGCGTTTGCGGCACATTCCCGCATATATCATTTCCATCGCAACCGATGAAGAAATGCTGGAACTCGCACTCATCGAAAACATCCAGCGTGAGTATTTGAACCCTATGGAAATTGCCAACGCCTACCAGCGCCTCATGAACGAATGCCATATCAATCAGGAAGATATCGCAAAACGTATCGGTAAGGACCGCAGCACGGTTACCAACTTTATTCGCCTCTTGAAACTGCCGGGAAAAATTCAAGAGGGTTTGCGTAAAGAAAAAATTTCCATGGGACACGCACGCGCGCTCATCACGCTTCCGAATGAACGAGTGCAACTACGGCTGTTTGAAAAAATAGTCGACAACGGATTATCGGTGCGTAAAGTAGAAGACATTGTTCGTGCGGCACAACAGCCAAAAAAGAAATCCGGAACACATAAAGAGAGCGTCGGCACACCGGCAGGCATTCAAAATTTAGAAGCGCAGCTGCGCGAGGTACTCGGCACGAAAGTAAAAGTCCGGACAAAAGGACAAGGACGCGGCGAGATTATTGTCGAATATTATTCTCTCGATGACTTCGACCGCCTGATGGATTTGTTCACGGGAAAATAACATGACAAACATACAAAAAATCCGCACAGAGAAAGCTCCGGCTCCTATCGGGCCGTATAGCCAGGCAGTTCTCATCGACGGTAAATTTCTTTACACAGCCGGACAGGGACCGATGGACCCGGTAAGCGGAAAAATTGTGGAAGGCAACATCAAGGAACAAACACGACAGGTCATGAAGAATCTTGAAGCAATTCTTCTTGCCGGTGGAGCTTCGCTCGCGTCCGTCGTGAAGACGACAGTCTTCTTGAAAGATATGAACGAGTTCGCTGCCATGAACGAAGTGTATGCCGAATTTCTTGGAGCTGCCGCGCCAGCCCGCAGTACTATAGAAGCAGCCCGACTTCCACGCGATATTCGCGTCGAAATTGAAGCCGTTGCCGTCATTGAGAAATAACAACCTTTTACGCAAACCTGTTGATGGGAAACCGATCATTCACACCATGGAGTATTGCAAGCCTTGCTCTTGTCTTTGCATTGTCAATAAACGATTCAGCCGCACAAGCAAAAGTCGGTTCCGCACTCATCAAACCCGATACAACAGAAACGCTTTCCCCTTCTCACGATTCGCTGAAATATCAATTCACCAGCATGAAATTATCCGATGAGAAACATGCAAAATCGGGTAATCTCGCAATGTTGCTTTCTGCAATTCTGCCCGGATCGGGACAAGTGTACGCCCACCGGTATTATACCATTCCATTAATTTGGGGATTTGGGTACTATTTCGCTTCAAGTGCGATCAAAGCAAATAATCAATACATGGATTGGCGGGGACAATACTCAGAGTCTGTTCGATCGGATACGATAACGACAAACCATACCGGTAATGCAAACATATTAAGCATTCGCGAATTTTATCACAATCAACGCGACGAATTTATCTTCTATCTTGCTCTCACATACTTTCTCAATATTATAGACGCATACGTAGGTGCAACGCTGTACGACTTTACTGTATCGGACGAACTTGGCGGCAACGCTAAAATCCGGTTTCGGATTCCCCTGCGCTAACGCAAAATATCCTGCAAAGCATTTTCCAGATCCGGATATCGAAATTTGAAGCCGGCTTCAAGAAGCTTCTGTGGAATAATCTTCTGGCCCTGAAACAGCAACGGTTCTGCCATTTCTCCAAGCATCAATCGCAATGCAAATTCGGGAACCGGAAGCCAAGACGGACGGTGCAGCACAGATCCAAGAGCATTGCAAAACTCAATCATTCGTATCGGTTGCGGCGCAGCAAGATTTACCGGTCCGTTGATTAGTTCATGATCCAATGCATAAAGAATTGCATTGACTTCATCCTGCACATGAATCCATGGAAACCATTGTCTCCCATTTCCCAAGTATCCTCCAAAAAACATCCGAAACGGTAGAAGAAGTTTATGCAATGCTCCTTCATTTTTATCCAAGACGATTCCAGTCCGAAGCAGAACGACACGAACACCGAGCTCTTGAGCCTTCTGCGCTTCCATTTCCCATTGTTCGCAGACATCCGAAAGAAATCCGCTGCCTTTTGGATATTCTTCCGTCACTTCATCTTCAGGCACATGGGCGTAGTAACCAACAGCAGAAGCATTCAGCAAAACTGATGGTCGATGATGCGTTTGTTCAATAGCATTGACGATAGCACGAGTAGAATCAATTCTGCTTGAGAGAATTTTCTGTTTCTGCATAAAGGACCATCGTTTTGCTGCGATCGATTCTCCGATAAGATTAATAACAGCATCAACCCCATCAAGAATATTTACTAAAACACTGCTGGTCTTTGCATCCCAGAATTCTGCACGCGCCGCTGGAAAAATCTTGTGGACATTTTCTGGTCTCCGCGAAAGCACAATGACTTCATGCCGAGTCTGAAGAAGTTCGACAATCAGCTTCCTCCCAATGAATCCGCTTCCTCCAGCTATGATAACTCGCATGATTTAATCCTTTTTCTTGTTCAGAAAACACTCTGCAAAGCTACGGAATATTGGAACAGGTTTCAAAGCATTGACACACGAGGCAATGCATTTCTTGCTCTTCTAAGCATTTTCTGCTATCTTTCATTTGTTGAAGGAGTAAAGAGCGGCTTACAGTGGTTTTCCCTCTTTACTCTTTGTTATTTTAAGAAAAACATTGTTCCCGTCCGAATGAATCGGAAAAAATCGGGGTTCGTGTTAGAAAATAGACTAAAGTTTTCATGGAACATATCCGAAATTTTTGCATCATCGCTCACATCGACCACGGTAAATCGACACTCGCCGACCGCTTGCTGGAGTACACAGGCACCGTCGCCGCCCGCGATCTATCGAAACAAATGCTCGATGACATGGACTTAGAGCAGGAACGCGGCATCACCATTAAGCTGCACGCCATTCAGATAAAGTACCAAGCCCGCAACAAAAAAAACTATACATTAAATCTGATCGACACGCCGGGCCATGTGGACTTCACATACGAAGTCTCGCGCTCGCTTGCCGCTTGCGAAGGCGCGATTCTGGTTGTCGATGCAACGCAGGGTGTAGAGGCTCAGACCATCTCTAATCTGTATCTCGCCATCGACGCAGGACTTGAAATTATCCCGTTCATCAATAAGATCGATCTGCCAAGCGCTAAGACGATGATCGACATAGTGAAGAAACAGGTAATCGATCTCATCGGATGTACGGAAGAAGAAATTCTCTTGGGTAGTGCAAAATCCGGCATAGGAGTGGAGGAAGTGCTCGAAGCTATCGTCTCGCGCATTTCTGCGCCGAAAGGCGATCCGAACGCGCCGCTGAAAGCATTGATCTTTGATTCTGTGTTTGATGAGTACCGCGGAGCAATTGCCTACATTCGCGTTATGGAAGGCACTGTGCACGAAAAAGATAAGATTCGATTTTTCTCAAAGGGACAAGAATTTCAAGCAGAAGATATCGGCATCCTCGAGATGCAGAGAAAACGAATCGGCTCACTTTCTGCAGGCGATGTCGGTTACATCATTGCGAATGTCAAAGATGTACACGATACGAAAGTCGGCGATACGATTACACTCGTAGATAATCCTGCTGCGGAACCGCTCCCGGGTTACAAAGAAGCCAAGCCGATGGTCTTCAGCGGAATGTATCCATCCAATAGCGACGACTTTGGCGAGCTGCGCGACGCGCTTGACAAATTGAAATTGAACGATTCTTCACTCATCTTCGAACCTGAATCCTCCGTTGCACTTGGATTCGGATTCCGCGCTGGATTTCTCGGACTTCTCCATATGGAAATCGTCCGTGAACGATTGGAACGCGAATACAATCAGCACCTCATTAATACAGTACCNNGGCAAGATTGAGAAAGTGGAAGAGCCGTTCGTGAAGGCACAAATCATCACACCAACAGAATACATCGGCAACATTATGAAACTCTGTATGGACCGCCGGGGTATTCACCGTAACACTACGTATCTCAGTCCGGAGCGTGCCGATATCCATTTTGAACTGCCACTATCTGAAATTATCTTCGATTTCTACGATAAACTCAAGTCGCTCTCACGCGGTTATGCTTCATTAGACTATGATTTTCTTGAATATCGCGATTCCGACCTTGTAAAATTGGACATTTTGTTGAATGGGGAGCCGGTTGATGCACTTTCCACCATTGTTCACCGTGTAAAATCGTATGAATGGGGGCGTAAACTTTGCTCGAAACTTCGGGAGCTCATTCCACGTCAAATGTTTGAGGTGG
>PMDB01000043.1 GCA_003155495.1 Ignavibacteriota bacterium
TCGTCGACCTCGGCCTGGTGTACGACCTCAAGATCGATGATGAAATTCCCGGAGAGGCGAATGTCTTCATCACAATGACTCTGACTGCACCAGGGTGCGGAATGGGTCCACTGATCGCCGCAGACGTCAAGCGCAGGGTTCAGATGGTCCCGGGAGTGACCAATGTGAAGGTCGACCTGACGTTTATGCCGACCTGGAATCCAAGCATGATGTCTGAAGCAGCGAAGCTGATGCTGAATTTCGGCTGACAGAGGTTTGATGCGGCATGGGACGGTGAAATGCAGAACTTTAGTACCATCACATAACAGCGACACTTAACACGAAAGGATTCAAGCAATGGCGTACGAATGGAAGTTTAACCCGCGTCCGTATTCAGATGAAGAGGCAAAGAAGCTCCTTGCCGGCGTTGTGAGCCCCGAGACGACGGACTGGCACTACAACACGCACCACAAGGGGTACGTGACGGCGCTGAACAATATCGAGAAGGCGCTCGAGACGGCGGACCGCGCGGGCGCGAACGGCAACTACAGCCAGATCGGCGAGTTGAAACGCAGGACGACCTGGAACCACGCGGGCGCACTGCTCCACGATATCTACTGGGAAGTGCTCGGCGGCGATGGCGATCCGGGCAAGGGGCCAGAAATCAAAGCAGCGATTGAAAAAGAATTCGGTTCGTTCGATGCATGGAAGGCTGATTTCAAAGCATCGGCAGTCTCGGCAAAGTTAAGCGGCTGGGGATTGCTTGTGTTCGATCGCCTGTATTCAGGGCGATTGCTGAACGTAACGGTGGACGAACATCAATACGGAGCTATCTGGGGTGGAGTGCCTCTGGTTGCCCTTGATGTGTTTGAACATGCATATTATCATAAGGATGGTCCTGCCCGAGCGAAGTACATCGATAACTTCCTTGCAAATCTTCATTGGGGAAGAATAAATGAGCGGTATAAGAAGTTTATTGTGGGTAAATAAAGTAGAAGGTAAAAAGTAAAAGGTAGAAAGTAAAAGGTAATGGGTTGGGCGGAAGCTCAACCCATTTTTATTTACACGAATACTGGGTTCTCGGTATTGTGTTTCAAGAGGTATATAAATAGAATTACATCGACAACGTAAAATGGGAGGAATCGTTGACGATGGAGGCTTTGGTGTTATCCTAGTTTGATCAGGATTGTGATCAGCAAAAAAAGGTGAAAAGAATTACAATATTTGTAGTATAAATCAGAATATTGTATAACTTAATGGATATATTAAGGTTCCATCTGCTATGCTTATGAAAAAAATGTTTAGGTATCGATCTGTATATATAGTTTGCAGTATTCATGCTTCAAATAATTCACCAATCCCTCAATCATCATACAAGGAGTATCTACCATGAAAAATCCTATTGTGACAGTTGCTATTGTTATTGTAGTTGCCATAATCGCTTTTTTTGTTGGCCGCCATACTTGTGTCTATAAACCGCAGAAAACAAACTTTCCCGGAGCAGAAAAACATGAAGTCACGCTCTCCGATGCGGTAAAGTATGTTCAGAATTTTCGGAAATCAAATCCGACAGCGAAAATACATGGCGGATCTTTTCAAAGAGGGATTCTCGATAAGATTTTAGCGCAATCTGACTGTGATGGTATTCGATATTATTATGCTCAGTTGGAAGATAGTTCGTCTACACTCGTTTTAGTAGGAATTACTGCAAATAGTACCGATATGACAAAGGGAGCAGTAGCGGAAATGTCAAAACCTTGCCCACCCTGGTGTGACGCGATGAGTGAACTGCAATAACAGATATTCAGATAAACCAATATTCTATGCATGATCCTTTTTTGCTCAATGCATTACTTGTTGTTACGGCAGTTATTGCTGTATGGGCACCATTTCGATGGAAGCAATCAACAAAGGCTCAACAGTTTCTCATTATTTATGTCATTGAAATATTTATCATAGAGTTTGTTGAAGTTTTGTTAACTTATTTTCATAGACATAATCTTTGGCTAATTTCGATCTCTACTTTAGTAGAATTTATTTTAATAGTAATCATATTCTATTATTTGAAAATAAATGAACGTGAAAAATCTTTCTTACTTTTTACAGGTGTGAGTTTTATAATATTTTGGCTCATAAGTAAATTCACGTTTGAACCGCTTTCAACATTTAACAGTTATACATCCGTCGTTGCCAGATTGTTCCAAATATCTATATCAGTGTCTGTATTCTTCGATATTCTCAAGGATCCAAACGTGCGTTTGAAGAATGATCCCAGAATATGGATCGCTTCAGGAATTATGATTTATTCGACAGGAAGTCTTATACTTTGCATCCTTTTTCTGGAGATAGCGAAATTACCGCTAGAGGTTTTTAAGACAATCTGGCAAATTAATTTGTTCCTAAACATCGTTTCTGAATTTCTCTATGCGCGGGGAATATGGTGTCGGGTAACACATTAGATCTATTGTGGGCGATCAGTATTGCGACTGCTGTACTTCTTTTTTTTTCCGTCAGTATAATTGTTGTCGTGATCCACAGTAAACGGAAAGAAATTGCAGTAAAAGCAAAACAACTTGAAGAACTAACCCGCAGCGAGAAGAAGTACCGGAGTTTATTTGAAAACTCACTTGCGGGAATCGTGAAGTTTTCGTTGGAGACATGGGATGTCTTTGATTCAAACAAAGAAATGAAACAAATATTCGGATGTGCATCCGAACAGGAATTAGGACGTTGTTTTTCGGCATTGCCACCGCGAAGCATTCAAGATATTCAGCAATCACTTCTGAGCGGCGACCTCATTCAGGAATATGAGATCAGGACAACCCGGCTCGATGGGATGGAATTATGGATTCTCTTCTCAGCAAAAATGATTGGTGAAGAGCACTTCGCGCATGGAGTGATCGTCGATATTACGGAGCGGAAAGTATCACAAGAGAAGATTTTAGAACAAGCCATGCTTTTAGATGAGGCACAAGATGCCATTATGGTTACAGATTATCAAGGACGAATCACATTCTGGAATAACGGAGCAGAACTCATCTATGGCTGGGGGAGAAAACATGCTGTCGGTTCGTTTATCCGAGATCTTATCTTTGAAACTGCACATTCAAAGGATTATGACTTAGCAATGGAAGATATACTCCAATTCAACGAATGGAGTGGAGAACAGTATCATCTGAACAGAGAGGGGAAGGAACTGCTTATCCAAAGCAGGTGGAAGAAAGTGGAGAATGCAGCAACCAACAAGAAGGTCATCTTGATCGTCAACACGGATATCACGGAGAAGAAACGTCAGGAGATACAATTACTTCGTGCACAAAGAATGGAGAGTATCGCTTTGTTAACAGGCGGCATTGCCCACGATCTCCAAAATGTTCTTGCGCCCGTCTCGATGTCTATCGGCCTACTGCGGGAAAAACTGACCGATGGTCCCAGTGTGAAAGTTCTTGATGCCGTTGAAGAAAGTGCCCGGAGCGGCCTCGATCTTATTAGAAATATCATTACCTATGGACATGGGATTCCCGGTGAGAGGGTAAAAGTTGAACTTTCAGATTTGCTCGAGTCGATCCTTATGATTGTACGACAATCGCTTCCGGACACGATACGTATAGAAAAACTGACCGAAGGCAGGAACTCTACTGTACTCGGCGATGCAAATCAATTAAAACAAGTATTTCTGAATATCGTCGTCAACGCGCGTGATGCCATGCCCAATGGTGGAATAATAACCATTGGGATCGATAATGTTACTATTGATGAAAATTCCCTCGATCGGTATCTGGAAGCCCAGGTAGGAAAATACCATCTGGTGAATATTCGTGATAATGGTTCTGGCATTCCTGAAGACCATATTGAAAGAATTTTTGAGCCATTTTTTACGACAAAGACAAATGGTAACGGCACCGGTCTTGGTCTTTCCATTGCGCTCGGTATTGTTAAAAGTCATTCCGGTTTCATTACTGTTCAGAGTGTCGTAGGTCAAGGAACAGAATTTAAAATCTAT
Organism: Ignavibacteriota bacterium; assembly: GCA_003155495.1. GTDB lineage: Bacteria > Bacteroidota > Ignavibacteria > UBA10030 > UBA10030 > Fen-1298. The sequence continues at coordinate 3,983 of PMDB01000043.1, forward strand.
CTCCCGGCCATTGAATCTTAACGCAAGACAGTCAAATTTGAGATAGAAACATACTTTACAAAGGCCGTACGATGAGCTTACAAGAAGACACACAAGAAAGAAGAAAGCGTATTTCCGTTTGGGTTGTTGACGACAATAAGAGCTTCTGTGTCGTATTGTCTGAAGCATTGAACCGCAGCAATTCGATCATTTGTGAAAAGTATTTTCATTCCAGCCGGTCGGCTATCGAATATCTTGAAACCAGCAATCTTCATCCACAAGTAATTCTGCTCGACATCAAAATGCCCGGAACGAAAGGTGTGGATGCAATCGCTCTTCTGAAACGGATTGCCCCTTCTACAGATATTATTATGCTCACGTCGTACGACTTCGATATGGACATACGAACCTCACTCAAAAGAGGTGCGGCTGGATATCTCCTCAAGTCCTCTCAACCTTTGGACATTATCCGGGCTATTGAAACAGTGCAAAAAGGAGGAACGCCTATCGATCCGATGATCACACAAAGGATGACAGATGCTTATATTGCCGGAAAACCTGAGAGTGAATCGTACAATCTCTCAGTTCGGGAACGGGAGGTTATCCGGTGGATCACCCAGGGTCTAAATAGTACGCAAGTTGCTCAACAACTTTCAATAACCTATAATACGGTTGAAACGCATATCAAGAATATTTTTCATAAACTCAATGTATCCAATCGGCATGCAATGGTTGCCAAAGCGATTAAGGAGCGGCTGGTCTAAGTCGGTTTTTCCCCATAATTACGTATTTACTTAAATACTGGGTTCTCGGTATTGATTCGTATAAGTTTAATTTCGAAGTTTCAGTAGTCCTCCTCTGCAATAACAATAATTGATTTTTTTAGAAGAGCATACAAGCTCATGCAAGTGTACTGAGAACCTGACGGCAGGCATCCTCTCTTCGAACGAACGGACGGCATTTGTTCAAGAGAACCTATTCTCTGAATTTGCGGATGGATGAAGAGGCAAGTATACTCTATATGCGACACCACCTGAGTTTTTGAAAAAGATATTGAAAGGCACACAGAGGCGTAATCCATATCTCCAAAAGTTGAGCAGTGAGATTATAATGAACGAAAACGAAATAAAGAAGGTGAATATGAATGAGACAGCAGAAATTTTTAGCGGTCAGATATTTCAGATGAATTATGCAGGCATGAAGTATCAGAACAAGAAAGCAATGTCCGAAGTGATTCAGGATGACGCCAAGCAGAATAAAATTCAAAGTCAATCTTTCCAATCACAGAAGATGCAGAGCTTGGGTACATTTGCCGGTACTATCGCGCATGATCTTAATAATATTTTTGGCACTATTTTGGCATCTTCTACACTCCTCGAGATGAATAAGGTAAGTCCCGAGAAATATTCTGAAATTTTCAAAGCTATCAACAATGCTGTGGAACGGGGGGCCGAACTTGTGGGACAGATTCTCGCATTCACCGGCAAGATCGATGTTTCATTCAAGCCGCTCTCTATTCCTGATTTTATAAACGACATTCTTCCTCAGCTCAAGCAAACGTTCCCAGAGAATATCAAATTTCAAGAAATAATAGAACAAAACATTCCCTGCATCGCCGCCGACCGAACAAAGATGCATCAAATGTTGTTGAATCTCTGTATCAATGCCCGCGATGCGATGCCCGAGGGAGGTACTTTAACCATCAAAGTGAACAGTGTAACACGCCAAGATCTTCAAGTACTCTTTCCTAGAGTTAACTATGATCGGTATATCTGTATCAGTATCTCAGATACAGGTACAGGGATAGAAGAAACGGCAAAAGACATGATCTTTGATCCATTCTTTACTACAAAAGAAAAAGGAAAAGGTTTGGGGCTTTCTGTTGTCTATGGCATCGTAAAGGCGCATCACGGATTCATTGATTTGGAAAGTGAACCTGGACATGGAAGTACATTCTATCTTTACTTCCCGCTCATGACCTTAGACAAAAAAAATATTGATTCTTTGCAGATAAAAATGTCGGACGTTGCCGGTGGTGAAGAAACTATTCTTGTCGTGGAGGATGAGAAGTCTCTTCTGGACCTGGCATGCATGGTGTTCGAATCGAAAGGATACACAGTACTTGCTGCAAAGGACGGCATCGAAGCGGTTGAAATGTACAAGCAGCACCGTGATAAGATTGCACTTGTTTTTACCGATATAGGATTGCCGGGGCTCAACGGGAGGCAAGTGTTTACGAAGTTGAAGGAAATGAATCCCTCTGTGAAAGTTATTTTTACGAGCGGCATCTTTACTGATATCAAAGCTGCACTTTTAAAAGACGGAGCCAAAGATTTTATTCAAAAACCATATAAGCAAGAATATGTTCTGCGAAAGATCAGAGAAGTGCTGGATGCATTATGAATGCATTCATCAGACCCAAAACGCATTACGGATTTTAGTTGAAGATTGGTTCAAACAGAGCAAGAGGTACTGACTTATACCATATTCGAAAATGTATTTTATAATCCCCTCTCCGCACCAAAGGCACATTTACCTCTGGCGTAAATCTCCCCCTCGGGGGAGGGGAGAGGAGGGGATATTGTGGAAACAAGAAGAGATCGAGGTTAAGAGATATTAAGATTCAAAGAGGTCCAAATTCAAAATCTTTCTTTCATGTTTCTATCTGGAATACATGATGAGGCATTGCGATGGGCAAGATTCTCATGAAGGTTTTTAATAACTTCGACACCGCAGCGCAGGTGAACTGACATTTCAGATAGAACAATTCGCGAATACTATTCTTTTGCCACTCGCTATCAAGATTTTATGCCGATTGGCGAACTACGAGTTCAGGTTTGAACATCATCCGTTGGGGCTTACGAAGAATTTCATTTCTGTGTACTACAGCCAACTTGTATGCTGCCTCTGCCATCTCGTTCAAAGGTTGTCTGATAGTAGTAAGTTTAGGGGTTGATAGCTGTGCTATGAGCAGGTCATCGAAGCCCATAATTGCGATGTCCTCAGGAATTCGTACTCCCTGTTCTCTGGCTACAGATAGCAATCCTAACGCGCAGTTATCACCTGCCGCGCAAAAGATAGCATCCACGCCTTTGTGCAACAACTTCGGCATTACAGAGATGCCGTCCTCACGAGAGTAGTGGGTCACCTCGATCATGCACTCTGGCAAAATGGAGAGCTTTCCTGCGCTGAGCGCTTGTTGAAACCCTTTGATCCTTTGTTCCGCATTATAACTACCCTGCATATGAGTTTTGCCGGAGACAATGGCGATCTTCTTTTTGCCTTTTGCGATGAGGTACTCACCGGCTATTTGTCCACCCAAGCGGTTATCCGTAGTAATGGTGGACACACCGGCTGTTTCTTCATCTATCAGTACGATGGGTACATCGGCAGCGGTGTAGGCGGCAATCGTATCAGAATCCGGTCGCACACTAATAGCGATCAAGGCACTGGGGTTTGTCTGAACGAGTGCTTGCTTCAAGCGCTCCTTCTGCATGCCAGCATCGTCTGTCACAGATCGTCGTGCAATCTCCTCTGGCTTAAGCCAATTCTTGAGATGTTCAGATATCGCAATTTGTAACGCCGATCCGAAGTTCGGTGCCGCGACTACAACTTTCGTCTCTCGGTTTGCCATATCGGTAATCTCCTTTCAAATTGTACACAACACATCTGAAAGAATACTACCAAAAAAGAACTCTGAAAGCAAACTACAAAATCCGAAATATCGACATCTTGATTTTCATTGAAAGACTCGTTACTCTAGTGCACAAAACAGCAAAATATAATACTTTATAGAGGAATGAGATAAAAGAGCATGCACACATGTAAGTTACTTCGAATGGCTGTCCGATTAGATTTCCCTTTTAGGCACCTGGTATTTCCCCAGTTTCTCTCCTTCTTCAATATTGTATTTCCTATAGAGAGTACGAATACCGCATTGTTAAGAGTGTAAGTATGGGAAAGAAAAATCGTCGCCTTCATGCATTCTACCTCATGAGTATTTTTGTTCTCTTTGCCATCGGCCTTTCATTAGCGGGATATTTCTATTATTACCAGCAAAAGCAGAGACTGCTGCAATTGGCAAAAGATAATCTATCATCTATTGCAAAGCTCAAGGGTGGACAGATAGAGAATTGGCGCCAAGAGAGATTCAATGATGCGAGTTTCATTTTCCATAGCGATGCAATTTCTCTGCAATTTGAACAATTTCTTAAGAACCCGAATAGCCGAAAAGAACGCGCTGCGATGCTTGGCTGGATGACGCCAATGTTCAAGAATCGGCAATATGTCAGTATGGATATCTTCAGCAAGAGTGGCAGTCATCTCTTTTGTATTCTCGATGACTCATGCAAAGCTAGTGTGTACGAAAAAGATATCTTCGCTGAGGCAATTCGCACAAAAAAAGTATTGTTTGCCGATCTCCATGTGCATGATGATGGAAGAGTGTATATGGGACTTGTTGTACCTATTATCAAGATTGATAAAAAGGATACCACAGTGCTAGGATCGTTGCTCTTGCGCATTGATCCATGGCGGTTTCTCTATCCGCTCATTCATTCATGGCCAGTCATAAGTAAGACGTCGGAGACTTTGATTATTCGGAGAGAAGGAGATGAGGTTGTTTATCTGAATGAATTGCGGCATCGAAGGGAAAAAAATCTTGTTCTGAGAATGTCAATTAACGAGAAGAAATTACCGGCAGCAATTGCTGCACGCGGGTACGAAGGTGTAGTAGAGGGAATAGATTATCGGCAAGAAGAGGTCGTAGCTGCAGTGCGACAAATCTCGAATTCCCCGTGGTATATGGTAGCAAAGACGGATGTTGAGGAGGTTCTGGCTGAGAATACACGCATAGCAATAGGAGTCACGTCGGTCACTGCGCTTATTCTTCTTCTGCTTGCAAGTGGTATACGCATGATCTGGAAAGAGCAAGAGGTCAAGCAATATCAAGTGTTGTTAGAGTCGCAACAGGAGCGACAGGCACTCATTCAACATTTTGATTATCTCATGAGGTATGCCAACGATGTCATTTTTCTTTCGAATGAAGAACAGCGCATCATCGAGGCGAATGAACGAGCAGAGCACATCTACGGATATAGTCATGAGGAATTACTGCAGTTATACATGACGGACATATGGCAGACCAAAACGCCTTCTGACCTTCATGAAAGATTGAAGTCGATGATGACTCCAAGCGGGGCATTGTATGAAACATACCATCGACGAAAAGATGGTTCAGTATTTCCCGTGGAGATCAGCGGCCGTACTATCACCATCGAGGGGAAAATATATGTTCAGGAAATCATACGAGATATTACGGAACGAAAGGAGGCGGAGAAAGCATTGCGGGAGCGTGAGAAGCAGCTTCTGTTAGTTACTGATAATTTCCCTGGCCTTGTATCCACTGTCGATAAAGATCTCCGCTACCGGTTTGCCAGTGCCGGGCATGAACGTATATTCGGTATATTGTCGGTAGATGTTGTGGGCCTCACGATGCGGGAAGTTCTTGGCAATGAAACTTTCAAGCAAGTTGAGCCTTATATCAAGCAGACGTTTGCTGGTGAACAAGTAACATTTGTAAACCCGATCAAAACACCGATCGGCGAAGTGTCGTATGAACTTACTACCTATATTCCTGATACTACTGTAGAGGGAAAAGTACAAGGCATGTTCATCTTTGCAATCGATATCAATGAACGAATAGAGATGGAAGATGCGCTGCGCAGGGCAGAAGAGAACTTTCGCCGTTCCTTAGATGATTCACCGTTGGGAGTACGTATAGTATCATCGGCGGGTGAGACATCGTATGCCAACCAAGCGATTCTGGATATCTATGGGTACAGCAACCATGAAGAATTGAAAAGAACACCTATTAAGGAACGATATACACCGGAAAGCTATGATGAGTTCAGAAAAAGAAAAGAACAAAGAGATAGGGGTGAGTTTGGCCCGACTGAATATGAAATAAGTATTGTGAGGAAAGATGGGGAAGTGCGGCATGTTCAGGTTTTCCGCAAGGAAGTGTTTTGGAATGGCACAAAACAGTTTCAAGTCATCTATCAGGATATCACCCAGCGCAAGATGTTAGAAGAGCCTCTGCGACGGATGCAGAAATTGGAAGGATTGGGAACGCTTGCAGGTGGTATTGCCCATGACTTTAATAATATTCTTGGAATTATTTTGGGATATGTTTCACGTATCCTTATTGTTAAAAACGATCCAGAAAAACTACAACATAGTATTGAAATCATTACGAAAGCGGTTGACCGAGGAACGGCGCTTGTGCGGCAAATATTAACCTTTGCGAGAAAAACGGAGACAGAATTTCGTTGGGTGAATGTTAATACTGTTGCAAAGGAAGTTATGGGAATGATCATGGAAACGTTTCCAAAAACTATTGTGTATTCGCAGAATCTCGAAAAAGAAATTCCTTCTATCTATGCCGATCATTCGCAGTTGCATCAAGCGCTGTTAAATCTCTGTGTCAATGCACGTGATGCGATGCAGAGTGGAGGTGTTCTGACCATCAATACGAGCATGCTTGCTGGGTTGAGTGTGCACAATCGACACCCTGATGCTGTTGCTGATAGTTACATCTGTATTGAAGTTGTCGATAACGGTACAGGGATGGCTGCAGAGGTTCGGAACAGAATCTTTGAGCCGTTTTTCACTACGAAAGAAAAAGGAAAGGGAACCGGATTGGGATTAGCCGTTGTGTTTGGCATTGTTCAAACCCACCACGGATTTATTGATGTGGAAAGTGAGCTTGGTAAAGGGGCGACCTTCCGGTTATATTTGCCTGTCTCGGACGATAGAGAGCATTTAGAAGCAGCGAAGAAAGAAACGATAGAAGAGATTCCCGGAGGTACAGAAACTTTATTGATCGTAGAGGATGAGACGGCATTAAATGAGAATCTTAATGATGTACTTACAGGAAAAGGATATACGGTTCTTTCCGCTTTTGACGGCTTGATTGCAGTGAATATCTACACAGAACGGCAAAAAGAGATTGCACTGGTGCTCACAGACCTTGGATTACCTAAGCTGACCGGTATGGAGGTATTTAAACGGATCAGGCAACTCAATCCGAATGTTCGGATCATCGTTGCAACAGGGTATCTGGATCCGGAAATGAGATCGGAATTGCTGAAAGCAGGTATACAAAAGTTTATCTACAAACCTTATAACCCGAAAGAAGTCCTCAAGGTGATTCGGGAAGTGTTGGATGATAAGTGAATCGATGAGTCTTCACCAAGGAAACTTCGGAAAGTATCTTAGTTTAACCTTGATAACTTTCCTGTAGGAGTACAGAAATTGCTCCTCTCGGAAGAATTTGGTATTATATCACAACAAATGAGTAAAAATATGTCACCTTCGATTTTCCCTGAATGAAAGAACAATGCAGGTTGTATCATTCGATCGTTTTCTGTTTGTGCGTTGTCTTGCAGCTTCAAGCACAATCGACGCTGGAATTAAAATTCATTTCTAAGGTTTCGCAAAAAAATTTACAGAAAAATGTGCACGAACTGGTCAAGTTTGGTAACCGGCTTGGTGGAACAAAATCCGGTGATACAGCTGCACGGTACATATTTGAAAAATTTAAAGGCTATGGATTAAAACCGGAAATAATACATGACCCCCAAAAGCTTTCATATTCAAACGACGCTTGGCAGTTAAAGATTGATCGGCCCAGGCGGCTGCGCGGACTCATTCAGCATGAGTGGTTAGCGGGATTCTCACCTTCTGCTCGGAGAGACACTGTTCATCTCACTTTTGTCGGAACCATTCGAGATATAGATACAAGAACGATGGATCGCGGCGCAGTACTATTAGAACGGCAGCCTTCAGAAAAAATGTATGATGAATTAGTCGATGCTGGTGCACGTTGTATTGTCAGTTACCAGAATGATATTTCGAATTCCTATTCTAACTGGGCAATGATCTCGACCCTCAAAGAAACGGATAAGAATCAGATTCCGGTCTTTAATATCTCGAATAATGCAGGACGACGATTGGAAGAGGAATTGGAGAAGGGGACGCACGTTGTCATCAAATATTCAGCAAGGACGACAATCCGACATGGAAATTCGAAGACAATTATCGCCACCTTGAAGGGGCAGACCGATGAATATTATATTCTCAGTGCGCATGGCGATTCCGACTCCGGCGGGCCCGGCGCAGATGACAACGCATCGGGTGTGTCAGGTATATTAGAAGTCGCGCGTATCTTCAACACGATGGTGAAAAATAAGACACTGCCATTACCAAAAAAAAGTATCAAGTTTATCGTTTGGGGTACGGAATATCATTCATCGAGCAGTTATGTCAAACTTCATACTGATCGTCTGGAGAAGATTGCAGGCGTTATCAACTTCGATGAGATTGGAATCGGGAAGTCAAGGCGTTGTATTTATTTTGAAGGAAACGATATTCAGCATAATCATGACTTATTGAAAATATTTGAGCGAGTGGGCGAGGATTATGTAAACAAAAATGGATTCTGGAAGGAAGCAACTACAACTCCTTCACAAGGCGGAACTGATTCGTATGTGTTTCTGCCAAAATATCTAGAGTATTTAGGTGTATCGGAGGGAAAAATTCCATCGATCACAGTCTTCACAGCAGCATGGAACGAACCAAAGTCAATGCAGCAAACACGAGGATGGCGTTCGAAAGCATGGAGGGGTCATCCCGATTCGGTAAACATTGATTACTCGCCGTACTATCACTCGTCGCTTGATATTCCAGCGTTGACAACAGATAAAGAACCGTCGAATATGGTATGGGGTGTCAATGCAGTTGGCATTGCGCTTATTCGATTGCTTTGGCAATAAATATGGAAGAACAGAAAGAAAACATATCAGAGGAATCTCAAAAGGTAGAGCCACCCGGTTCTTCCGACCATTACTGGCAGTTCTGCGTAAATTGTGGAACGAGGTTAGAGAATAGAACATGTACACTCGTTTGTCCGAAGTGCGGTTTCTTTCATTCATGCAGCGAACCATAAAATGAAATACAAGTTTGGAGAAAAAGAGTACGATTTAGCTTCTCGAACACATATCATGGGAGTTCTGAATGTTACTCCGGATTCCTTTTCCGACGGCGGCAAATATCTCGGTCTCGAACAAGCCATAGTTCAAGGATTGAAGCTTGCGGAAGACGGTGCGGATTTTATCGATGTTGGCGGTGAATCGACACGGCCCGGTTCAGAACTTGTATCGGTCGAAGAGGAGATTCGGAGAGTCGTTCCGGTTATCAACGCCTTGTCGAAGAAAGTGAATATCCCTATCTCTATCGATACTTCTAAATCGGATACGGCAGAGGCTGCATTGCAGGCCGGAGCCATTATCGTGAATGACATTAGCGCCATGACATTCGATGCCAAGATGGCGTCTGTAGTGGTAAAGTATCGGGCAAGCATCGTACTGATGCATATGAAAGGTGCACCACAGACGATGCAAGAAAATCCAACATACGAAAACGTAACGGCGGAGGTAAAACAATTTCTCTCTGAGCGATTGTTCGCAGCGAAGGAAGCGGGAATTGAACAGATAATAATTGATCCGGGAATTGGATTCGGAAAAAAGATCGAGCACAACATTCAACTTCTTCGAGAATTAAAATCTTTTACTTCATTCGGATACCCATTGCTGATAGGTCCGTCCCGTAAAGCATTTCTAGGAGCGATTCTTCATTTGCCGCCAAACGAGAGAATAGAAGGCACAGCGGCAGTAGTGACAAGCGCCATTTTAAATGGTGCGAATATCATCCGTGTGCATGATGTAAAGGAAATGAAACGCGTAGCGATGGTGACTGATGCGTTGAAATCTGAACATATTCAGGCGGCGTTCTAAAATGGATTCGATTGTACGTTCAACGTCCGTACTTATACCGGCATATAATGCCGGAACTTCTCTGGAGGAGCTGGTACATCGTATACACCGCTCGGTCGGAGATATGCAGGTTATCATTGTCGATGATGGCTCCATAGACAACACGGCGGAGATTGCTCATATGGTTGGAGCAACTGTTCTTCGACATGATAAGAATTGCGGTAAGGGAGCGGCTTTGCAGACAGGTTTCGATTTTCTTAAAAAAAAAGCCGATGTTGAATTTATTCTCACACTCGATGCGGACTTGCAGCATCAGCCGGAGGATATTCAAAAGTTTTTCAGCACACAGCAACAAACCGGTGCGGATATAATTATTGGATGGCGTGAAAGGGCAGGAACAAAAATGCCTGTGCACCGCATTCTCTCTAACACACTTTCATCTGCATTGGTGAGTTTGAAAACGGGAATGAAGATCAAAGACAGCCAGTGCGGTTTCCGGTTAATTCGCAAAAGAGTTCTTGAAAATATTCAGCTCGAATCACGCGGCTATGAAGCGGAAACAGAATTACTTATCAAGGCGGCGCGACTTCAATTCAAATTAGAATTCGTTCCGGTATACACTGTGTACGGCAGCGAAAAGAGCTATATGACACATTGGGCAACAACGATGAATTTTATCAAAGTGCTAATACGGAAATACTCATGACTCGATTTGAACAAGAGCGCGCAGATATGCTTGCATTGTTGAAACAGCGAGGAATCAAAGATGAACTCCTGTTGAAGGCACTCCAGTGTGTAGAGCGTGAACAGTTTGTCTTGACTGCATTTGTTAATCGCGCCTACGATGACAGCGCACTGCCCATTGCAAGCGGGCAAACAATATCGCAGCCGTACACAGTTGCGTTTCAAACGGAAAAATTACAGGTGGGAAAAGATTCTAAAGTATTGGAAATCGGTACCGGCTCCGGTTATCAAGCTGCTGTTCTTGCCGAGATGGGATGCCGCGTATTCACGATAGAACGGCATATGGAATTGCATCTGCAGGCACGGAAATTACTGGAAAAACTTGGTTACCGTGTAGCAGCTCGCTGCGGCGATGGAACGATTGGGTGGAATGAGTATGCGCCGTACAATGGCATTGTAGTGACTGCAGCAGCCCCGGAAGTACCCCAACCTTTGCTTGATCAACTTGCTGACGGCGGACGGCTTGTCATTCCTGTAGGAGATTTAGAAGAGCAATCTATTCGAGTGGTAACACGCATAGGAAATCGATTTGAATCGATAGACGCGTATGGATTTAAGTTTGTTCCGCTCATCGGAAAAGAAGGGTGGAATGAAAAATGAAATCGGATTGCAGACCGGAAATTGGATATTAAAGATACCATGATGTCGCAAGTTCTTGCCATTGTAGGTCCGACAGCATCGGGGAAGACGACACTCTCAATTCTTCTTGCGGAAAAACTGCATGGTGAGATTATTTCTGCTGATTCGCGCCAAATCTACAAGTTTCTGAACATCGGTACAGCAAAACCAATACCTGAAGATCTCCATCGCGTTCCCCATCATTTCATCGACATCCTCGATCCTGATCAAGAATACAATGCCGCTGAATACGGACAGCAGGCTCGTAGTAAAATTGAGGAACTGTTGAAACAGGGAACCCAGCCAATCATCGTCGGGGGTTCCGGGTTATATGTTCGTGCAATCATAGATGGATTTTTTCATGGGCCCGGGAAGGATTCTGAAATTCGAGAACAACTCGAAAAAGAAGCACAAAGGTTTGGTGCTGAAATGTTGTTCGAAAAATTGAAACGAATTGATCCGGTTTCCGCGGCGAAGATGGATGCATCAAAAGTACGGCGGGTAGTTCGTGCATTGGAAGTATATTATACCACAGGGAAGCCGATTTCTGATTTACATTCTACTCAAGAGACAAGAGCACCATTTGAGGTCCTGCAATATGCTCTTGAGTGGGAACGGAAAACTCTCTATGACTGTATCAATCACCGCATCGATAAGATGATGGAAAAGGGATTGGTAGAAGAAGTTCGAGAATTGAAAACTCGTGGATATATGTCCGACTTGAATGCGCTCAATACTGTTGGTTACAAAGAAACATTCGACTTCATCGAAGGAAAGCTGACGAAAGAGGAGATGGTCAGACTTATCAAACAGAATTCACGCCGATTTGCTAAGCGTCAGTTGACATGGTTCCGAGCTGATAAGCGAGTCAGGTGGATTTCGGTGAACGAGCGGACGAACTGGAATGCGACTGCGGAAATAATTCAAAATGAACTTCACGCTGATCAAAAAACGCTTCGTCTCTAAATTGATTTTCCTCCATCTGTTTGCTATATTAAGATAAAGAAGATGTAAACGGGGCGTAGCGTAGCCTGGCTAGCGCGCTTGGTTCGGGACCAAGAGGTCGGGAGTTCAAATCTCCCCGCCCCGACAGATGCAGAGGTCGGGAGTTCTCCCGAAGGGATTCCTTTGGAAAAATCTCCCCGCCCCGACTAGGTTTTTTGTATATATTTTGCAAAGTTCAATAAATCTCAAGTATTATGTTGGATCAACAGAAGAAGTAACCAGATAGAATAGAAGAGCATAAAACTGGAGAGTGTAAATCGACGCGGAAGGGAATTCCTTTGCGATTGGTTCGAGCAGAAGAATATTTGATACGTGCCGATGCAGTAAGAAGAGAAGAAAATAAAATCACGTGGAATAGCGCGATATCTAGAAGACATAGTAAAATCTGGCTAGCGCGTGGCGCCTGCGGCGCAAAGGTCGGGAGTTCTCCCGAAGGGATTCCTTTGGAAAAATCTCCCCGCCCCGACAAGTAATACTTAACAGCGGCGTTCTTTCTAAATTAGCATACAAATCTTACCTTCCAGACAGTATAACCTATGTCATTACACATTGTCGCTATCGTTGGCCGTCCAAATGTGGGAAAATCCACACTCTTTAACCGTATTTTCGGATCTCGTGAAGCTATTGTCTTTGATACTCCGGGTGTTACACGCGACCGTCGTTATGCCGAAGCGGAATGGGCCGGTAAATCGTTTACGATGATCGACACAGGCGGATTCGTTCCCGAATCAGATGATATATTTGAGAAGGCAATCCGCGAACAAGCAAACATTGCCATTGAAGAAGCCGATTCTATTGTATTTCTGGTGGATGCGCTCGAGGGTCTCATGCCGCTCGATAGGGAAATCGCAGCTATCCTCCGTCGTTCGAACAAACCCATTCATCTTGTCGTCAATAAAATTGATTCTGAACAACGTGAGAATTCCACGTCTGAATTCTATTCACTCGGCCTCGGTGAGCCAATCGGCATCGCTGCTCTCGGTGGAAGGCAAATTGGAGATTTCCTCGACCTCATAACGGCAGATATCAAAAAGGCAACGCGAGTAAAAAAAGAAAAAAGACTTCGTCTCGCAGTCATCGGAAAACCGAATGTCGGTAAATCGTCATTAGTCAATGCACTCATCGGCAAGACGCGTCAAGTAGTCACGGCTCTACCTGGTACGACGCGCGATCCTATCGATACCATCCTCGAGTATCAAGACGAAGAAATCATTCTTGTTGATACGGCCGGACTTCGGAAGCGCAGCAAAATTACAGAGAGCATCGAGTTCTACAGCATGATCAGAACACTGCATGCCATCGAACGCAGTGATGTCGCTGTTATTCTCTTTGATGCAACACAGGGGGTGGACAAACAGGATTTGCAGATTGTCGATGCGACCATGGAACGCCACCGGTCTGCAGTTATTGTGGTGAATAAATGGGACTTGGTAGAGAAAGAAACGAATACTGCGCGCGAATATGAGCTGGCAATCGAACGGAATCTTGGCTTATACGATTTTCTTCCCGTGATTTTCATCTCAGCGCTCACCAAGCAGCGAATTACGAAAGTGATTGACACAGCAAAAGAAGTCCACAAGCAGCAATCGCGGCGTATCTCCACGAGCGCGCTTAACAAGGCGATGATGGCAGAAATCGAAAAAAATCCCCCGAAATCATCGACACCGAAAGAAATAAAAATTAAATTCGCTACGCAGATCAAAACAAATCCACCCATGATTGCCTTCTTTTGTAATCATCCGAAGCTGGTGCAGGAATCATATAAGCGATTTTTGATGAATAAATTGCGTGAGCACTTTGGCTTCATCGGTGTGCCATTGGGAGTTGTTTTCAAAGAGAAATAAGTCAATTCCCTATCGTAGAGAAAACGATACGATGAAGGAACATCTATGAAGAATTTGATTATTATCGATCATCCTCTTGTCAAACGTGATTTGACAATACTCCGGAATAAAAAGACACCGAGTCATCAGTTTCGCGCCATTCTCCAGCAAACGGCAAGTCTCATGGCGTATGAAGTTTCCCGTGATTTTCAAACAAAAGAAATTTCCATTCAAACACCATTGGAAAAAACGAAAGGCGTGATTGTCGAACAACAAATCGTCCTGGTGCCAATTCTCCGGGCGGGACTTGGACTCGTTGGCGGATTTGTGGATGTCATGCCGAATGCACGTGTAGGGCATATTGGATTATTCCGAGACGAAGAAACGCTTAAACCTGTAGACTATTACTTCAAAGTACCGCGCAATCTCGACAAAGCATTGGTTCTCCTTCTTGACCCGATGCTTGCCACCGGTGGGAGTGCCGTGGCAGCGATCTCGTATCTTAAGAAAAGAGGTGCGTGTAATATTCGTATGGTGAATCTCGTAGCGGCTCCGGAGGGAGTGAAAACAGTACATAAAGCCCATCCGGATGTTACAATGTATACTTGTGCTCTTGACCGTGAACTCAACAATCGCGGGTACATTCTTCCGGGTCTCGGAGATGCGGGAGATAGAATGTTCGGGACGGAGTAAGTGAATTGAGAAAAATAATTCCTTTCAGTATACTGACATTTGTTTTTGGTTTGATGAATTCCTTCGCACAAGGGAAACTAGAACCTGCTCTTGATTCCACAGTTGCCAGAGGTATTGATTGTATTTTGAGACAGGACTATGGGAGAGCCGATTCATTATTTTGCGATGTTATCAATCGCTATCCCAATCATCCGGCCGGTTTTCTCTACCAGGCAGCAGTCATGCAGGCTTATACAATCGATTTTGATGTGCCCATAGAGAGGGAGAAATTTGACTCACTGCTTACATGTGGAAGAAATGCAGCATCTCGTGTGTCATCACCATGGCGTGAATATTTCCTCGGCACAGCAGATGGCTATGAAGCATACGAACGGGTAGAAAGCGGAGATTGGCTGGGCGGAGTACGGAAGGGTATGGCATCGGTATCAGAATTTGAAGAGTTAGTCGAAAAAGATTCTTCGTTCTATGATGCATATGTTGGAATCGGCACATATTACTATTGGAGCAGCCGGAAGACGGCGTTTCTTCGTTGGCTGCCATTTGTCAAAGACAATCGTGAACTTGGCATAAGAATGCTGAGAGTTGGAGCGGAGCATTCAGAATATAACCGCTTCACGGCAATGAGCGCGCTGATCTCCATTTATCTCGATGCTGAGAACTATCAACAAGCAGAAGAATGGTCACGACGCGGATTGAACTCCTATCCGGAAAACAGAGTCTTCTTGTGGGGATTTGCGACAGCGCTCGATAGAAGGAACCATTTTTCTGATGCTATACCAGCATATGCGAATCTTCTAAAGAACATTTTGGATGTTCAAGCACCCCACCCGTACAATGAGATTGTCTGCCGGTTGAATCTTGTCAAGTCCATGCTTGCAGCGGGTGATACGACATCGTTCAAAGATCATCTCGGCAAAATCCTCTCGTATGAGAAGATCGTATTTCCGAAAAACCTCAGGTCTCGTGCTCAAGCAAAATTTGAAGAAACCCGGATACTGCTCTCTGCAATCGAAAAGAAACGTGCTGCAGTAAAATAAACAAGGTTCTTTCCATTCTTTGAGTCTTGACATTCGGCGGGGAATCCGTATATTCTTTTATAGCATAGAAATCGTTTATGATCGATAGTAAATACAAAAAGAAATTAGACGATCTCCTGAGTGTTTGCCGAAAGAATCTCCGTTCGGTAGACGAGGATTTAATTACACGAGCGTTTACCTTGAGCCTCGAAGCGCATAAAAACAATTTACGTGCTTCGGGCGAACCGTATTTCTTGCACCCGTACGAAGTGGCAATGGTCGTGGCAAAGGAAATCGCTTTAGATGATGTATCTATTGCCAGCGCACTTCTGCATGATGTTGTAGAAGATACAGATTTTGAGTTGAAAGACATCCGTGCAGAGTTTGGTGATGCCATAGCAGATATCGTCGATGGTGCAACCAAGATTACCGACATCTTCGAAAGTCATGAAGTGACGCAGGCTGAAAGCTATCGGAAGCTGCTGCTTTCGATGGTGAACGATATTCGCGTGATTCTCATAAAGTTTGCCGACCGTCTCCACAATATGCGCACGCTCGAATATCTTCCTCCGGAAAAACGCCTCCGCCTTGCGAAAGAAACTCTCGATATCTACGCACCATTCGCTCACAGGTTTGGTTTGGCACAGATCAAATGGGAATTGGAGGACCTGTCCTTCAAACACTTGCACGTAGAGGAATATGAAAAGATCGCGCGCCAGCTGCGTTCAAAACGGCGCGAGCGGGAACATTATATCAACCGGTTTGTTCAGCCGATCAGAAAAGGTCTCATCGATGCAGGCTTAACGTTTGAAGTCTCCGGTCGGCCAAAACACATCTTCAGCATTTATAATAAAATGTTAAAACGGAATAAACCGATTGAAGAAATTTATGATTTGTTTGCTGTCCGCATTATTATCGACACAACGGATAATAGCGATTGTTTCATCGCCTATAGCATTGTGACAGAAATGTACAAACCGATTCCTGAACGGTTTAAGGATTATATCTCGGTTCCCAAAAAAAACGGATACCAGTCCATTCACACCACGGTGATTGGTCCGGATGGCAGAATGGTGGAAGTGCAGATCCGGACAAAAGCGATGCATGATATTGCTGAACGAGGAGTTGCCGCACATTGGATCTACAAAGACAACAAGTCCTCGTTTGATAAAGAATTGGAAAGCTGGACCTATTGGGTGCGAGAGATTTTCGAACAAAAAAGTGATGAAACTCCCACAGAAATATTGGAGAGTTTCAAGTTGAACTTGTATCAGGATGAGATTTATGTATTTACTCCTAAGGGTGATTTGAAAATCCTTCCACGCAGTTCCACTCCTATTGACTTCGCTTTCGAAATTCATTCGAACGTAGGTTATCACTGCATCGGTGCAAAGGTGAATGGGCGTATTGTTCCGCTCAATACGGAATTGCGAAGCGGAGATCAGGTCGAAATTATTTCTTCAAAGAGTCAAACACCTAATCCGGATTGGGAGCAATTTGCCGTTACCCATAAAGCGAAATCTCATATACGCCGTTTCTTTCGTGAAGAATCCCGGAAAAAATCCGACGAGGGAAAGGAGACGTGGGAGAAAAAAGTCAAACGTCGAAAGATCAGCATAAGCAATGAGGAATTTGATAAATTTATTCATGCCCTCAAGTTCAATGATGCACAGGAATTTTATCTTGCAATCGCCAATCAAACTATCGATGTTGATACATTGGTAGAGCAATATGTTGTTCGGTTGAAACATCCGGCGGTGGGAGATGCGGCACAGGTGCCGGATTCGGATACGCTCTTCACCAAGTTCATCAACACGGCTCGCGATATTACCAGCGGCATCTCCGTCCTTGGAATGAATGATAACTTCATGCATCAATATGCAAAATGCTGTAATCCGATTCCTGGCGATGACATTATCGGTTTTGTAACGACAGGTGAGGGTATTAAGATCCACCGGAAGGACTGCAAGAATATTATCTCGCTACGTCTCGCAGAAAGCGCGCGCATTGTGGATGTCGGCTGGCCTCCCGCGGACGGAGCGGATTTTATAACCGGCATTCATATCGGAGGCGAAGATCGTCCTGCACTTCTGAGCGATATCACGCACGTCATTTCTACGTATCAAAACACAAATATTCGAAGCGTCAACATGGATACAAAAGATTCTCTTTTTGATGGGAAAGTTATTCTGTATGTAAAAGACACCGATCACCTTGCGCGGATCATGGAAAAGATCAAGCGCATTCCTGGCATTCAAAGTGTCGAACGGTTTTCAGGATAGGAGAAAACAGCAACGTGGAGAATACGAAATCGTATCGGCGCATTCTCGGTATCGACTACGGCTCGGTTCGTGTAGGTTTATCGGTAAGCGATCCGCTCGGTCTCATTGCGCAGCCCATCGGAGCATTCAGAAATGATGCATCACTCTTTGTCAATCTCGGGCAAGTATCCGCAAGGGAGAATGTCACACTGATTGTTGTTGGAATGCCGTTGAATCTCAAAGGACAAAAAGCTCAGAAGGCAGAAGAGGTGCAGAAGTTCATCGGGCGTTTAAGGAAAGAACTCGGTATAGAAATACTCACGTGGGACGAACGCTTCACGACCACCATTGCCAATCAAACAATGCTTGCCATGGGAACGAAAAAGAAAGAGCGGCAGAAGAAGGATGGCCGTATCGATTCAATGGCTGCGGCGGTGATGCTTCAGGGATATTTAGACAGTACAAAACATCCTCATTCCTTATAATATGGAAGAAGTAAATCAACAACCGGTTGATCAATCACCTGTTCCGCCGGCAGTTCAACCAGCATCCCGCTTACGCGTCGAAGCTTCGAAATTCATCCAGCTTTTCAAGCGTAATCCTCTAAAATCATTGGTTATTCTATTGACAGCCATTATTCTCCTTCAAATTATATTTCTGCCTTATGGCAATGTGAAGCAGTTGAAGACAAAGAATCCGGGGGAGACGGCATTCATGCGCGAGTATGCGGATCGGGCTAAAAAAGAAAACCGGCCATTCCACAAGAAACAGAATTGGATTTCGTTCAAATCGATTCCACAGGACGCTGTTGATGCGGTCGTTGTGGCGGAAGATGGAACATTTTGGTGGCATGGAGGATTCGACTGGTTTGAGTTCAAGGAATCCGTCGAAAGGAATTTTGAAGAAGGGCGAGCTGCGCGAGGAGCAAGTACTATTACTCAGCAGCTTGTGAAGAATTTGTATCTGTCGTCATCAAAAAATCCGTTGCGGAAGTTAAAGGAATGGATTTTGACATGGTATATGGAACAGCAGTTGAGCAAATCGCGCATTCTCGAAATTTATTTTAATGTAATTGAATGGGGTGATGGCGTCTATGGAATCGAAGCGGCGTCACAGTATTATTTTGATAAATCTGCCTCCGACTTGAACAGGGATGAATGCACTCGTTTAGCAGCGATCATTCCGAGCCCGCGCAA
Source organism: Ignavibacteriota bacterium (assembly GCA_003155495.1). Taxonomy (GTDB): domain Bacteria; phylum Bacteroidota; class Ignavibacteria; order UBA10030; family UBA10030; genus Fen-1298. The sequence continues at coordinate 23,151 of PMDB01000043.1, forward strand.
ACATCGCGCAGATGTTGATTCGAAATATGTGCTTCGCCGCTCGAAGCTCATTCTTGAACGCATGGAAGCACGCGGAATGTAATGAGTAATCTTATACTGGACATCGTTCCGGTTTTGTATGAACAGACATTTGGGTATAATTTTATGATCGAAACTAATGATCATGAAAAGAAAAAGTCTACATCGGCCAAAGTTTATCTTGTATAAGGATTGTGCCCCCGTAGGGGGCTGACGTTTGTAACGATTTTAAAAACAAGTATAGACCAACTCCATCAGAGTTGAACATCTATGGTGTTCATGTTCTTTGTTAGCAAAGAGTTATAAACATAAAACTCCTAACGGAGTTTTTATGGATAAAAGCTAAGATAGATGTAAATGAACGTCTCATCATGAAATTGATCGACTTAAAAATATTGATAGAAGAAGGCGAAGGGTTTGAATTGGAGTTCAAGCGCAAAGTTTCTACTCCAATCAAAGTTGCAAAGACGTTGATGTCGTTCGCCAACACCAAAGGAGGAATTGTGCTCTTCGGTGTCGATGATGACCGGACAATTGTCGGAGTCGGCAGCGAAAAGGAACAAATGGAGATGATTCAAACGGCGGCAAGCTACTATTGTGATCCTCCAATAGAACCGGATATCGATACCGTTCCCTACAAAGGGAGAGACGTTGTTGTCGTGACAGTAGAAGAAAGTGATCAGAAACCGCACTATCTCAACGTTGATGAAGGTGAAGAGAATGGAGGAACGCGGGTTTACATTCGCGTGAATGATAAGACGGTCGAAGCAAGTAAAGAAGTCGTGCATATACTTCAAGCGGAACATCCTGACGCTCCGCCCCTACGCATTGCCATCGGCGATAATGAACGGCGCATGTTCGATTTCCTGGATGAGAATGAACGCATTACCGTGAAGCAATATATGAAGTTGGTGAACGCCTCCCATCGACGCGCCTCACGTTCGCTCATTCAGCTTGTGCGCGCCGGAGTGTTAAGGATTCACACGCACGAGAAAGAGGATTTTTATACGCGGGCGTTTTAATTGTACCGCAGTACCGCGAAGCATTAGCTTCGCACGGTACAGGTAGTTTTGTGAAGCAGTAGCTTCGCGTGGTACAGGTAGTTTTGTGAAGCAGTAGCTTCGCGTGGTACAGGTAGTTTTGCCAAACAGTAGCTTCTCGATAGATAGTTTTGCGAAGCAATAGCTTCGCAGTACGGGGAGAAAAATCATAAAAGAGCATAGAACATATTACCGAAGACGGTTGCCGCATATCCAGCCACTCGACTCGACTATTTTTATCACATTTCGTCTAGCGAATTCTTTGCCAAAGCAAATAATTATTCAACTTCTTGAAGATCGAAAACAACGCGAGAAGCTTATCAATACAGAAAAGAATTCCAAAAAGCGGAAAGTAATGTTAGAGGAAGAAAGACGACGATACTTTGGGCACTTTGATGAATACTTGGATAGGGTGAAAGTAAGTCCGCATTGGCTGTCAGAATCGGAGGTTGCGAGCATTGTGGCGGAAGCAATTAAGTATCAAGATGGAAAACAATATATTTTGAATGCTTTTTGTGTGCTGCCAAATCATGTACATATAATGATTGATGTTAAGCGAAGCAGTCCTCCGCTCTATAGGATTTTACAAAAGTTGAAATCGTATACAGCAATTCAGGCAAACAAAATACTGCATCGCAACGGTGCATTTTGGCATCATGAGAGCTATGATCACGTCGTGCGGGATGGATCAGAATTTGAACGGATTGTATGGTATATTTTACAGAACCCAGTAAAAGCTGGCTTATGTAAGACTTGGGAAGATTGGAAGTGGAGTTATGTAAATCCAGAGTATGGTAGTATCGCGAAGCAATAGCTTCGCGATACAGGTGTTTAGCGAAGCGATAGCTTCGCTGTACAAATCTTCGCCAACTCAAACACAGCAATCCCGTACGCCACCGCAACGTTCAATGACTGCTTCGTTCCGAACATAGGAATCTCAATTCCTACATCGCACAACTCAATCACTTCTTTTGCCACACCGGTGATTTCATTTCCGATGACGAGGCACATCGGAAAATCTGTTTTCTTTATGTCGTAATGGGGAATGCTTTTATCTGTCAACTCTAAACAGCAAATTTTATATCCGCTCTCTTTGAGAGCGTGGATAGCTTCAACCGGATGCTTCACATATTCCCACGGAACACTCTTCGTAGAGCCGAGTGCAGTCTTTTCTATTTCTTTTCTTGGTGGATGCGGAGTGAAACCCGCAAGAATGAGCTTCTCGATCATAACGCCGTCCGATGTGCGAAAGATAGAACCGACATTATACAGACTCCGGACATTGTCTACCAGGATTACGAGCGGAATGCGGGACGCACTTTCGATATGCTCTGTCGAGATTCTTTTTTCGGATATTTCAGAATGTGTAAGCTTCCTCATATCAAAAGATAGACAAAAAAGGAGGAAAATGAAAAAATGTTCGGTGGTTTTGGTAGGGACGTTCAATTGAACGTCCCTACAAAGAAACATTCGCAATGACAGGAAAAGAAAAAAAGAGTGCCCGTCATTGCGATGAGCGAAGTCCCGAAAGCAGGAGAAAAAAAAGCAAATGTCATTGCGAGGATCTCGAACGGCGACTTGCCCGCAGGTTGTTTTGCGGGAGTCGATCGGGAGACGAAGCAATCTGCTAAAAGTGTTTTACTATTGGACAGCCTTGGTTCGCGGATTGCCCCCAAATCGTAATATCTGCTATACAATTCTGCTTCCATCTGTTAGCCTTGTTCTAAGTCTTGGCGTCCGGCAATACACGAAGGTTTTTCTTTTTCAGGACGATACCTGTTGTGAATAATACCAGAGTTGTCTAAATTGAACTATTCTTAAAGAATGGATATGAATAGAAACAAACTAAACGCATGAATGAACCTGTTAGAGAAAAAGTTATTGCGAAGTGGAAAGATTGAAACGTGAGAAGGATAAATATGCGAAGAAGAATTAATTTGCGTTGAGAGGTCTTAATTTTTGATAGGAGATGAAATACATGAAAACACGATTTCTTGGCAATACTGGAGTCAGAGTCTCCGAACTTTGTTTCGGCGCTATGACTTTCGGAGGCAAGGGGTACTGGAAGAATATAGGACAGGTGGAACAGAAAGAAGCCGATGAAATAGTAAACATGGCAATAGAGGGTGGAATAAACTTTTTCGACACCGCGGACGTCTATTCTGAAGGACGATCGGAAGAGATCCTCGGCAAAGCGCTCGGCAATAAACGCAAAGATATTGTTCTCGCAACGAAGGTCAGAGGCAGAACTGGTGCCGGGCCTAATGATGTCGGTCTTTCACGAAAGCACATTATCGATTCCTGCAACGGAAGCCTCAAGAGGCTCGGCACGGAGTACATAGACCTGTATCATGTTCACAGTTTCGATCCTCGAACTCCGCTTGATGAGACTCTCCGGGCCCTTGATGATTTGGTAAGGGAAGGAAAAGTACGATATATCGGCGCGTCCAATTTTATGGGCTGGCAATTGATGAAAGCGCTTGCCATCTCCGAAAAACAAAACCTTGAGAAATTTGTAACGCTTCAGGCATTCTACTCCCTGATTGCCCGCGACCTTGAGAACGAGCTTGTCCCGCTCTCGCTCGATCAAAAATTAGGGATTCTTACCTGGAGTCCATTGGGGGGCGGCTTTCTCACAGGAAAGTACAGGCGCGGCAAACCGCGGCCGGAAGGTGCAAGAAGATCTAACCCGACCGATCAGTTCCTCCAATTCGATGAGGAAAAAGGTTTCGACATCGTGGATGAGCTAGAGAAGACAGCTCGTAATCATGGCGCAACCATTACGCAGTCAGCGCTGAACTATCTACTCAGGAAACCCGGTGTTACTTCAGTGATCATCGGCGCGAAAAATAAAGAACAGCTCGCCGACAATCTTAAGACTATGGATTGGGAGATGACCGCCGAAGAGGTTTCCCGGCTCGATGAGCTGAGCAAGCCGCCGAGAGTTTATCCATACTGGATGTTAGAGAGGATGTCGCTGGACAGATGAGCTCGTCAATGAAGCTGAAGGATAAAGTCGCAATCGTTACTGGCGGCGGGCGCGGAATCGGAAAAGCAGTCGCCAGGGCATTTGCCCAAGAAGGAGCGAAAGTTGTCGTCACTGCTGCGCGGCAGAGAGACGAAATCGAACAGGTTGCGTCGAAAATTGGCGGCGCTGCCGTCCTGGCGGATGTTTCGAATAAAGACGATGTACAGAAGCTGGTCAATTCTGTCGTCTCGGACTTCGGCAGAATCGACATACTGGTCAACAATGCCGCGCGAGGAATGAAATTTGTCAACAAGAGTTTTATGACGGAGACGAAACCTTTCTGGGAAGCGGACCCTGACATGTGGCGGATGGTCATAGACACAAATATAAGCGGTGTCTTCCTGATGACTCGAGCAGTGATCCCTCACATGCTTGAGCAAAGATTTGGAAGGATCATAAATATTTCGATTAATCATGAAACGATGAAGCGCAAAGGGTTCACTCCCTATGGTCCATCGAAGGCCGCACTCGAATCGATGAGCACCATCTGGGCACAGGAATTGGATGGCATGGGAATAACTCTCAACGTCTTGCTCCCCGGAGGGGCGACAAACACCGGAATGATTCCGGATACATTCCCGGAACTCAAAAGAAAAGAGCTTATTGATCCCGCCATCATGGGACCGCCTGCGGTGTATCTGGCATCTGACGATGCAAGCGGGATTAACGGGCAGCGGATCATTGCTGTTGAATGGAAAGAAGAACACAAAGAAAAACTCTCTTGAATTTTCGGAATCTTTGAAATAACTATTTTAACGGTATTTCCCTCTCCTTATAGGAGAGGGTCAGGGTGAGGTTCAAGATCGGTAAGGATGAGAGAATACGCAAATTCGTAACACCTTTTTCAGGATCACACAAACATTTAAACGAGGAAACAATGGAACAACGAGAGCTTGGAAAATCAGGATTAAAAGTATCGGCGCTCGGCCTCGGCTGCATGGGAATGTCGCAGTCGTACGGCCCGGGAAACGAGGAAGAATCTATCGCGACACTCCGTCGCGCAATTGAACTCGGCGTCACATTGTTCGACACTGCCGATGTGTACGGATTCGGTGCGAACGAGATCCTCGTCGGGAAAGGATTGAAACCGTACCGCAACAAAGTGAACATCGCAACGAAGTTCGGATTGATGCACTCGAAGGACGCAATTCTTGATGGCGTCAATGGAAAACCCGAATACGTCAGGCAGGCATGTGAAGAAAGCCTGAAGAGGCTTGGGATTGAAACCATCGATCTCTATTATGCGCATCGTATCGATCAGAACACTCCGGTCGAAGAAACCGTCGGTGCAATGTCCCGACTCGTCGAGGAAGGAAAGGTGCGTTTCCTCGGTTTGTCGGAAGCGTCTGCGAATACTCTGCGTCGCGCATGCGCGGTTCATCCGATTACGGCGCTGCAGAGCGAGTACTCTCTCTGGACGCGCGACATCGAAAAGGAAATTCTCCCCGTGTGCCGCGAGCTTGGCACTGGTGTTGTACCCTTCAGCCCGCTTGGCCGTGGCTTTCTCAGCGGAAAGATTAAAGATACCGGCATGTTTGGCGCAGGAGATTTCAGGAAGAACAACCCCCGATTCGAGGAAGAGAATCTCAAGAAGAATCTTTTATTCCTGAAAAAGATTGAAGGTATTGCCGCAGAAAAGAAATGCACCACGGCACAGCTTGCACTCGCATGGATCGTTGCGCAGGGGAAAGACATCGTTCCGATTCCCGGTACGAAAAAGCGAAAGTATCTTGAGGAAAATGCTGCCGCTCTCGAAATTAAATTGACGCGCGGGGATTTGGCACGAATAAGCGAAGCCGCCCCGATAGGTGCCGCCGCGGGAGACAGGTACAACGCAGATATGATGAAAGCAGTAAACAAATAGCAAATAAAGCAATCTCCAAAGACCGGATTACCTCAGGAAAGACTTGTTTTGCAGATTGCTTCACTGAGAAGCGTTCGCAATGACAGGAAAGAAAAAACAGCACCTGTCATTGCGAGAATCCCGAACGACGAAGTCGATCGGGAGACGCGGCAATCCGCAAAGACCGTATTACCTCAGGAAAGACTTGTTTTGCAGATTGCTTCACTGAGAAGCGTTCGCAATGACAGGAAGGAAAAAAAACGCATCCGTCATTGCAATACTCAAATCGAAGAATTACATTAACGCCTTATGATGCTTAAGCATTTCTACGTTTACATCCTTACGAATCCGACAAAAACCGTTCTTTATACCGGCATCACAAATGATATCGAACGTCGAACCTATGAGCATAAGGGGAAAGAGATCAAAGGTTTTACGAGCCGCTACAATATGACAAAGCTTGTTTATTATGAAACGTACGAGGATGCGGATAGTGCAATTGCTCGAGAAAAGCAAATCAAGGCAGGTTCGCGGGCAAAGAAAATCGCATTGATAGAAAAAATGAATCCTAAGTGGAAAGATTTATCCAAAGAATGGGAATGAGGAAGCAACCGTCATTGCGCTGAGCAGAGTCCAGAAAGTAAAGAAAAAGAGCATCCGTCATTGCGAGTCACGTAGTGACGAAGCAATCCGCAAAGACCGGATTACCGTTGGAAAGACTTGTTGTGCGGATTGCTTCACTGAGAAGCGTTCGCAATGACAGGAAAGAAAAAAAAGCAACCGCCATTGCGCTGAACGGAGTCCGGAAAGTAAAGAAAAAGAGCATCCGTCATTGCGAGTCACGTAGTGACGAAGCAATCCGCAAAGACAGAATTACCTCAGGAAAGTCTGGGTGTGCAGATTGCTTCGCTGGGAAGCGTTCGCAATGACAAGGAAAAAATGGGAAATATTCATTTCCTGCCCGCCTTTCATTTATTCATCGGCTCTTTTACTCACCTACTCAACTACTCATAGACTCATCTTCTCATTTGCTCTTGCATCTCAGGTAAAGCGTTGCTACAATAATGGTGGTTTTGATGTTCGCAACTGATTATACCCGTTGGGAGTTCGGGGGAATCAATTTTTACAAGAAATCTCTTGAAGCCTTTAACGGGAAATGAATTTTCCGGTTGGAGGCTTTTTCTATTTTTGCAAGCAAAAGAATACTCTCAACCTATAGACTATGCCGATGTACAGAACAAGAAGGAACTGTCATTTCAGCCGCTGTCTGTGCGTGTATCGGTGTATTCATCGGATATTATGTTGGCAGGACGGATATGAAGAAGAAGGAATGTGAAATGGTGCAGGTTTGTGCCGGAGTACAACTCCATTGCGGCTTGGAGATAATTGAAATCTACTACAATGACAATATTAATTAAGGAGACGAAAAATGAAAAATAACATAGAAGATGCATTGCCCAATCTATCACTTGTTTTTGGCTATATTGCAATAAAAGAACTTCAGCGGAAGGAAGATAGGGTTGCAGTCCTTAGCCGGTTAGGTTATGGAAACAAGCAAATTTCTCAAATATGTGATATTCCAATTGGATCAGTTGCAGTCTTTAAAAATATGAGCAAAAAAAGGAAAGGATAATATTTATGGAAAAAGAACAAAATGAAAAAACCATACAGCTAATGTTGGGTTATTTATGCATTTCAACTGAAATCGAATCAAGCTTGGTTCGCAAAGTCCAAATTCTTGATCGATTCAAGATTGGAGATAAGATGATAGCACAAATATGTGGATGCAATGCGCAATCAATTCGAGATGCTCGACAAAGAGCAAAAAGAAATAAATTAGGGTGACCATTTATGCGAACAAGGCAAAATAATCGCCGGAATCAAGTCAACAGAATTATACCAATTCCAAGGGAATATCTTGATGCCATCGCGCATGGTAAAGAAGTTTTTAATCCTCTTTTCCAATTTGAAAATGCTTTGCGCTTAGTTGTTGAAAAACACATGCAAACTTGCTATGGTCCAAATTGGTGGAATTTAAAGATTCAAATCGATTTACCAAAAACATATGACTATGTTGAAAAAGTGAAGAGAAAAGAGATGGGAATGCCATGGATCGGTGGGTCTAGTACGGTACCAATTATCCCACTACACTCAATAACACTTGGACAGCTTGAAGAAATTGTAAAACATTACAAAGCAGATTGCTTTCCTCAACTTTTTCCGTCTGAAGTATTCTTTTTTGGTCATATGGAGGTTATAAAAAAAGTAAGAAATCTCTTTGCACATATGCACCCATGTATCGATAAACGAGACGTAAAAATAGCAAAGAGAGAAATTGCAACTATGTGTGACCATCTTCGAACAAAATTATAACTTCATCAATCGCTCATTTTGAAATAACGAGAAAACGGCTGAATAAACGATATTACCCTATTGTTAGAATGGAGAGCACAATGGATAAAGATTTGATAAATAGACTTGATATTATAATCAGTTTATTAATTCCAAAATATGATGAGTCCAAATATAATATCAAGGGATTGTCTCTAGAGATATTAAAATTATGCGACGGTGAAAATAGTGTCATCGATATGGTGAATAAACTAAAAAAAGATCGCCAGCTTATAGATAATGCATTAAGTAAACTTCGAGGCGAGCAACTTATTAAGAGTGTAGAAAAGGGCGATAAAAATGTCTATGTGAGGTTAATATGAACGAGATTGAATTGTTACAAGAAATCAGTAAAAAACTTGACCAACTTATAGCTCTTTATGTATTCCAAGGCAAAAACCCAAATGATCAAGCGAATATTCTAAAGGGATTGGGTTTTACTTATAAAGAGACGAGCCAATTAACTGGAATCCCCGAGGGGACACTATAAACGTGGGATCATAAGAAGAAACAAAAATAAGAGAATGATTGATTATGAAGGTTTGAAAAATATTCTTAAAGCACACCCCGCGGCTTGCGCCATTCTTGATTATGCAAACGGTAAAAGGGATTATAAAGAAATATCTAAACTTACCAAGATACACAAGACCAAAGTTTCTACTATTCTTCGAAAAGCTTTTAATCTTAATCTATTGGAAAAGAAGGAAGGTTTATATAAAAAAACGAAAGAATTTAAACCGATTAATGTTAAAAAACTTGTCAAAGATAGTGGAATTAATAACACACAACAAAGCGAAATTAAAACAAAAAGGAAATCAAAAAGGAATTTAACTACTGTTGGAATTAAAAAAGAAATAAAAGAATATTTAGTTAATCATTATTATATCATTGAACATCCCTTTGCACCAGATAAGAAACTGAAAATATCAAAAGCGGATATAGAGATAGCTGCGGCTAAATTGTTTGAATATTTAGATGCTGATTTTGAACTGGAGCAATTAAAGACCTTATCATTAAGGTTTTATGAATCGTTTGCTCATTATTGGGGATGTAATAGGTACAAAAAGGATGAACAAATAAATGCTTTTAGTAGCTTGGTGAAGAATTTTGAGCCTTTTGTAAAGAAAGTCGCGGCAATCAAGTCTCGAAATGTTTCTCTTGGCAAAAAGAGTCTTAATAATGAAACAATTTCGAATGCGATGACTTTTACATCAGATATTGACAAACACCAAGAGGATTACTGGAAAGATAAAGATATTAAAGAAGCTTGTATAAGAATTGTATATCCTTATAGACATAAGGAGGCTCACGAAGCAAGAGATTATTTTCCTTATCAAATGGAAAAAATTGTTTTCTATATGTTTGCGGCTATTATTTTTATTTGTCTTGACAAACCCAATCCTTGAAGTAACCATACTTTCTCGACCGATGTTGTAAACGGAGAAAAAGATGTTTTTTCTTCTTAACAGAAATATTGTCAAGATCAATCGGCAGAAGAGATACAGATTGTAGAGAATAAATCCTCGTAGGGACGTATAGCGATACGTCCCTACAAAATCAAAAACAAAACAATTCTCGAGTAATAAATGAAAACCTTGTGCTTACTTGCGGCTATCCTATTTGCGCCTGTTGATGCATATTCACAATACCTTCAGATTATACTGCAGCCACCCGGACCGATTGTGCCCGATAGGCCGGGACAGACGAATCCGCCTAATGTTCTTGCTTCAGGCACCGTTCAACTCGAAACTGGCTTCCAGCGGGAAACCAAAAACGCAGGCGGCATCCAGACGATCAATTATCTTTACAATACGTCGCTCGTGCGAGTCGGCTTGATAACAAACTGCGAACTGCGGATGGTTGTCGAGTATGCCGGCACACGCACCGACAGTTCTGCTCAATCATCTGCTCTGCAAGGGTTCAACCCTGTTTCGGTCGGCACAAAAATCGCGATATGTCCTGAAAAAGGAATTTTACCAAAAACAGCTATGAATATTGCATTCACACTGCCATATGTTGGAAGAAGAGAGTTCAGGCCGTCGTTTTTAGCACCATCGTTTTTTCTCTTGATGCAAAACACTCTAAGTGAAGAATTTTCAATCGGTTATAATCTCGGACTTCAATGGGATGGTGAGCAGCCAAACGCAACCGTGGCATACAGCATTTCGCCTTCTCTTACAGTGGCGGAAGGATTGAGTGTCTTCGTAGAGTTTTATGGATTTTCTACAGAGAAGTCAGTTTCCGACTATCGCGCAGATATGGGCTGCGCCTATCTTGTTGACGACAATGTGCAAATCGATTTTTCTGCCGGTGTCGGCCTGAATACTGTTGCACCGGATTCATTTGTGGCGTTTGGGCTTGCCTGGCGTTTTAATTAAAGCGATGTTCTCTGCGCAATGATGGTTGGCAAATCCCCAGGTGTAACGGAAAAGAAGAAGAGAAAAAGATTGTAGATGTAAAAAGAAAACATAAGTACTTTTTGATATTCTAAGCGCCAATGCAGCCGATAAGTTTACATCATCGAAAATCAATACGATTGAAAGAATATGATTATTCTTCTCCGGCAGAATATTTCGTAACGATGTGCACTAAGAATAAGGAATGTGTCTTTAGCGAGATTGTCGATGAAAAGGTAAAATTATCACCCATCGGCAAGATTACCAAACAGTGTTGGGAAGAAATACCGCAACATTTTAATAATGTAGAATTGGATGCATTCATCGTAATGCCAAATCATATACATGGAATTATTATTATCAATCCATCGGTAGGGACTCATAATTATAATTCCTCTGTAGGGGTTGAATATATTCAACCCCTACCAATGACATTTCAACATGTAATTCCAAATTCATTAGGATCAATTATTCGTTGCTACAAGGCTGCAGTGAAGCGTGAATGTCATAAATGTGGATATGACAATTTCGTTTGGCAACGCAATTATTATGAACATATCATTCACAGCGATAAAGAACTGAATAATATTCGAGATTATATTATCAATAATCCGTTGAAATGGTGGTTGGACGAGGAGAATCCATATAAAAACAAATCCTGAATTGTAACTGCGATTTATAGTCGCGGGGGATGAAATGCCGATGTCAACGACATCGGCTACAGTGACCACCTAAACACTCAAAAACCTCTCCCATCTTCTGAACAGTTCGGCGGTAGCTTTCAAGTCGCCAAGATTATACTCCGCAATTTCTCGAAATCTTTTTTCCTCAAACAATTGCTTCATATCTAATCCGGTTATGCCGCTGGCTTTGGGGCTAACTATGCCGAACGATTTGCAGTAAAAATCTAAATTAAACTTGCGAAAGGCATTATAGAATGTGAACTGTTCTAACAAATCGCAGTGAATGGAAGCGTCATAACGGTAAGGCATGAGATTGCGCGTAGGCTGCACTTGCAGGATTGCCGAGCGGAGCATCAAAAACGGGCAATCGAATCCGCGCCCGTTGAATGTAATAAACTGGTCGTAATGCGAAATATCCTGCCAGAAGTGTTCAAGGATTTCCTTTTCAGTTCCCGTCACAAATCGGATAGCGCCGTTATCGGAGACATAGTCCATGGGTTCATCCGCCTGAAAAAGAATTTTTCCGCGCTCGGTTTCCGGGTTCAATAATCCGATGGCGATAACCTGTGATGTGGTAGGATAGAGGCTGAGTTTCTGAATCGCTTCTTCGCGCTCGGCTTCCGTTTCTGCAAACTTGAGAAGATATTTCTGCCGTGTTTCATCGAAAGACTCGAGCGGATACCCGAGCGTTTCAATATCGATGACGACCTTTGCCATATATCCCTCCCGGGAAATGGTTATGCGGTGATCTGGTAATTCTTCAAACCCCAATATGTTTCAACAGCAGACACCATAAGAATCGTCGCAAGAGGAATAGCGAGCAGCATTCCGGCAATTCCCATCAAAGAATTTCCTACAATGAGAATCAGGATCACCGAGACTGGATGCATGTCCACCGTCTTTGAAAAACAAACCGGCTGAATAATGATGTTATCGAGCAGCTGCACGAGTACTAATGTTACCATGATAATCGAAAATGCCTGACGGAAATCTCCATACTGTGTCAGGGATATCAGAAGAGCAGGAATCACACCGAAGAATGGCCCGACATAAGGAATAAGATTGGATATTCCCGCAAAAACACCAAGAAGGATTGCGTAGTGTACGCCGATGATGTAGAATCCCAGGATGTTCAGCATTCCGACAATAACGGAATCAAGAAACCATCCGTGTAAATATCCCACAAGTTTCAATTGAATTTTATTCAGTACGTTCAGGGTCATCTCAAAATATTTATTTGGTACGCGCTCGATAGTCCTTTTTAAGGCCGTGTCGCCTTCCGCAAGAATAAAAAATGCGATGAAGGGAATGATGACGAGGTTCACAAGAAAACCGGCAGCAGAAGCCAGCATATCGTTAAGCGATTGCACTCCGCTTTGAACAAATTCGTGAACTTTCCTCGTAACGGTTTCGGGATTTAAGAACGGAATACCGGAAGTTATGTCCATAGCGGCTTCGTTCAGCTTCTGGTCGAGCGGAAAGTTTTTGAAACTGTCAAGGAGTACTTTCAACCGTTCGATGGCAATCGGTACGAGGACGATGCCGCCAATAACCAATATCCCGCCAAGAAGAAGGAAGACAATTATAACAGAATATATTCTGCGGATACCGAGCCGGAACTCAAGAAAGAGTACGTACGGACGAAGAATGAATGCTAAAAAGAGAGAGAGAATGAGTGTGAGAATAAGATCTGGAAAGTAGGAAGCAATCCAAAACGCAGTTACAATGATGCTCAGAAGGAAGAGAACCTTCACTAACGGCCGATTGGATTTTGCCTTTGTCAGTTGCATAGATGCGGTTGCCATGATATCCTATGCTGAAATAGTGTAGTTCTTCAATCCCCAGTATGTTTCCTTTGCCGAGACGCGGAGAATCGTTGCAATGGGAATGGAGATGATCATTCCTGCAACTCCCATCAATTGATGGCCGATAATGAGTGTGAGCACAACAGCCACCGGATGCATATTCAGAGATTTGCCGAAACAGAGGGGCTGCAAAATAAGGTCATCGATGAGCCGGACGATCGCAGTAAGAATGACAATCGGAACCAGCATTCGGAAATCGCCGGTCTGTGTCAATGATGCGATGAGGGCGATGCTTGCGCCGGCAATGAAACCCAAGTATGGAACGAGATTCGCGATTCCTGTCAGCACGCCGATGAGAATAGCATACGGAACGCCGATGATCATGAATCCAATCACAGAAATTCCGCCGACAATGGTGCACTCAAGGATCAATCCGCGTAAGTAAGAAACAAGCTCTCGCCGCAATTTATCCATGATATTGAGCGACATCTCAAAATACTTGTTGGGGATTCTCTCCACCAATTTCTTTAATCCGATGTCTCCTTCTGCAAGGATAAAATAGGTAATGAAGGGAATGATGACAAGGTTCACCAGATAGGAAGCTACAGTTCCGGTCGTTTCGCCAAGAGAATCAAGCAGCTGTTGCGTATATGTATGAACTTTATCTCCTATTGTTAAGGGATCCATAAAAGGAATATGCGCCGACATTTCTTTTGCTGTGAGAATGAGTTTTGCCTCAAAGGGAAAATTTTTCAGTTGCTCGTACATGAAGCGCATATGACTGATTAAAAGGGGAATTGCTTCTATGAGTATAACGACAACCATTCCGCCGACAAGCAAAAAAACCACCGCGATGGCGAACCAACGCTTTAAACCAAATCGAAACTCCAGAAACCGGACGAGAGGTTTGAGAATGAATGCCGTAAGCGTGGAGATGATGAGCGTGAGAACGAGGTCGGGGAAGAAAGATGCGATCCAGAAGCCAAGAATAATCAACCCGACAAGAATAACAACTTTTACAAACGGTTTGTTGTCTATTGAATGAGACAGTTGCATCGGTCAGCGATCCAGTGTTGTGCGAATAGTTTTCAATGCAATTTCATACGAGAAACCCCGGCGCAGGAGGAAGTCGAGAATGCGTTTCTTTCTTTTTTCCGCGTCGATCTTTTTTGCTACGTGCTGTGTCAATTGTATTTTCCGTTTTGCCGCCTGAAGTGCAGATGCTTGCTGGCTCTGCGGCGAAACGAGTTCTGAGAGAACCTTGTCCGCCATTGCAGATAAAATTCCTTTTGCCAATAACTGCTGACGTAACAGAGCCTGTCCCGTCGGTTTTCTTTTCAAGCGGTCCCGCACGAAGGCGTACGCAAATTGATCATCGTCGATCATTTTGAGCGATTGAAGATGCCGCGTCACGTTTTCAGCACACTCGTGTTCAAATCCTTTCTTCGTTAAATGAAAGATGACTTCTTTCGAGCTTCTCGGCCGATATGATAAATAGTTGATAGCGATGTTCTTTGCCCGTGTTTCTGCTTCCGCCGACTTGAGTGTAACGACCGTCTGCTCATCCAGATCATCTCCGGTACGCAGGCCAAACTTCCCGATTGTCCAGTCGCTCAGTTCTAATGCGAGCAAGCCATCAAGGTACACGCCGTACTGTGCACGCTTGCCTCGAATCCGTTTGATTTTTGTTATGATCAAAGTACCTGCTGTTTAAATGTTATTATCACCACCCCTACCTGCCAAAAAATGAAGCAAGGCTGAAATATTTCCCCTCCTCATTGAGGAGGGGAAAAGGGGAGGAGTGTTTTATACCAAGGACACATGCTAATGCTCGCGATTACTTTCTATTTTTTCTTTGCTGCAGCCGCAGGTGCTTCTGTTTTTTCCGTTTTATCCACTTTTGCATGAGCGGGAGCCGGTTCTGCAGGCAAGAGTCCGAGTTTTTTGCGAAGTTCCGTATCTATTTCTTTTGCAATATTCGGATTGGCTTGAAGGAACGTTTTGACCGAATCGCGTCCTTGTCCGATGCGGTCATCTTTATATGAGAACCATGAGCCGCTCTTCACTATGACATTGAGCTCGACAGCAGTGTCAATCAGATCGCCGAGTTTGGAAATGCCTTCATTGTAAAGAATATCGAATTGTGCCTCCTTGAATGGCGGCGCCACTTTGTTCTTGACTACTTTCACACGCGTGCGGTTGCCGATGACATTGGTTCCATCTTTAATCGCTTCGATGCGGCGAACATCCATCCGGACAGAGGCGTAAAATTTCAGTGCGTTGCCGCCGGTGGTGGTTTCGGGGTTCCCGAACATCACGCCGATTTTCTGGCGCAGTTGGTTCGTAAACATCACCGATGTTTTGGATTTACTGATTGCGGAGGTGAGTTTACGCAGTGCCTGCGACATTAACCGCGCTTGAACACCCATGGTTGGGTCGCCCATCTCTCCTTCAATTTCAGCACGCGGTGTCAATGCAGCGACTGAATCGATAACGATGATATCAATTGCATTGCTGCGAACTAACGTCTCTACGATTTCGAGCGCCTGTTCACCAAACTCGGGTTGGGAGAGAAGGAGATTGTTCACATCAACGCCTAACTTCTTGGCATAAGCAATGTCCATCGCATGCTCGGTATCGATGAATGCCGCTAAGCCGCCAGACTTCTGTGCTTCGGCAATGATGTGCAAACAAATGGTCGTTTTACCGGAGGATTCCGGGCCGTAAATTTCAATCACCCGTCCGCGTGGCACGCCGCCAATACCTAACGCGGCATCCAATGAAATGGAACCTGTGGAGATCGAATCGATCTTGGCAATCGGCCCTTCATTCAGACGCATGATGGATCCTTTGCCGTGTTGTTTCTCGATCTGGTCGATGGCAATTTTGAGAGCTTGCAGTTTTGCTTCTTTATTATTTTCAGACATGGAACTCTCCCTATAAAGGTTGAAGAGGAAATGATTTCAAAATTGTATAGATGGAACCGCCCGGACGAAGATCGCTTTTCATCAGCAACAATTCAGAACATCGTGAATGCATTGGTTCAAAAGTAACGGTTTTTATCGCTTCAGTCAAGCGGGCAAGATTGCGTGTTCCTTTCACTCTGCCAAATGTAATATGCGGATGAAAGGCGCGTTCTTCTTTCTGGAAGCCGAAATCCAAGCACACTCGATCTATACCCGATTGCAGATCGAGCGCAGACTGATTGGATTTTGTGCCAATCCAAATTACGCGTGGATTATGAAGATTTGGAAAAGCGCCAAGTGAATTATACGGGATTTCGAAAGCCGGATATTGCTTCACTATGCCTGCTAGCGTCGATGAGAGTGATTCGATGATTGATAGTTCAACACCGCCCAAAAATTTTAAAGTAATATGAAATTTATCCTGCTTCTCCCATTTCACATCTGCTTGTGTCGCTTTAAGTTGGGATTGAACAGCAGCCATCTGCCGTTGAACATCACTTGAAGCGGGGAGGGCAATGAATGTACGAATCGTGGACATGTTATGGTTCGGAGATTTTCAACATTCTCCGTCTCACTAATTCCAATGCAGCTTGTGCGGCTCGTTCTTTGATAATCCTGCGTTCTTCGCCAAAGTTGAACTGCACTGCGAATGTTTCATCTTTATCCGAATATCCAATCCATACAAGTCCGACGGGTTTTTCTGCAGAACCGCCAGTTGGGCCTGCGATGCCGGTTGTAGAAATTCCGATATCGGCATTCGATTTTGTACGAATGCCAAACGCCATCGCCTCGGCAACCTGACGGCTTACTGCACCGTAGTGTTTGATGAAGTCGGATGGAACACCGAGTTCATAGATTTTTGATTTGTTGCTGTAGGTGGTCATTCCTTGTTCAAAATATTCTGAACTTCCGGAAATGTTTGTTATTCGGTCGGCGATCATCCCGCCGGTGCATGATTCCGCAACGGCAAGTGTGAACTTGCGTTCTTTCAACAATAAGCCGATGACCTCCTCTAATTCTCTCTCGCCGCTTGCGTAGATGTATTTCTCTGCTTTGCTGCGCAGTTTTGACTCGATATCCCGAATACGATGTTCAGCTTCATCAACAGATTTCGCTTTAGCCGTAATGCGCAGACGCACACCAAGCGGACTTGGCAGGAATGCGAGCGTGATACCGGAATCCGGTGAGAAAAGATTTTTCACATCTCCAATTTGTTCAGCAAGAAATGATTCTGCGATACCGGTGGTTTTTAAAGTGAGGTGACGAATGACCAGTCCCGTGTTTTGTTTTTTGAGGAACGGAAGCACAAAGTCGTCCATCATCGCCTTCATTTCATACGGAACACCGGGCATAACAATGAAGAATCTACTGTCGCGTTCGAAGAAATACCCTGGTGCCGTGCCAAGCCGGTTCTGTATGACAGTGCAAGCACGAGGTACAAGTGCTTGATCTTCATTCACTTTACGCGGTGATACATTGAGTCGGGCAAAGATCCGTTTCACATTCTCAAGCGCTTCATCGTTGAGCACAAGTTCAGTATTGAAGAACTTGCAAATGACCACACGAGTGATGTCGTCATGTGTAGGACCAAGTCCGCCGGTAACTGTAACTACATCGTGTGTTGTGAATGCTTTTTGGAATGCGTCAAGAATCTCTTGTTCATCATCACCCACCGTCGTCATTCGATCGGCAAAGACACCAACGGAATTCAGCTTTTCAGCAATGAAGGCTTGATTGGAATTGATAACCTGGCCGATCAGCAGTTCATCACCAATGGAAATGATTTCCGCTTTCACGAGTATCTACCTCGAGAGAAGTCCATTGAAGAATGGTATGAGCAGAACAATCTGCATCATTATGTTAGCATAGATGCCGGAGACGACATCGTCCATCATAATGCCAAATCCGCCATGCATGGCGTCAAACGCGCGAGCAGGGAAGGGTTTGATAATGTCGAAGAAACGAAAAACAAAAAAAGCTGCAAGCACAACCAATATTGATTTTGGAAGAAAGAAAAGCGTAATCCACATTCCCACTACTTCATCGATGGTTACTTCAGCGGGATCGTGTCCGTACCGTTTTTCCATGATCGATGAAGCTTTGATGCCTAATCCAAATACAAGGAGGAGAACGAAGCCGAGGATGAGCGGTGACTCGAATCCCGGGATGAAGTAGAACGCTACTGCTATCGCGCTGCCGAGAGTACCGGAAGCGGCAGGAGCGTACCCGGTATAGAATCCTGATGCGAACAACTTAATCGGCCACGAAGGTTCGGGGCCCGATGAAGAACTAATCTGTTTGCGTGGTTTTATCAGACGTACCATAGAGTTCGCGGATGGTTTTCCAATTAACGATGATGTGGGAGATTCCGGTCCAAAGTGTGAGAGCGGTAACAACGACCATCATGGAATAGACAAGTGAATAATTGAGAAGGGCATGAATAAGTTCACCATAGTTCTCGCGGAGCGATTGTGTATTCTGGGCAACGTACAGGATGAGTAAATAGCAAATGATAACGAACTGCACGAACGTTTTTATTTTGGCAAGCTTGGATGTCTCAACCGGTTTGCCTTTGTATTCTGCATAGGAACGGAGAAGCGTGATGATGGCGTCGCGAATGACGATAATCCATACCATCCATCCNNGTTACGTATCCCCAGCGCCGGGCGACCCATCCGTCGTACCAATCGGTGATGGCTGCAAGAATGAACACAACAAGCGACCACTGACGCATGATTGGATATGGAGAGAACAAAAAGACAAGGAACACCGGTGTGAGCAAAATTCTCAGGAATGTCAATTGGTTTGGTGGAGAAAAGAATTTCATCGTTTAGTTTTGGCAATCCTCCGAAGGAGTTCTTACAGCCATGCCTTCGGCACGAGATTCCTGATGAGTTTACAGATATTTCGAAACACGCCGATACTGCCCATTATTCTCTTGGCGGATGACAAAAAATCCCGCTGTGGGGCGGGATTCTATACGTTCGCAACACTGAACGAAAAATTTATGCTGCTTTTTTAATCTTCCCGGATTTGATACAGTTGGTGCATACTTGAATTTTCTTTACTTCGCCGGATTCTAATTTCACCCGTGCGTTTTGAAGATTAGGAAGAAAACGCCTCGGACTACGGTTATGTGCGTGGCTGACGTTATTTCCTGCCATAGGTTTCTTCCCACACACTTCACAAATTCTTGCCATGTGCCACTCCAATTGAAAATATAATTTTGAACATTTCAATATAGCCAAAAAAGCTAAGGGAGGCAAGGAAGAAAATGAGAAAGTATGAGTATGTATTATTGTAGAGACCGGTGTATAAAAGGAAAATCAATAAAGAGGGGTGAAAAAGCAGAAAGGAGAATAAAAAAGATATTGAAGAAAAGGGTTTGAGGATTTTGCGGGATGGGTCTCCATGTTCTCTCTTGTTTGCACTGCTTGCCATTTTTGGTTATCATAAAGCCCAAGAAATGTAAATAAAGTTAACGGTATTCGCAGAAAGGAATCTTCATGGAACACCATAAAAAGGATTGCCCGGGTAAGGATAAATACCTTAACGGAAAGCGGGTGCTTCCTCAGCCCATCTCAAAAGACAGCAGTCTCGCCGCCGTCATAGATAATATGGATGCATACAACGGTGGAAGGCTTCGAGCGGCCTGCCAATTATTAAAAAATAAATATTCTCAGGAAGATGTCACGATTGGCCTCAGTATTGCCGGTGCATTGACTCCGGCAGGTTTAGGGCCATCGACCATTATTCCGTTGATGAATCATGGTTTCGTAGATTGGCTGACCTCCACCGGCGCCAACATGTATCACGATATGCACTTTGCATTGAACATGCCGCTCTACCGGGGCAGCCATAATGTGGATGATGCCGATCTGCGCGATAAAGGTGTGACAAGAATTTATGACATCCTTTTTGATTATCAGGATGTGTTGATGGAAACGGATAAGATCCTGCGGAAAATTATGCTGCGTCCGGAATTTCAAAAAGAAATGGGAACGCGGGAATTCTATCATCATCTCGGCAAAGTCCTTAATGACCTTGAACAGCAAAGCAACATCGGACAGGTAAGTGTTCTTGCTGCAGCGTATCGCAACGGCATTCCGGTTTTCACTTCATCGCCGGGTGATTCCACGATCGGGATGAATATTGCCGGAGTGGAACTCTTAGCTGAGGCATCTGGTTTGTTGGATAAGTTTAAATTGAAGATCAATCCGAGTATAGATGTCAATGATTCGACTGCAATCATCCTGAATGCCAAGCAATATGAAAAAGGAAAGACCGGTGTGATTCTCATCGGGGGCGGAAGTCCCAAAAACTTTATGCTGCAGACTGAACCGCAGATACAGGAAGTACTGATGATTCCGGAAGCCGGGCAGGATTACGATATCAACATTACCGATGCACGCCCCGATACTGGCGGACTTTCCGGCGCACCGCCGAGCGAAGCTGCGAGCTGGGGGAAAATCGATCCGACGAAACTTGAAGAGACGGTGACTGCGTATGTTGATGTGACAATAGCATTCCCATTGATGGCTGCATATGTTCTGCAGACAACCAAGCCCAAAAAGCAGAAACGTTTGTACGATCGTGGACAGGAATTGCGAGAGAAGTTGATTAAATCGTATCTGGAGAACAATAAAGAAATCGAGGAACTTAAAGGACTGATGAGAAAGCTATCTGCGTAATCTGAATGGAACATCTCCGATGAATTGAGCGAGGTATGAATTGAACATGAAAGATGATCTCTTAAAATTAGTGGAACAGCACGGCACGCCGTTGTTTATATTGGATCACGATAAGATTCGGGAAAACTATCGGACATTCAAAAAACAACTGCCGCGCGTTCAGTGCTATTACGCGGTGAAGGCAAATTCTACACAGCAAATTGTCGAGACGTTGTTCAAAGAGGGGTCGAGCTTTGATGTCGCCTCGTACAACGAGTACATGCAGGTCTATCAATACATTAAACACTTCGATACGAAAGAAAAAAAACATTTTGTGTGGGACAAAATCATTTTTTCCAACACCATCAAAGACCGAACTACACTGCAGAAGATTAAGCAATATAAACCACTGGTGACATACGATAATGTCGCCGAGCTTAAAAAAATAAAAGATTATTGCGATACTGCCGGACTAATCATACGGCTGAAGGTTCCGGATACCGGTTCGCAGGTGGAGATGAGTTCAAAGTTCGGGGCTGAGCTTGCAGATGCCGAGAAACTGATACAGCAGGCATTTGATATGGGATTAAAAGTTGAGGGAATCAGCTTTCATGTGGGAAGCCAGTGCACGAACTTTGATAATTATACTTCGGCGCTCGCGTTTACTTCAGAGATATTCCATAACGCTCGGAAAAAAGGTTTCAATCTGAATTTGGTAGATATCGGCGGTGGATTTCCCGTTCCGTACGATCCTCAAGTGCCGGAATTTAAACAATTGGCAGCATTGTTAAACTCGGAATTCAAGCGCCTTTTTCCGGACGATATAGAAATTCTTGCCGAACCCGGACGGTTTATCGTTGCAACAGCGGCTTTGCTTATTTCGGAAATTATCGGGAAAGCGCGAAGAGACGGAAAAATCTTCTACCATATTAATGATGGTGTATACCACACTTTTTCCGGCGTGGTGTACGATCATTGGATTCCAAATTTTACCGCGTTCAAAGAAGGCGAAAAAGAGATTTGTGCGGTTGTCGGTCCTACCTGCGACAGTTTCGATAAGATTACTCTCTCGGCGGAGCTGCCGGGAAATTTGGAGGTAGGCGATTTTCTGTATACAGAAAACATTGGTGCTTATAGCACAGCTTCATCAACCAAGTTTAATGGTTTCGATGGGGCGAAAATTATACACAAAAACTTACCCGCTCCAGAAGAAAAATAGTTTTGCCGTTTAAAAAATATTTCGATTGCTCGTATTTTTATTTAAAGTGATAAATGTACTCTTCAGCGCACAAGATGAATCATGGTGACCGAAATGAATACAGGAGTTGAAACCTATAAAAATAGGCCTACTCGCGCAGAAGTATCCTTAAACAACTTGCGCAATAACCTTTCTATCGTCAGGTCATTCGTTAACAATGATGTAAAAATTATGGCGATGGTCAAAGCGAATGCATATGGACATGGGCTGTATGAAATATCAAGTGAACTTTTAAAACAAGGTGTTGAGTATCTGGGTGTGGCATTTCTTGAAGAGGGAATCTATTTGAGAAAATGCGGAATTACAGCTCCTATTGTTGTGCTCGGTGCTATTCATACCGATCAAATTGCAGAGTTCATACACCATGATATCGAAATCACAAGTTCTTCCATTGATAAATCTGCTGCCATTGCTGCGGTCTCAAAGAACATGGGGAAAGAGGCAAAAGTCCATTTAAAGATCGATACAGGTATGGAACGTATTGGTGTCCATTGGAATCATGCAGAGCAATTCATCGAAACATCCTATGAATGTACATCCATGACCATTAAGGGAATATGCTCGCACTTCGCAAAAGCCGAGACAGATCCTGATTTTACGTACCAACAGTTAAAGCGTTTTGAGTCGGTATTGAATATGATGGAGAAAAAGAGACTCCTGCCTGAACTTATTCACATTGCCAACTCGGCTGGGATCATGAATTATAAGAATTCACATTATACTATGGTCAGACCCGGTATTATGTTGTATGGGTATAACCCGAGCGGATATTTGCCCGATGTTAGGTTCGGCGATAGGAGACTGAAACCTGTCATGACACTGAAGACGAAGGTCGCTTTTTTTAAAGTAGTCCCGGCGCAAACCGGTATCAGCTATAACCATACCTATACCACCGACAAGCAAACGCGCATAGTGACTTTACCCGTAGGATATGGCGACGGATTTTTTCGTCAGCTTTCAAATAAAGGTGAGGTTATTATTCGAGGGAAAAGATATCCGGTAGTAGGAACAGTCTGTATGGATCAATGCATGGTCGATATCGGAATGGATGGAACAGCCTACAACGGTGATGATGTTCTGCTCTTCGGTGAAATGGATGGAAATACTCTTCCACTCGAATTCCTCTGCGACAGTATCGGCACAGTTACGTACGAGTTTCTCTGCAGTATCACTTCTCGCGTGCCGAGAATATATATTGATTGATGTGAAACGTAGATAATTAATTTATTCAGATGGGGTGTCCCTCGAAGAAAAATTCCGCTTCTGTCGAAGCATTTCTATTGATCTGATATGGTCATATGAGAATATTCTATCATGAATACCTCAATGAACGTTATAGGATGCAATGATTTTCCCGTCCTTGCCTACAAGTAGTAGTGCCGCTCTTCCGGGTGAAATATTGACACGAAAATCTACACCACTTTTCTTATCCTTAAATGTGACCGGATCAGTGCCTGCGCTTTCAGATGTTAAAACATATAAAGTAGCATCGGGTAATTGTGTCGGACAAATGAGAATCCCCGGATCTTCGCAAGGTGTTTCGTATGCGGTGCTTACTCCCGCTCGTTTCATAGCATACTTATAGATGTGCCCGACTTCATTTAATTGATCCGCCAACTCAAGCGGCAGTGCAAAATAGAGTATCCGACCTTTTCCAAGCTGGAGATCAAGGAAGGTCTGGTTATTGCCAAGAACGCCTCGTTCGGCATAGGTCGTTTTGTCGCCGGAATAACTCAAATGCGTAGTACCTTCAGGCCAATCCACAGTTACTTCACGGGTTGTGAGTGCTGCCGATTTATAATCTACATTCCAGTCGCGTAAACGCTCAAGAACCGTCGCCCAGTGTTCATCGGCATCTATTCTTCCCGAAATAAGAAGCGTCGCTCCGGCTTTTACATTTGTCATCAGGATGTTCCATGCATCCTGACTGATAACCCAGGGTGAAGGAACGATGATTAGTTTAGCGTTTGGCATTTGTGACAGTTGATATTCGCCGGTCACGAATGTTGATGCACGAGCATACTGAAAGAGTGCGCGCACGGCATTTTGTTGTGCTGTAAGTCCCCAACCGCCAAACATAGAGAGTTGCAGGGACTGCGGCAGAACCATTGCAACGTCAGGCAATTGTGCTTCGGTTGTATACGCTTGAGCATCGCGGGCAAATGCAGCTATGCCCCTGAGGACATCCATCCATTGCTTGTGTGATCCATCGCGGCGTAAGATTCCAAAATTATCTGTGCGTGTCCAATCCCAATGAAGAACTCCTGCATTTGCACCTGCGAACCCGAGTGCGAGTTTTCTTTCAAGAAGCGCCATACCTTGCATATCATCCCAACGCCAGGATCCATCTATTGACGATGCCGGTTGAGGGCCTGTTTCGCCGATGACGTTTGGCTTATTCAGAGTCTTCGCTGCAACCGAATTCCATAGAAGTGCGTCATCGCGCCACCAGCTATGATTCACAGTATAATTGACCTGAGAATTTGCCCAGAATTGATTGAGCACTCGATCTGTAACACCACCTTCATCTTGACCGACAGTAATTACTTGTTGTGCACCTGTACTGCGAATTGCTTGAATTATAGTGTTGACCCATTGAGTAAAAGCATCCTGTGCAAAAAGATTATAGTCAACTGTTCGTACATTTCGCGGATTACCAGAGCGAGAGAATTCCAGATCAGAAAAAGACGGCAACGGGACTCTCTCAAATGAGCCTAATTCTAAAGGGGTAGTTCGCCATGCATGAGCAAGTTGATCGATAGCATTGTAATGTTTCTTGAGCCAATTTTGCCATGCAGCAAGTTCCACTGGATCTCCGTTAGGTGAATTACCCTTCCAAATACGTTTTGGATTGCAAAAATTGGGTTCGTTGATAATATCGAAACTCAAAAATGGCACATTCCGAAAACGAGAGACGATCTCACGCACATAGACAAGCTGCGATTCAATTGCCACCGGATCCAGGTATGGATTCGATCCCGGGCCTAATCGAGGTCCATCTTGACCTTGTCCCTGCATTTCAGTTTGAGGATCAAATGCAAAAAAAGTAAAAACGACTTGCATATGATGACGCACGGCTGCAGCGAGGTATGCTTCAAGAGCATTCAACAAACGTTCATCCGGAGCACCGCTCACCCAACTTAAATATGATGCACGGTTAAGCCAGATTCCGGTACGGACGATCGTCAATCCCTGTTGTTCCATTTCGGCAAAATCTTTTTCCCATATCCACGCGTTTCCTCCAAGGCTATTGCCGAAGACAAAACCTGTTGTATAAGCGTCAGTACTAAAGTAATTAGTTCCCGCCATCAAATACGGTTTTCCGCCAAGCCGGAAATAGTCCCGTCCAGCTTCCAACCGTTCCCCTGTTTGTAGCAACGTGGAATCACGTACAAAAACGCCCGATGTATATCGTTCAAAAAGTGTATCACCGATAGATATTGAAGCGCGTACTTTGTAGAGTCCGGGATCACGTAAAGGCATTGCGAGATCGATTCTTTCATGCAACGAATTGTCGCAGGGTATTGTTCTTGCCGCTAGAATTTTTGCTCCGAAAATCAATTCAAGAGTTACTTTTGCAGGCCTTCCATTTCGCAGTATATCTACAGAACCAGAAATGTATCCACCCTGGTCCACTGTAAGCTGTTGGAGATCGAGCCAAAGCCTACTACCACCCAGAGATGCATAGATAGCAGCTTTTCGCATCAAATCAATGCCATCAGAAGAATTCCAAAAGGCTAGTTCTGAATCGAAACTGAGGAACACGCGACGTCTTGGTAATTGATTAAAACCGAGAAAATCTTCAGCGACAACAGGGGCGGCAAGACGATCACCGTGATCATTCACAAGAAAACCAAGTCCTCGATATCTCCCTCCAAATCCTGCATTTACAAAAACCCGGCGAGCATGTAAATTGGTATTGTAAAACCATGGTGCATTTTCGTCCCACTGTACATTCCATGGTCCATGCTGTGGTGCTTCATACGAGTGTTCGATGCCAAGAGAGCGGGCATATGTATTCTGGGGATAATCAATCCGCCAACCGTTTTCCTTACGATACACAGGTACAAAAAAAGGCCTGCCACCCAGCACGAGCAGATGTCCTTGATTGAGGTGGCGATGGATCGTTTCCCATGCATCTGCAGGAAGGGCCGATCCGTACGGCAATACAAGCAGATCGCCTTCTGCCAATGTATCTTTCTTCTGTAGCTCAGCGAGGTTGACAAAGCAAGGTTTCAAAGACGCGAATGCATGCTCAAGCGCTATGCGGCTGATTTCGCTGTTCTCAATAGTTGGGAAATTCTTCTCGAAGAAAATAACAGTTTTACCGAAGGTTAATCCAGCGGCTGTCAAAAAATAACTGACAAAAAGAAGAATATGCTTCAGAAAATGTTTTCTCATCGCAATGCCTTGATTAGCTATTTATTGGAGAGATTATTATTTCCGAAAAAGATAGGGAGAAGAACTAACAATTGCCACTCCCTAGCTCATGCGGTTTTAAATCGGGAAAGATCACGGAGAGAAGTGCAAAAAACAAAGATTTTTATTCTTCTCCTCAAATTTTATATCCTGTTTGCACTGCTTGTCAATTTTGGTTATTATTTAAATAAGCTATGACAATCCTAGGAATTGAAACATCATGTGATGAAACATCTGCGGCTGTCGTTCGGGACGGAAAGCTCCTTTCGAATGCTACAGTTGTGCAACTGGTTCATTCCGAGCATGGGGGTGTAGTGCCGGAATTGGCTTCGCGCGCGCACCAAAAGCTTATTGTACCGATTGTAGATGAGGCGCTTCGGAAAGCTTCGATGGATAAAATCGATCTCGATGCAATTGCCGCTGTTCATGGCCCAGGACTTATTGGTTCGATTCTGGTCGGCCTGAGTTTCGGCAAGGCGATGGCGATGGGGCTTGGTATTCCATTTATTGGCGTCAATCATATGGAAGCGCACATTTTTTCCAACCTGATTGATGATCCAAAACCGTCGTTTCCTTTTGTCAACTTAACTGTCTCCGGCGGTCACACACAGCTTGTTTTTGTAGAGGATTATTTTCAATACGAGTTGTTGGGTGAAACCATGGATGATGCCGCCGGCGAAGCATTCGATAAGGTAGCAAAAATGCTGGGTATTGGGTATCCGGGTGGACCGTTAGTCGACAAGTTGGCGGCAAAGGGGAATGCGAAGGCAGTCAACTTTCCCCGCCCATATCTCGAAGAAGGTTCTCACGAATTTAGTTTCAGTGGAATAAAGACATCGGTGCTGTACTATCTTCGCAAAGTTGGATTTGATAAGGCGGCGAACAGAAACGAACAATTTATTGCAGATGTATGTGCAAGTTTTCAAGCTGCGGTTGTAGACGTGTTACTTGACAAACTTCTCATGGCAGCGAAAAAGTATAACGTGAAAGATGTTGCGGTATCGGGAGGAGTGTCTGCAAATTCCGAACTGCGCCGCCGTTTAAAAGCTGAAACGAAGATACATCATTTGAATATCTTTATCCCCAAACTTGATTTTTGCACCGATAATGGCGCGATGGTTGCAGCTGCAGGATACGAACGATTACGACATGGATTTGAATCATCGCTTGAACTCACAGCAGAACCGAATCTTCAATTACGATAACAATGAACGATCTGAAAAAAGAAATCTACCGTTGGCGTGAACACATTGACAAGATTGACCTTCAATTAGTTAAATTGCTCAGTGAGCGGGCGAAGTGTGCAGATGAAATTGGCAAGCTCAAACTGCGGCTGGGTATCGAAGCGTATTCGCCCGAACGGGAAAAAGAAGTGATGCACAATGTCTCTGCTGCAAATCCGGGACCGCTTTCCGCGAAAGCGATTTGTCGGCTATTCGAACGTATCATTGATGAATCGCGGAGCATTGAGCGTGTGACGATGAGCGAGAAGAAGAAAAAAGCTAAGAATAAAAACAGTGACGAGTAAAGAGGAACAACGCGAAAGAAGGACTGAATAAGATTGACGACATTTAGAAAAAAAAAATTGATGGGATTTGGTGTTGTTATCGTGGCTGTTCTAGCATTTGCCTATTACGTGTTCTTTCTCCCGAATTATTATAATGACACGAAGGGACAGCTTGTCACTATTTCACGCGGGGAATCGTTTCGGATGGTAGCGGACTCGCTTGCAAACACAGGTGCAATCCGAAACACATGGTCATTTGAACTTGCAGGCAGAATACTTGGCTATACGAAGACCATCAAAGTTGGGAAGTATCTTTTTGTTTCCGGTCGATCCAATTTTAACATCTTGCGGGACATTAGCAACGGAAAATCGCGACTTATCATTCCAGTCACAATACCGGAAGGATGGCCGCTCGATAAAATTGCACATCGCTTTGAACACGATCTCGGAATCGATGAAAAACTATTTCTTTCGCTCTGTCAAAATGAAGATTTTATTCGCGACCAAGGAATAGACGCAAAGTCGGTAGAAGGATATTTACTCCCTGATACGTACTCGTTCTACTGGCAGACCGATGAACAAGAAATCCTTATACGCATACTGAACGAGTTCAAGCATTTCTATAATGATAGTCTGACGAAGAAACAGGATGAACTCGGCAAAACGCAGTCGGAGATTCTCACGCTTGCATCTATTGTAGAAGCAGAATCGAATGTTGATGAAGAACGTCCGAGGGTTGCAGGTGTCTATTGGAATCGATTGAAGAAACAAATGCGTCTGGAAGCTGATCCGACGGTGCAATATGCTCTGGGTGAAGGAAGACGGTTGAGATTTCTAGATTTGGAATTCGATTCACCGTACAATACATATCGCCGCTACGGACTTCCTCCAGGACCAATTAATAATCCCGGGAAGCCCTCAATCCTCGCCACACTGTATCCTGAACAGCATAATTTTTTGTTCTTCGTTGCAACAGGCATAGGCGGACATCGGTTTGCAAAAAATTATAGCGATCATCAAAAAAATATTCGTATGTATCATCATACGAAGCGAGAACTGAAACAAGTATCAAGTAAGTGACTGGAAAACCAGGGAACTGCAGCATTCTATGAAATACCCCAATATTTTTCTGTCGAGCATTTTTTTCATTTCTGTGGTCATGCTTTTAGGATGTGCAAACCAACAACCACCGGAAGGCGGGCCGGTCGATATGACTGCTCCTGTCATCATTTCGATATATCCGGATAGTAACAAGCTGAATTTCAACGACAATAAATTAAGATTAGAATTCGACCGATATGTCGAGGAACGGACACTCGAAGAGTCCATTTTTATCTCGCCGTATGTTGGGACATTGGAATTTGATTGGAGCGGTACCGAAGTTGAAATTACCTTTTCAGAAAAACTCCGCCGCAATACGACATACGTCGTAAATATCGGAACGGATGTCAGAGATCGTTTTCGCGGTCAAACGCATATGGCCAAGGCGTACACGCTGGCTTTTTCAACCGGACCAGATATTGACCGTGGAGGAATTGAGGGACTTGTTTTTCCAATGAAAAGGAGTGATGCGGCGGCCGGTGTCATGATTTTTGCATATCAGTTGGATGCTTTGAATCCTGATACACTGAATCCTGTAACAGCAAAACCGGATTTTATTACACAGACCGGTAAAAGCGGAGATTTTTTTCTTCATCATATTCCTTTTGGAAGTTATCGGGTCTTTGCAATACGCGATGAGTATCGGAATTTGGTCTACGATCGAGAGGTGGATGAGTATGGTGTGCCATCGAGCATAATACATATTTCACAGAGTGACACACTCGCAGCAGGTGTCTTGATGCAGCTTGCAAAAGAAGATACATCGGGTCCACGGCTCGTGAAAGCATCCGCCCCGGATAGAAATCATGTCGTCGCAGAATTTTCAGAAGGATTACATCCCTCGTCGATCACTCTTGCATCGTTCATTGTTGCGGATACGGTGAATCGAAGGCCGCTTGAACTTATAGCCGTATATCCTAATCCTTTGACACCGAAATCAATTATCGCAATAACGCAGAAACAAGATTCTTCGAAGACATATTTTTTCCATGCTCAAAGCGTAACAGATTCGGTTGGCAACCAGATTAATCCATTAGCAAATTCACTTACATTTCAAGGTTCGCAAAAGGCGGTTATCTATGCTCTGCGGTTAGTTGGGGTCTCGATTAAGGATAGTACGCAAAACATCGATCTTCAACCGGTGTTGACTCTCACATTCTCCGATGCCCTCGCAAAGACAACTTCTCTTGATTTTGTAACTATTCTTGATAACAACAAGCAACAGGTTGCAGTTGAGAAAAAACGGTTGAGCGATGTTTTGATTTCAATTAAACCGGAACAGGAACTGCTCAACAAAACATGGTACTCACTTCGCGCAGAGCTGCGTCAGGTACACGATTGGAGGGATAGCACGTGCAAAGATTCGACAAAGGTATGGCGATTTGAAACGCTCGATATCGAAGACATGAGCAGTGTTGAAGGAACAGTCGATGATTTAAACACTACAGATACCGTAGGACGTTTATATGTGACTGCGTTTGAAATTGGGAAGAGAGACCCCAACTACTACATCGAGCCTACTGATGCAACGGGAAAATTTGTTTTTCCAATCGTTATGGAAGGACATTATGTGTTTCAAGCGTTCCGGGATCGGAACAAGAATGGTATGTACGATTCAGGAAAACCGTTTCCTTTCATTTTCTCAGAACGGCTCAGTCCGCTTTCCGATACACTCAAAGTTCGCGCTCGTTGGCCGCTCGAAGGTATGAAGATTCAAATGAAATAATTCAATACTCTCCAATCTTGCACCAACTTTTTTGGGGAATTTCTTTTATTCATGTTGTGTTTCCAATAGAAAGAAGCATTTGTTTTTCAGGCAATTTATGTATAAAATTTTTTCACACAACTCTTGATAGGGAAAAATGATTGAAAGTTATATTCCCATATTTCTGATGATAGGCTGCGCCATTGCATTCGGCGTCTTTATGGGCAAAGCGAACGAATTATTCGGACCGCGGCGCCCGACTGACGAAAAGACGAGTACCTATGAGAGCGGCATGGAGCCTGTACGGACAGCACGCGAGCGGTTCTCCGTGAAATACTATTTAGTTGCTATGCTCTTTATCGTTTTTGATATTGAAATTGTCTTTATGTATCCGTGGGCGGTAGTGTATAAACAACTCGGAGTGCAAGGATTTGTGGTGATGTTTGTCTTTGTCTTTATCCTCCTCGCCGGTTTTTATTACATTTGGAGGAAAGGAGCGTTGGAATGGGATTAGAAAGCTGGATGGGTGACGGGTATATTGCAACTAAGCTTGAAGATGTTATCAATTGGTGCCGCAAGAATTCACTTTACCCGATGCCGATGGGAATTTCGTGCTGTGCCATCGAGATGATGGCAGCAGCAGGGCCGCGATTTGATATTGCACGGTTCGGCTCGGAAGTAATGCGTTTTACGCCGAGGCAATGCGATGTGATGATCGTCGCAGGAACAACAACATTCAAGATGGCAAAAGTTGTGCGTAAGATTTACGATCAAATGCCTGAACCGAAATGGGTCATTGCTATGGGTGCTTGCACATCGTCCGGCGGAATGTATCGAACCTACTCTGTAGTGCAGGGGATTGACCAGTTTCTTCCCGTGGATGTGTATGTTGCCGGTTGCCCGCCACGGCCGGATAATTTGTTGAATGCACTCATGCTGCTTCAACAGAAAGTGCAGCGAGGCGAATGCAAGGGAACGGCTCCTGCCTATGTTGGAGATTTTCGTAGGTCTCATCAAGCAAAAACCGTTGGGTAAATGATGTTATGGATTATGAGTATTTTTAAAGAATAAAGCACTCCTCCCCCATGTCCCCTTCTCGTGGAGGAGGAGCGTATGAAGAAATCCGCGAAGCGGAATTACAACAGCTGCGCAGACATATTTATGAGGAGGGGTGGAGTAACAGTTCTCCTATGCAAGCAATAAACGAAAAAGTTCTCGGGATGCTCAAATCAAAGTATGGCGATGCTATATTAGGGGCGAACGAATTTCGCGGTGAGTTAACCATTGTTGTGCCTAAGGAACGAATTGTAGAAGTCTGCAGATTTATGAAAGAGGATGGAGAACTGGCATTCGACCTGCTTGCCGATCTCTGCGGTATCGATATGTACACTCCGGAAAACCGATTCGGTGTTATCTACAATCTCTATTCGTTGAAAACTAAACACCGCATCCGACTGAAAACATTTACAGAAGAGGAGAATCCTAAGGTACCTACCGTAACCGGTGTGTGGGGAACGGCCAATTGGCACGAACGCGAGACGTACGATATGTTCGGTATTATCTTCGAGGGACATCCTGATCTCCGCAGAATGTACATGCCGGATGAATTTGAATATCATCCGCTTCGAAAAGATTTTCCGCTGATGGGAATTCCCGGATCATTAGATTTGCCGAAGAAGTGAGATGGAACAGAAGCCGGAAACCATACTCAGAAAAACAAAGATTCTCGAAGCACTTGAGAACGAACACACCAGTGTTTCGTTCAACGATCCGCTTGAGAGCGAGATGGTCTTAAACATGGGCCCGCAGCATCCTGCGACACACGGTGTTCTGAGGCTGCTCATCAAGCTCGATGGTGAAACGGTACTTGCGTCTGTTCCGGAACTCGGATATTTGCATCGCGGATACGAGAAGCTGGCGGAGAATTGCAGTTACCATGAGTTTATCCCACACACAGACCGCCTTGATTATCTCTCACCGCTTTCGAACAATACAGCGTATGTCCTTGCTGTTGAAAAGTTGCTTGGCATCGAAACTCCGCCCCGTGCGCAATACATTCGTACTCTTATTTCAGAACTTGCCCGGATTTCTTCGCACCTTATGTTTCTTGGTTCGCTTGCAATGGATGTTGGTGCGCTTACCGTGTGGATGTGGTCATTCCGGGAACGTGAAAAATTGTACGACATCTTCGAAAAAATTGCGGGTGCTCGCTTTACAACAAGTTATACGCGTATTGGCGGCCTTGCTCAAGACATTACACCGGAAACACTTGGCATTATTCACCTGTTCATCAATGAGCTTCCGGAAAAGATACGCGAGTGCGAGAAGCTTCTTAACACGAATCATATTTTTCTTGGCCGTGTGGATGGTGTTGGCCCTATTTCTAAAGAACAAGCGATTGACCTTGGTCTGACCGGTCCGTGTCTTCGTGCCTGTGGCGTTAATCTTGATCTTCGCAGGGCAAATCCATACTTGGTCTACAGCGATCTTGACTTCAACATTCCTGTTTACGAGGGCGGTGATTGCTTGGCACGCTATTACGTCCGGATGGCTGAGATAAAGGAAAGCATCAAGATTGTTCGGCAGGTATTAGATAAAATACCTGCAGGAGATGTGAGAGCAGATCAGCCAAAGAAAGTGTTACCTGGCAAGCATCGGGTATACACAAAAATGGAAGAGCTCATTCATGACTTCATGATCGTCAATTTCGGTGTAGAACCTCCAAAAGGCGAGGTGTATCACGCTGTCGAGGCGCCGAAAGGAGAACTCGGTTTCTATATTTATAGTAATGGTGAAGGTCAACCATGGCGGTTGAAGATACGGTCTCCTTCCTTTGTGAATCTGCAATCAATCTCTGTGATGATCAAAGGTGCAATGATTTCCGATGTGGTAGCGGTCATCGGCAGTCTGGATCCGGTTATGGGAGAAGCGGACAAGTAATGATTTGAGATTAAGAGTCATCGCAATTGGAAAATAAAGAAAATCGAAAATGTTAAATGAAGATAATCTAAAAAGAGTTGATGAACTCCGGAAGCGATATCCAACATCGCAAGCGTTGATGCTGCCGGTGCTCTGGATGGTGCAGGAACAAGAGGGATACATTTCCGAAGATTCCATGAAATATGTAGCTGCATTGCTTCATATTCCATTCGGTCATATTCTTGGCGTTGTATCGTTTTACACCATGCTGCAAAAAAACCAGATCGGCAAGCATCATATTGAAGTGTGCACGAATGTCTCCTGTATGCTGCGTGGTTCCGAAAAAATTCTTGAACACATCGAACAGCGTCTCGGTATAACAGTTGGCGAAACATCACCTGATATGAAATGGACACTCTCGGAAGCAGAGTGTATGGGTTCGTGCGGAACTGCTCCGATGCTGGCGATCGGCGATGAGTATTACGAAAATCTTACGTTAGAAAAAATTGACAAACTCATCGATAATTTAAAATGAATATTCGCCCTTCCGATATTGAACAATTGAAAGCATGGAAACGTGTGATCATTCCGGATGATCGTGATCTCTACAAGATTGATTACTATCTCGCTCATGGAGGTTACAAAACCTTGAAGAAGGCGTTGGAAATGAAGCCGGAAGAAGTAATTGATGAAGTGAAGAGGTCAAATTTGCGCGGCCGCGGTGGTGCTTGCTTCCCCACGGGACTGAAGTGGTCATTCATGCCGAAGAATTCCGATAAGCCGAAATATTTGTGTGTCAATGGGGATGAATCCGAACCCGGTACGTTTAAAGACCGTCAGATCTTCGAATACAATCCGCATCTGCTTATCGAAGGGACGATCATTGCCTGTTATGCAATGGGTATAACGGCTGCATATATTTATATCCGCGGCGAATATGGTAAGTGGATCAAGATGCTGCAGAAAGCGATTGACGATGCGTACGCAAATGGACTTATCGGCAAAAAAATTCTTGGAACGGAATTTTCTACTCAAGTGTACATCCATCGAGGAGCCGGTGCGTACATCTGCGGTGAAGAATCATCGCTCATGAACTCCATTGAAGGTGGGCGAGGTTATCCTCGAGTAAAGCCGCCATTCCCGGCGCAGATAGGTTTGTGGGGGTGTCCTACGACCATCAATAATGTCGAAACAATTTCAAATATTCCTGTCATCATCAGCTATGGATGGGAGTGGTATTCCAAGATTGGCTCATCAAAACATCCGGGACCGATTCTCGTGGGTGTCAGCGGGCACGTAAACAATCCGGGTGTCTTCGAAATGCCCACAGGCGAACCGCTGCTTGAAATTATTTATAAATGGGCAGGTGGTGTTCCCGGCGACAAAGGCATCAAAGCAGTTATCCCCGGCGGTTCATCGACGATGATTTTGCGCGGCGATCAGCTCGAAGGTATTCGGATGGATGCAGACTCGCTGAAGGTTGCAGGGTCTTCCGTAGGAACAGCGGGGATTATTGTGATGGATGAAGACACCGACCTCATCC
The DNA here is from genome assembly GCA_003155495.1 of Ignavibacteriota bacterium. GTDB lineage: Bacteria > Bacteroidota > Ignavibacteria > UBA10030 > UBA10030 > Fen-1298. The sequence continues at coordinate 58,443 of PMDB01000043.1, forward strand.
AAGTCATCACGCGCATAACACAATTCTACTATCGCGAATCCTGTGGGCAATGTACACCGTGCCGCGAAGGTACGGACTGGATGTTCAAGATATTAAAACGCTTCCAGAGGTACGAAGCAAAGAGAGAAGACATCGACCTGCTGCTGGACGTGGCAAACAATATCGAAGGCAACACTATTTGTGCGTTAGGTGATGCTGCCGCTTGGCCTGTGCAATCGATGATCCGCAATTTCCGAGATGAATTTGAGCAGCGCGTCCAGGCATCAAGACTTCAAGAAATCACCCACTGAACCATTTTTATCCCTTTCCAAGATACTCCATACTCAAAAAAAGACCACATTTAATTGGCCTGCCGGAACCATAGCTTTCTATCCTTCGTCTAATTAATCGAATTAATATATTCAATAAAATAGGTGATATAGATATTCAATTGCTACACAGGGCAGGAAGTATGAATTCAAATGAATCAGGAGTGAGCATGGCTCTACCACTGCCGGGCGCAGAATGGTCGTCTAAGGATAAGCCGTATCAAATTGGAGTTCGGGCAAGAAGTTTTGTACCTTCATTCACAAAAACCAATGATGCGAGATCAATGACAAACGATCATATCCTTTCAAAACTGAGCGTCGATGTTCTTAGAAAAATGAACGATGAAGCACTGATTACTGCATTCCAGAGCGGCGATCATGATGTATATCGTTTCCTTGTTGAACGCCATCAGGAAAGAATTCGTAATTTGCTTTTTTCTATCTTTCACGATCGCGATTTCATCGACGATCTCGCACAGGAAGTATTCATNNGAATTGAATGTGCGTCTCTCCGTTCCACCGGAGGACAGGGACACACAGGAGTTAATTGCTCTTGGATTACAATCTTTACCGGAAAAGTTCAGGACAGCAGTGGTGTTGAAAGATATTGATGGACTTTCGTATGAAGAGATTGCTGAAGTGATGCAATGTGAACTAGGTACCGTAAAATCGAGAATCTCCCGAGCGCGATCAATGCTGCGAAAAGCATTGAAACCGTTATTGGAGGAGGTGTAGACATGAAAAAAATGAATGAACAACAGATGGATCACTTGCTCTCGCAGTATGTCGATGGCAGGCTCTCTGAAATTGAAGTTCAGGAGGTTGAATCCCTCTTAGCACTGGACACATCAGCTCAACAACGAGTGAAAGAGTTGAGACGAATAAGGGACTTGCTGGCATCAAAACGGAAGCTGACACCCGATATTGGATTCTGGACTCGCTTTACGGTTGCTCTCGAGGAACAGAAGAAGGATGAGCATAGTCTTCTGCCATTCCCGCGCAAATTTGTTCCTGCAATATCCATAATGGCTGCTGCTGTGGTTGTCGTAGCCGGAACACTTGTCATTCAAAACCGAATGCAGTTTATCCGATATTTCTCTGAAAAGTCTCAAGCAGTTCGTGAGGTGTACGAGAAGAATGTACTGCAAGGACAGCTGTTACCTCTCTTTTCCAAGGTGGACAAAGATCGGGCATTACAGTTTTCACTTTTTGGCACACTCGCTCTTGACGACAAATCGAAAACGGAATTGCGCGTGGATGAACAATCAAAGAAAGGATACCGTATAGAAGTTGGGAAAGATTTGAAGGACAAGGCAAAACCTATGACGTTTAATCACTTTCTTGCCGAAGTGAAACCAACCAGCGAACAAAAACATTTGATCGATTCTTTATTGGAATTAACCGGCAGGCGCATAGAGTCGTCTGTATTGATTGGTGAGAACAATACCATGGCGATAGCGCCTGACTTGCCAAATTTAAACAGGATGATGGTGACAAACATTGCTGCGTGCTTGGAACCGAACCAACGGGTTCAGTTTGAGCGTTTGCTGGAAGCCAATGATGCACCGTACACTGTTACAGCGCAAAGTGCCCCGGCGAGGAAAGGAGATCGTATCTTCCAGAGTATTCCACAATCTCCGCGGGATAATCGTTTTGTTATTATTACACCGGATACTATGATGTATTCGCAGCTCCATATCGATTTCGACAGCCTTCGTCGGCATATGGAGGAAAACATTGTTACGTTTGAACTTCGCCGCGAAGCAATGTTGAAAAGGATGATAGCAAAGGAATTTCAGCATGCGCCGAGAAATGTTCCATGGCCTCGACCCGTTCGTTCTTTTGGAAACGAAGAATTTTTCAGCGTTGAGATTAACGTTCCAGCTGAGGAAATCGAACAACAACAAATGCGCGTTATAATTCAACCGCGTATTCGGAAGCAGATTCTTCAGACTGCAACACCGAATCATTCCATTCAAGTGCGCGAGTGGAGAGACACTGCCTCTGAAGGTTTCACGCGGTAATCGCAGGAATGAAACGGAATATGTGGTATATGTATTGCTCAGCTTGGTCGGTTGGGCTTTTTCATACGTATTCCAAGTATATCAACAATTGATGGGTTGTATTCTCAACTACCACAGTATTCAGTTACTCGATCTCGAATTTCATCTTGCTTCTACCGGCACCTTTTGGTATATTTTCGCTCGTATTTAATCATCCAAGTCCATAACGAAGGGATCTATCCATGAAAAATAATTTCACCGGTTTTGTTTTAGCGTTGTTTTTAGCGGGATTCACTATTCAGGGATTTCAGTGCGGATCTCCGGAATTTACAGGAGCGAAAGTGCAGGAACAAAATAAAAATTATATTGAAGCGGCGAAACTCTATGAGAAAGAGGTCCAAAAGAATCCGTCAAATCATGAAGCCTGGTTCCGCTTAGGCCGGATTCGAGGAGATGAGTTGAATGACTATGAAGGTATGGCTGCGGCATTTCGTGAAGCAGAAAAGCTTTCCCCCGTGTATACGAACGATATTCGAATATACCGATATAAAGCATGGGCTCAGCATATCAACGATGGCGTTGCTTATGCAAAACGTGCAAGCAATGACTCTGTTCAGTTCTGGGATAAAGCCCTCGAAGAATATAAGAAATCGGTTGGGATCTGGCCGGATACATCCTTAACGTATTTCTATCTTGCCCAAGCGTATCAAGGGAAAGGTGATATTGAGAATGCGATCCTGAGTCAGAAGAAAGTATGGGAATTGGATCATGATATAGACGCATACAAACGGGTTGGAAGATTCATGGTTCAACAGGGTTTGGATAAGAAGGAACAATTTAAATCGGCGAATGCCGATGGGCTTCGCATTCAGAAAAACCTAAAAGAGATCGATAAAGGGAGTTATAAAAGCGATGTGATGCGGATGTTTGGGGCACCTGACAGCCAAATGAAGGATAAGAAGAATTCTAAAAGAGAAGATTGGAAGTACAATCAATATGGGTTGACACTCACCATGGAAGGCGAGAAGGTCGTTGGAAAGAAAATCGACAAAAAGATTGAATTGAAAATTGATTCAACGAAATATTTTGAAGCCATAGTCCAGTTTAATAACGCTGTGGATGTGTTCGAAGCGATTAAGAAAGAGAACCCAAAAGATAATGAAAACTTGAATTTACTTCTGCAAGCGTACTTTGAAGCCAATCGCATTCAAGAAGCGACCAACGCATTTAAACTTGCAGTGGATAATGATCCTGGTAATAAGATGAATCACTACATCCTTGGTCTTCTCTATAGAATGGTCGATGATTATGACGGTGCGATAAGAGAGTTCAACGAAGCAATAAAGATTGATCCTAATTTCAGTGATGCACCTTACGACCTTTTTGTAACATACTATAATTGGGGTGTCAAGATAAAAAAGGAAGAGCAAGAAAAAGGAGATGAGAGTAAAAGCTACAAGAAAAAATTCGAAGAAGCTTTACCATGGGGGATAAAGGTAACCGAGATGAAAATAAAGAACGCGCAGGAGGCAGCTTCAAAAGAAGGGAAAGAATGGCATACACAATTGCTGCCGGAAGATGCACGGGTGTGGGATACGATCGGCACCATTTATGCACTTCTTGGTCAATCTGAGAAGGCAATGAAGGCACTTGATGAAGCTGATAAAATACGCAAAACAGCCAGGTAAGCAATTCAACCATGCATTAAAAAGAAACGGACATTCATATGAGTGATCAACCGGGCCAGCAGCAAATAAATATCGAGCTGGGAGAAAAAGAAGCAGAAGGCATCTACTCCAATCTTGCCATCATTACGCACTCGCCCGCAGAGTTTGTCGTGGATTTTACACGAGTGCTCCCCGGAGTCCCGAAGGCGAGGGTTCATGCCCGCATTGTAATGACGCCACAGCATACAAAGATGCTGCTCAATGCTCTCCATGATAATATTGATAAGTTTGAGAAAAAATTTGGCGAGATTAAGCTTGTCGGAGATGTTTCGGCCGGGTCAATGTTTGGTTTTCAGCCACCGACAAAGGATGAGAAATTCCATTAGGAATATTCTGATATGCAGACATAAAAGCTGGTGACAATGAAAGTTGCACCAGCTTTCGTTTTTTCTGTGAGCACACGCACATTTTCTTCACTTGCAGTTCAATAAGAGATTCAATTCCTTGACAATGCCTCATGGGGTCGGTATATTCTTATAGGTTTCTTTTAAGAAACAACATGAAAAGTTAGGTCAAATATGAAACAAAAACTCTTACGCAGTGGAACAAACGCTGCTGTTTGCATGGTACTCCTGGTTTTGTCGGTTCTATCATTCAATTGTATCGAATCTCCGCTCGAACCTATTGGACCGACATATGATACACAATTGAGCATCCCGGTTTTAGATAAAACAGAATATTTTGGTGATTTTGCAAAAAAAGATACTTTGCTCGAGTTCAACACAACAGACAGTATCTTTTTCCGTAAGACGACATTCACTACAGAACCGATTCCCATTGACACTATGATTTATCGGCCAGAATCCAGTGATACACTTGTAGCTTTAGGAGTATTCAATATCAATGCATTTTCCCTGCCGATTAAAAATATCCCTGCATCCGATCTCGGAATTCCCACAGGGAACTTATCGGGACTACCCGCTGGAACGTTTTCAGCAGGATCGATGCAGTTCGTCGATTCAAGTCAGTTTGATTATGTTGCGATTAGTAATGGAACATTTAGTGGGACATTTAATATACTTATAATGACCATTACAAATAATTTACCTATCCCAATAAGTTTTCCAGAACCTATTATTTTAAGAAACAACTGGAGTTCACCAAACGATACGATCAGTGTCGCCAGTTATACAGTTCCAGGTATATTAAATCAAGGTAGTTCCATATCAATACCATCGCCAATTGACAATAAGTTGGTGCGCGGGATGCTCACGACAGATGCCATTATGCTTTCTACTGCTGGCTCAAGTAATCCCGTCACCATCAGTACATCAAACGGAATAGCTCTATCGTTTCAATCAGCACCTTTAAAGGCGGATAGTGCACTCGCCGTTATTTCATACCAGATGATGCACCCGATAGATAATGGAATATTCACATTGGACGATTCCACTGTAATAAAAGATGCGCTCTTTAAAGCGGGGAGCTTTTCAATTAACATCATGAACAACGCGAAGATTGCTGCGCAATTTCATATGAAAATTAATGAATTGTTCAGAGCAACCGGGGACACCTTTAAGGTAGATAGAAGAATTCAGGGCGGCGAAAGTGATACATATCCTGTTTCGATGCCGACACTCGAAATCAAAACATCGGGTACTGGATTGGGAACATACTTGCACTATTCCGTAGATGTTGAAGTCTTCGATTCACAAGGAGAAAAGAAAGCAGTCTCTAAAAACGATATTGTTCAGGCAGAATTACATACCGATCAACCTCTCATTGCTCAAAAAGTCAATGGCAGATTCAAGCCGATGACACAGAGTATCAACTCAGGATTTAAATCGGAATTTGATCTTGGTAAGGATATAAATAAAGTGAAGGCAACATTGTTGTTCAAAAATGTAAAGCTCAATTTGCGACTTCCGATAACAGGCGGTGAAATTCCCTTTAGGTATCAAAATCTCGTTTTAATTGCCAAGAATTCCAAATATAATCAGACACGTTCGATAGCTATCTCGGATGGGATTGTTGATCCGACGCAACAGGTTTCATCCATAGATATTTCACAAAAGTCCGACAATACCGACTTCACACATTTCACTGATTTCTTCGGTGAATTTTTCCCGGATTTACCGGACTCGTTCTTTGTTCGAGGTCTTTTTACTGCCCCTACGAATATGGTTAACTTTTATACTATTTATGATACTACGAAAGTGTTCCCTTCCTTCGACCTGAGTATTCCGACAGAGCTTACTATTTTAAATGGCAACCTTTCAGATGTTGAAAAAGATCCGATAAAAGATGATGTGGATAAATCGACCATTCGTAGCATTATCGATGGAACCATGAATTATGAATTCACCAATCGGATTCCTGTTGCATTGAAATTCCAGATGAGTTTTCTCAAATGGGATTCGGCGGGAGCGCGCAGCGACACAACGTTTAGAATCTCCCCGGATACTCTTATCAAAGCACCGGAAGTGGATGTATTTGGTGTTGCAATCAATCCGAGGATTTCGAACATTGCAGTCTTTCTCACGGGTCCACAAGTCAACTTGGTGACTCAAGCGGATTCAGTATATATGAAACTTTATTTTAATACAGGAAATGGACAGAATTCAGTGAAATTTAGGAAAGATGATTATATCCGAATCCGTTCTTCCGTCAACGCACGTTGTACAATAAACAAACCGTGAAGGGAGAACAGAAAATGAAATCGAATCTCAGTATTTTCGCTATCGTTCTTTTTTCGGCCGTTCTTCAAACGGCTTTCGCCGGTGATCTATCAAACATTCGCGGTGTAGGAATGGGAAGAACGATCAATGCAGTCTCGCGAGGTATTGACGCTCTTGGCATCAATCCGGCGAATCTTGCCATTCCGGACCAAGGAAATTTTAATTTGAACCTTGCACCGACCGGCATACGCGTGAGCACAGAATTATTAACGTATGGTTTGTACAAAGAGTATTTCACTGGAGTTGATTCAGTTGGCAAACGGTGGGCGAAGCGCCTTGAGCCCGTCGATATTGACAATATTCTTTCTCAGATGCCTGAGTTGTCAAAGACTCGCGTTGAAGCGGAAATGATGCTTGGGGGGGCGTCCTTCCAGCACCCCTTAGTAGGTGGAATTGGATTTGCCATTATTGAACATGCCGGAGTTGTAACGACGCTCTCAAAAGATTTTTTTCGAATGGCTGCTTTTGGATTGGAGCCAGCCGGGTCAGTGTATGCATTCGACGGTACTGACGCTACCGCATGGTGGTATTGCGAATATAATTTATCGTATGGACGAAAGTTGCCGGTCGATATAAAATTCCTCAAAGACCTCTATGCTGGAATGGGAATAAAATTTATTAGAGGATACGGAATATCACAAACTATCAAGCAGAAATCTTCTTTTGGGAATTATCCCGATCCTGCTAATTCAACGCAATATACTTTAAGGGGCAATATCGATTTTCTCACTACTCATGCCGGTGTTGATTTTATGAACGAGAACTCACATGCGTCGGCCACTCCATTTCCAGATCCTATTGGCAAAGGGACAGGATTTGATGTCGGACTATCAGGTGAATTGATCAATGGAGTGCGAGTCGCTGTGAGTGTTACCGATATTGGCAAGATCACCTGGGATAAAAACATTATTGAAAGTTATGGCGGCGGATCGATTAATATCACAGGAGATTTTAACAATCTCAAAGATACTATGAAAAGTATAGTCAAGGGGAAGACTCGCCCCGGTAATGCATTTGATACACATCTTCCGACAAAATTACGATTAGGATTTGTGACAGAAGCATCGGAGATCCCTGGTCTGAAATTTCTGCCAGGTAAGTTCATTCTCGCTTTCGATTATCTCCAAGGGTTCAACGAATCCCTGGGTAATACTACCAAACCGCGATTTTCACTCGGTACTGAGTATCGCGTATTTCATGTCTTACCGCTGAGAACCGGTTTAGCGTTCGGTGGAGGAGATAAAGTGCGGTGGGCGTTCGGGTTTGGACTCGATCTTCACTACTTCAGTCTGGATTTTGCTACAGATAACTTCGGCATGTTTTTCATACCGAATAGCTTCCAAACAGTTTCGTTTTCTATGGGGATGAAGATCCGGGTGTAAGAAGAACACATCCGGATTCTATAAAATGTACCTGCTCAGGTCGCGATTCTTGACGATTGAATTCAATTTGTCCTGAACAATCTTCTGCGTGATAACAATATTGGATTCGGCAATCTCGTCAGGAGCGTTGAAGAGTATCTCCTCGAGGAGTGTCGTGATGATGGTGTGAAGGCGGCGAGCGCCGATGTTTTCGACTTGGTCGTTCACTTCAAATGCAATCTTAGCGATTTCTCTCACCGCTTCATCGTTAAATGCAATTTCGATTCCTTCCGTCTTCAACAGCGCAGCATATTGTTTGATGAGAGCATTCTGCGGTAGAGTAAGAATCTTTTCGAAGTCATCTTCTGTTAAACTTTTCAATTCGACACGAATCGGGAAGCGTCCCTGCAACTCCGGAATCAAATCAGATGGTTTTGCTATGTGGAACGCACCCGATGCAATAAAGAGGACATGGTCGGTTTTCACCATCCCGTGTTTTGTGAGTACGCTGGAACCCTCCACAATCGGGAGCAAGTCCCGCTGCACACCTTCGCGTGAAACATCGGGTCCGGAACTATGCCCGCGTGCACTCGCGATCTTATCAATCTCATCGATGAAGACGATACCGGAATTCTCAACTCGTTCCAATGCCTCCTTTACTACTTTTTCCATATCGATCAACTTCTGAGACTCCTCTTGTATAAGAAGTCGACGAGCTTCGGTGACCGTTACTTTGCGGCGTTTCTCTTTCTTTGGAAGAATATTGCCAAACACTTCCTGCAGGTTGACACCCATCTCTTCCATGCTAAACGGCCCCATCACCTGCATCGACGGCATTTGTGCGAAGGATACTTCGAGTTCGACGATTCGCTCATCAAGTGCGCCTGACCGAAGCTTCTCCCGGAATTTCTGCCGTGTGTTCTCATTTTCTTCCAAAGTGTCCAGAGGTGATACAGGCGGATCAGAAGGTTTCGGACGCCGGTTGGTAGGAATGAGAATATCGAGGAGCCGTTCTTCTGCTAATTCGCGTGCTTTATTCTCTACTTCTGCTGCTTTCTCTGCCTTCACCATATTGACGGCAATTTCTGTTAGGTCGCGAACAATCGACTCGACATCGCGGCCGACATAGCCGACTTCAGTGAACTTCGATGCTTCAACTTTTAAAAACGGTGCACTGGAAAGTTTTGCTAACCGTCGTGCGATCTCTGTCTTACCGACACCGGTAGGTCCGATGAGAATAATATTATTGGGCATGATGTCTTCGCGAAGCGTTCCGGTGACTTGAAGCCGGCGCCATCGATTGCGAAGAGCAATGGCGACTGCTTTTTTTGCAGCGTGCTGACCGATAATATATCGATCCAACTCATGGACGATTTGACGCGGTGTGAGTTCTTTTACCGGGAGAGAAATTTGTTTTTTTGCCATTGTAGCTACAATTCTTCGATAGTGAAATTTTTGTTTGTATAGATGCAGATATCCGAAGCGGCATTGAGAGATTCCTGTACAATTTCTTTTGCGCCCATGGTCGTGTGCTTGGTCAGTATACGTGCTGCTGCCAGTGCATAGCTGCCGCCTGAGCCCACTGCGACGATGCCGTCATCAGGTTCGATAACATCCCCGGTACCGGAGATGATGAGCGCATGTTCCTTATCAAGCACAGCAAGCAATGCTTCAAGTTGACGAAGATATTTATCTGTCCTCCATAGTTTGGCGAGTTCGACAGCTGCACGAGCAAGCTGTCCTTGGTATTGCTCCAGTTTTTCCTCAAACCGTTCCAGCAGACTAAAAGCATCCGCTGCTGAGCCTGCAAATCCCACAAGAACGGAGTCATTGTAGAGCCTGCGAATTTTATTCGATTTTTGCTTCATAACCGTATTGCCAAGCGTCACTTGTCCATCGCCGCCGATAGCGATATGGCCATTATGCCGTAATCCAATAATTGTCGTTGCGTGTATCTGTTTATCCTGCATGAATGTTGTCTCCTCGTTGAATCAAACCTTTCTGCGCATCCTGGCGATGGGAAGGCCAATTTGTTCGCGGTATTTTGCAACAGTACGCCGGGCAATACGAATACCTTCTTGTTTCAGCATCTCAGCGATCTTATCGTCATTCAAAGGATTCTGCGGATGTTCGGCGGCAATGATATCTTTAACGCGTTGTTTAACGACTTGGTTGGAAATATCTTCACCGTTGTCGGATTCAAGCCCGGAAGTAAAGAAAAATCGCAGGGAATGAACGCCGAATTCTGTCTGCACATATTTGCTGTTGACAACACGGCTAATCGTGGAAATATCAACACCAACTATTTCTGAAATATCCTTGTAAATCATGGGCTTCAATGATTCACCTTCTTCAAACCAATGCCGCTGCTTCTCGACAATAATTTTCATGACCTTCATCAATGTCTCCCGCCGTTGATGAATGGAAGCGATAAACCATTTTGCGGCTTCAAATTTTTTCTTCACAAAATCTTTCGTTTCTGCGGAAACTTTTTTTCCTTTTGGAGTTACCAATTGTTTGTAGGCACTGTTAATACGTAACGCTGGAATATTGCGATCATTGAGGGTGATAATGAAATCGCCGTTGTCTTTCTCTACAATGAAATCCGGTGTGATATAATTTTCTTGTGCCGTAAACTCGCCTTCACCCGGTTTCGGGTTGAAGTGTTGGATGATTTCGATGACTTTTTTCAATGTTTCGCGGCTGACTGTAAGATTCAGTTCGAGATTATCAAACCGTTTAAGCTTGAAATCTTCGAAGAAAGTCGTCAGGATTTTAATGCCAAGTTCTTTCAGGGAATGAGCATATTTGCCTGCATGAAGTTGGGCGATGAGACACTCCTGGAGGCTTCTTGCTGCGATGCCGGGTGGATCGAGGAGAAGGATTTTCTGAAGAACTTGTTCAGCCTTATCAACGGTAAGAGTAAGCCCATAGCTGAGGTTGAGGTCTTGGACAATAAGGGACAACTCGCGGCGCAGGTAACCGTCTTCGTCTACATTGCCGAGAATTTCTTCTGCTAGAAGTATCTCTTCATCATCCGCGACGGACATCTTCAGTTGGCTGAGGAGCCGTTCGGAAAGTGGAATGGTGGAAGTCATCGGCGACTCGTACGTATCATCTTCATCATTCGATTTGTATGCCTCGGGGCTTTTAAATCCCGCAAGATCGTCGTTGATGTAGTCTTCTATCGTGTAAGCGTCTTCGGTTTGGCTTTCCTCAATTTTTTCCTCTGGTTCTTCAACACGATCATCCTGCTCAAGTGATAAGTCCTGCTCCTCGTTCAGCTCGAGCATAGGATTGAGCTCAAGTTCCAGTTTTATCCTTTGTTCGAGCGAAAGAGTCGGCAGCTGGAGCAGTTTGAGATACTGCACCTGTTGGGGAGTAAGTCTGAGTCCAAGCCGAAGTTGTTGTGAAAGATTGATCATCGTTTCGTTCTTGATGAATTCCTATACTGCTTCTGTATCTTTTCGTTTCCAGTCGCACGTGAATTGGAAATCTTCGTACCAAGTAGAACCAAACGCACGCAGGAGCGGTTCCTTGAGAAAATTGCTCAAATATATATTTTCGTGCTCACCGCAGTCTAATGCAGGGTCGCATTCCGATATTCGTTCATACCGTACTCGATGTGTGATGCCGCGATCTATCCGAATGGGGAAGAGGTGGCAAGAAAGAGGTTTTCTCCATTTCAATTCCCCTTCAAAAAACGCTTTCTCAAATGCACACCGTGCAATTCCTTCTTCGTACAGTACAAAAACACATGCCCGATTGTTAAAACACATAGTGGTGTACGCCTTTGGCTCGCCTTCGAAAAGTCCGCATTGCACAATGGTATCGAGATGCTCCTGCGGAAGATACGATTTGATAATAGGGAAAGAATGTTCAATTCGTTCAAGTTCTTCATCGAGTAACGGAGCGCCTTGGCCGCCGGCTAATGTGCAGCAAGCGCCTTTGCATGCAGATGTGTTGCATGCGAATCTGATCTTTGGAATATTGTCTTCCACAATAGTTTTTTGAATCTCAATCATCTTCTTTCCTGATTTAAACAAACGAAGTATAGCGAAAATTCCACTTATAGGAAAGCGATGAGAATTAGGAACGGATAAACAATTTTCCCGGTAATTGGCGGACTACACCTTTAAATTCTAAGGAAAGAAGGGTAACCAGGACGTCGGAGGTTGAAGAATCCGCCTGCTCGGCAAGGGTATCGATATGAACCGGTTCTGAACTCAAGAAATCAAGAATAGTGCGTTCAGTGAGGGTCAACTCGATGGCGGGGCTCTGCACTGGTTCGTTGAGAGAGAGGCGAAGTTGAAGCCGAAGCTCTGCAAAAATATCATCTACACAAGTAACAAGTTTTGCGCGGCCATCGCGGATGAGTTTATTCGACCCGGCGCTGCGCTTCTCAGTGATGTTGCCGGGAACCGCGAACACTTCGCGATCCTGATCGAGAGCTGTCGTTGCGGTAATGAGCGCACCGCCGTCTTCCGCAGATTCTAAGACGACGGTACCGAGCGCCAGTCCGCTGATGATACGATTGCGCCTTGGAAAGTTCGATGCATCGGGTTTAGTTCCCATCGGAAACTCTGAGACGACTACCCCTTCTTCGGCAATCTGGTTTAAAAGCTTTTTGTTCTCAGGAGGATACGGAACATCTAAACCGGACCCGATAACGGCGATAGTCCGCGTGCCGCATTTTAATGCTGTCGAATGAACTATCGTATCGATTCCGCGTGCCAGTCCGCTAACAAGAGTAACGGATTGCTTTGCCAGATCGCGTGTCATATTCTCTGCGACGGAATGACCGTACGGAGTAGGATGGCGTGTGCCTACGAGAGCGATGGCCCGAGAGTCGAGTTCCTTAAATTTCCCCAGCACAAAAAGAAATGCAGGCGGATCATAAATTTTCTGGAGCAGATCGGGGTACTCTTTGTCCCACACGGTCACAATCCTGCCGCCAAGTTTATTCAGCCGCTTCAGTTGGTCGTCAACAAACTTCTCGCCATTGGAAAGGTGAAGGATGTTCGAAGCGAGTTTCTTATCGATTCCCGGAACAGCAATCAACTCGCGTGCCGGCGCTTGAAAAACATTTTCGGGGGTCTTGAAATACGCGACAAGTGCGCGAATTTTTTGCGGGCCGATGCGTGGCACGGAAGAAAGCTTAAGAAGCGCGCGAACATTCATCATAAGAAAATATATTGTTAAAAATAGTGATAATTAATGTTATATGGAAAATCCATATTGAAAAATCAATATGAGAAATAGCTCAATTCACCTCCCCTTATTCACCTCCTTGGTAAGGAGGGGATACGGGGAGGTCATGTTTTTTTTAAAAAGGTCAATTGCCCTTTTTTTATTTCACGGATAATGTGAATTAGTAAATACCATTAACCTGTTCAAGGTTAATGCGGCGAATACAAACCAATTCCAACCGGAGAAATTTGCATCGTAATACCTGCTGCGTACGTGCCGCTCGTGCCGAGCGAAAAGAAAAGTCCGGGCGAAAAGGACGATGCAAATATAACACCGGGGTAAATGTTCAAACGAATTCTTTCCAAATAATATTCTGAAATGAGCAAAGAAGCAAGGAGCGAATTGTCTCGATCGTAAAAGACACCACAAGCGGCTCCGACGTGAATGGAGTTGGTCCCGATTCCATTCGTTTGATCAACTTCCCACACACCCGTTTGTGTCGCTCCCGCGCCAAACGAGAAAGCGTTTTCATGATCGCTCTTGAGCGATACGCCCAGTAACGTTGATTTTCCAAGAAAGAGGAAAATGCTGGTTCGTTTTGATTCGGTGACAGGATAGCGCATCACAAAGCTGTGGCCAAAATTTCGGTAGGAGAGCGGCATAAACGAGAGCGATGGCTGCGGTGACCAATCATTCAGGCCAAACGTAGATGAAAAGTATTCAGAAACATTATTAAAACTAAACAACACGATGCCAAGCGGATCAAAAATACAAAAATCGGCAATGGCATCGGTATTTCCATGGATACCCGGACCATTTTCTATAAGTTCATTGATGAAGTGGTACCCCATCGTTGTGAGCGCTCCGAAGACGAACGGGATCGGAAAGCTGTGATAATCATACCACTCAGAAAGTTTTCGGTACTCCATTCCGCCGCCAACTAAATGCAATGTATAATTTGGCGCCCATTGAGCTTTCGCAATATCGAGGCTCGTGGGAAATACTTCCTGCTTTAAAAATTTATTCCACCCATATCTACTCACGTAATAACCAGGAGATATCACACTTCGCCATACGCTTGTTGCCCCGATATTCCATTGAATGTCCCGAGCATGTGCCGAGCTTTGATACGATTGAAGCACATCTAATCCGCCATTCATCAAAACGCCGATTGGCTGAAACATTGCCTCAGAGCCGTAGTCCAGTGGACGGAAGAAATAGTATTTCTTTTCCTGTGCGTAAGCTGCCGTGAATATTGTTCCCTGCAATACGAGTAAGAGAGCGAGAGCGTAAAAAAAGACTCTCTTCATCACGCAAGAATCTTCGCTGTGAATTTCTTTACGAGATCATCAGCTTCAGCTTTGGTGTGCGCCTCGGCGATGATGCGGATGATCGGCTCGGTGTTCGATTTCCTCAGATGTACCCATGATTCCGGGAAATCAATCTTTAATCCATCATCGGTGTTGATCGCATCGCTTACAGAATGATCGGCCATCAGGTGTTTGAGAATTGCGTCGGGATTCAAAGTGCCGAGGTCAACTTTTCCTTTCGTGATATAATACTGCGGAAGGGCAGCTTTCAATTCTGATAGTGTTCCTCCAAATTCAGTAAGATGTTGGAGAACAAGCGCAATTCCGACAATGGCGTCACGGCCGAGATGGACTTTCGGAAGAATAACACCGCCGCTTCCTTCACCGCCGATCACTGCGCCGACTTCCTTCATCTTTTTGGCTACGTTAATTTCACCAACAGGAGTGCGAAGAGTTGAAGCGCCATAGTGTCGAGCGATATCTTCCACAGCTCGCGTTGTGGAAAGATTGACGACAACTTTCAAAGAATTTTTGGCAGTATTTTTAACTTTCTCTAGAACGAACTTGACGCAGGATGCAATAGTATATTCTTCTCCGAACGGTTCGCCTTTTTCGTTGATAAGGACCAGACGATCGACGTCCGGGTCGACGGCAATACCGATATCGGCGTGCTGTTCGCGCACTTTGGCGCAGAGCGAAGTGAGATTTTCAGGGATTGGTTCCGGTGTATGTCCAAAAATTCCGGTCATCTCACAATGGATCGGGATGATTTCGCAGCCAAGTTTTTCCAGCAAACGAGGGACAATAATTCCTCCTGCTGAATTGACGCAATCCAATACAACCTTAAATTTACGTGCCCGAATTTTTCCTATATCGATATAGGAAAGAGAAAGCACCTCGCGGATGTGTTCATCAAGAAATGTTTCTTGAAGCGTGTACTTGCCTTGTTTATCCCACGGAACATATTTCACCGGCTGTTCGGCAAGGCGCCAAAACTCACGATTCTCATCAGGATCCAAAAATAAACCGGTGGAAGCGAAGAATTTAAGCCCATTCCATATCATCGGATTGTGACTGGCGGTAATCGAAATACCGCCAGCGGCTTTCAGTTTCTCAATAGCAAGTGCAACCGTCGGCGTCGGGCAGATGCCCAAATCTGTTACATCACAGCCCATCTGCAGCAAGGTGGAAGCAGCGATATCTAAAACATTTTTGCCGGTGATGCGCCCGTCCCTACCGACTACAATGTGCCAGCGATTGCAGTAGAGAGCATACGCCGAAGCATATTTAACAATTGTTTCAGGCGTGAGAGTTTCGCCAACAACTCCGCGAATTCCGGAAATACTAACCATCAATGGCATGCGCAAGAATCCTCATTTTTTTCTGCGATAATCTACATAGAAAGGTATGGAGAATCAAGATAAGTGAGAAATCGGTAGTGTCTCAGTTTGAATTAACTAAAGGGGGCTGTGTGCCGAAAATGCTTGACTGGACAAGGATGATTAGGTATATTTCCAGTGGAGATTATACCTATGAAACCCAAAAGACCACGAGACACAAACCGGCTTGCAAAGTCTATTGTTGACTTGGCTACGGGGGAAGCTACCGAAGCACCAACGATCAATGCGTACAACATCCATGCGGTCGAATTAGGAAGACTGGGGGGACTTAAGGGCGGTAAGGCAAGGGCTAAAAAATTATCTAAGGCAGAACGAGTAAAAATTGCTAAACAAGGTGCTAAAGCAAGGTGGAAAAAATAAATAATTGTTATGAACTCCAATGACAATTCTTATATTTTTTTCCGCTTCCACAGGGGCACAGGGCATTCCTACCAACCTTAGGCATTGTTCTGGCGTTTATTTCGTTGATTTGTTTCACAAAGTCTATTTCTTGTATGGAGGGCGTTCTGTAGCTAATAGTCGTCTTGCCATTAAAGTTTGTTATCGCAAGGTCGCCACATCCTAGTATATCCATTCCGATCAATGCGTCTGCATTCATTATTTCACCTTGAGACGCAACTACACCAACTATGGTGACTTTATTGGGCAGGGAAACATTGACACTATAAGTGTCGGCAAGATACTTGTTTACTTTTCCATCGCCTCCGACCGCATATACCCAACGCTTGCCAGATGGTTTTAAATTTAATTCTGTTACTATTTTAGAGTTTATTACAGTTCCGCTTGCCCCAGTATCCCAAACTCCGATATAGGGTTTTCCCGCTGGTATACTTAAGCAACTATTAGGATCAAATTCTTCGCTTATAACAATATCGCTTTTTAATACATTTGCAATGCCGGTATGGGGTGTTGTAAATCCGAAGACTTGAGGAGTTCTACGTGGCGCGTTCACAAGAAGTGTTTTATCGAAAGGCTACCCTTGAATGAAAATAGTGTGAATAGTTCTCCTCTCCACTTGAGCACTGTTGTATTAAAAAAGTACCAAATTCGTATTATTTCTTTGCTTCGGTGTAGGCTTCAAGTTGAGTGTTGTATGCCCCTTCGACATTTTCATCACGAATAACTAAAAATTTTCCATTATATTTTTTTACAAGTTCGTCTTGATGACTTGTGTAATATTTGAATTCTTTATCCAGCATCTTTATTCTCCTGTATCCCGTTACTGATTCTTGTTGATTTATTCAAGTCCCCCAAGTCCAAATAATTGCTAATTCCTTGTCATTCATATAATTAGACGATAATTAGCGCCTATTGTTATATCCCTATAGTAATATACGACCAATTTAGTCGTATATTAAGATTAAAAATACACCTAAATGATCTTTATGCTTGACAGCTCAAGAATAAAGTCTTATATTGTAAATGAGCAAAGAAAGGCACTTACAATGAATAGACTCTCATTAGAAAAACGAACACAGATTATCGGATTGCTTGTTGAAGGAACCAGCTTACGAGCAACAAGCAGACTCGCAAACGTTTCGATTAACACCGTTACAAAACTTCTTGTTGACATCGGAACTGCTTGCCAGAAATATCATGATGAACACGTTCGCAATGTTGCATCGAAGCGCGTACAATGCGATGAAATATGGAGTTTCATCTACGCGAAAGACAAGAATCTTCCTTTAAAACTTCAAGGAAAGTATGGTGTTGGAAGCATCTGGACTTGGACGGCTTTAGATGCAGATTCAAAACTTATGATTTCGTGGCTTGTTGGAAACCGCGACGCGGAATATGCAAAGGTATTTATAGAAGATGTTGCTTCCCGTTTAAAGAATCGTGTACAATTAACTACAGACGGATTGAAGGCATATTTAGAAGCAATAGATCAAACATTTGGAATTGATATAGACTTTGCACAATTAGTAAAACTTTACGGAAAATCTCTCGAAGGTGAACACAGATATAGCCCAGCTGAATGTACTGGAGCTTTTAAACAGGTTGTTACTGGCGATCCGAAAGCAAAACATATTTCTACAAGTTATGTGGAACGTCAAAACCTGACTATGAGAATGAATATAAAACGTTTCTCAAGACTTACTTTGGCTTTCTCAAAAAAAGTAGAGAACCATGCTCATGCAGTAGCCCTACATTTCATGTATTATAACTTTGTTAGAATTCATAAGACGTTACGTGTTACACCTGCAATGGCGGCGGGAATAAGTAAGAAACTGTGGAATATTGAAGATTTGGCACGATTATTGAAGAATTAACTTCATAAAAAATTATTATTATTTACTTGCTCCCAATTTGGGAATGTTGTATCTTAATATGTGAGAGTAATCGCAAAAGGAACCCTGAAAGACTTCTGGAGTGTTAATGAATATAGAGATTCAGAGCAACCGCTTAAGTCATGGTATCAAGAAGCAAGGCAGGCGAATTGGAGTAATCACAATGAAGTCAAGGTTCAATATGTGAATGCAAGTATTCTTAGATATGGCAGGGTAGTATTTAATATTGCGGGTAATAAATATAGGTTGGTAGTTCGTATAAATTATGATTACAAATTCGTCTATATAAGGTTTATAGGAACTCATTCTGAATACGATAAAATTGATGCGGAGAAAATATGAAAACAAGATTTTTAAAATATCTTAAACCCATACGTACCAAAAAAGATTATAGGAACGCGCTCAAGATTATGGACAAATATTTTGACGCCAAGCCTAATACCACAGAAGGTATGCTTATCGAAATTTTGTCTATGCTTATTGAAAAATATGAAGAAAACAAATTCCCGATTGAAGCACCTGACCCCGTTGAAGCTATAAAATTTAGAATGGAACAATTAGGAATAACAAACAGTAAATTCGCGATCATTATTGGTCAGAGAGGGAGAGCATCTGAAATTCTGAATAGAAAACGCACTCTTTCGATTAAAATGATAAGGAAACTACATAAAGAAATGGGAATTCCAGCAGAGTCTCTTATTGGTGCCTATGCGAGTTAAAGTATAAGATGGTATAGATTAAATCAAAGCTCTCGAAAGAGGGCTTTTTTGTTTTTGTGTCAATTCAAACTGAGACACTACCTAAAGTTTCATTCTATTGATTGTTTGACTACGCCTTCCTACCTTTCAATATGGAAGTGAAGAGGAAGGGGGTATCAATGAATTTAACGAATGAAGAAAAGCAAGCACTCCTGAAGATTGCGCGATCTTCTATTCAATCTGCACTCGGCGGAAAACCGTTTCCACAGAAAGAATATAAGAGCGGACTATTAAGCCGGCCCTCCGGTGTTTTCGTCACTCTCCGCATCGGTGAAAACCTTCGCGGTTGTATCGGATATGTTGAGCCTTTGTTTCCGCTCGGTCAAGCCACGCAAGAGGCGGCAGTAAAGGCTGCCATGGAAGATCCGCGCTTCATGCCGATGACTTTGGCCGAATTGACAAGCATCACGATTGAAATTTCCGTTCTTTCACCGCTCTCTGAGCTGCACGATAAGACGAAGATTGAAATTGGGAAGCATGGACTTGTGATCGATGCCGGGTATAGACGCGGATTGTTGCTGCCGCAGGTGGCAACGGAGTACGGATGGGATCGAGAACAATTTCTCGAACACACGGCATCGAAAGCAGGATTACCGTCCGATGCCTGGAAACGGAGTGAGGTAAAACTTTTCACGTTCACTGTGGAAAAATTTGAAGAATCTGACTTTGAAAAAGAAAAGACGTAAGACCAATGAGTGAGAAGGAAATTGTTCGTGCTCCGACAGTTGCCGGGATGTTTTATGAGAAATCACCAACTGAACTTCGCAAGAACATCGATGAGTTGCTGAACCGCGTACAACTGCCGAAAGTTGAAGGAACAGTACGCGCAATAGTTTCGCCTCATGCGGGATATGTGTATTCAGGATTTACGGCTGCACACGCTTTTAAACTCCTCGAAGGCAGAAAGTACGATTGTGTCATCGTTATTGGCCCGAGTCACCGGGAATATTTTGACGGTATTTCTATTTACTCAGGTGATGTGTATGAAACACCTCTCGGAAAAGTGCCTATCAATCATGAGGTGCGATCAGAATTACTGCAGGGGGAAAAGAACATCGTTGCTTCGGTTGCGGGGCATCGCTCGGAGCATTCGCTTGAAGTGCAATTGCCATTTCTTCAATGTGTGCTTAAGGAGTTTTCCGTTGTACCGATAATCATGGGAGATCAGCGGCGGCATTTATGCGAACAACTTAGTGCTGCACTTACACGTGTTATAGTAAATAAAAATGTCCTTTTAATCGCGAGCAGTGATCTCTCGCATTTTCATGCGTATGATGAAGCTGTGCTCCTTGATAAGCGTGTCATCCGAGCAGTGGAACAGTTCAACCCGGATGAATTCATCGATGAGTTGGAAGACAAGTCGTTCGAAGCGTGCGGTGGCGGTCCCATTGCAGTAGCCATGAAAACGGCGCAACGAGTAGGTGCAAATCGGGCAGAGGTATTGCACTACTGTAACTCTGGTGATATCACCGGAGATAATAGCGGAGTTGTGGGATATCTTGCAGCTGCATTCATGCAAGTGAATGACGCGAGATAACCTCGTCGATGCATGGAAAAAGCGGCTGAATTCTATCTCGCCTGAACTTTGTACAACCGATAGTTTGAATTCCAAAAGAAGAAATTTTTTTGTATCATAGTACATATAGTTTTGAATCGACTTTTCTGACGGACGGAATGGTTGACAGGCATTCAAAAAAGCCTCAACAAGAAAACCGGTCAAAGAACATCATAAAGGATAGACATTGAAAGCACTTATTGCCAGCGGCGGACGTGGGACAAGGTTGCGCCCCATAACGCACACGCAGAATAAACATCTCATTCCGATCGCGAACAAACCGATCCTCTATTATGCCATTGAAGCGGCAGCGGATGCAGGCATCAAGGAAATTGGCATCGTGCATAATGCAGACAGTCAGGAAGTTCCGAAGTACATTGGCGACGGTTCAAAATGGGGCGTGAAGATTACGTACATCCCGCAGGAAACTCCAGGCGGACTTGCACAAGTCGTGCAATTGGCCGAAAAATTTATTGCAGGCGACAAGTTCATTTTTTATCTCGGTGACAATATACTTGTCGGCGGTGTGAAGCGATTCGTGGATGAATTTGAAAAGAGCGGATGTAATTGTTATCTGACATTATCGAAAGTGAAAGATCCGGAACGATTTGGTGTGCCCGAGATCCGTGATGGAAAAATTGTCCGGGTGGAAGAGAAACCAAAACAGCCGAAGAGCAACTATGCTGTTGCAGGGATTTATCTGTACGATCATCACATTTTCGAAGCAGTCAAAAGCCTCAAACCCAGTGCACGCGGTGAGTTGGAAATATCCGATGCGCACACACTGCTTATCGAGCGCGGTTTGAAGATAGGGTACTCGGAAATCACCGGCTGGTGGAAAGACACCGGAAAACCTACCGACTTATTGGAAGCGAATCGATTGATTTTGGATAACATCGAACCTCGAAACGATGGCACGGTGGATAAACAATCTGAAGTAGCGGGCCGGGTCGTGATAGAACAAGGTGCGCGTATCATCAACAGCAAGATTCGCGGCCCCGGTATCATCGGAAAAAATTGTGTCATAGAAAACAGCTATATCGGTCCGTTTACTTCCATTGGCGATAGAACTGAAGTGCGGAACAGCGAAATTGAGTACAGCATTATTCTCCGGGATTGCAAGGTCACGAGTGTCGGTATTCGGATTGAAGGGAGTATTCTCGGCAACGATGTCGAAGTTGTCGAGGCAACCGGAAAACCGCAGGTGCATCGTTTTATGATCGGTGACCAAAGCAGGATTGAAGTTGCATGAACATGCTGATAGCACATGAGACCGATGACGAAAGATACAAATAGAAAAGATTCAATTATTCATTATCAGAGAGAGTACAAGAGAATATGAGTCAAAATAGTAAGACTGCAGGTGATCAAGTAAAGGCAATGGAGAAAATTGTTTCTCTGGCAAAGAGACGCGGATTCGTATTTCAATCGAGTGAAATTTACGGCGGCTTGAATGGATGTTGGGATTATGGCCCGTTGGGCGTTGAGATGCTCAATAACCTGAAACAGCAATGGTGGAAAAGCATGACCTATCGTGAGAATGTAGAAGGGCTCGATGCTTCCATTCTGATGCACCCGCGCGTGTGGGAAGCATCAGGGCACGTTGAGAATTTTACAGATCCGATGGTCGATTGTAAACAGTGCAAAGCACGATACCGGATCGATGTTCTTTTTGACGACTTATCATTAAAAAAGAAAAAAGACGTTCTCCGCGAACTCGATGCACAAAAGTTTGGCGGGCAGCAAAAAGATGAGACGATCATTGAAGAATTCGCAAAACTTGTAACAACCGATCAAGATGCGGCTCGTATCGTATTGATGCTGCCATGCCCTAATTGCGGTAATAAAGGGACATTCACGGAAGCACGCAAATTTAATCTGATGTTCAAGACATTTGTCGGTCCGGTGGAAGATTCATCGTCGGTTGTCTTTTTACGGCCGGAAACAGCGCAGGGAATTTTCGTCAATTTTTTGAATGTGCAATCTGCGTCGCGGCAGAAACTGCCCTTTGGCATTGCGCAAATCGGGAAGGCATTCCGAAACGAAATTAATACAAAGAATTTTCTTTTCCGCACACGCGAATTTGAACAGATGGAAATGCAATTCTTTGTGAAGCCCGGCACCGATGTTCAACAGTTCGAATACTGGCGCGGTGAACGCATGCAATGGTACATCGATCTTGGAATGACGGAAGAAAAGCTCCAATGGCATCAACATCCTAAGGACAAACTGGCGCATTACGCTAAGGATGCGTATGATGTCGAATACCTGTTCCCATTTGGCTGGGGTGAGATCGAAGGTGTGCATAATCGTACGGATTTCGATTTATCTCGCCATGAACAATTTTCCGGCAAGAGTATGAAATATTTCGATGAGGAAACAAAGGAGAAATTCACGCCATTTGTTATCGAGACATCTGCCGGTGCAAGCCGGTCGTTTATGGCATTTCTTGTGGATTCGTATCGTGAAGAAGAGGCGCCCAACGCCGAAGGTGCTATGGAACTGCGTGTTGTGATGAAGCTTCATCCCAAGCTCTCACCTATTAAAGCGGCAATCTTCCCGCTTGTCAATCGCGATGGCATGCCGGAATTCTCACGCAAGCTCGAATCCGATTTGCGGCCCTATTTCCGTGTATTCTATGATGACAGCGGCGCAGTGGGCAGGCGGTACAGAAGGCAGGATGAAATCGGAACTCCGTATTGTATAACAATAGATTCTCAGACTTTGCAGGATCAGACGGTTACCGTGCGCGACCGCGACAGCATGGTGCAGGAGCGTATAGCAAGCACAGGTCTCAAAGAGTACTTAGCAAAGAAATTGATGTAATGAAGGAAGACCTTTTCAGTACGATACCATCGGACTCAACAAGCATCAATCCCCCACAATATCGGGATGTATATAAGAAAGTGGGAAATATATATTTTCTTTCGGCTTTTCTACTTCTCTTTGTCTGTTCCAGTGCTCATGCACAGTGGCTTGACGATCCTGGCCTCGACCAACGAGTACTGCGCGGTATTGATAAGCTCTACAATTATGAATTTGACAGAGCCGATTCAGACTTTACGGAAGTGATTCGCCAGCGTCCGGATCATCCGGCGGGATACTTTTTTCGGGCAATGGTCCAGTGGGAACGCATCATAAGTAATTTCGATGACGAGTCGCAGGATGATAAATTATACCAGATGCTTGATGTGGTCATTGAGATGTGCGAGAAACATTTGGATGAACACCCCAATGACGTGACAGCAATGTTCTTCAATGGAGGTGCGGTCGGTTTTCGAGGACGGTTGCGTGCGAACCGAGGCAAATGGGTTGGTGCCGCCAACGACGGCATGGTTGCATTGCCGCTGGTGCGAAAAGCATATGAACTGGAGCCGAACAATTATGATGTTTTGTTGGGAATCGGCATTTACAATTATTATGCATCCGTTGTGCCCGAAAAATATCCAATTGTCAAACCGGCAATGATCTTCTTTCCGAGCGGTGACCGGAAAAAGGGATTAGAACAGCTTCGCCAAGCATCACAGAATGCAAAGTATGCAAAAGTCGAGGCAATGTATTTTCTTATGCAGAACTATTTCGTCTATGAGAAAGACTATGCGAATGCTCTTGAACTTGCTCGAAAGCTGCATACGAAGTACCCGAACAATTCCATGTTCCATCGCTATGTAGGCCGTTGTTTAGTCAGTACAGGATATCTTGGCGAAGCGAAAGACATCTTTTCCGATATTGAGAAACGCTGTTCAAAAAAGCAGCTGGGGTATGACACATATGATGCACGTGAAGCGTACTATTACCTTGGTAAATTTGATTTTATGGCCGGACGATTTGATGCGGCTCTGAACTATTTGTACCGAACCGATGAGCTGAGCAGGAAAATTGACAAAGATGAACCGTCCGGATTCATGTCGCTTGGGAATTTACTCATCGGCATGATTTATGATGCACAGGGGAAGAGGCAAGATGCGATCCAGCAATATAAAAAAGTACTGGCGATGAAAGAATATGAAGATTCCCATACGGAATCAAAAAAGTATCTTGAAAAACCATACACACGCAACTGATGAAAACTCAAATCCTTTTACTTGCTCTCATTGCATCTATCGCCGTTGTTCTTGGCGGCACAATGATCGTATCGCGAAAGAGTTGGCCGACACGCGTTCAAGAGATACTTCTTGCACTCAGTGCAGGATTTATTCTTGCGCTCGTTTTTCTTAAGCTGGTGCCTGTCAGTTTTGGATTTGTAGGTGAGTCTGCTGCTATTTGGATTCTTATCGGGTTTGCGACAATCCATTTCTTCGAACATACCATCGTTGGACACTTCCATTTTGGCGAAGAGACTCATCATGAAGTAATGATGTCTAAAATTACCGGCTATTCTGCGTTCACGGGATTATTCATCCATGCTTTTTTCGATGGGTTATCCATTTCGGTTGGTTTTCAATATGACTTCTATCTTGGACTTCTCATTTTCCTGGCAATCCTCTTGCATAAGTTTCCGGAAGGGCTCACGATCGGTTCGATCATGATGAGTGCCGGATTCTCGCGCACGGTCGTGCTGTATTCGGCAATAGGTATAGGTCTTGCAACTTTTATCGGAGCGTGTTCAGTTTTTTTGCTGGAACATGTCGATGCCCAGCTTGCCGGTATTGCGTTCGCGTTTTCTGCCGGTACTGTAACGTATGTGGGTGCAAGCGACTTGATTCCTGAAGTAAACAAAACAAAAAGCCGCTTACCGCCGCTCATGGTCTTTGGGGGAATGACGCTTTTTTACCTGAGTGAAAAACTTCTAGACGCTATACTACGATAGATGTGGAAAGATGTTCAACACTTTTTGAACATCTGAAATTTGCTGAGAGTTATAAACTGATACCGAGAGAAATACGGTGCAACCCGCTGATTTTGCCGTATGAGTTGAACGCGTAATCAAATTGGTAGTCTTTCACAATTATTCCGGCACCCATTGAGAAACCGGCAAGACCAGCACTTGTTCCCATTTTGAGGTCCGTCCGCTGCTTGTTATTGTACCCAACGCGCAGCCGGAGTGATTCACTCATTAATATTTCGGCACCGACGGTAAAAGCACTGAAGCGATCCCAAAACACATTGCCTTTTTCGTTCAGCCGATGGAAGTCGAGGTTCAGAAATATAGGAAGGTGTTCAGGCCGCTTCGTGATGCCGAATATGACATCAAGGGGAAGTGATTCTGTTGTGCCGGCATATGTTTTCAACTGTGTGCCAAGATTCAAAACGCTGCCGCCGATTGTAAGATTCTGCGATGGAACATCATAGAGGAATCCCAAATCGATTGCGAGTGCATTTGAGCTGTACTCTGCTATAGAGGAATAAATATATTTCACGTTAACGCCGACAAGGATATCGTCGTCATAATGTAAAGCGATACCTGTAATAAGTGCCAGCTCCTTTGCTTCGAATGTTCCGATAACATCCAAATTTTGATTGGTTCGATTAAATGAACCGTAATTGATATAGGTGATGCCGCCGCCTATATTTCCGATTCCTTCTATGTACTGAGCGTAGCTCAACGATCCCGTACTGACATCCATGAGATGGTCTAAGTAGCTGGCGGAAATCTTAGGTCTGCTCAAAGTTCCCAGGGCTGCCGGATTATAAAACAGCACATTTGGGTCGTCTTTCATCGAGACAAAACTGCCATTTAGGGCTGCGGCTCGTGCACTCACATCGAGGCGAAGAAAATCATAAGCCGCTTGTTGAGCAGAGAGGGTTGCCACAATACAGGCGGAAACAATGAGAGAAAGAAATGTCCGTTTCATCCAATAGAATCTACCAAAATTGAAAATGAAATTCAAGCAACACAATTAAAATGAATTGGGATGTGAAAATAACTTGCAACTCTAGCGCGACTCTCTTATTATGTCCAAGCGATTGATATTCATTACAGAAGGAGGTATGTGTGGCTGAAAGGAATCTCACAGCGATTTTATTATGGTCGTGTCCTGATAAGAAAGGATTAGTATCCCGCATTGCTCAATTCATTTTTGAGCGCGGCGGAAACATACTCGATTTAGATGAACATGTAGACCGGTCGGAGCAAATATTCTTTCTTCGCGTGGCTTGGGATATGAGCGGATTTAGCGTGGCTC
This sequence comes from Ignavibacteriota bacterium, assembly GCA_003155495.1. Taxonomy (GTDB): domain Bacteria; phylum Bacteroidota; class Ignavibacteria; order UBA10030; family UBA10030; genus Fen-1298. The sequence continues at coordinate 85,149 of PMDB01000043.1, forward strand.
CTGAAAAATTAAAAGAGACATTTCTGCCTTTTACGAAGGAATACAGTGCTGAATGTTCCATTAGATTGGATCGGGAAAAGCGGCGTTTAGCTATCTTCGTTTCAAAATATAATCATTGCCTTCAAGAAATTCTCTGGAGGCATGAACTGGGAGAGTTCGACGCAGAGATAGCAGTCATCATATCCAACCATCCTGATTTGAGCACTTTAGCCGAACGATATCATATTCCCTTTCATGTTTTTCCCATCATACGGGATAATAAAATCCAACAGGAATCAAAGGAACTTGAGCTGTTGAAACAGGAAAATATCGACACAGTCGTCTTAGCTCGTTATATGCAAGTTCTGTCACCAAAGTGTGTTGAAAAATATCCTCATCGTATTATCAATATTCATCATTCCTTCTTACCTGCATTTGCCGGAGGGAACCCATACAAGCAAGCGTATGACCGGGGAGTGAAGATTGTCGGTGCCACATGCCATTACGTAACGGATGTGCTCGATGAAGGTCCGATCATTGAACAGGATATTATCCGTATCTCGCATAAAGATTCGCTGGAAGATTTGATTCGCAAGGGGAGGGATCTGGAAAGATTGGTTTTGGCACGTGGAGTGCGATTGCATTTGCAAGATCGGGTTCTTGTTCATGGAAGAAAAACAGTCGTGTTTGATTAACTTGAAAACCCAGAACTAGTGTTGGAAGAAGAAAAATCGCAAAATACCCAACTGCGAGTCGGGCGCTACAAGGTGGGTGCGGAGACAAGAAAAATTGAGGAGAATTTTTAAAGAGACGTTTAATTAAACGTCCCTACAAAGGAGAATGTATTCTTCAAATATGCAGATATTGCACAAAAACTGCAGAATAAAATTCTCTTTGCAAATCAGATCCTTTTTCTGTATTTTATATTCAGTTAACAAGATAAACTGTTATGAGGATTGAGATGAAAGAAGGAATTCACCCGACATATAAGAAAGCTGTGGTTACCTGCGTATGCGGTAATGTATTTGAAACTCGTTCTACCACGGGTAACCTCCATATAGAAATTTGCGCAAATTGCCATCCGTTTTTCACCGGTAAGCAGAANNCAGCCGTAGCCGGGGCATAAGAACGACGTTGCTCTTCTAAGGCGGAATGTGTTGTCAGAATGCATTCCGCTTTTTTTGTTGTCGGTAGTGCGAAGGTTTGAAATGTCGAACCTCCACGAATATACCTTTTAGAGAAATGACCTGACCGATGGCAGCACAACTCAACACCTTCACAGTTAATCAATTCTCGCACTTCTCGCCGTCCGCTCAACTCCGGCCTGTTTCTATAATTTACAATGCGGGACATTTTCGTTGAAAGAAAATTGAATGCAAGAAAACGCCGCACCACAAGAACATCCGCAACAACCAGAAAGTATATATGCCGGTCCGCGAGGCACTGCAGTAAAGATACTGAACCGCGTTGAGCGTTCCGATGCTTATCTTGATAAGCTGCTTGATGCGGAATTAAGTTCGGACGCTATGAATGAATTAGACAAAAGCCTCATGAACGAGATCGTTACCGGTGTGATTCGCTGGAAAATGAAACTCGATTGGGTCCTCACGGGATTCTTCCATGGCAACTTCACAAAAGCGGAAACGAATATTAAGAATGCACTTCGTGTGGCATTATATCAAATTCAATTTCTCGACAGAGTCCCGCACTCGGCTGCCGTCAATGAAGCAGTTGAGTTCATCAAACGGCTGCGCGGGCAGAAAGTCGGAGATCTCGTCAATGCTGTCCTCCGCAATATCCTCCGGAATATAGACAACATCCGCTATCCTGATCAGGAAGAAGATAAAATTCGGCACCTTGCTGTGATCGAATCTCATCCGCTCTGGATGACGAAACGATGGGTGGAGCGCTACGGATATGATGAAGCGAAATTGATGATGGAAGCGAACAATTCCGTTCCTGATTTAGCGCTACGGATCAACCGCTTGAAAGTGGATTTGAATTATTTTTTCTCGTTGCTAGACAAAAATCAAATTCAATATACACGTTCTCAATATTTTGATTTCTTTGTACGCGTACAACACATGGCCGGCATTGGAAAATCAGAACTTTTTAAGCAGGGATATTTTTCTGTTCAGGATGAGAGTGCCGGTATTCCGATCCTCTTGCTTGATCCAAAACCGGGAGAACGTATTATCGATCTTTGTTCGGCGCCCGGAGGGAAGACAACGTTTATCGGAGAACTGATGAAAAACTCCGGTGAAATCATTGCGGTTGATCGCTATGAGACCCGGCTTAATCTTGTGAAGAACGCATGCCAGCGATTAGGTATAACCAACGTTCATCTAGTTGCTGAAGATAGTGCAGTTCTTGAGATACCTCCTGCAGACAAAGTATTGGTAGATGCACCATGCTCTGGACTTGGTGTTCTCTCGAAGAAACCAGATGCCAAATGGAAACGGGATGTCGATGATATTCAAAAACTCGTGCACCTGCAAAGTTCACTTCTCGAAAATGCCGCAAAACTTGTGAAATCGGGCGGAGCACTCGTTTATAGTACGTGCACAATCGAACCGGAAGAAAATTTTGACCTTATCAAAGGATTCCTTGTTCGGCATCTTGAGTTCTCTATTGATCCGGCGAATACATTTGTTCATCAGAGTTTCTTGGGAAGTCAAGGGCAGGTGGAAACATTCCAGCATAAGCATGGGATGGACGGATCGTTCTCAATCCGAATGAAGAAAAAATAAGAAGCCTGGATGATTGAAGTACAAGAAATCTCTTGATGAACCTTGATTAATGAGGGCCATTCTCTATGAAACTCAATGAACTTCTCGCTGCGGAGCTGAAACGGCTCGAAGACACAAAGACTTTCAAATATGAGACCGCTCTTCAAAGTGCTCAGGGTGGAATTGTCATGGTAAACGGCAAAGAAGTGGTTATGCTTGCTTCGAACAATTATCTTGGCATGTCAAACCATCCGGTTGTTGTGAAAGCCGCAATCAACGGAATGAAGAACTACGGATATGGACTTGCTTCCGTGCGTTTTCTCACCGGCACTCAAACGATTCATCTTGAATTGGAAAAGAAGATATCAAAGTTTTTAAAATCGGAAGATACTATTCTTTTCTCATCGTCCTATGCTGCAAATATCGCATTCTTCCAGGCGTTCACAAACGAAAAACTTGGCTTTGAAAATTACAAAGATGTTATTTATAGCGATCGATTGAATCACGCCAGTATCATCGATGGTCAACGGTTATGCAGGGCAGAAACAACAGACCGTAAGATTTATAACCATGGTGATGTTGCCGATCTCGAACGACAATTGGAAGAAGACAAAGATAAAGACTATCGTATTCGGATGATAGCGAGCGACGGTGTCTTTAGTATGGAAGGAGACCTGGCACCGATACCAGGGATTCTTGAACTGGCAAAGAAATACGGTGCAGTGGTTTTTGTCGATGATGCGCACGGAATCGGTGTGTGCGGTAAGAGTGGGCGAGGCACAGCAGAACAGTTCGGTTTGCTTGGCAAAGTTGATTTTACGGTCGGTACGCTTGGAAAAGCAATAGGCGGCGCAGCTGGAGGTTTTATCAGCGGCTCGAAAGATTTCGTCGAATATATGCGTCAGAAAGCACGACCGTACATCTTTTCGAATTCACTTCCCCCTGCAGTCGTGTGCGGTTCTCTGGCAGCGTTTGATTTATTGATGAAAGATAAATCTATCGTTCAACGACTGCATGAAAATACAGCATACTTCCGAAAGGGAATCAAGAGGTTGGGCTTCAAGATTATCGAGGGAACGCATCCTATAGTGCCTGTGATGCTCGGTGAAGCATCCATCGCACAGGAAATGAGCAATACTTTACTGAAGGCAGGGGTTTATATAAAAGGCCTTTGGCACCCGGTAGTACCGAAAGGAGAAGCACGATTGCGTGCTCAAATTTCTGCATCATTAAAGAAAAAAGATATCGATCGTGCGCTCGAGGCATTTGAAAAAGTTGGCAAGAACATGAAAGTGATTTAAAAAATGTAGAAGGGAGAAGGTAAAGGTAGATGGGAGAAGACTGAAAAACTCACTACTCGTAACTGGACAGTACCATTGAACGACAAACTACGAAGCACAAAGAACCAAGAACTAAAAATTCCTATGGCATCACATTCAAGACTCACCTTCATCGATCTTCTTCGCGGGTGGGCTCTGTTGGTGATGATCGAAGTGCATGTTTTTAACGCCTTCCTCTTACCGTATTTCAGAGCAACTCTATGGTTCCATGTTCTTAACTTTATCAACGGTCTCGTGGCGCCAAGCTTCATATTCATCTCCGGGTTTGTGTTCCTGCTTGCAAGTCAAAAAAAAATAGAGTCATTCCGTACATTCGGCTTTGCATTTTGGAAACAATTGGGAAGGATTGGATTGATCTGGATCGTAGGATATAGCCTTCATCTTCCATTCTTTTCGTTCCATCGTGCAATCACAGAAGCAACAGAAGCTCAGTGGCTGAGTTTCTATCAATCAGACGTTCTGCATTGCATAGCATTTGGTTTGCTCATACTATTTTTCTCAAGATTGCTTATTCGGAATGATCGGACATATCGGACATTCTTATTTTTAAGCGGATTACTCGTTGTATTGGCGACAATGTTTCTTTGGGATATTGATTTCAACACTTTGATTCCTGCGCCTCTTGCCGCATATCTCAACGGAAAGCATTACTCGCTTTTTCCACTTTTCCCGTGGATGGCTTTTATGCTCTTCGGAGGGTACTTTGCTTCTGGATACATTCAAGCGCGTGCGCAGCAGAAAGAAAAGGATTTCATCTTACGGTTTGCACTCATTGGGGCTATTCTGTTCACGATATGCTTAATCGGAGGGGAATTGCCTGTGCATTTTCACATTGGATCGGTTAATATCAATGCGAATCCTTTCTTTTTCTTCCTTCGTCTAGGTATTGTGATGCTACTCCTTACGGCGTGCTGGTTTTATGCAGATTATCGCAAGACTCAAAAGTCGTTTGTCTTGGATGTCAGCCGAGAGTCGTTAATGGTGTATGCAGCCCATTTGCTTGTCATCTACGGGCGATTTTGGAATGAGCATAGCTTATGGTTTTACTATGACAAAGCCTTCGGAGTATGGGAATGTATCGCAGGAACATGTGTTCTCATCATAGTAATGATTAGTGTCGCGATGATGTGGGGATGGCTCAAACGAAATCATCTGCCGCTTGCACGAGTGTCCTTCTGGATGTTCTCCGGAACGGTCACATCAATGTATTTCATAAGCTGATTCTGAGAGGAATGAAACAAGTATAAAGTAAAAAAAAATAAAGAAATGTAAAAGGAAAAAAGAGAATGGAAATTGTATCACTTATAGTTTCAATTGTTGTTGCTGTTCTCGTGTTGATAGTTCTCCTGCGGACTTTTTATCGAAAAGGAGATGATTCAACACAAGCAGCATTGATTTTCCAACAGCAAGTAGATTCTTTACGCGGGGAAGTGAATCAAAATCTTAAGAACACGACTGATACATTTGTTATGTCATTGAAGAACACGACGGATCTGGTTCTGAAGAGCCTGCAATCAACGACAGAGAGTATGAACCAGCATCTGAGCAGTGTTACATCGCAATTGCAGAATAACACCGGTCAGATGGGGTCGCGATTGGACACAGCAGCAAAGGTAATTCAAGATGTTCAGAATAAGCTTGGAGAACTTGGAAAAGCGACCCAAGAGATCAAGGAACTTGGACAGAGCGTTTCGAAATTGGAGGAGATGCTCAAAGCACCCAAGCTTCGCGGCGGGCTTGGTGAATTGTTGTTAGAAGATTTACTCAAGCAAGTTCTTCCAGCGAATGCGTATGACATTCAATACACATTTCGGAATGGCCAAACAGTCGATGCGATTATCAATACAGCCGGCGGAAAAGTGCCGGTAGATTCTAAATTCCCGTTGGAAAATTTTCGCAAAATGCTCGATGCAAAGTCAGACCAAGAAAAGAAAACCGCTGCCCGCCTTTTTAAGTCGGATGTGAAGAAACACATTGATACAATCGCAGAAAAATATATTTTGCCGGATGAAGGGACATTCGACTTTGCGTTGATGTATATCCCTGCTGAAAATATCTATTACGAAACTATCATAAAAGATGAATCCTATGACGAGGAGGATGGATTGTATTCGTACGCAACCAAACGGAGGGTCGTTCCGGTTTCGCCGAACAGCTTCTATGCGCATTTGAGAGTCATCGCTCTCGGCTTAAAAGGATTGCAAATTGAACGCAGTGCAAAAGAGATATTTCAGAATCTTGAACTGCTCGGCACCGAATTACGGAAATTCAACGATGTATTTGAGACACTTGGCATGCAATTGAACAATGCGAAGAACAATTATGACAAAGCCGATAAACAATTGGCGGGCTTGACCGAGAAATTCAAGTCGGTACAGTCGATACCAGAAGCAAAAGCGCAGAATCAGTTAGATGCATTTTCGAAGGAATCTTCACAATAATCTTTGGAATGTATTTAAAACCGAATCTCGAATAACCTTCGGAAGGCGTGGTCATGCAACAATATTCTTGCTTTTCCTTCATTGTTTTGAGATATTCAACATCAGTATTGTAATCCACCAGATGTACGACCTTTGAAAGGAAAAAGAGTATGACGCCCAGTGCACACAAAGAATCAAAGTTACAGTGGAAATGGGTCATCTTGTCGGTTATTGCCGGACTTATCATCGTTGGGGCATCGTATTTTATTGTGGCGCCGACATTCCACAGTGGCCAAGTCCAAGTAATAGTTATGTTGGTTGGTTTCATTGTCACCGGTACAATTATCGGATATTATTCGCCGGGAATTACAATTAACGAAGCTTCGGTTGGCGGTGCACTTGTTATGCTCGTGATGCTATTTCTCCTCTATATCACCAAAGCGGAAATTCACTTTTCAGCAGCAATCAACTTGTTACTCCTGATTCTCGGTTTGGGTTTTTCATGGGTCGGCGGTTGGGCGGGTGAAAAACTTCAGGGAGATGACGCTTCAGCAGCAGAAGCAAAAAATCAAAAATTTCTTTGGAAATGGGTAATCGTTGGAGTAATAGTTTGTTTCGCGCTCAATATCTTATGTGTTTTCCTTCTGTCAAAATTATTCCTCGTTCATCTCTTTAAATTTGCTTTTATCGGGTTCATCATTAGCTTTGTTGTCACAGGTTTCCTCGTCGGATATAAATCGCCGGGTGTGACACTCAAAGAACCTGCCGTTGCAGGACTCCTCGCCGTACTTTTAGACTGGGTGTATTTAAGATATATCGTCTCTCTTCGTGTTCCTGCTATGTATCTTATTGTTGGATTGATTATAGGATTCATGATTTCCCTCTTCGGCGCATGGCTCGGTGAAAAATACCAACAGAGCGTCGTGCCAAAGGTAACAGTTTAATTTGGACGATAATATTTTGGAAAAGGCCTCTTCAGTTCAACTGGAGGGGCTTTTTCGTCTGTGTGCGTTGATGGAAAGAATGAATACTATTGCATATCTTTGAAGAAAGATAAATTATTAAAACACGTGGGATATAAAAATGAAAAGTACTCTGAAGAGAATCGGAATTCTTACAGGCGGTGGTGATTGCCCGGGTTTGAATGCAGTCATTCGTAGCATTGCCAAACCGGCAATGGCACAATTCGGCTGTACAGTTATCGGTATTCTGGACGGCTTCGAAGGTCTTGTAGAAGGAAGAATGCGTGAATTAACTCCTCGGGATGTTGGCGGCATCGTGAATCTTGGCGGTACGATTCTTGGCACATCAAACAAAGGAAATCCGTTTCAATTTCCGGTTGAAACACCGCATGGTGTTGAAGTGCTCGACTATTCGAGCCAGGCCATTCAGAATTACCGCGATTGGAATTTGGATGCACTCATCGCCATCGGTGGGGATGGCACGATGCATATTGTTGACCGATTCACAGAGCTCGGACTGAACTTCATCGGTGTTCCGAAGACCATCGATAACGATCTCTCTGCAACAGACGTGACATTTGGGTACGATTCTGCAGTTTCCGTTGCAACGGAGGCGATCGATCGTCTTCATACAACTGCTTCGGCGCACCACCGCGTCATAGTCGTTGAAGTAATGGGAAGGTATGCAGGGTGGATCGCTCTCGGTTCAGGAATTGCCGGCGGCGCAGATATGATTTTAATTCCTGAGATTCCATTTAAGTGGGAAAAAGTCTACGAACATGTACTTTTGCGAAGTAAACGCGGAAATCGTTTCAGCATCATTTGTGTTGCAGAAGGAGCGAAACCTGCCGAAGGAGGTGTCGTAGTGAAAGAAATGGATAAGAAACGCACCGATCCTGTACGTCTCGGCGGTATCGGTGATCTGGTAGGACGAAAGATTGAAGAGGCAACAGGACTGGAAACGCGCGTAGTCGTACTTGGGCATGTTCTCCGGGGCGGCAGTCCAACTCCCTATGATCGAATTCTCGCAACACGGTACGGCGCCATGGCTCTTGAGTTAGCGGCACAAGGTAAATTCGGATATATGGTCAGTCTGCGTGGAACCGAAGTTGTTGCCGTTCCGGTCAAAGAAGCAATCCTCAAACTTCGCACCGTGCCGCTTGATTCACAATATATCAAATCTGCTCGGGCAGTAGGTACTGTATTCGGAGACTAAACGATGAAAGCTGCGGTCGTTACAAAATTTGGCTCGCCCAGTGTATTGAAAATTCAGGATTGGCCTGAACCGGCTCCCCAACAAGGTGAGGTGAAGATTCGAATCAAAGCGATTGGGTTGAACTTCGCAGATGTGATGGCGCGATTAGGATTGTATCCAGGTATTCCGAAACCGCCATTCATTCCTGGTATTGAAGTTTCAGGAATTATAACGAAAGTCGGTGAAAACGTTCGGAAGTGGAGGCGCGGAGATCGTGTTATCGCATTCACGCACCTGGGTGGCTATGCAGAGTGTGCTGTAGTCAAACAGGAACAACTATTCTCCCTTCCCAAGCGGATGAATTTTGAAGAAGGCGCAGCATTTTCTGTTGCGTATCTTACAGCGTATCACGGATTGTTGACACTCGGGCATGCACACAAAGGCGATAAACTCCTGATCCACGCTGCTGCAGGCGGAGTGGGTATTGCTGCAACACAGATGGCAAAACATCTTGGTGCGGAAGTATTTGCTACTGCAAGCACTTCAGAAAAATTAGAAATAGCACGCGCCCACGGTGCGACGCATCTTATCAACTATCAGCAAGAAGATTTTGAAGAAGTTATTCGGGAAAAAACCGATGGATATGGAATTGATGTCGTGCTCGATTCGGTCGGTGGAACGGTATTCAAGAAAGGGTGGAAGATTTTAGCGCCGATGGGCCGATATGTTTTATTCGGATTTTCAGCCATAACAGGAAAGCGTACGTACAGTAAAATAAAGGTGCTTCGTGAAATGATTGCGGCACCAATACTTTTTCCTCATACATTGTTATCTCGGAATGTCAGTCTTTCGTGTTTCAATTTGTACTTTCTTATGAAGAAAAGTGAGTATTTGAGAAATTCACTCAGATTGGTTCTTGATTGGCAAGCAAATGGAATCTTGAAGCCGGTTATTGGTGCCCGCTATCCGTTTAGTAAGATTGCAGAAGCTCAAGCGTATATGCAGAGTAGAAAGAGCATCGGCAAAATTGTCATTACCTTGGATTGATTTGAAGCCTCAGCGGACTATGGAAGCACGTACATCAGATAGTAAAACCATTGACCCGGAATTTTTATGCACGGCATATTGCCACGGTTTTTTTCCTATGGCTGATCCGAAGACCGGAGAAATTGGTTGGTACTCTCCTGATCCGCGAACAGTATTCGAACTTGATACATTTCATGTTCCACGCAGTCTCAAGTTAACGCTAAAAAAGAAACCGTTCGATATTCGGATTAATAAAAGATTTGAAGAAGTCATACATGCGTGTGCACAACGGCAAGAGACATGGATTTCCGAAGCGATCATCAAGAGCTATGTTAAACTGCATCATGCCGGCATTGCACACAGCATTGAGACGTGGAAGGATGGAATGCTTGTTGGCGGTCTCTACGGTGTTGCGATTTGCGGAGCTTTTTTTGGAGAATCGATGTTCAGTAAGATGAAGGATGCATCAAAAGTCGCACTCGTGCATCTTGTGATGCGATTGAATGAAAAAGGGTACACATTATTGGATACACAGTTCACCACACCGCACCTGCAGAGATTTGGAGCGCGTGAAATACCACGCTTTGAATATTTACTACGACTGGAAGAAGCACTCACAATACCATGTTCATTTGCTGACGAGGAACTATGACCAACAATTATCTCGAACCGGTTATCACACAAACCAATTTACCTGGATTACATCTGATCAATCGCGGCAAAGTGCGGGATATCTATGATTTTGGGGAGTCACTGCTCATTGTCGCTACAGATCGGCTCTCTGCATTCGATGTAGTTATGAATGAAGGTATCCCATACAAGGGAAAAGTTTTAACACAGATATCCGACTTCTGGTTTGAACAGACAAAAGATATCGTTCCGAACCATGTCATCTCTTCTATTGTGTATGACTTTCCTTTAGAATGCAAACCGTATTGGACTGTACTTGGCGATCGCTCCATGTTTGTGAAAAAAACAAAACCGTTACCGGTGGAATGTATTGTCCGCGGATATCTCTCGGGTTCAGGTTGGAATGAATACAAAAAAACCAAAATTGTTTGTGGTATTCAATTGCCGGATGGTCTGGTGGAATCGTCCAAACTGCCGGCACCTATATTTACTCCGACAACCAAAGAAGAAATCGGCAAACATGATGAAAATATTTCGTTTGAGCACATGTGCGGTATTATTGGCAGGGAATTGGCAAACAAAGTGCGCGATATTTCCATCAAGATCTATCAACGCGGAGCACAGCTTGCGGAAAAAAAAGGCATAATCATTGCTGATACAAAAATGGAATTTGGCGTGAATGAAAAGGGCGACCTCATTCTTATTGATGAACTGCTCACTCCGGATTCATCACGGTTTTGGCCAAAAGACAAATATCAGTCCGGCCGCGGGCAGGAAAGTTTCGATAAGCAGTTTGTTCGTGACTATCTTTTGTCCATCAATTTCAATAAGAAGCCGCCTGCGCCGAAACTGCCGGATGATGTGGTCCTAAAGACTTCTGCACTCTATCTTGAAGCACTTAAGCAGCTGAGTGGCAGAACGCTGGTCTGATTTCAAGTGAAGCAACCATTCGAAATTCTCGAACACCCGTCCGATTTGGGAATAGAAGCACATGGCAATTCGATGCAGGAAGTATTTCGGAATGCTGCGCATGGTTTCATGTCGGTTATAGCAGGGGCATCGAAGATTAAATCATGCGAAAATCGGTCGATAGTACTTCAGGCTCTTGATCGTGAAAACTTAATGGTACGATGGCTGACAGAAATTCTCTACCTGTACGATGCCGAAAAATTCTTGACTGCGGATGTGAAATTTGAAACACTCACTGATACGTTGTTAAAAGCCAATCTCCATGGTGAACCGTACGATGCATCGAGACATGAATTAAAGCTCGATGTGAAAGCTATTACGTATCATCAATTGAAGGTTGAAGGCCACGACGGTGATTGGATAGCGCGTGTATTTGTGGACATCTAACCTATGCCAATTACGCAGTTAGATGAATACCGATATTTAATTCCCAAATCATTCCGAGATGGAATGAATGTGGAAGGATTGATCTATGCAAGTAAGGAACTTATCGGTGCGATCGAGCGGGATGAAACACTCAAACAGGTAGCGAATGTTGCAACGCTTCCGGGTTTGGTTGGCCGTTCTCTTGCTATGCCGGATGCACACCAGGGCTATGGTTTCGCAATAGGTGGTGTAGCTGCCGCTGATTTGGAAAAAGGAGTTGTCTCTGCTGGTGGTGTCGGATTTGATATCAACTGTGGCGTACGACTGCTCACTTCCAATTACTCATTAGAGGAAGTAAAACCAATAATCGATTCACTGCTCAATCAGATGTTCGGTGATATTCCGTGCGGTACAGGAAAATCAGGAATATTGAAAATATCTTTTGAGCAGCTCGATAAAGTTCTGCTCGACGGAGCGCATTGGGCTGTCGAAAACGGCTATGGAACGCTAGATGATCTGGAGCATATAGAGGAAAATGGCAGGATGGTCAATGCAGATCCAAACGAACTCAGCAAGCGTGCTAAGCAGCGCGGGCGAGATCAGCTCGGCACGCTCGGTTCCGGCAATCATTTTGTCGAAATACAATATATTACGGAAGTGTTTGATGAAGAAGCGGCGAAGGTGTTTGGCCTCAGACTCAATCAAATTGTAGTGATGATCCACAGCGGATCGCGCGGTCTCGGTCATCAGGTATGCACAGATTATCTGGAAGTGATGCAGGAAGCGATGCCGAAGTATAACATCAAGGTAGTAGACCGCCAACTTGCATGTGTACCCATTCAATCGAAGGAAGGACAAAGTTATTTGAAAGCAATGGCAGCAGCGGCAAACTTTGCATTTGCTAATCGCCAAATGATGAGCCATTGGACCCGAAAAGTATTTGAGCGTGTCATAGGTTCCGGCAGTCTCCGTCTTATGTACGACGTTGCACACAACATCGCCAAAGAAGAGGAACACCGTATCAATGGAAGGAATGTAAAAGTATTAGTGCATCGGAAAGGAGCCACACGTGCTTTCCCAAAACATCATCGGGATGTTCCGCGTGACTATTTTGAAATAGGTCAGCCCGTACTGATTCCCGGAAGTATGGGTACGTGCTCCTATGTCTTAGTGGGAACAGAAAGGGCGATGTCAGAGACTTTTGGTTCTACATGCCATGGTGCGGGACGTGCAATGAGCAGACACGCAGCAAAAAAAAATATCAGTGCGGAACAATTGATTCATCAGCTCAAGGAAAGAGGGATTCACATACGCGGTGCTTCAAAAAGTGGTTTGACCGAAGAAAAGCCGGAAGCGTATAAAGATGTGAGTGCTGTCGTTGATGTTGTTCATCATGCAGGTATTGCTCGAAAAGTAGCAAAGATGGTTCCGATTGGTGTTATGAAAGGGTAGATGGAACTGAGCAAAATAAAGAAACGTTGTAGAGAGAGGTAAAAGGAAGAAAAGAGGTATGGATAAAAAACTGAAAACTCGTAAACAAATAATTTAGGATTTCTATGCTCAAACTCAGCGAAGAGAATATTTTTCAATCACTCAAACAAGTCAAAGATCCTGATTTGCATCGCGATATTGTGACTCTTGGATTTGTCAAGAACCTCACAATCAAAGGAAGCGATGTCAAGTTTGATCTGCAACTCACTACGCCCGCGTGTCCGGTGCGAGATCAGTTTATCATTGATTGCGAGAAGGCTATACGAATGACAATCGAAGGAGTTAGGAAGATTGATATTACGATGACTTCTATCGTACAACGTAATACGCATGCACAAAAAGAGGACTTCCTTTCTGGAGTAAAGAATACAATCGCTGTTGCGAGCGGAAAGGGAGGGGTCGGCAAATCAACTGTTGCAGTGAACTTGGCAGTTGCACTTGCAATGGATGGTGCTAAGGTTGGATTATTAGATGCGGACGTGTACGGTCCAAGTGCTCCTTTGATGTTCGGAATGAACGAGAAACCGAAAGTAACGAACGGTAAACTTCAACCGCTTGAAAAGTATGGCGTCAAAGTAATGTCGATCGGATTTCTTGTCAACCCGATGGAAGCGGTTATCTGGCGCGGGCCAATGGCGAGCGGTGCTGTAAAACAATTCATAGCAGATGTAACCTGGGGCGACCTGGATTATCTCATCTTCGATATGCCTCCCGGTACGGGAGATATTCAGTTGACACTTGTTCAAACGATTCCGCTGACGGGTGCAGTAATAGTGACAACACCGCAAGATGTTGCTCTTGCCGATGCGAAAAAAGGTCTGGTGATGTTCAATAAAGTGAACGTGCCGGTGCTCGGAATCGTTGAGAATATGAGCTATTTCATTTGCAGCCATTGCGGTCAAAGAGAAAACATCTTTGATATTGGCGGTGGTCAACGAATGGCTCATGAATTAAACGTACCATTCCTTGGTGAAATTCCCATCGACACCAAAGTTCGCATCGGCGGAGATAAAGGCGATCCGATTGTCCATGGAGAACCGGAATCTCAGCAGGGAAAAATTATACAAACCATCGCAAGGCAGCTTGCGGCACAGATTAGCATTCAATATCTTGGAACACCGACGGTACCGAAGGTTGAAATATTGCTGCAAAATCAGAATTGACTTGGAGAAAACGTGCTAACGCCACAAACTATTGAAGCTAGTATTGAACGCTTGCGAGTCTTTCTTGCAATCGACGGGGGTGATGTTCAACTCGTGCGAGTCACAGAGAGCGGCATCGTCGAAGTACGATTACTGGGGTCGTGCGCTGGTTGTCCGATGTCGTCGATGACATTGCGGGCGGGTATTGAACGGTCGTTAATGATACAACACCCGGAGGTACGTCGTGTGGAACAGGTGAAGTAGCCTTTGAGTGACCTTCGCTAGGATTTTAGCGCTTTGTCGCAAGAACCGTGCGAAGGGTCCGGAGGTATCGGCTTATTTCCCTTTCTTCATATCTATTTCAGTCAGTTTCCCATCTTTCAACTGAACCACTCGCGCAGGATATTTTTTTACTAAATCATAATTATGTGTTGCCATGAGTACTGCGGTCCCGCGCATATTGATTTTCTTGAGAAGTTCCATAATTTCAGCGGAAGAAGTTGGGTCAAGATTACCAGTCGGCTCATCTGCAAGGAGGGCGATTGGCTCGTTGACCAGTGCCCGCGCTATGACGACACGCTGCTGTTCTCCGCCTGACAACTCATTCGGCATATGATTGCGTTTATGACTTAAGCCTACATCAGCGAGTACGTGCAAAACTGTTTTCTTGATTTCACTTCTCCGTGCGTTCGTGACGAAAAGTGCGAAGGCAACATTATCGTATACATTTCGGTCTTCGAGTAATTTAAAATCTTGGAACACAATTCCCAGCCGGCGCCGGATGAGCGGTATTTGACGATTCGTAAGAGTCGCGGAATCATAACTGGCAATCTTCACTCTTCCGGTGGAGGGGTACAAATCAAAGTATAACAACCGCATGAGTGAACTTTTTCCGGTGCCGGTTAGTCCGACCAGGTACACAAACTCGCCTTGTTCCATGGAGAAATTGAGGCGGTCGAGGACGAGTTGACCATCGAACGATACCGTAACGTTCTTGAGTTCAATCATGATCGCGCCTATTCTGTGATATTTGAACGGCAAGCTTGATCGCTTCGATCATGCTGGATAGGTTTGCTTTGTTCTTCCCAGCAATGTCATATGCCGTGCCATGGTCAGGTGATGTGCGGATGATTTTCAGCCCTGCTGAAAAGTTCACACCTTTTCCGAATGAACTCATCTTGAGTGGAATCAATCCCTGATCATGGTACATCGCGACGACTGCATCATACTTTTTATATGCATGTGTTCCAAAGAATGCGTCAGCGGAAAATGGACCTTCGGCAAGAATTCCCGCCGCTTGAGAATCTGCTATCGCCGGTGCGATCATTGCATCATCTTCAGTACCGAACAATCCTTTCTCACCTGCATGTGGATTAAGAGCAAGGACGGCAAGCCGGGGTCTCTTCAAACGAAAATCTTTCTTCAGCGATGCATCGATAATGGCGATTTTTTCGATAGCTTTTTCTTTGGATATATTCGCTGCGACATCCTTGAGCGCCGAGTGGATAGTAACAAGACCTACGCGCATTGTATCTGATACAAGCATCATCGCTACGTTCTGAGATCGGCTCAGGAGTGCAATCATCTCTGTTTGTCCCGGGAAACTATAACCAGCAAGATTCAGCGCTTCTTTGGATAGAGGAGCAGTGACCATTGCTGCTGCCTTACCTTGCACACAGAGTTCAACAGCGCGCTCAAGAGCAGCACCTGCAGATCGTCCCGCCGTTTTTGTGGTAGTGCCATATTGGATGTCTGCACCGATACCATCCCCAACATCTATGACCGAAAGGCCAGATCGATGAAGCTGGACTAATGTTGTTTGTGCAAGTGGTACCTTGAGTTTACAGTTTTTCGCTGTCTGTTCAAAAACACTTAATGGCCCGATAAGGATTGGTACACAGAGCTTTTTTATAGTTGGATGGATTGCGGCTTTGAGTGCAAGTTCTGGACCAATGCCGTTAAAATCACCCATCGTTATAACTATAATGGATTTCAATAATTCTCCGTTTTCACAAGAATATAATTGCTGTTCTTCTTTGAATCCTTGAAAGTAAACCGCTTTTTAAGGTTTTCGTACGTCCAGATTTCGGTTGGTGCTGAATTCGGTTTCAGCAACCGATTTGTTATGGATGGTGCGCCGAATAAAATGTAGATGCGCCCGCGGTCGGTACGATACCCGTCTTTTTCATTTGTAACAGAAAATCTCTTGATTGATTCATCTACGCGGCGGTAGTATTCAGCCATGACTGAATTATACGCACGCGTGGTGTCTGGATTGCGTTTATACCAGAATGCTTGAAACGCTTTTCTCGATTTGTCGGAACTGAACGCAGACATCTGGTCGAATTCTTCTTCCGTCGCGATAAGTTTCAATGCATCAACGGTAAGTTTAGGATCGGAAAGAGAACGAGGTCTGAGCGGCCAAATAACTTTATATCTAAACTCTTTTACAGACTTCAACGCACCTTGAGTCACTATTGTGGTGAGCAGATACGTACCGGCATCCAATCGTTCTACGGGAATGGATGCAAAGATGAATCGGCTGTGTGCCGGTCCTTGTATTATTGCACAAGAGATACGCTTTGTATTTTCGATCACGGCAAGTATGCCGTTTTGCTGGGAACATTGTTCGCCCTGTAATTTTTGCGAAATCTCGTCATCGTCTTCGTTCTTGCTTTGTATTTTCCATGAAAGATGAATGTCGGTGCTTGTGTCTGGTGAAACGACTTGAAACAAACATACTCCTGCTTGTCCAATGATAACATTACCACCATGGTTTTTCGGGAAAATAATAGTATGGCCGGATGAAATGGAGTCAGATTGTACAGGATCAATAAACATGATCGGTGAAACATTTAAACCGGAAGCAGGAAAAGTCCGTGCATCCACTTTCGTATCGCGATTGATGAACGATTTACCAGATTCGCTGTCTTTTGCTTCAATGACAATTTTAAAAAATCCCTTTTTGAGTTTGAAAGTAAAAATTCCTTGTATCTCATCGGATGAAGGAGCATCTTCGACAGGCACCGAAATTCGGTCAATCCGCATCGGGCGGGAGTCGCGTCCGACTGTGACATTGTTGCTATCTATAATTTCAACAACCAATTCACCTTTTGCTTCGTAATTTTCTTGTTGTGTGTTGTTTGTTTTTGCAAAAAAGAGAAACGACGGGCTCACACGGTAGAGAATAACGAGTTCGATGGATGTCGTGTCGCTGCTCCAATATGGAATAGCTTCAAATATCACAGGGCTCATAGTACGGGCATCCGACCGGGTCGTCTCTTTGTCGAATTGAGCAAAGGAGATCGAAGAGCAAAGAACAAAAAAGAAAACGAGATGTCTCATTATTGTTGCCTTGTAGGTTTTTATTTGATAAGAAACCATATAATTCACGGCACTGGAAAAATACGGAGAAAGTGAAGGAAAGGCAAACTTCCCGACAAAAGATGCTGAACATTATGCCGGCGCCAAGCCGGATTTGCTGTTGAATGGAAAACTCGTTACTATTTTTTGGAAAAAGGTTTACGACTGACCTTTTTGTGAAATTGTAATATATTTAAACCTACTGCGGCACTATGAGGGTTAAATGTACAGATTTTGTAAATGGATAATTCTGAAAAAAGCACTTTGTATGCTATCTATAGCTTTCATTTCGGGAGGCGCGTTTTGCCAGGTAAGAACATCTACGGAAAAAATCGTCGGCCGAGAACATCTCTTGATGGATTTTGGCTGGCATTTTGCTCTCGGGCATACTTACGATGCTCGGAAAGATTTTACGAATGGAACAGGTTACTTCTCGTACTTTACTAAAACAGGCTATGGCGATGGGGCCGCATCAAAAGAATTTGATGATCGCGCCTGGCGAACACTTGACTTACCGCACGATTGGTGTGTCGAACTTCCATTTGATGAGCGCGGCGGGCATAGTCATGGGTATAGAGCTATTGGACGCGATTTCCCCGAAAACAATGTAGGCTGGTACCGAAAATCTTTTTTTATCCCTGCATCCGATCTGGGCAAACGTATCTCTATCGAATTCGATGGTGTGCACCGCAATTCTATCGTCTGGGTGAACGGGTTTTATCTTGGTACTGAACATAGTGGATATACAAGTTTTAGTTATGATATAAGCGATTACCTTAATTATGGAGAAGATAATGTCGTTGCTGTCCGTGCTGACGCCACCATGGAAGAAGGCTGGTACTATGAAGGGGCAGGAATTTACCGTCACGTATGGCTTACGAAAACTGCGCCTCTGCATGTAGCCCGCTATGGTACATTTGTCACCACCGATTTGAAAGATACTTTCGCAATTGTGACTGTCCGTACGAGTATGGTCAATGAATCAAAAGAAAACTCAACTTTCGATATTGATGAAGTCATTATTGATGCCGAAGGAAGAACTGTGGCCTCTGGAATAAAAAAGCAGCTATCACTTCTTCCTGGCAGTCAGTTAGAATATTTTAGTTTCTACAATATCATCAATCCAAAGTTATGGTCAGTTGAAACACCTTATGTGCACAAACTCAAAACAGTTATCCGATCAGCCGGCAAGATAGTTGATACGTATGAAACGAGTTTTGGTATTCGTACTGTGCGGTTCGATGCAAATGAAGGTTTTTTCCTGAATGGAAAACGTGTGAAAATTGTCGGAACCAACAACCACCAAGATCATGCCGGAGTTGGAACAGCCATTCCTGATGCTTTGCAGGAATACCGTATTAAGCGGTTGAAAGACATGGGGAGCAACGCCATTCGAACCTCACACAATCCTCCCACTCCTGAATTTCTTGATGCATGTGACAAACTTGGAATGCTCGTACTCGATGAAAACAGGCTCATGGGAAGTAACGAAGAACATATTAATTGTCTTGAACGCCTTATGAAGCGTGATCGGAATCATCCATCCGTAGTGTTATGGTCTCTGGGGAATGAAGAATGGACAATTGAAAGTAATATCAAAGGCGCACGCATAACGGCTGCTATGCAGTCTTATGCCCAGCGTCTTGACTCATCGCGTGCATTCACTGTTGCAGTGAGTGGCGGATGGGATAATGGCAGTGGAATGGTTATTCAAGTAATGGGCTTCAACTATATTGTTCAGGGTGATATCGATGGGCACCATGCAAAATTCCCATGGCAGTCAGGCATTGGCACCGAGGAGACTAATACAAAACAAACGCGAGGTATTTATCATACTGATAATTCAAAAGCCCATATGGAGCCAACCAATCGTATGCCGGAGGATGCAGGTGCCGAATCAGGTTGGCAATTCTATGCAGCCCGTCCGTTCCTTGCCGGTTTGTTCTATTGGACAGGATTCGACTATCGCGGTGAGTCGAACCCATTTAATTGGCCTGCTGTCATCAATCAATCCGGATGTGTCGATTTATGCGGTTTCCCAAAAGATATTTTTTATTATTTCAAAGCATGGTGGGGAAAAGAACCGGTACTTCATATTATGCCACACTGGAACTGGAAAGAACGTGACGGCAAAGAAATATATGTCACTGTCTACAGCAACTGCGACGAGGTTGAACTCTTCCTAAACAATAAAACGCTTGGCAAAAAAACTATGCCTGTAAACAGCCATATCGAATGGAAAGTAAATTACCAACCGGGCATTTTGCTGGCGCAGGGATATAAATCCGGCAAAGAAATTTTGATGGATAAAGTAGTAACGAGCGGTGAATCGGCAACTATTACGCTTGCACCTGACCGAAAGGATATTCAAGCTGATGGCGAAGACGTATCTGTTGTCACCGTTCAAATTCATGATGCACAGGGGGTGATAATGCCTACGGCGGATAACGAAATCAATTTTACCTTGAATGGGCCAGGAAAAATTATCGGAGTGGGCAACGGCGATCCTTCAAGTCATGAGGCAGACAAATATTTTGAAACCATAAAGACAGTAAAAATTGAGAACCTGAAAGAACTGGCGGTGAACAATCTNNTAAATCTATTTACAAAAAGTATTGTTGAGAACCAGTCGATTTATGTCAACGGGCATTTGCTTGCATCCAATGTCAAGCGCAATACTCTAAATCAGTCATTTCGACTCGACCACAATAGAATTAATATGGGCAAAAATGATTATGCCGTTACAGGACAACGATTCAGGAGAACAAACCAATGGGATGAACCAAATACCGATCCAGGTTTGGTTCAAGTTGTTGAACCTGTCGGACAATGGAAACGAAAAGCTTTTAATGGAATGGCTCAAATAATTATTCAGTCAACAAAGCGGTTGGGTGAAATCACATTGTCCGCTGCCACACCAGGATTGAAGCCCGCGAATATAAAAATTCAAACAAAAGCAGTTACGTTAAGACAATCAGTTCCTGCAAAATAACTAAAGAGTTAATTTACTCGCTTAACGGGATATTTTTAAATTTCCAAGCACCAAAATATTCCGATCCCCTTTTTCTCCTACACATCGACCGCTAAACATTTTAAAGATAAAGTAGTACAACTATGGGAAAACATAAGATTCTCTGTTATATTCATACTGTAGTAAATATTATTCTAGAGCAGAAAATTAATCACAACCGGACTATCGGAGCGATGAGTTATTTACGATAATAATCAACTCTATCGAATGAGTGGCTTGATGCAGGTGATCAGTAGATCAAGTTCAGGCGGTTGCCAAAGGTAGCTTACGCTCCAAAGCTTCAGCGACGAAACGTGAATCAGTATGTATGCACCGATGACTTTTTTATGAAGAATGAAGAGGAAACATCATTGGAGAACTATCGTTGGTGTTCTGCTGTTTTATACAGTAGATAGAAAAAAGGAAAATAAGCAATGTTGCTCTACAGCCGCGGCTCAGAAAACAATGTTCTCTACGAAGAAGATCTGAAGAAAGGGCTTACTGAGGCGTTTTTAAAATTAGGTGTGAAGAAAAAAGTATTGGCTATTCCACCTGACTTTACGCGCTTTCATTCACATGCCGGGATACTCACGCGCTTAACTTGGGAATACTACAAGGAAAAACTTACTGATATCCTGCCTGCACTCGGGACGCACACTGCGATGACCGAGCAAGAAATCAAAACCATGTTCGGTAATACACCGCTCAATCTTTTTCGTGTGCACGATTGGCGAAAAGATGTGGTGACATTGGGCGAAGTACCTCCCGAGTTTATATATCAACAATCGGAAGGTAAACTGGATTATCCTTGGAAAGCACAAGTCAATAGGCTGCTCGTCGAAGGGAAATACGATCTGATCTTATCGCTTGGCCAGGTCGTGCCGCATGAAGTAATCGGGATGGCAAATTATAACAAAAACATTCTTGTCGGAACCGGTGGGCCCGAAGGGATCAACAAAAGTCATTTTCTCGGAGCTGTGTACGGGATGGAACGCATTATGGGTCGTGCAGATAATCCGGTACGGCGCGTTTATAATTATGCATCGGATCATTTTGCAATGCACTTACCGATCATCTACGTTCAAACGGTGATCTCGCACGATGCAGATGGACAATTGAAAGTTCGCGGCCTCTATATCGGCGATGATATGGAATGCTTTCATCTTGCAGCAGCATTATCGCTTAAAGTAAATTTTCAAATGGTTGAAGAGCCATTGAAGAAAGTCGTCGTGTATCTTGATCCATTAGAATTCAAGAGTACCTGGCTCGGCAATAAGAGCATCTATCGCTCTCGCATGGCAATTGCGGATGGAGGAGAACTGATCGTCCTGGCTCCGGCTTTAAAAGAATTTGGCGAGGATAAACAGATCGATGCGCTGATTCGTAAATATGGTTATGTTGGTACACAGAAAGTATTGGAGTTGGTAAAAAAATCCGATGACCTGAAAAATAATCTTGGTGCAGCTGCACATTTGATTCATGGTTCGTCGGAAGGGCGATTCTCCATCACGTATTGCCCCGGGTATCTTACGAAACAGGAAATCGAAGGTGTCAACTTCAAATATGCAGAGTTGAACGAGATGACGAGGAAGTACGACCCCGAAAAACTCAAAGATGGTTTTAACACTATGCCCGATGGAGAGAAGATATTCTATATTTCAAATCCGGCTCTGGGATTATGGGCATATAAAGATCGTTTCAAATAACATAAAAAATTCAATTCGTATTCTACAGATCAACTACTCACTTAAAGGAAGAACAAGAATGG
This sequence comes from Ignavibacteriota bacterium, assembly GCA_003155495.1. Lineage (GTDB taxonomy): Bacteria > Bacteroidota > Ignavibacteria > UBA10030 > UBA10030 > Fen-1298. The sequence goes on from PMDB01000043.1 coordinate 107,539, forward strand.
AACAAAAAGCTGATTTTGGATTAGTCGGATTAGCGGTCATGGGCGAAAACCTTGTATTGAACATCGAGAGCCGCGGATTCACCGTTGCTGTATTTAACCGAACGACAGAAAAAGTAGATAAGTTTTTACAGAGCCGGGGCGCAGGAAAGAAATTCATCGGTGCGCATACGATTCAAGAACTCGTTGCTGCTTTGAAACGGCCGCGCAAAGTAATGCTCATGGTCAAAGCAGGGAAGGCAGTGGATGAATTCATCGAGAAACTGATCCCGTTTCTTGAAACAGGCGATATTATTATCGATGGCGGCAATTCACATTTTCCCGATACCATCCGAAGAACAAAATATCTGGAGAGTAAGGGCCTATTGTTTATCGGCACAGGTGTTTCCGGCGGCGAAGAGGGTGCATTGAAAGGCCCGTCCATTATGCCCGGCGGTTCAGCGGCGGCATGGCCGGCAGTGAAACCGATCTTCCAGGCAATTGCAGCAAAAGTGGAAGATGGTACACCGTGCTGCGATTGGGTAGGAAACGACGGAGCGGGTCATTTTGTCAAGATGGTTCATAACGGCATCGAGTATGGCGATATGCAGCTTATCTGCGAATGCTATCAGATGATGAAAGATGGCCTGGGCATGAGCAATAAAGAGATGTATGAAGTCTTCAAACAGTGGAATGAAGGCGAGTTGAAGTCGTATCTTATCGAAATCACTCGAGACATTCTCAACTATAAAGATGAAAAGAAAAAGTATGTCGTCGATTCTATTCTCGATACAGCCGGACAAAAAGGGACAGGCAAATGGACCAGTGTTGCAGCGCTCGATCTCGGCATCCCTATGACGATGGTTTCTGAAGCTGTCTTTGCACGTTGTCTCTCCGCTATTAAAGACGAGCGTGTTATCGCTTCGAAGATTTTGAAAGGTCCCTCAAAGAAAAAAATTAGCAGTAATAAGAAAAAAATTGTGGAAGATATCCGCAAGGCAATGTATGCCTCTAAACTAACATCGTATGCGCAAGGATATATGTTGATGAAGGAAGCTGCAAAGGAATATAAATGGGATCTGAATTATGGCGGGATTGCTCTTCTATGGCGCGGCGGATGTATTATTCGCAGCACTTTCCTTGGAAAAATCAAAGTTGCATATGATAAGAATCCGAAACTCACCAATCTTCTTCTTGATCCATACTTCAAGAAGATTATGACGAACTGCCAGGAATCATGGCGGAAGGTCGTCGCAACAGCAGCACTGGTCGGAATTCCGATGCCGGCAATGAGTTCATCGCTAGCGTTCTACGATGGCTATCGCCACAAGAGATTACCGGCGAATCTGCTTCAAGCACTACGTGATTATTTCGGTGCGCACACGTACGAACGCATCGATAAACCACGCGGCGAGTTTTTCCACACGAACTGGACAGGCCGCGGCGGCGATACAGCTTCATCGACGTATATCGTGTAAATGAGCATGTATGAAAAAATATGTTCTTAACCCCGATTATGTATGAAACAATTGGGGTTTTTATTTTGTTTAGAATAATCATTTCGCTGCTTTCTTTGGCGCAAAGAAACCCCTCTGTCACGATGAATTACCATTCATCGTGACGCCTCCCCTTACAAAAAGGGGAGGACATGACAGAAAGAAACACATGTCCGTCTCGACTGCTGATCGGCAGTCGGACGAAATCCAAACTTGTAATCTTTTTTCTTTTGTATGATCGTCAACGTAGGGACGTTCAATTGAACGTCCCTACAAACTTCACGGGATCACTAAGTCTGCTCGGAATGTCACTTCTGTCAAAATACGCCATTAAATCTTATATTATGCAACAACATCATGCTTGAGTTTGATAGAGAGATGAATGAAAAGCGCTCGTGGTCAAACATATAGACATGCCGACTTCTTTCCCACTTCTGTAAAGGAAATGCGGGAGCTTGGCTGGGAACAAGCCGACGTCATATTATTTACAGGAGATGCATTTGTCGACCA
>PMDB01000077.1 GCA_003155495.1 Ignavibacteriota bacterium
TTATCAACGCCGCAGCTTAGTTGCCATCCGTTAGGCGGCAAAAAATCATTTTACTAAGAGGATATTTATGCAAGTATTATTAGTCCTGTGGCTTCTCTCTTTTATTGGAATCTCTATTTGGGGTGATAAGTCTTTCCAGATAAAAAAAATAAATATAGAGTTGCCATCTAGCTTTCTAGAATTAAACTCTGAATTTAGAGGAATATCATTGGACTTGTCGTGGAAGTTAGGATTAAGTCAGGTATCATCAATACCTTTTAGAACAATTGGCTATAAATTGAATTCTGCGCTTCTATTGTTTTTTTGTTTATTCATTTCATTCATTAATTTAGTTTGTGGAATTGTAAATATTTCTAATTCGAATTCTTCGGATAGTGATCCCCTCACTATAATGTTTCTTGTTGGCGCTGTAATATCTTTATTATTATTTTATATATTTTATTCAAGGAAAAAAGATATTGCACAAGCCGCAGAAGAAGAAAGAGCAAAGAAGCAATTTAACGAAAGACTGAAATATTTGGGAATTCAATTTGTTAAAAGTAATTATTCTACTTGGATAGAAGAATTGGATCGTATTACAAAACCAAAAGCAATTATAGAATCTCAGGTAAAAGAAGTTACATCTTTTACATTGTTCTCAATTGATTATTCTCTTACACCATCTGGTATGCCACCAAAATCTCTTGGTGTTACTTATTTGTTTTCAAACGGCTTCGTTTCAGTGGTGAGCGGCGTTATTTTTGACTTAATGAAAACTAGTTATAGTTTCGTTAATTCTAACAGTCCAATTTATTCTTATAATTTGCCCAATGAGTGGAATACGGAAGAATTTCATTACAGTGATGTTGTAGAGGTAACTTACAAACCTTTTGATGCATCAAATAGCTCTATACGCGAAACAAACAATGATTATCCGGTCGAAGGATATCTGACATTAAGTCTAGTTAATTCGAGTAAAAAGGAATATCCAACTACAAAAAAAGCGGTTACTAATTTTATTAGTTTGGCACGCGAAAAAGTAAGAAACGCAAAACGTACTAAATGAATGCAGAGTAGGCATAATTAAAGGAGTATTTCATGGATAAATGTCAACCTGTTCAATTGAAACTAAAATCAAACGATAAAGTTTATTTCTTGTTCATTGAAAGTGAAAACATTTTAAATCACGGAGATTCTGAGTGTTATTGTTATATATCATCATTACCATTGCAGGGCGGCTTAAAGTTTTTTAAATCTCCGAATGATGCTTTAGACGATGCAATGAAAAATGCTTCAAGCATTTCGGACATCAAATATATTTATCCGACTCTTGGTTTCGATGAGTTTTACGATGATCGAGATTTATTAAAATATATTGTTCCATAAAATATTTTGCCGCCTAACCAGGCGCTCCCCTCTAGAAAACAGAGGGGCAGGCAAGCTGACGGTTGCCAGCTGAGTACGTTAAGCATGGCTGGTGGTGGGTTTTCGTTTTTGTTATTCAGTATTTAGTACCTATAACTATGATACTTATCAATTTGGTTTTGTGCATGAACTTGTTTCGTTNNCAGCTTAGCGCCGATCCGTTAGGTGGCACACATAATTCAAAGAAGGGAGTTCTTTTCATGAGTCAATTTTACAGTGCCGACTTAGAAGCATTCTATTCTATCGACCACATATACCCAACTGAAAAACGCAAAAATGGCAAGATTGTCGAATATTGTTACTCGGGCTCTGTTAATATTATTTATCGAAATAATCCCACAGATCCTGAAACAAATCTTCTATCAAAGGATACAACATGCTCGCACAGTGAATGTTATCCCGTCCCTCAATACGACAAAGCAAAATCTGAGCGCGCATTCGAGCAGGCTCTAATTCGGCACTGCATGAAAGGTGCATCATCAATCAGCGACGATGATGCGAATGATTTAAAGAATCAATGGGGTCAGTCTTCCAAGTAATGCTGTGTGCCGCCTAACCAGGCGCTCCCCTCTAGAAAACAGAGGGGCAGGCAAGCTCGGCTTGTCCAGATAAATGTATCACACAAATCGGGATTACAGTAGCAGGCATCTAACGATTCACTACCTGGAAAAGGATATCATGAAGAATATGGCTCCGCGCAAAATAAATTCTCATTCCCTGCGTTCATGGACATTCAGGAGCGTGACAATTCTGATAATCCTATTCGTCTTCATCTCCCCTGCTCACTCGCAGGAATATACACGCGGTGTGGGTGTCTATCCGGGAGATAAAAAAGAAGATTTTTCACCGACAATGAAAATCGATACAACGGACTATCGCAACCTCGCGTTACACCGGCCTGCTTACCACTCGAGTAGTTACGACTTTAATCTCACCGCCCAGCTTGTTACCGATGGAATCAAGGAATCACAACTTCCGGGCTGGATCGTCACAACAACCAGCAGTGACAGCATTGTCAAAAGAATTGATCGGGAAAGGGTTTTGGACCGCCACATTATGACGAGGAATGATCTTGACGGACCTGCCGCGTGGCTTCAAATAGAAATAGCCGGCAACAGTTTGCCCGATCTCGACAGTATCAATGTCTCCGGCAGCTTACTGGTCGATAGTCTTCGAGCTCAACATTGGAATATAACTATAAGTGGTTCTCAAAACGGTTCGCAATGGGAAAAATTGGGCAACGTCAGCGGCTATGAATTACCGGGAGATTCTATAACAGGTCCCTGGCGTAGATTTGCTCCGCCGAATTTACGAATCATCAACTATCCTTTTAAACTTGACACACTCGCTCACTTCAGGTTTTACCGGATTGATGTCAATTCGCCGAATGCAATACGCTGGATGATTTCTGAGCTTGCGATGTTCAGAAATGGAAAACGAGCCGATATCGGAGGTCCATATAATTTTACAAGTGCATGGATGAGCGCCGGTGCAAAAGAGGAATGGATATATGTCGATCTGGGAGCCACATGTTCATTTAATCGAATCGTTTTGAATTGGATACGCCGCCCTGCTGCTGGTTCAATCCAAATATCAGACAATGCAGCGAATTGGAAAGACATTATCTCGCTGCCTCATACTTTAGATCTGAATGATGATATTGCATTGGACAAGGCGGAAAATGGCAGATATGTTCGTGTGATTATGACACAGGCTGAATCAGCTGATGGTTACATTTTAAGCGAATTGGAAGTGTATGGAACAGGTGGTCCGATTGCAGTCGCACATCCTCAACCTACCCTGAAGAAGAATGGAAGAATGGATCTAGCCGGCGGTGCATGGAAGGTCCAGCGTGAATCACTGGTACATGCGAACGGTGAGACATTATCTCAGCCAGGATTTATTGATAACGATTGGCTCATTGCAACTGTACCAGCAACCGTGCTCGTGAGCTATCTCAATGCATGCGCTTTGCCTGATCCAAGTTTCGGCGATAACCAACTACTGATTTCGGATTCATATTTCTACTCCGATTTCTGGTACCGCAACGAATTTATTGCACCTGCTCTGTACAAAGGCAAACGGATATTTCTCAACTTTGACGGAATCAATTGGAAAGCAGAGGTCTATCTGAATGGACGCAAACTCGGATTGATCGAAGGTGCATTTACACGCGGGCAATTCGATGTAACCGATATTCTTCTTCCCGGAGAAAACAATGTTCTTGCGATGCGTATCAAGAAAAATGATGCGCCGGGATTTGTTAAGGAACAAACAAAATTCAGTCACGATGCAAATGGCGGCGAGATCGGTGCAGATAATCCGACCTTCCACGCGTCTGTAGGCTGGGATTGGATTCCAACTATTCGCGGACGAAATATCGGCATCTACAATGATGTGTATCTTTCAGCAACGGGACCTGTCACAATTGAAGATCCGTTCGTTTCAGCTAACTTGCCTCTTCCGGATACGACGTCTGCAGATATTACATTCACGCTGACTCTTCGTAACCATACATCAAATGTTGTAACAGGAATCATACGCGGTACATTCGGCACGGTACGCTTTGAACAGCCGTTAACATTGAATGCTTCGGAAACGAAAAGTATAAAGCTAAACCCTGCGACACATCCATCATTGCGATTGAAAAATCCAAAACTGTGGTGGCCTAACGGATATGGTCAACAGAATCTCTATAGCGTGGAACTCAAATTTGTTACAGCAGACGGCGGAACATCGGATTCAAAAATATTCCGGACAGGTATCAGAGAAATGTCATACTCCGAAGACGGCGGAGTTTTAAAAATTTGGGTGAACGGCAGAAGATTTATCGGCTTTGGAGGCAACTGGGGCTTTTCTGAATCAATGCTTCGTTACCGTGCACGCGAGTATGATATTGCTGTACGCTATCACAAAGAAATGAATTTCACAATGATTAGAAACTGGGTTGGACAGACTGCCGATGATGAGTTCTATGATGCATGCGATCGTTACGGAATTATGATCTGGCAGGATTTCTGGCTGGCAAATCCAGTGGACGGACCCAATCCGGACAATAATACAATGTTTATGCAGAATGTTGACGACTTTGTCAAACGAATTCGAAATCATCCCTCGCTTGCTTTATACTGCGGCCGTAACGAAGGCAACCCGCCGGAGGCTTTGGATTCGGCTATACGAAAAGTATTGCCACAGATACATCCTGATGTGCATTACATTTCGCATTCTTCTTCCGGTGTGGTAAGCGGAGGCGGACCATATAGAGCAATGCCTGTAAAATTTTATTTCGAAAAAAGGGCTACGGAAAAATTACACAGCGAGATGGGAATGCCGAATATGGTTTCGTATGAGAGCTTAAAACAAATGATTCCCGATTCTGCTTTGTGGCCGATTGAACGCCTCTGGGGTGTGCACGATTTTAACCTGGAAAGCGCTCAATATGGATTGTCCTTCATTCAGCAGATAAATGATAATTTTGGTCCTGCGAATAATCTCAAAGATTGGCTCTCGCTCGCACAGTGGATCAATTACCAAGGATATCGCGCTATGTTCGAAGCGCAAAGCAAATACAGAATGGGACTCTTGTTGTGGATGAGTCATTCGGCATGGCCTTCGATGGTATGGCAAACATATGATTACTATTTCGAACCGACTGCCGCCTATTTTGCCTGCAAGAAAGCATGCGAGCCGCTGCATATACAATGGAATCCTGTAAGCGACAGTATCGAAGTTGTCAACTACAGGAATTCGGATGGAATAAGGCTTACTGCGAAGATGGAGATCCTCAATCTTGATGGTTCGATAAAGTTCAAAAGGAAAACCGTTATCGATTGTCCCGAAGACCATACTGTTCGATGTTATCAGATGGAATATCCCGCTGATTTAAGCAGTGTCTATTTTATCCGACTGACGTTAAAAAAAGGCAGCACTACGCTTTCGGAAAATCTTTACTGGCGCGGATTGAAGGAAGGCGATCTTGAAGCTGTTCGGAATCTTCCGAAAGTGAAATTAGAGATAAACACAAAAGTCGTGCGAAAAGGAAAGCGATTGCACCTGACGACAACGCTGATCAATAAGACAAAACAGCCGGCACTTATGGTCAAGTTGAGCGTCGTCGGCAACAAGAACAAAGAACGTATGCTGCCTGTTATCTTCAGTGACAACTTTATTTCTCTTATGCCGGGGGAGAAACGAATCATCACCATGGAATTGCAGAATGCGGATACGCGCGGTGAACAACCGGTTGTTGTCGTTGAAGGCTTTCGCAGGGAATAAACTACCTCGGAGCAAGCTCAGAGGTATTCAATTAGATTGTTTTTTGAAATGCCGAAAGGATTGTATTTATGCCAACTGATGAAGAATTAAAATATCCCATCGGAAGATTTCAGCTCATACAGCCAACATCCGATCTCCGAGCTAAATATATTTATCGGTTCAGATCTGCACCAGGTATTTTGAATGAGGCTGTTAAGGATCTCAAAGAGAATCAACTTCTTAGCACATACCGGCCCGGCGGCTGGACTCTTGCACAGGTTGTGCATCATTTAGCTGAGTCAGACGTAAATGCCTACCCCCGATTAAAGTACGCCCTGACTCAGGATGTGCCAGACGTGATGGTAGCACAGCAAGAGTTGTGGGCTGAGCTGCCAGATGCACAATCTCCAAATATTGGTTTATCTCTGACTCTTTTCGCGGCAATCCGTAATCGATGGGCAGATGCATTCGAATCGCTTAGCCCCGAAGATTTTACGAGGCAATGGCGACACAGCCGTTACGGTCTTTTGACAATCGATGCCTTGCTTCAGCAGTATGCATGGCATGCCCAACACCACACCGCTCAAATAAGCGAGCATCGCAAGCGGATGGATTGGTAGTGAGGTTGTCATCTACAGATATTATTCTTTTTTTCCGGAAAGGATAACGTATGAGTGATTTTCTCTCTTATTGCGGATTGGTCTGTAATACTTGCCCTATCTATTTGGCAACAAGAGAGGTGAATGAGGAAGAACAAGCCAGGAAAAGAATTGAAATCGCCAAATTGTGCAGAGAACAATATGGTATGAATTACGAGCTAGCAGACATTACCGATTGCGACGGCTGCCGAACAGAGGGCGGAAGACTATTCTCAGGATGTACAGATTGTGTCATCAGAAATTGTGCAAAGCAAAAGGCGATGGAAAACTGCGCATATTGCGTCGAATATGTCTGCAAAAAGCTTGAGACATTTTTTACCAAGGATCCGGATGGAAAGATACGTTTGGACGAGGTGAGAAGCCGAATTTCGTAAATAATCGTGGCATACAATTCAATTTTAATTGAACATTATAAAAAGAGGTGAAACTATGAAACGGATCGTCTCTGTCGTGCTCAGTGCAATAGCGATTGTAACCATTGTTTGGAGTCAAATGCCTGAAAAGAAGAGCTTGTCTAAAATCTCTTTCCCTTCAGTGTACGTTACCGAGGAAGGATTCGTTGACGCACATGGTGTCCTGATTTACTACAAGGCTATTGGCAAAGGCGAGCCTTTGGTCGTTCTCCATGGAGGTCCCGGGGCATCCCACGACTATTTTCTCCCTTACCTCTTGCCCTTAGTCCGAAAGAATCGAGTCATTTTCATTGACGAGCGCGGTTCAGGGCGCTCTCAAAAACTGGAGAATCCCTCAGCTTACACAGTCGAGAACATGACAGATGATGTGGAAGCAGTTCGCCAGGAGTTACAACTTGGCAAGATCTGTCTTCTGGGACACTCATGCGGGGGCGTCCTAGCGCAAGCTTATGCCATGAAGTATCAAGAGAACCTCACCCATTTAATCCTTTGCAGCACGTTTCATAGCACGAAGAAAATGAACGAGGTATTTAAAAAGATGAAAGAGAAAATGGTACCTGAACTCCAAGCGCGAATCGAAAAGTCAGAGAGGACTGGATTATTCGGTCATGGGAAGGAATACGAAAAGAACCGTTATACTTCTGAATACATGATTGCTGCATGGGGCGAAGGTTACTTCCCCTATCTATACCAAAATCATCCTGACTGCAATTACGACCCAATCGCTGCCGGGAATATGGCGTGGGACGTGTACCGGGAGATGTGGGGATCGAACGGTGAGTTTGTTATCGATGGCAATATGACATCCGTCGAATATACGGACCGTCTTTCATCGATTAGGGTTCCGACACTCATTATAGTTGGCGATCAAGACGAATGCGATCCCTCACTTTCACAAGAAATACATGAGAAAATAACGGGATCAGCGCTTATCATATAACCAAAGAGCGGACATATGACATTCGTGGATCAACCTTCTCTTTTCCTTACAGCAGTGGACGAATTTCTACATCCGGTCAAATAAATGGTTGTCATTCAATGAGGTAATAAGTCTCATACGTTGTTCATAGAGACAGCACAAGTTATAGATTCAAAAGTTGCAAACTTGTTGATGGTGGACTCACTGTAGAGATATTTTACTTCAGAATAAAAACGAACGGCCCATGTACCTTGAGCTTAACTGAACACCGAGGATGGGTGGTTACAAACAGACGTGTATAGTTCTGTTTCCCGCTGATCACTTGTTTTCCCACCGAAAAGAATTCTTTCGGGGCGCAGCGGCAGTCCGTGAGATAATCGCCCTCGATCTTCCGGAGGAGGACATTATTCATGATCAATCGGATAATATATCAAAACAGTTTAATAGAGATTTTAACAGATTTCTTCCTCTTTAAGAATTATTATCACCCCACATTGCGGCCTAGAAAAGGGCTTGCGGTATTTCTGAAACCGGATATATGCTTAAAGAATCTTTCACAATAGCCGGCTAAGCACGACGTATAGAAGGAAAAGGTATTCACTCTCATGTGATAAACATTTGCTCTAAAAGCCAAAAAGCGGTATGTTGCTACCGAATGATGAATCGATCATGCGCACACAGGTGGTTTCCTAACTTCATACCGAAAGAATCTTTTATAATGACTCTCATCCATCGAACAAAAAAATCACATATTCATTCAGCAATCATAGGGATGGAATCATGTCACAGCTAACTCCAGAATTCGAAGGATTACTCCAATTAATAATCTTTCTCGAATGTAAAATCGATGCGGTTACAGAACTCCTTAATGAAAGAGGGGTTTCACTTTCGGCAAATGAGATTGAAAATAAAACTCATAGAATTCATGCAGTCCAGGGATACCCAAAAAGATATAGAATCATCAGTATGCTGAAAGATGGTAAATTTGATTTTACTTAGGGATTCCATCACTATCCGAAATTTCTCTGTTCACTCAAAATGCCGGGCAGATATTTTTATTTTTAAAATTCCAGTAGGGGTTTGTTCAAAATTTATATTGCAAGCACAGGAGTTAAAATAGAGTGAGACATTTGTTTCTTCTCGGATGCTTTGTTATCATCGTGAGCAGCATCAACTGTCGGCAAAATCCCGCTATTCCTGAAATAGTAAAACGTTTTCCTCTCAATAATCTGGAAGGTGTCATCACCCGTGCCGGTGTATCTTTCGATGAAGCTATTTCGAGCGACGGGAACGGTTCGTTGAGAATTGATGCATCTGAACCAACTACCGTTCGATTATTTGAAGTAGGGGATATTTCCATTGAAGAAGCTCGTCTGATATACAAAGCGAAACTCAAAACAAAAGATATTCAAGGCCATGCGTACCTTGAAATGTGGTGTTCTTTCCAGGGATTAGGAGAGTTTTTCTCCCGGTCATTGAATAGTCCTTTATCCGGGACTGTTGATTGGACAACCATCGAAACACCTTTCTTCTTAAAGAAAGATCAGAAACCGGAATTAATAAAGCTGAACGTTGTTATAAACGGTCAAGGAATTCTGTGGATTGATGATATATCATGAGCCAAAGGCCCCTTGCAATAAAATGTAGAAATATTTTCCTCCCAAGATCAAAGAAATTTTATATTGATAGATAGGAATTGTCCCGAACTCCAACGAGCGAATTGTTTTTCACGAACCGTTAATTCATAGTGCACATACATAAGTGTCTTTCTTCATCAATTAATAAATGGAGGTCGTATGTTATTTATTCTCAGTATTGTTATCGTTGTCGGAGCTATTTTTGTATGGTTCAACGCACGAAAAAAAGTGCGTGACGAAAAAAATATGATGTTTAAGACTACGGCATCTGCTGCCGGATTAACGGCATTAGCGTTTACACTGATCGCGTTATCGCAGCTATTTACCGTCGTACCAGCGGGCAATGTCGGAGTTGTAGATTTCTTCGGCACAGTCTCCGACAATACATTGAAAGCNNCAGAGGAAATCAAAGAAGTGATGGACGTTCCTTCGAAGGAAGGTATGACCGTGCAGCTTGAGATCAGCGCACTTTTTCATCTCAACCCAGAAAAAGCAGCGGAAGTCTATAAAACAGTGGGAGAAAATTATGTCGAGATTCTCCTCGAACCGCAATTCCGCTCTGTCGCTCGCGGAGTTACTGCAGGGTACGAAGCCAAAGCGCTCTATACCTCCGAACGCGAAATGCTTGCACAGCTTCTCTTGAATGATTTAGAAAAACTCGTCGAACCGAGAGGCATTAATATTGAATCAACACCGTTGCGCCGCATCGGACTCCCCCCCGGCTTACAGGCATCCATCGAAGCAAAACTGCAGGCTGAGCAGCAAAGTCAGCAAATGCAATTCGTACTCACGAAGGAAAAACAGGAGGCCGACCGAAAACGAATTGAAGCGCAGGGTATTTCGGATTTCCAAAACATCGTTGCTCACAATATCAGCGACCAATTGCTGCGCTGGAAGGGAATTGAAGCAACAGAGAAACTTGCCAACTCCCAGAACACAAAAGTCATTGTCATCGGTGCAGGCAAAGATGGCTTGCCTTTGATTCTCGATACGAAGTGAGATATATAATTCAAATTCTGAGAGGTGTTTGTATGTATAAACGGCTATTTTTATTTGCATTCTTCCTCTGTATCATTATTGGATTCGGAGGATGTTCATCTCAACCTCAAACCATCTTGCCATCTCCACAGCCAGCATTAGATCGTGCATTGAGAATTGATCGTGTTATTATTGCCGGCCAGCCGACCGAGTCAGAAATCCGTTCTTTACCTCAAAGAGGTATTTTTCACGTCGTCAACGTTCGCTCTCCCGAAGAAATGAATGACAATACCCAGGTCAATTTCGAAGAAGCAAAACTCGTACACGAGCTGAACATCACATATGACAATCTTCCGATTAGCGGCGAAAAATATCTCTATCGACCGGAAGTACTCGAAGCTTTTGCCAAGATTATGCAGGCAAGCAAAGATTCTGTTTTACTTCACTGTAAATCCGGTGGAAGGGCACGGTGGTTATATGCAGCGTACGAAGTAAAATATCTCGGCAAATCTCCCGATGAAGTGATGAGATCGCTTGAGCGATATGGAATTTGGCCGCTGCCATTGGAAAAACTCACTGGCATTCCGTTGCGGATCGATAAAAGGAATAGGCAATTCTTATCAAAGGATTCAATGCGACAGACCATCAAATTTGACAAGGAAAAATATCTTTCCCAACAAAGTGACGCTATTCTTGAACGCGTCAAACGGTTCGATAACAAACTGTATGATGAATTCTTGTGCTTTCCAATACACGGATTATGGCTCTCGATGCGCACATAAAAGGAATCTCTTCAATGCGAAAATATATATTTCTTTTCCCCGTACTTTTGCTTCTTGTCTCTGTTTCCGTTCTTGGCCAGACTGGCAAACCGGATTCCGCACAAAATATTTTGAAAGCAGCAGTTGCCGAAGCACGGTCATCAAACAAGAGTGTATTCCTCATGTTTCATGCCACATGGTGTAAGTGGTGCAAACGGTTAGATGCAGCATTAGAAAGTCCTGAAATCAAACCGATCATCGATAAAAATTATGTTATTGCAAGGTTGGATGTGCAGGAACGCGGAGAAAAGATACAAACGCACGAGAATCCCGGAGGTAAGGAGATATTGGCGAATTTTGGAGGAACACAATCCGGCCTTCCGTTTATTGTCTTTCTCAACAAGAAAGGAAAGATGATCGCCAACTCCAATGTGATGCCGGAAAATCAGAACATTGGGTACCCTGGATCAAAAGAAGAGATAGCCGCCTTTATCAAACTTCTCAAGCTATCAGCTCCGCATATGACAGACGAACAGCGCACAGTAATTTCCGAGTATCTTGAAAAGAACGCACCACAATAGCAAAAGATTTTAGCATATCGTGTTTGCGGCTCTTCTATCATATAATTTATATTGGAACGAGAACAGGAAACACATCGTCTGTAGATACACAATCTTAAAAACATTCACAAGGCTTAAGAGCGATGTATAAAACGAAGGAGAAAACACTATGGGTGCTCATGGAATTGAAATCGCAGGTGTAGATGTTCAAAAATTGATCGGCATGCTCAACGGGGCATTAAGCGAAGAATGGCTTGCATATTACCAATATTGGATTGGCGCAAGATTGATCGAAGGCCCAATGCGAAGCGAGATTGAGCCAGAATTACTGCTTCATGCCAATCAGGAATTAAACCATGCTGTACTGGTTGTTGGACGAATCATTCAGTTAGGAGGCACACCTGTCGTGCATCCGGCGGATTGGTTTAAGTTTAGTCACTGTGAGTATGATGCGCCTACAGATCCCTATGTTGAAATTGTACTGAATCAAAATCTCATCGGTGAGCGATGCGCAATTAAGAGATATAAAGAGATAGCGGATTTTACCAACGGAAAGGACCATACAACACATCAAATGGCAACAACAATTTTATCTGAAGAATTAGAACATGAGCAAGATATTGAAGATTGGATTACCGATTTGAGAAGAATGAAAGAAGATATCAAGAAAATAAGATTATAAGATACACGGAAGTAAGCGAACACTCCGGGACATGCCCTTGAAATATTTCCAAGAAGATTGAACGAACGAAAAGAGAATAATGTCCAATTCTAAAATGCCTGTTCTGTTCATTGGTCACGGCTCCCCAATGAACATTGTTAGCCATAATGCTTATACTCGATCACTTCAATCGTTAGGTGCTTCTCTTCCCAAGCCTCATGCAATTCTCGTTGTGTCAGCACATTGGCTGACACAAGGGACATTTATTTGCAGTGCGGACAAGCCGGAGCAAATCTATGATTTCTACGGATTCCCTGACGAGTTGTACAAAGTACACTATCATCCACCTGGAGCACCTGCGATTGCCAGGTCTATAGTTCATGAACTCAGGCTCGAAAATATTCAAGTCGATGCTGAATGGGGCATCGATCATGCTTCGTGGGCTGTTCTTATTTATATGTATCCCAAAGCAGACATCCCTGTATTAGAAATGAGCCTCGATGTGACAATGAACGAACAGGAGCATTACACTCTCGCTAAGAAGCTCTCTTTCCTCCGCCAACAAAATATCCTCATCATGGGAAGCGGAAATATCGTTCATAATCTGCACCGTATGGAGTATCAGGTCGATGCCGAGCCTTACACTTGGGCTGTGGAGTTTGACAAATATATCAAGGATGCGCTTCTTCAGAAAGACATAGACCGCTTGCTGCATTATAAAGAATTGAGTCCGGTCGGGAAAATTTCCGCACCGACGAACGATCATTATCTGCCTATGCTCTACACCACCGCGTTACAGGAAGAGGGTGAACAGATCGAGTTCTTTCACGAGAGCATACAGAACGGATCGATATCCATGAGATGTTTTGTTATCCGATGAAAATATCTCGTTGGAGTCACTTTTGTGCTATTCAGAGAACAGAAAATCATTCCGTGGCCGATATTGAATCATCATTGGGAAACAGAGTTGAGGGTTCATCCTCTACCCACACAGCAGATTCTTAATGATGACGGAGTATAATATCCTGATTAATGATCAAACAGATTAAACCGAGAAGATGTCAGAGCACTCTAACCTATAGAAAAGGAGGAACATATTTATGAGAATTCTTCTTATTGTTTCATTTCTCTTTGCTTGGTCTGCGCAAGTTTTTCCCCAGTGGGCAGGGATTCCAAGGAGCGTTGAATTAGCTCTTACAAGAATCGAGCAAGCGTTTAGAATGGGAGATCCAGGATCAATTGAAGATATATTGAATTCAGGAATTACCATGCGTCTTGAAGATTCACTCTATCAAAGCATTTCGAGTATCTATGCCTTAGACAAGCTCAAGAGATTCTTTGCAGATAAAGACTCTATCGATTTCCGTTTCGGATTACCGGGAAGCGGAATGATGACCTATTCACAAGACGGGAAACGAGACACAATAAATGTCGATGTATGGCTTAAGAGATCGCATGGTGAGGCAGAGCTGTACGCAATAAATATTAGCAACTATCCCATTGCAACCGTGTTCTTCGACATTCCCAGAAACAAAAAAGAAACAAAATAAGGAATGTCAATCCCCTGGTTGTTCCCTTCTCACGAAATACGCATCGGCGTACTTCGTGATACATAGGATTATCTTGATTTGATTAGTACATTTCAAAGCAGCGACAGATGACGCAGGCAAGGGGTGTCAAGCTAAGTCGTATGAGTCATTTAAAGAGCTAGAGTGCACACCTTGAGTTTGACAGCCAACTGTAGAGTTCAAGAAATAGTATTCCTTTACAATCCAAAGGAGATTCCAATGATTATCAAGAATATTCCATTTGAAACGACCGATTGGGCAACGGTTAAAAGTGAACGCCACGACGGAGAATCTGGGTATGCCGAGTGGAAAGTACGTCAATGCGGCGACATCCGTGTGCGTGTGGTGGAATATTCTCCCAATTACAAAGCCGACCATTGGTGCGCAAAAGGACACATCCTTTTCTGTCTTGAAGGTGAAATGACGACCGAGTTGAAAGATGGCAGGACGATTCAATTGCACAAGGGAATATCCTATCAAGTAGAAGATGATAATTATCCGCATAGCTCCCATACAAAAACAGGCGCAACACTGTTTATTGTAGATTAAAGATATAGGTATCGTTTCAATAAAAAGGAATCGCTATGAAAATTTCTTCCCTATTCATACTGTTATTCGGTTTCATGCACTTCGGAATCATTCCCTTCATTCAAGCACAGGAGACGTTCAAGCCGGATCAAGTTCTTACACCTGATCCGAAAATTCTCATCGGAAAGCTCGACAATGGAATAATGTACTACATCCGGGAAAACAAGAGACCTGAAAAGCGTGCAGAGCTTCAGATTGCAGTCAAGGCCGGTTCGATTCTCGAAGACGATGATCAGCAGGGACTGGCGCACTTTGTAGAGCATATGGCGTTCAACGGAACAAAGAACTTCCCAAAGCAAGACATCGTCAACTTTCTTGAGAAATCCGGAGTGCGTTTCGGCGCCGACTTAAACGCCTATACCAGTTTCGATGAAACTGTGTATATGCTGCAAGTACCGACCGACTCCCCTGAGGTGATGAAGACAGGATTCCAGATATTAGAGGAGTGGGCACATGATCTTTCCTTCGACGATAAAGAAATCGACAAGGAACGCGGAGTGGTGATTGAAGAATGGCGTCTGCAAAGGGGCGCGGATAATCGTGTTGCAATGAAACATATTCCTATTGAACTGTATAAGTCTCACTATGCCGATCGTATCCCTATAGGGAAAAAAGAAACTTTAGAATCATGCCCGCATGATGTCATCCGCAAATTCTACCGCGACTGGTACCGGCCAGATCTCATGGCAGTGTTTGCAGTAGGCGACTTCGATAAAAAAGAAATTGAAACGCTCATCAAAGAACATTTCTCCGATCTTAAGAATCCGCAGAAAGAACGGGAACGTAAAATATATCCTGTACCAGATCACAAAGAGACACTCGTATCCATCGTCACTGACCCCGAACTCACACGAACTTCTATCGAAGTCATGTTTAAGCGCGACACTCACGATACACGCACAGCGGGAGAGTACAGAGATCTCATCATCGGCGGCCTCTACGATGCCATGCTCAATGCTCGTTTGCGGGAACTGCTTCAACAATCGGACCCGCCTTTCATTTACGCTTATAGTGGCGATGGACGATTTATCGGCGAAAAACAAACGTATTATCTTGGCGCAAGCGTCAAGGAGAATTCGATACTCGGCGGACTTGAAGCTGTGGTCAGAGAAGCTTTTCGCGTGAAACAGCATGGCTTCACTATGACTGAACTCGAGCGACAAAAAGCTCAAAACTTACGTGGGATAGAACAAGCGTACCTCGAGCGTGACAAAACGGAATCGGGACGCATCATCGATGAATACATCCGGAATTTTTTGGTCAGGGAAACCATTCCCGGAATCGAAGTCGAACTCAAATTGTTCAAACAATTCCTTCCAGATATTACGCTCGAAGAAGTCAACAAACTTGCCAAAGAACGGATGACTCATGGCAACCGTGTCATCACCATTTCTGCACCGCAAAAGGAAAGCGTCAAGGTGCCGACAGAAGAAGAAGTCCTGGCACTCATCAACAAAATAACAACGGAGAAATTCGATCCGTACATAGACAAAGTCAGTTCGAAACCCCTGGTGTCACAGCTTCCTTCGCCTGGAAAGGTGGTCGATGAAAAGAAGATCGCTTCCCTGGGAGTGACAGAATGGATTCTCTCTAATGGAGCAAAAGTTGTGCTTAAACCGACGGACTTCAAAAACGACGAGATTTTATTTTCAGCATTCAGCAACGGCGGAACATCGCTTGTTCCCGATACAGATTTTATTTCCGCTGCATTTGCCACTGCCATCATCGGTCAATCAGGTATCGGCGATTTTGATGCCATTGCCCTGCAAAAGGAATTGAGCGGAAAAATCGTGAGTCTCAGTCCATCGATCAGCCAGCTTGCCGAAGGATTTGGCGGAAGCGCATCGCCGCAGGATCTCGAAACGATGTTCCAACTTGCATATCTCTACAGCACTTCGCCGCGAAAAGACACCACGGCTTTTGAATCTCTTATAACGCGCTATAAGGCAATGCTGCAAAACCGCAGTGTCAGTCCGGAAGCAGCGTATAACGATACACTTCAAGTAACACTCGCTAATTATCATTTCCGATCCCGACCTGTATCCATTCCCATGATGAATGAGATCCATCTCGACAAAGCACTCTCTGTGTATAAAGATCGGTTTGCCGATTTTAGCGATTTCACTTTTCTATTTGTCGGTAACTTCAAGCTCGATACGATCAAACCGCTCGTAGAACAGTACCTTGCTATCCTCCCTTCACTGAAACGGAATGAAACATGGAAAGATATCGGCATGGAGCATCCGAAAGGTGTGATCAACAAACAAGTGAACAAAGGCATCGAACCTAAAAGCACGGTGAACATTACCTTCACAGGTCCGTTTGAGTGGTCGCAGCAAAACCGGTACGATTTCAATGCCATGCTCGAAGCGCTGAATATAAAATTGCGCGAAGTGCTGCGCGAAGATAAAGGTGGAACGTATGGCGTGAGAACTTCCGGTTCCCCTTCGCTTATTCCGCATCAGGAATACAGTATTACAATTTCATGGGGCTGTAATCCCGATCGCGTGGATGAACTTGTGAAGGATGCGCTGATGCAGCTTGATAGTTTAAAAACCAAGCAACTGGATTCGACAACCTTAGAGAAAGTCCGCGAGATTCAGCGCCGTACGCACGAAGTAAATTTGAAGCAGAACGATTTCTGGCTCAACAACCTTCGATTTTATTATGGGAACAATGAAGATCCGAAAATGATATTGAACTATCCTCAGCTTGTAGACCATCTAACAGCTCAAGCCATTCAAGAGGCAGTAAAGAAATATTTTAATATGAAGAATTATGTAAAGATTGTATTATATCCGGAGAAAAAGTGAGGAATGTAGTTTTCAGGTGTCAGGAATCAGTAAAACATTGATTCGGCATCCCGAAGAATCTAACTTTATCCTTTAGATTTGACCCCTTTCCCTCTCCCCCCTCGTTGAGAGGGAGATATCCAAAGGACAGAAGCGGTCATAAAACAGGAAATGAAAAAAACATACGTAGACACACTTTGAACATCCATTACATTCAACATGTCCCATTTGAGGATTTAGGCACCATCCAGCAGTGGATCATATCTCACGGGCATTCATTGAGTGTCACACAATTCTTTCGCGATGATGCACTTCCAAGGATTGAAGACATCGATTGGCTTATTGTCATGGGTGGTCCGATGGGAGTGGAGAATGAAAACAAGTTTCCATGGCTCATCAAAGAAAAAGACTTCATCTCAGAGACGATCCGGCGAAATAAAAAGGTGCTCGGCATCTGTCTTGGTGCTCAGCTTATAGCATCCGCACTTGGCGCTAAGGTATATCCCAATGCTCAAAAAGAAATCGGCTGGTTCCCGGTGAGAGTTACTCCGGATGGTAAGTTATCGAGTCTCTTTAAAAATATTCCTCAGCAATTCACTGCATTTCATTGGCATGGAGATACGTTTGATCTTCCAGTAGGAGCGCGTTGGTTAGCAGAAAGTGAAGCTTGCAGGCACCAAGCGTTTTCCTTCGACAAGCATGTCCTTGGCTTACAGTTTCACCTTAAAGTTGAACGGCATAACGTTGAGTTACTTGTTCAGAACTGCGAGAATGAATTGCAAAAGGTACCGTTCATTCAATCAGCAGAATCCATGCTTAATGCGAAACATTGTTTCGATGAGATCCATCAAAACATGGATCATATCCTTGACCGATTGGAGGAGAATAATTCATATCTGCCACCTGATTAGATCGAGAATAGATAATGTGTGTTTCTCCTATCGACAACTCTATAAACAATTGAAATATCGGACAGTCATTATTCGATTGCTCGTTTCTATTCATGAACAAGAAATTTTGATTTGATGGAAGTCGGCAAAACCTTATACGTGTCAAATAGAAAAGATTGGCGAGCATGGCTGGCAAAAAACCATCGCTCGGCAGCGGAAATATGGCTTGTCTATTATAAAAAGCATAGCGGTAAACCTCGGATACCGTACAACGATGCAGTGGAAGAAGCGCTCTGCTATGGCTGGATTGACAGTACTCTCAAGCCTAAAAATGAAGAATGTTATGTGCAAAGGTTCAGCCCGCGCCGGAAAAACAGTAAACTTTCAGAAATGAACAAGGAACGTGTTCGGCGGCTGATCAAAGGAAAAAAAATGACCCACATCGGTTGGGAGAGTATCCAACATCATATGGAGAAGAATCCGAAGAAATCCACAGGTTTCCAGAGTCTCATAAAGTTCGCCTTGCCTCAAGATATACTTGAAACCCTCAAAGCTGACCCTGTCGCTTGGAAACACTTTGTGAAATTCCCCATGTCCTACAAGCGAATCCGTATTGGATGGATTGATGCAGCGAGACATCGTCCAGAAATATTTAACCAACGCCTAAAATATTTTTTGAAGATGACCATAAAGAATAAGAGATTCGGGATGGTACAGTAAAGATAAAATATTTCATGAAATCTTTTCAGCCACCCGAACTTCCGTCATGTATGTTTAGTTTCTATGAATGCTTTTAATGCATTAAGAGCTTGACTCCATCCGCCATCAGCATCGGTAAATCTTTTTTTCCCATCTTCAACTCGTGAATAATCTCCCTGCGTTACCGACAATACTGTTTTTCCAAACTTTGGAGTTAATTCATATGTTGCCTGAATATAATTCGAGGGCACATCGGTATATTTTGCATTCAGATCAAATGTTGTAAATTGTAAAAGTTTCCCGGCTTCTATTCTTTCAATAGAACCTTTCACAAATATTTTTTCTTCCCCTTTCGATGTTCCTTTCCATAGAATCGGACTTCCCACCTTCCAATCAGATACGACTTCTGTACCGAACATATATTTTTTTGTCATTTCCGGTTTCGTCAATGCTTCCCACACTTTCGCCACTTCCGCGTTCAAGGTGATGGTTTTTTTGACTTTCAGTTCTTTCATAATAGTTTGCTCCTTATAATATTTCTGTTAAAAAGAAAGTACTTTGCTAACGTGATATAACAGATTTTCGTTCCCTATTTTTGCAGCATTATTGTTTAGCGGGGTGTGAACATGCACAAGAGTTGTGATAAACCGCGATGGGATTTGATATATTTCTCCACCATATATGAATCTTGAAAGTTAAGGCGGATGTACCCCACCGGCATAACACAAAATTTTACTTCCTCACCTGCCCTTTTCCATGTATAATAAATTTTGTACTGGTGAGTTCCACAAGCCCCATCGGTCCGCGGGCGTGGAGTTTCTGTGTGCTGATACCGATTTCAGCACCGAGTCCAAACTCATATCCGTCGGTAAATCGTGTCGAGGCATTCACATAGACTGCGGCTGAATCGACTTCACGTAAAAATCTTTCGCCATTTGATTTCGTACCAGTCACAATAGCATCGGAATGATGCGAACCGAAATGATTCACATGATGAATCGCTTCTGTAATATTTTTTACGACCTTAACCGCAATGATTAATTCGAGATATTCTTTATACCAATCCGTCTCATCGGCTCGCTTGATGTCAGGAAGAATTGATATGGCCGTTTCATCACCTCGTATTTCAACCCCTGCCTTCCACAATCGCGCAGCAATCTTGGGCAAGAACTTCACTGCAATCTTTTCATGCACCAATAATTTCTCTGCCGCATTGCACACAGATGGTCTCTGCACTTTTGCATTAAAAACAATATCTTTTGCATTCTTAAGATTTGCAGAACCGTCCACAAACACATGACAATTGCCTTCTCCGTGCGCAATCACAGGCACAGCGGAATTTTCCTGAATGTATCGGATCAATTGCTGACTGCCGCGCGGGATAATTACATCTAAATATTTATCCTGCTTCACCATGACGACAACGGCTTCGCGATCTGTCGTATCAATAAACTCTACACATCCGGAGGGAAGCTTTACATCCTTCAATGCTAATTTTATTATTTCGACTAAGGTTTTATTTGAATGAAGAGCCTCAGAACCGCCGCGGAGCAATACCGCATTCCCGGATTTCAAACAGAGTACCGAAGCATCAATGGTGACATTGGGACGCGCTTCATAGATAATCCCAACAGCGCCAAGCGGCACACGCATCTTTTCGATAACAAGTCCATTCGGCCTTCGTATTTTATCAAAAACTTTTCCGACGGGATCGGGGAGTTTTATAACATCTTTCACTCCTTCGATCATCTGCTTAATTCGTTCTTCATCGATGGTTAATCGGTCCAGCAGCACTTTAGAGATTCCTGCTTTCTCTGCATTTTCAAGATCTCTCTTGTTTGCCGCTATAAGAGCCGGCGTTTCACTGAGGAGCCGCTTGTTCAATGCCTTCAACAATGCGTTCTTTTGAGCAGCCGTACAATTGTATAACATGCCACTCGCTGCTTTTACAGATTCTGCTTTCCGTAGAACACTTTCTTCAAACATTATTCTTCTCCAATCAACACAAGATTGTCCCGGTGAATCACTTCATCACACGATTTACAATTGAGGATCTTTTCGATCTCACTCGTTTTCTTCCCTTTGATCTTTCCGAGATCCATCGAGGAAAATCCGGTGACACCTTTTGCAATTTCTGTTCCTTCCATATCGCGAACAGAGATCGTGTCGTGAGCCTTAAATTCTCCATGTACTTCGAGAACGCCTGATGGAAGCAGACTTTTCTGCTTTTTCAACAATGCATTTTTTGCACCATCATCCACCATAATATATCCATTGGCGTGCGAGACAAATCCAATCCACTTCTTCCTGACATTCAATTTCTTTTCTGCCGGTAAAAACAATGTGCCTCTGAAATCTCCGGAGAATATCTCATCAAGGGCTTTCGGATTTTTTCCACTCGCAATAATCATTGCAATCCCTGCCGAAACACACAGCTTCGCTGCCTGAATTTTTGTAATCATTCCGCCTGTGCTCAATTCGGTTTTACTGTTCTTGGCAAGCTTCTCAAGCTGCGGTGTAATTTTCTCCACAATCGGAATCAATTCTGCATTATGGTTCTTTGTTGGGTCATCTGAAAAGAGCCCGTCGATATCGCTCAGAACAATGAGCAGGTCGGCTTCAATGAGATTTGCCACAAGCGCGGAAAGATTATCATTATCACCAAGCTTGATTTCTTCAACTGCGACCGTATCGTTTTCATTGATAACGGGAACGACACCTTTTTCCAGGAGTACCGAAAACGTGTTCTTTGCATTAAGATATCTTGCCCGGTTGGTGAAATCATCTTTCGTCAGTAGGATTTGAGCAATTGTACATTCCTGCTTCCGAAATGCGTTCTCATAAGCCTCCATGAGCAGCGGCTGTCCGATAGCTGCCGTGGCTTGTTTCTCGGGAATCGTTTTGGGACGTTCTTTCATCTTTAATGCGGCAACACCGGCACCAATTGCTCCCGAGCTGACCAAGACAACCTGTTTGCCTCGTCGCTGCAAGGAAGCGACATTCTTCGCAATCTCGTTCATCCACTCAAGATTGATTCCTTTTTCTTTGTCCGCAAGAAGGTTCGTGCCAATCTTGATTACGATTTTGTTTCCAGTGCGAAGTATGGTTCCGTATCTATGCATAACGCTTTATTATACTAAATAGTACGAAGAATTCAAAAGAGTAAAGAATCCATAGACCAAGGCAAGAGCAATGATCATGGAACAAAAATGATTATAGTTTTTGAATAAGATGATTATTTTGCGACAAGACAATTTGATAGTGCTGAAAGAGGTAAAAAGATTACGAAGGCAGCAATTGATGCCAGTCAATCCGTTCGTTCTCCATATTTTCTTGTCATGAGCACTCAACAGGATCGACGTCCATCGATATTTTTAAAATCTATCTCGTATTTTTTGTTATCAAACAAAGTAATATTTGCACCTAAAGGCGAACCGGAAGGAGTAATATCCATAATATCGATTTCTTTTATGGGCGACAATTCTCCTTCTGTCCATTCGGCGTCATCCATCTTATGAAGCATAACGGTAATCATCAATTCCATTGCTGGATTTTTTAAAGTCCTTTTCTTGTAAGCATACAATACAGTACTTTCATCTGATTCCGCATTTCGGCCCTGGTGTACTACATGAGTCACTATATCCCAGCCATTGTACGTTATCAGCGCAAGTTTCCTTCCATGTATTGATGCTGTTATTCCTTTTTTTGATTCATCTTCAAATTGTTTCATGACAGCTTTCTTGCCACCAATATGAGGTATGCCGTAATGGCCAAGAGTTAATTCATGTTCGAATGCCATGCGCGAGCGGTCAATTCTAATAACACCCCCTGGAATGGTAATTTCTGCCAGATCAATGATATACCCTAATCCATTATTAGGCGGTTTCCGCATTATGGCCTGCCTATAGAGAACATCCTTTTGGACACCATTAAAAAGCATACTCTGGGAAGTAGTATATTTCGCATTTTTATCTGAATCATTTTTCAATGCGAGTCCGGTGAGATAAAAATTGATATCATCACCCCTCACATCCCGCGGATCAAGACTGCGATAACTATATTCCATCGCTGTTCCTCCGAGAGGATTGTGATCTTCCCATGGGAAATGAGTATTGAACGCAAGTTTAGAATAATTTTGGTCATCATAATAGACTTTACCTGGAATGATTTCAGAGGTGCCTGTTTTCCCATGATTGACAAGAACAATGCCCGGATTTTCAAGGACAACTTTATGTGATTGATGACCAAGTTTTTCCCATATTCCTTCATTCTCCCGGGCAGTCCAGAACGGAGAATTATCCGGTAGCGCAAGACACACAAACGGTAAAAACATGAGAAATGGACTTGCAGGACAACTGTAGTTTTGAAGTACATATTCCCGATGTCCATAAAATCCAAGACTTGGAATATCATGTTCATAAAAATCTTCTCTGGTAGTAAATTGCAGTACAGAGCCCGAACAAAGTCTTCTCGCCCAACCGGGGTCTATCGGCGGCTTCTCCTTTAACATAAAAGAAATCGGGAATCCCCCCGAAATCCAAGTCCGGTAGCAAATACTTCTCGCCCACATATTGATAAAACCGTTTCGCGCAAAAAAGTTCGTGTACGTTTTCATTAACTCATGCGCCGATTTTTCAATAACGTTTGCTATCTCCGGATAATATGCGTCACCGAATGCTCTGTTCCAGATCGTTCCATAAACAATAAAGAGACTAATAGTGTAATAATTATATGTTTGTTCTAAATACCATCCGTCCCCCGAATGATATGAAGTAACCCAGAGAAGATGACTTTTTAACAATTCATCATCAATTTCATATCCATTCTTTTTAAGAAAAGAAAGTGTGACAATATTAAAGATTCGCCAATTGTTTTGAGTTGTTCGATGATGTGCCCATTTTGATATGGTTTTTGCCATTTCATCTTTTTGGTTTTGTGTAAAAAAAGGCCAAAGCACATCCGGCAGTAATAATAAGGTTTTAAACAAACCGCCGAACTCGCAGGTAAATTGATATGTAGCATCGGGTAATTCTTCAGGCAAAGGTAAAGAATTGGGATGTCCGGGAGTCAACGCATTATAGAATTGCAAACAATAATAATCTTTTAATTTGATATTACGAATACATATTTCGGGGTCAACATGCAAAAGAGGACCTGCGAGTGTAAAAGTTCTTTCCAATGCCTCAAATTCAAATGAACGATAGCGCCATGCCGGAGCATTGGGTTGAGGATATGTTTTTCCAGCGACCAGCGGAAACACTATCGGTGTTTCAAGAGAATCGACATATTTAAAAGCTCTTTCCAGTAAATATTTTGCACATTCGATATAATGTTTTTTTGTCATCCCGGTATACGGGCTTACGTTAAAATCAGGATTCTTAATTTCATAAGCATTTTTCATTTTAATTTATTTCCTTCGCCAGTATATAATCAATTTCGAAAACAAGAAGAATATTTTATGGTTTCATGATTTTGTGATCTTCTTCATAAGGTTTTTCGACGATTCAATGCTCAGTTATCTTTCTCTGAGGGAAATAAATATCGAAGATACTCGCAGCCGCGAATCATTATTCTCCTGAAGATCTACGACCCAATCGGCAATGAAGCAGCCGATTGCACCACCGAGGACACCATCGGACGTCCAATGCATATGTTGATAGATTCAAAAGCATTCAAACGGGCGACGCTCCGGGCAATCTCGTTCATCCGATCGAGATTGATCCCTTTTACTTTATCTGTAAGGAGGTTTGTACCAATCTGGATAACGAATTTATTTCTGGTATGAAGTATGGTTTTAAAATGCTGCATAACGCTTTATTATACTAAATAGTAGGAAGAATTCAAAAAGAGAATGGCTAGGGAATCGGTTAAAAGATTCAACTCTAGTGCAACATATAGATATTCATCATCGGCATTTCATGCAGGCGACATGATGTACACCATAACTCTCGCCGCGTCCGTAGTGCTTCTAATGGCTCATCCGGCCAGAAATGGATTGGCAGATAATCACACTGATGTATCTCGAAACATTTGGATGTGTGGATACGGCCACGGAGTTAACCAAAGCATCCGTGCGATAGCTCCCACAATTGAACAGCGACGTTGATCTATTTACGCAGCAAGATAAATATTCCAGCGAGTACGGCTAGTATCGCCATAATCGTCCCCAGACCATTGAAATATATAGCCGGGACAAGTCCTACAAGACCCGAGACTATAAGCCAAATACCCAGCAGCAACATCCCTACGTTCTTCGTGAAGTCCATGGAAATTTTCCTTTCAGTATGTGTTGGTTGTGAATATGATAAAAGCTTAAGTTATTTTGAATTTTACCTTTCAATCAGTGTTTTCATAATTGACATTATTAATAGCCTTAATAAATAACAATACTAATATTCAAGAGAGGAGTGTTGGAAGTACTTTGAATTTGTTTATCCTTTTTCTCATGAAGATCTACAACCCATTTAGCGATAAAGTAGCCGAGCGCGCCGCCGAAAACATTATCAGACATCCAGTGTTGATCCTGATATACCCGAGAGATCGGCGTGAATATGGCAGGTAAGTACGCGAGTATTTTCAACCATGTTGGGCCGGCATTTCTGGAAAGCACGGTTGAGAGTACAAATGCAGTGGCTGTATGTCCTCCGGGAAGCGAATGATACTTGTCAAGTAATGATGAGAATGGGTAATAACTGGACGTACCTTCGTTCATATACGGTCTTGTTCTACCGAACGCAGTTTTCAGTATTAAAGTAATTGCGCCCGTATACAGTGAAGCCTGTCCGATTTCATATGCGATTTTCCTTGTCGAAATATTATTCGTTATCAAAGAATGAGCAGCAAAGCCGGCAAAGAACACCACCGGGGAATAGAGTTCTCCATATATTCTGCCTGCCTCAATCGGTACACTGTAGAAATAGCTTCTGTCTTTAAGAACTGCATCGCGGATTGGTTGATCAACTTGCATTGTTAAAAATGTTGCGCTGCCTATCACGCCAAGTCTGAGCCAATCGCCTCCGTCCCATTTCGACGGTTGTTTGATAAAATCGACAGTCTCGTTTCCGAACTGGGATAAATTGTATTTGTTTTGTGCGAAAAGAGAAGATTCGCAGATGATCAACACGAGGAGTGATAAGAGAATTTTATGGCGCATGGTGTACTAGTACGCTCTGCGAAAGATGAACATGTGTTTTGAGATTTTATGCAATGAAGAGCGTAAAGTCATCATCCGACCTAATTGAGAGTTACACTGATGGTGAGTGGAAAGATTGAAGACACGTGCACTCGCGAGTCATTT
>PMDB01000093.1 GCA_003155495.1 Ignavibacteriota bacterium
TAAAAAACCAATTTACCTGAACACAGCATATTCCTTTAAGGAAAGAGCGGCTGACCTAGTATCAAGGATGACAGCCGAGGAAAAGCAAAGCCAACTGGGTAACACCATGCCTCCTATTCCCCGTCTGGGAATTAATAAATACGATGTCTGGGGTGAAGCCCTGCACGGAATTTTGGGTCGAAATAATAACAGCGGGATGACCGCAACTTCATTCCCCAATAGTGTTGCCGTGGGTTCTACGTGGGATCCGGAATTGATTAGACGTGAAACTTCAGTCATTGCTGATGAGGCCAGAGGTTTTAATCACGATCTCATTTTTACACTTACCTACTGGTCTCCTGTTATTGAACCTGCCAGAGACCCACGGTGGGGAAGGACAGCTGAAACATTTGGAGAAGACCCGTTTCTTGTTTCGCAGATAGGCGGTGGCTTTGTCAAAGGTTTAATGGGAGATGATCCTCTCTATTTAAAAGCAGTTCCATGTGGTAAACATTACTTTGCAAACAATACAGAGTTTAACCGCCATAGTGGAAGTGCCAATATGGATGACAGGGATATGAGAGAGTTTTATCTTCTTCCATACAAAACGCTTATTGAACAAGATAAACTTCCGGCAATTATGACAGCGTACAGCGCAATAAATGGTGTCCCGATGTCGGCCAGTAAATTTCTGGTTGATACTATTGCAAAAAGAACCTACGGCTTAGATGGATACGTTACAGGCGACTGTGGTGCCATAGAAGATATCGTGAGAGGACATCACTATGCAAAAAGCAATGTGGAGGCAGCGGCAATGGGTCTTAAATCGGGAGTTGACAATGATTGTGGCGGCGTTTACCAGACAAGTGCCCTCGGGGCATTAAAGCAGGGTCTGATCACTGAAGCTGATATAGATAAAGCCCTGGTGAATATTTATGCAATTAGGATGAGACTCGGTGAATTCGATCCTCAAAATATAGTCCCATATTCTGGAATTAAACGCAGTATCATCAATGATCCTTCACATAATGATCTTGCCGTTGAAATTGCAACCAAAACTCCTGTACTTTTGAAAAATGATCTCGTTTCGAAAACCGGGAAAAAAGCATTGCCCCTCAATCCCAATACCACTAGAAAAATTGCTGTATTGGGTCCTCAGGCCGATAAAGTTGAATTAGGGGATTATTCCGGAGAAGCTGAACCAAAGTATAAAATTACTCCCCTGGCTGGAATTAAGAATTATATTGCACAGAATAAACTTACTACAGAAGTAGTTTCTAAGTCAGGTGGAAATACAGCAAGAAGAACCGATTTCTTTACCATGATCGGTTTTTCGACGTTAAGTAGTGGTAAGGTTATTAAAGAATATGATGCAACAAAATTCGATGCTTCCGCAAACGGTTTGATTACTTCTGCGCGATTTGGTTCAACTGCTATTAGAGGTATCAAGGATGGCGACTGGACATTGTATAATAATGTTGATTTGAGCGATGTAGATTCAATAAGATTCAATATGACGGTCTCCGGCGATGGAGGTATGCTCGAGGTAAGGGTTGGTTCTGTAACAGGAAATATCCTTGCCTCAGAAAAAGTTGCCAGTGCTCCTCAAAGCGGAGGATTTCCAGGTTTTGGTAGATCAAAAATTGTTCCGGTTAAAATTAATACATTGGGTATTACGGGACTGCAAACCATTGTCTTAGTTTATCATGCACCGGAAATACCTGCCACAGATAAAGAAACTCTCGACATGGCCGCATCAGCAGACGTTGCAGTTGTCTTTGCTGGTACCGATCAAACTACGGGAAGAGAGGAATCTGACAGGTTTGCCATAACATTGCCGGGCAATCAGAATGAACTGATTAAGTCAGTAGCTGCAGTAAATCCAAATACTATTGTCGTCATTCAAGGAATGGGAATGGTTGAAGTCGAGCAATTTAAAAAAAATCCGAATGTTGCCGGGATTATCTTTACCGGATACAACGGTCAGGCACAGGGAACCGCGATGGCTAAAATACTATTTGGTGAAGTGAACCCTGGTGGAAAAACGAGTCTCACATGGTATAAATCGCTTAATGATCTCCCTGAGTTTAACGATTATACATTAAGAGGTGGTGCCGGAAAGAACGGCAGAACGTACATGTATTTCAACAAAGACGTTTCTTATGAATTCGGATANNATTACGGTTAAAGTGGATGTGAAAAATACAGGAGGCGTTGAAGGAGATGAAGTTGTACAAGTTTACGTTAAAACTCCCGACAGTCCTGCATCGCTTGAAAGACCGATTAAACGGTTGAAAGGTTTCAAAAGAGTGACCATTCCACGAGGCCAGACCAAAACCGTATCAATTGATATCGATTGCGCCGATCTTTGGTTCTGGGATACCCAAAATAAAAAGATCATGTTCGATCAAGACAAATATATATTTGAGATAGGAGCATCCTCAAAAGATATCAAAGGAAGGGTTGAAGCTACAATGAGCGGCGCCTATACACCGGAATTGAAAACTGTTGTTGCTGACTGCGACAAGGTGGTATTGAAACCTGGCAATATAGTACAGACAAGTGTAACAGCTTCATTGTCGGACGATAGTTTCATTAACCTTAAAGATGTGAAAGTAACTTACAAGAGCAACAGGCCATCGGTCGCCAGTGTTAATGAAAACGGAAAAGTGACTGCTACCGGGGTTGGAATAGCTTTGATATTTGCCGATGTAACGTTGCATGGAAAGACTGTATCGAACAGTTACCCGCTGAAAGTGATGCCTGACCTGAGTCTCAAATCAATAACAGTTGACGGGAAAAATATTGAAGGTTTTAATAAAGAAGTTAAAGCTTATAGTTATCTATTGGAAAGCAACTCAAAAATTCCTTTAGTTAAGGCATCAGCAGTAAGTAGCGATATTACGGTAGATATTGAACAGGCAAAAGGTGTGCCTGGAACGACTGTAATAAAGTTTATTGACAACATCACACTTGAAAAGAATATCTATTATATAAATTTTGATACTAATTCGGTTAGTGATGATTTCAACGGTGCATCCGTTGGTAAACAATGGGAATGGGTAAGAGAAAACCAGGCAACCTATAACCTTTCAAAAAATAAAGGTTCACTAACTATCACGAGTGAAGCAGGAGATGTATCTGAGGCCAGTAACAATGCTAAGAATATACTTTTGCAGAGTGCAAACAACGATTGGACGATTGAGACAAAATTGGTTTGCTCAAGAATTCCATCTCAGCCTGAAAATGCAGGAATTTTGGTTTATGAAAATGATGATAACTTTGTAAAACTGATGCTCAGAGCGGTTACGAAAACAACGAGATCTGGTATGTCCTCGGGAACGGGAGTTCAACCGGGAACGATAGACCTAATCATAGAAGAAAATGGTATTGCAAAGTCTATGGCAACCTTTAACCTCAGAAAAGCAGTTACGGATAGCAACGCGTTAATAGTCAAACTGGAGAAATATGGGAGCGTTTACACAGCATACTATTCATTTGAAGGTAATAAATTTGAAAAGCTGGGAACCGCCAATCTCTTGTTGAAGGATATCAGAGCGGGGTTGATTGTATGCGACGGAGTAATAATACAGAGCATGAAAAGCACTTTTTGGTTCGATCCGGATACCACCAAGCCGGGAACACCATTTGATGTCGCGTTCGATTACTTCCACATCACCAATGGTGGTTTGAAGTAAGTTCTCACAGATGGAAGAGCTGTGATTCATAAATGATAAGTGGTTTTTGATCACAGCTTTTCCAGATGACCGAAATAACGAATGATTTAGCTTTGAAGGACATCAATTCTGGCTTCCCATGAGATTTCGGCCAAACACTCATGTGCGGTATCGCCGGATAGAAAGAGTTCGGATCCGAGCTAGTATTGACAGCTGACTTAAAGAGAAATATTTCTTATGTGCACATATCGGGTGATACATAGAGGGCATAACTTCTGACAAATTTCTGGAATAAAAAATAACTTGCAGCTGGATATAGAATACATTCCTTCGAAGCTTTTTGTTAGTAATTCCTGCATTCACTGAACAACATGTTCGTTGCGTACCGTCTGGAGATTGATAAATGAGAAAACAGCTATTATTGATAATGACTTGCTACGGCATGGTTTGTTTTGCGCAAGAGAAGGTGGTGAATATTGAAGTTGACGTACTTAAGGAAAGGGGTGAGCTAAAACCACTTTGGGCATGGTTCGGTTACGATGAGCCGAATTATACATACATGAAAAATGGCCAAAAACTCTTGCGTGAACTTGCAGATTTGAGCCCGGTCCCGGTATATGTTCGTACGCATAATCTCATGACTACAGGAGATGGAGTCCCCGCACTGAAATGGGGATCAACAAATATGTATACAGAGGATGCAAAAGAAAATCCAATTTACAACTGGCACATTGTGGATAGCATCTTCGATACATACATTCATCTTAAGATGAAACCATTAGCTGAAATAGGTTTCATGCCAGAAGCACTGTCTTTAAAACCAAAGCCATATAAGCATCATTGGGATCCGGCAGATAAGAACTCCATTCTATTCTCGGGTTGGGCTTACCCGCCAAATAATTATAAGAAATGGTCCGAATTGATTTATCAATGGGTTAAACATTGTACTGAGCGGTACGGAGAATCTGAAGTTGAAACGTGGTACTGGGAATTATGGAACGAACCGAATATTCCTTATTTGCAAGCGGACAATCAACTAAAAACATATTGCACGATGTATGACTTTGCATCCGATGCGGTGAAACGCGCACTCCCGACCGCAAGAATTGGTGGCCCACATATAGCGGGAGTTGCAAATGACTTTTTAAGAGGATTCATACTCCATTGCCTTTATGGACGCAATGAATCAACAGGTAAAAACGGGACTCCTTTGGATTTTATTGCATTCCACGCAAAGGGTTCTCCGGAAGTTGTCAACGGTGTTGTGCAGATGGGAATGAAGAATCAACTTTCTACCATAAGTGAAAATCTAAAATTGATATCAACAATTTCGGAAGTTAAAAATCTTCCGATCATAATTGGTGAATCTGATCCTGAAGGATGCGCGGCGTGCGGAATGAACACACAT
The DNA here is from genome assembly GCA_003155495.1 of Ignavibacteriota bacterium. Lineage (GTDB taxonomy): Bacteria > Bacteroidota > Ignavibacteria > UBA10030 > UBA10030 > Fen-1298. Next base: position 5,065 of record PMDB01000093.1, read on the forward strand.
CCGGCCAATGCCTATCGCAATGGGACTATGTATTCCAGTTATACAGCAGCATCGCTGGCACGCATGTATGATATCAATGAATATTACGGAACAAATATTCTTGGAGCCGTCAACTGGTCTTTTGAATTTGAAAACAAGCCATGGTTTTATGGATTTCGCGATCTTGCAACAAACGGAGTAGATAAGCCTGTCCTCAATGTGTTCAGAATGTTTGGCATGATGCATGGAACGCGTTTGGCTGTGAATGGCGCCATGGAATACGATTTTAAATCCATTTGCGATTCCGGTGTCCGCGGCACAACAACTGATATCAATGGGTTGGCTTCAAAGACAAACAACTCAATAGCTATCCTATTATGGAATTACCATGACAAAGATATTCAAGATGACGGATCTCGCGTACATGTGACCGTTAAAAATGTTTGCGCGAAATCTGCCATGTTGTATCATTACAGAATAGACAAAAACCATAGTAACTCGTATGAAGTATGGAAAAAAATGGGCTCTCCGCAAAATCCAACTTCAGAACAGATACAAGAGCTTGATAAATCCGGACAGCTTGAAATGCTCAACGAACCGACCCGTATACAAAATGAAAACAATCAATTCGGGATTGAACTGCAACTACCACGACAGGCGGTTTCATTGTTAAATCTCGTCCTGGAATAATTGAGCTTCGTTTGTCTCGGGTTGCAAGCCATGACTCATTGAACGTGAGGTAAAAATGAAATATTCTGAGAATCAAGAATCCTCTCGTGACCCAAAAGGTATTAACCGACGGCGGTTTGTGAAAATTGCTGGAATTTCTGCACTTGGTGTATCATCCTTAGGCCAATTTAATTTCAAAACAAAAGGAGTTTCTCTTGTGATTGACCCTGCCGATAAAAAGGCGGAGTCGCTACCGTCTCGATGGGCGGTTAAGGAGCTGGAGAAATCTCTGGCGTCCGAGGGAATAGAAGTGCATAGGTACGATCAGCTTGCGCAGGCCCGAAGCGGTGATTTCAATATTGTCGTTGCAGGTTCAGATTCATCCATAGCCCGCCTACTACTAAAAGATGCGAAGACAGATATTCCTACAGTGAATGAAGCGCTTGGTTTAGTACCGGTTATTTCAGATGATAAGCAAGTCTTGTTGGCCTGCGGATATGATGTTCGGGGGCTTGTCTATGCATTGCTTGAACTTGTAGACCGTGTTCAATATTCAGATCAGCCATTCGGCTCGTTAACTATTCACAAGCCCATTATTGAACGACCTGCCAATGCCGTCCGCAGCGTCAGCAGACTCTTTGTGAGCGAGATCGAAGACAAGCCCTGGTTTAACGATCGCGAGATGTGGAAACAATATCTTACGATGCTGGCCTCGCTACGATTTAACCGCTTTAATCTGAGTCTAGGGATCGGTTACGATTTTCTCCAGAATGTCACAGATGCATATTTCCTTTTTGCTTATCCATTCTTCTTTTCTGTGCCGGGATACAACGTGCGTGTTCCGCAATTGTCCGATGTGGAACGTGACAACAATCTTGAGATGTTGAAATTTATCAGCGAGCAGACTGCGGTTCGAGGCATACAATTTCAATTGGGAATCTGGATGCACGGATATGAATGGCTCAACAGTCCCAATCCGAATTATACAATTGAGGGGCTGACATCCGAAAACCACGGAGCGTATTGCCGTGATGCAGTGCGNNTGCGGACGCAAAGTTGAGATCGATTTGCATGCAAAAGGTTTGAACCAAACTTTGATCGATGTTGCCATCGCCACCGGATTGCCGGTTAATATCTCCCCCAAGTACTGGGCTGAGCATCTCGGTATGCCGTATCATCAGGCGGACATTCGAGCATATGAAATCCCAAAACCGGACACGACAACGACTGAACTCATGAAATTAAGTGCAGGATTACGTAGCTTTATTCGTTACGGCTATGGCGACCTTTTTAAAGAAGACCGGCGCTATGGGGTGTTGCATCGAATCTGGCCTGGTACACAACGGTTACTTCTCTGGGGCGATCCGGAAACGAGCGCTGCACACTCGAGGGCATTCGGTTTCTGCGGCAGCGCGGGAGTTGAACTCATGGAACCGCTTTCGTTCAAAGGCCGCCGCGGATCCGGTATTGCCGGGGATCGCTGCGGGTATTTAGATCCAACTCTAAAACCCCGATGGGACTGGGAAAAATATCTTTACAGTCTTAGAGTCTTCGGGAGATTGGCTTACAATCCTGATACTGATTCCGGTGTTTGGCGTCGCTATATGAATAACAAATTTGGTGCAGGTGCAGAATCTGTTGAACTGGCCTTGGCAAACGCCTCGCGCATTCTTCCAATTGTATTAACTGTTCATGGAGTTTCGGCTGCAAACAATCTTTACTGGCCAGAAATATATACGAACCTGTCTATTGTAGATCCGAATAATATAAATCCGTTTTTTGACACACCGTCACCAAAAGTATTCGGCAATGTTAGCCCAATGGATCCGCAGCTGTTTCATCGGATCAACGATTTTGCAGGAGAATTATTAAAAGGCGAACGGAGCGGTAAGTACACACCCATCGAATATGCTCAATGGGTTGAAGACTATTCCGATTCGGCGGCCAGGCATCTTGCAGAGGCAGAAGCAAGGTCGAAAGGAAAACAAAGGCCTGAATTCCGTCGGATGGCAATTGATGTTACCATACAAGTTGGATTGGGCCGTTTCTTTGGAGCTAAATTTCGATCCGGTGTTCTCTATGCAATCTTCGAACAAAGCGGCGACCGCACAGCCCTGGAACAATCTTTAACGCTATACCAAAAAGCTCGGAACTATTGGGCTGAGCTAGCAGACCGTGCGCGTGAGGTTTATAAGCCTGACGTTACAATAGGAGAAATGGATGTTCAACGCGGGCACTGGCTCGATCGGTTGCCTGCTATCGATGAGGATATCGCCCTCATGGCGAAAAAGCTGAATCAAACTCAACGCAGTCCCGCTGCTCAACAGGAACAAGTACGCTTAGCTATTCAGGAGGCACTGAATCGACCTGCCCGTGTGTCTACGGCGTGTCATCATCTCCAGCCGGTACATTTTAAGGCAGGCGAACCTCTTGTTCTCGAACTATCTATTGAGAAAGCAATCGCTTCTGCTAAGTTGTACTATCGTCATGTGAATCATGCTGAGCGGTACAATTTGATTGAAATGCAGTTGACGGGTAATGGCTACCGGGCAATCATACCTGCGGATTATACCAACTCGCAGTATCCGCTTCAATATTATTTTGAGCTAAAAGAAACTCCCGCGAAAGCGTGGCTATACCCCGGTTTTTCAGCGGACCTGACGAACCAACCGTACTTTGTTGTGCGAAAGGGTTGAGTGAAATAGCTTTTACGACGGTAAACCATGATAGTGTTCGATTGCAATTTCGCGGCTCGAATCGGCCAATCAGCAAGACTCATGATAAAAGCAAAATGGAGCAGTTGATGGACAACGGAATTACAAAAGGAAATTGCGGCCATTACGTGTACATTAAGAAACCTTGTGACAAGTCGTATATCACAACGATGCGTTAGTTAGCCGCAGCTCTAGTCAATGGTACTCCTCCAGAAACTCAACCATATTCTCCCATAGTAGGTTGCCCTAATCCAATGTCCGTGATAAATGGACCCACCACCATTGTTTTTGATCCAGACTACCTGAAGCAAAATAAGAACTGAACCATTTGATGTTGATAAAAAAAGCCTGGAAGTTCGATCCAGGCTTTTATGCATCGTTTGGCTTTTATCTTTGCCATTTGAATGTACTACCCTTATATGCGGGAGAGCCGGTCATGGTACAAGCTGCCTTATCTCCGATTACATCAAGTTCCATCAACTTTGGAACTTTGGTAGAATAAGGAGTCCAGGAACCTTTTTCAGCACCATTTGGATCGCCATACTTAGCAAAATTTGTCCAGTAATCAACTATTTGTTTGCTCAGTGCATGGTCGCCGGCTGTGAAAGGTCGCCAGCTGTATCTAAACGAATGGAACACATACCATAAATCAGCAGAGTGGAAAGCTCCACTTGAATCACCTGGCAATTGGCGGGCAAACAAATAGCCATAAACCNNTGTGTATCCAAAAATATACGGGATATCGGCTATTTTACCTGCTTTTGCCTCATCGTTGAAAGTGCCTTCCAAGACATAATTGTCCGTAACGGGAGCCCAAAACATCCGTTTCTTCGTATCTGCAGAATAGTCATTGGTCATTTGCATAAGTTCTTCAAATGAGAGCGAACGCATTTCCTTTAAGTTCGTTTTCTTAAAATGATCCATAAAGTTCTTATTATCCAACTGGGTAGTGTCGTAGTTTGTATTACCTATTCTAAAGTTACTCAAGCCACCGCCGCTCATGCTTATTGCATGGCTGACTAATTTCTTTGACAATGGGGAAGAGCATAATGCCTGGACACTGCCTGCACCTGCACTTTGACCAAAGATAGTTATATTATTGGGATCTCCGCCGAATTGCTCAATATTATTATGAATCCATTTAAGCGCCGCAATTTGATCCAGCAACCCATAATTACCCGAAACACCATGTGGGTTTTCAGCAGATAAGAGTGGGTGTGAAAAGAAACCGATAACACCAAGGCGGTAAGTTACCGATACTAAAATGACACCGCGTGAAGCCCATTCCTCACCGCCNNCCTGCCGCAGGAGTCCAAATATTCAAATAGAGACAGTCCTCGCTAAATGGAACAGAACCGCTGGCCCGCCATTCTTTGCCATAAAAACTTACGGGATCCCAAGTTACCTGTTCGGCAGCAGCACCATATTTATCTGCTGTCTTTACTCCTTCCCATGGTGCAACGGCTTGAGGTTCCTTCCAACGCAAATCGCCAACCGGAGGTGCTGCAAAAGGAATACCTTTATATGCAATAATTCCATTGGTAGTAGTAGGTACCCCAATTATCTTTCCACCTTCGATTACCAATATGGGATTTGTGTTTTTATTCTGGCAAAAGACCAATGAAGACAGTATCATAATCGCAAGTAAGGAAAATAGATTTTTCATAGACTTTCCAGTTAAATATTTTTCTGTTTGATACTTCGAAGTTAATTAGAATTCACCTATCGAATAATTGATAGTTAGTACTATTTTCCTCATGGCGTTTTTAAGTTCCAGCGTGACTTGTCGCTCTTGGGGTCGAACTTGGCCAGTGTGGGAGTGCTGCTGCCCACTGCTGTCAGAACCAGGGGTTCCTTGGTACCGGGCACAACTTTGGGCATGATGCGGTACGTGCCGTCGATTAACTGGTCGATGCGCCAGAGTTGTTCGGGAGCGCCGGTAAAGGCGGGAACTGCAATAACTTCGGCGTCAGCGGTTGCAGCCAGTGCGCGACTCGTACCGGCAATTGTAATCTTAAAATAAGGTGAACCTGGATAGCCACCGACACTATCAACGGGAGAGATCGTCCACTTTTGATGAGGTCGTGCCATGAAGTCGCTGATACGAATATCGATGTTACCGGCAGACCAGTTTTTTGATGCCTCTTCGAGAGTCTGAGATGGAATTGAGGTCACGGGTCCTACAGGTGCGCGGTTGCCAAAACCAGGTGGCATACCGGGACTGCCTGGTCCGCCTGCACTTGGAGGATTGGCTCCTGGTGCATTCGCTGCAGGCGGATTGGTTGCAGGCGTGCCAGGAGGAGCTGGGGCTGCAGGAGGAGGCCCGCCAAAAAAGCCACGTCCAATGCGGGGCATGCGAACAAAATCCACAGCCAGCTCGAGTGCAAATCCGCTGCGTTCGGACTGGATCTCATACGTGCCTTCTTTAAAATTATCACCGCCAACGGGCCATCCGTTTTTCCAAAGAAGCGGACGGATGTCCAGCACGCTGTAACCGCTGCGATCAAGATCAGCTTCATAATGACAAGAGAATTTCTCAACTCCATCACCTAAATCCAGGTGACCAAAATGGCCTACCCCAACAAAGCGTCCGCTGGCACTCACTAAGAATTTGCCGCCGCCTTTGAGCATCTCTATACCCATGTTGTCAACATAGGGGCCTGTCACTTTCCTGGAGCGGCCCATAACGAAGTTGTAGGTGGAGTTGGCACCATCGCAACAGGTGCCGTGAGTGCCTAGCAGATAATACCAGCCGTCGCGATACATCATGGCAGTAGCTTCGCAATCGATGGCGATATTAATGGCTTGATTGTTAGGCATGCGCATGCCCGTTTTGGGATCGAGCTCGATGAGCCGGATGTAACCGAAGTAAGTTCCATAGCTGAGCCACAGCCGGCCATCAGTGGGATCGAGAAGGAACGCCGGATCGATGGCATCGCNNCATATAGTAACGATCCCCGATGTGAATAACATCAGGAGCAACCCCGCCGCCTGGACGTACAGCACCGCTGTTCCAGGTCCAGCCATCATCGGAGATCAAACCACCGCCGCCTGTGCCGTACGTGTAGTATTTGCCGTCGCACAGCGTGATGGTCGAGGGATCGTGGATATAGGGTTTTCCGTTCAGAGCCTGTGCCTGACAAGAAAGCCAGAAAGCGAGCAGGGTGAGAACGGTTGCTGATAAAATACGAAATTTCATAAAACCTCCGGGAGCAATACGATTGAGATCAAAAATTAGATGATTCATTATTTTCCAGCGCTTTCAAGGTTCAGAGTGATATCCTTGATTGGTGCACCATTTTCATCGATGAAGCGGAGACAGAAATCACTTAAACCGGGGCCGTTGATAACGGCGCCGCGAATAACATTCCGGCCCTTGTTGAGCGTGAGGCGTTTGGAGATACAGTCATCCATCACCATGCGTCGATCCCCGGAGAGGATGACGGCTTCTTTACCGTTCAGCCACCACATGGAAGCCGAATTGGAACCGACGGCCATGCGAACATTTTTCATTTCCCGCGGACAGTTGACTACAGTAACAGCCCAGAACAGGACGCCGTAGGTTGGCTTGTTCAGTCCGTAAGCGAAACGAAAGAGCTTGACATCGAAATTGGTGGATTCCACTGCATGCCATGCGAGTTCTTTGCCGGCAACCGTCACTTTGTCGCCATCGTGAGGAACTCCAGTGAATTGACTGGGAAAGTACAAGGTATCGAAGGCATTCCGGATGTAGCTATCGACAAATACGGTGTTGGTCCGGTTCGGTTTGTTAATTGGTTCGAGAAGCAGCCAGCGCTGAAGAAAGCCATCGGCATCCGGCGCCTTGGGGGACGATGTAGCCGGTGTGAAGTAAGGTGCGATGCTGCGGATAGAATCGCTCATCGCCGCACCGCCAGATGCGGCAGAGGAGCTCTGATACGCCAATACAACCAGAACACAGAATACTAATGTCGCGATGTTGCTGAATCTGAATATGTTCATAATAGACCCTTCGTAAAATTTTCGATTCTTGCAGGCGAAGCGAGAACGAATCTCACTTTGTGGATTAAAGTGTACACAATTCGTCCAACATTTTCAAGTAACTTTATTGAGCACGTGATTGCATCTGCTGACATATAGGACCAGGCGAGTTCTACCGTAGCCTCGAATAGAGATTGAAAGGCCATGTCAACGTGTATATTCCAGCTGAATACGAAAAGAATTTCGATAAAAAATATCCAATCCTTTATCTTGTGCATAGGTGGTTCGTACAAGGGCATATGGCGAATATTATAGATGGCTTGATTGACGCCGGCAAAGCAGTGCCGATTTTCGCACTGATTCTGGATATATCACGAAAATTTTTTATGGATCGCTTTGTTCAGATCAAGGGAAAAAATCAAGCAGCCAAAAATTTGTCTTTGACTGCCTGTTCGCTGGATGAAAATTGAAATTGAATAGATTCTAACAAATGGGTTGAATCATTCTATTTATTGGTCATGGGAGTGATAATTCTGTAATTCCCGCTTAAGTGCATTAAACTGAACAAGTACAACAAACCATCATAATACGGATCAAAATATCCATCGGAGTAAGGTTCAAGCTTTGCAGTCCAAACTGCATCGACAAATTTCCAGCTTTTAGTCTGTGTTCCCATAATGGATGCTGCTGCGGACGTGCCTACCAATCCCAATGAATGGCGCAATGCACGGTGTCCGCCGGCAGGAAAAATAAAGTCGGGAAGTGTTCCGTCTACGTTGTATTGATCTTCAAAAGAATCAATCCCCCGGCCAAAAAGGAAGTTTTGAATCCGCTTGCAGTAATCTTGCTGCCATTCCTTATCTTTAGCAAACCAGGAATAATCCATGGCGATATTCATAGGAACCCTCCATGAATCAAAACGAAATCCAGCATGGAAGCGTCCCCAACCCCGGGGGACTCCGCTGAAATCTGTAGCGTCCGCACTCAAACCTGTTTCATAAATACAAGCTCTGTGAAGAAAGACACGTGCAGTATCGGCACAATCTCTGTAAAATTGTTCTTTGCCGTCTTTTGCGTACTCAGCCCAGACTTCAAAAAAGGCCGGTAAGAAATAGGAAGGATCTGTCCATTTGTATCCGGATGTATCGGGCGTAAAGGCAATCTTTTTTTGTTCGACGTTAAGGACATTCTTTATTCCCCCCGTGCCGTCTTTACTCCACATTGCATCAAGTATTCTACGAGCTTCGGCGTAATAATTGATTCCCGTTTCGTTTCCCCAGCGATTGGAAGCAAAAAGCAGGTCGGTTATAAAATACAATTCTCCGTCGGAAGCTGAACCTTCTGCTCTGTGTTTTCCGGTTTCCGGTATTACACTCCATGCAAAATAAGCATCTCTGGCTCCACCCTGATGCTGCATATTTTTTTTCGTCCATCGCCACAAACGGTCGAATACTTCTTTTTTATTGAGCTGCACCGCTACCATCATTCCATAAGACAATCCTTCTGTACGGGCATCATGGTTCTTTAAATCGGAAACGTACGCTATGGAATCACCCACTTCAAAATAGACCCTGCCTGGTCCTTCAAATACATCATGATATGCTTTGGTTAATTTCGCATCGATATCATCTTGCTTATACCCGGCTTCCAAAAACACATTGCGGTACACACCTGTTTCCCAGGCGCCTTTTTCCCACGGTTTCATATGCCCTCGAGAGTCGATACTATCCTTATCATAATCATCGGCAAATGCCCCTGGCGAAATAACAATAGTTGCAGCGAATGCAATTAGGTATGCATAATTTTTCATGTGTGCGATCTCCTAGAAAAATACTATTTGTCTAGAGAACTGGTTTTGAGGATTATCAGAAACATTGTTATAACGTATTAACCATACAGGCGATAAAAAGATTTTCGCTAAAATACATCGAAAAGATAAGTTCAACGGTCGTAAGACGGATGAGCTTTTTCTTACTGATCGGTATGGATTTCATGTCGAGTATTGTATTGTCAACATATCGTTTTTTTATGAACTTGCCAATGCTTTAAATACAACGGCGTACATGGTGAATTGTTTCATCAGCATGCCCCAATATCGGAGTCGCATAGAATTGCTTGTTTTATTATTGTTTTCTACCGAACTTGTGGCAAAAGAATTAACATTAACTAAAAGGAACTATTCTATTGAAGAGCATAATTTTTTTAATAACAATAATTTTAATGATCGTTGCCGGACTATGCACCGCGCAGCAACCCGCATCGGTGAAAGTTGAAGGTGGATTGTTACAGGGAACATCCGAAAACGGGTTGACGGTTTACAGAGGTATCCCATTCGCGGCACCTCCTGTTGGTGACCTCCGATGGCGAGCCCCTCAGCCCGCCGCGAAATGGGAAGGCGTGAGGCAAGCGACCAAGTTTGCCCCTGGTCCAATTCAGGGCTGGGGATCTCCGTCTGGAAAGAGTGAGGACTGCTTGTACTTGAACGTCTGGACACCAGCAATATCCGCGAGCGACCGCATTCCCGTGTTTGTTTGGATCTACGGCGGCGGATTTAACGGAGGGTCCACTTCCGAACCAAATTATAGCGGAGAAAATCTAGCTAAGAAAGGAGTGGTACTTGTCAGCATCGCCTACCGCGTTGGCCAACTCGGTTTCTTGGCGCATCCAGAGTTGAGCGCCGAGAGCCCGAATCACGTTTCCGGGAATTATGGTCTGCTGGATATGATCGCGGGTCTTCAGTGGTTACAGAAAAATATTGCTGCGTTCGGCGGTGACCCCAATAAGGTAACGATCTTCGGCGAATCAGCCGGTGGAATCGCAGTGAGCATGCTGTGCGTATCGACGTTAGCTAAAGGACTGTTCCATGGTGCCGTTTCGCAAAGCGGCGGTTCGTTCGGTCCTCCACGACCTACCACATTTCCTGGTGAAAATTTGAAACGCCTTCCCGATGCGGAGCGCGCCGGAAAAGCGTACATCGACAGCGCCAAAGTTTCGTCTATCGTAGAAATGCGGAAGTTAAGTGTCGACAAACTCCCGGCAATCCGCGGGCTTGCATGGCCGATCATCGATGGATATGTTATTCCCGACGATCAATACAAGCTTTATGAAGCGGGTAAATTCAACGATACGCCAATTCTCGTGGGTTATAACTCCGATGAAGGCGCAAGTTTTTCACCGCCAAAAACACCGGAGGATTACATCACCGGTGTCAAGGCACGTTACGGCAAGTTTGCGGAAGACCTTTTAAAAGCATATCCAGTCGGTACGACCAACGTTCCGAAAACCGCGCGGGACCTTGCACGCGATGCGGCATTCGGATGGCACACATGGAGTTGGGCCCGGCTTCAATCGAAGATGGGGAAATCCAAAGCCTTCTCTTATTATTTCGATCATCACCCGGACTTTCCGGCAAGCTCACCGAAGGCTGGTTACGGTTCACCGCACGGTCAAGATGTAGCTTATGTTTTCCAACATCTTAATCCGTCGAGTCCGGAAGCAACAAATACTGATCAAGCGATCTCAGAAGCTATGTCAACCTATTGGACAAACTTTGCAAAGTATGGTGATCCCAGCGGCACTGGTGTTCCCGTATGGCCAGCATTCAGCGATGCGAACCCAGTTGTTATGTATTTCAGTCAGATACCGCACACAGGACCTGTCCCCAGCGCAGAATCACTTAAAAGTTTAGATGCCTATTTCAAATGGCGACGGACGCCGGAAGGAGAGGAGTGGGCGAAATAATTATTGCAAAAATGAAAATATCACCGTTAAAATTGTCTGTCCTATTTTTTTTAGTAATGATTCTGATAGTAAATCTGGTTCAGGCTCAGGAAACCATTGATGTCGGAAAAACAGGTTGGGACGTAAAAAGGCCGGTAATGGCTGCAGCCTGCGAAAGCGGATGTCCATGGGGAGAACTGGGTGATTTTATCGAAGAATCATTGAAACCATATGGCTATTCTGTAATTCTTTGTCGTAACTGTAATCGATCATATGGACCACGACTTGTCTCTGAGCATGATTATCCACCACCGCTTGATGAAATAAATCTCAAGGATGGCGTTAACGTGCGTGTAGATGCACGTGTTGATTTTGGTGTGACATCCAGTGCTATGTTGATTTCGGCTTACGATAAGACGCTTGCTGGAAAAGGACCTTATCGTAATCTTCGCCTGATCGCAAAAATTGAAGATCCGTTCTATTATCTGGTTGCTGTAAAGAAAGAATTAGGAATAAAAGACTTTGCCCATATCAAACAACATCATCTGCCTGTAAGAATTATGGGCGCCGATGGTAATATGATAACCATCCTGAGATATTATAGCATAACCGTCGATACTATAAAAGCATGGGGCGGTAAAATAGGAGTTACAACCGATGAGGCTTTAAGAGGTGATTTTGACATTGTTGCCGGTTTTCTGGCAAGTCCATCAATGAACCCTGAATCTTCCTCATGGACAACCTTAAGTCAGAAATTCGACCTATATTTCTTAGAGTTGCCTGAAGAGTTACTGAAACTCATTGCTCAGCAAAATGTTGATGCTGAATTTGTCGAGGTGCATCAAAATTTTTTGAGGGGAGTTGACCGGCGGATAAAAACACTTGGCAGATCGGGCGAATCTGTCTTTGCGCGTAATGACACTCCAGAGCAGGCAGCGTATGACCTTGCTAAAGCTATCGATGAAAATCACGGAGCGTTAAAATGGTTCATCAGGGTATATTCATACGATCCGAAAACTGTGTGGCAAAATTTTGGTGTACCCTTACACCCTGGCGCTGAAAAGTATTATCGGGAAGTCGGATATATAAAGAATTAAGAATAAAATTTTGCAAATATGATCTAAATAAAAAAATATTTCCTGAAAGCGATATAGTGCATCGACGATATTTATTCCTTAATCAGTTTTCCGGGAAATAGATAATAAAAAAATCAACCTTACTTAACAATGAGTTCAAAAGACATTTTCCGGATGTCTCTATAATATTAATATAAAAGGAATCAAGACATGAAAAAGACATTTTTAGCCATCGCTATACTTGTATGTGTCATGGCTGGTACTGTTAAGGCTCAATTGTATCACAAAACCGAATTGGGCATAAAGTCCACAATCAACTCCATCGAAATTGAAATTCAGTTCTACAGTCCATCCACTGTGAGGGTATTAAAATCACCAAGAGGTAAAGGTTTTACGAAAGAAAGTCTTTCTGTCATTAAGTCGCCATTAAAAACAGCTATTACCATAGTACTGGATGGAGATGAACTTTCTATAAAAAGCGAAAGTTTGGAAGTAAGATTGAATCTGAAAAACGGTAAGCTTTCTTATTCAACTCCTGCCGGAGAGCCTTTGTTGAATGAGAAAGAAGTAGGTGTAGCGTTTACAGATTTTAACGATGCTGGTGTTACGACCTATAGTGTGACTCAGTCATTTGTTCTGGATAAAGATGAAACTATATACGGTTTAGGCCAACAGCAGCAGGGTAAAATGGTGCAGCGTAATCTGAAATTAAAAATGATACAGGGAAATACGGATGATTATGTTCCTTTTTTTGTGTCGATAAAAGGTTACGGGTTGTTTTGGGACAATTATTCGCCGACCCTTTTTGAAGATAACCCGGAAAGCACTTCATTCAAATCAGATGTGGGTGATTGTATAGATTATTATTTTATGTATGGCGGCAATGCAGATGGAGTAATTGCCCAAATGCGCGATCTTACCGGGCAAGTGCCGATGTTCCCGTTATGGACTTATGGTTACTTCCAAAGCAAAGAACGTTATAAAAGTCAGGATGAACTATTGGACGTGGTTAAAAAGTACCGCGAATTGGGAGTTCCTTTTGACGGTATAATTCAGGACTGGCAATACTGGGGCAACAACTATCTCTGGAATGCCATGGAATTCCTCAACCCAGAATTTTACAATCCGCAGAAGATGGTCAACGATGTGCACAACCTGCATGCACACATGATTATATCGATCTGGAATTCGTTTGGTCCCCAAACAAAACAATTTAGGGAATTAGATAAAATAGGGGCACTCATGGATTTTATAACCTGGCCGGAATCCGGTTCCGAAAAATGGCCGCCAAATCTCGATTATCCTTCGGGTGTAAGAGTTTACGATCCTTACAATCCCAATGCTCGCGATATTTACTGGAAGTATCTAAATGAAGGTATCTTCTCGCTTGGAATGGACGGATGGTGGTTGGATTCATCAGAACCCGACCATTTGGAGTTCAAGCCATCCGATTTCGATAATAAAACATTTCTCGGTTCATTTCGAAAAGTTCGAAATGCTTTTCCCTTAATGACAGTTGGCGGTGTTTACCAACACCAACGTTCAGTAACTTCCGACAAGCGGGTGTTTATACTTACCCGTTCGGCATTTGCCGGACAGCAGCGCTACGGAGCCAATACATGGTCGGGCGACGTTGTTGCATCCTGGGATGCACTAAGACAACAAATTTCGGCAGGACTGAACTTTTCACTCAGCGATATTCCTTACTGGAACAGCGATATTGGTGGATTCTTCCTTTGGAATTTTCCTAAAAAGCTTGATGACGCAAATTATCGGGAGCTCTATGCACGGTGGATCCAATTCGGAACATTTTGTCCTATGATGCGATCACATGGAACGGATGCTCCCCGTGAAATTTATCAATTCGGTAAAAAGGGCGATAAGATTTATGATGCCATCGAAAAATATATAAACCTGCGCTACAATTTGCTGCCGTATATTTATTCTACCTCGTGGGATGTTACTTCCAATCAATCAACCATGATGCGTGCGTTGGTGATGGATTTTGCAAAAGATAAACAAGCTCTTGATATCAACAATCAGTATATGTTCGGTAAGTCGCTGCTCGTCTGCCCGGTAACAACACCGATGTATTCAAAGATAGTTATTCATGGTCATGATTCTACCATTGCGGGAGATTTCAGCAAGATAAAAAAACAGGAAGTTTATCTACCAGGGGGAACCGATTGGTTTGATTTCTGGACAGGTGAAAAATTCAGCGGTGGACGGACTATTAATACTAAAGCACCGATTGACATTATTCCGTTGTTTGTGAAAGCAGGATCAATTCTTCCAATCGGTCCAAAAGTGCAATACGCAGAGGAAAAAAAATGGGATAATCTCGAACTGCGGGTTTATCCCGGTACCGATGGTCAATTCACATTGTACGAGGATGAAAACGACAATTATAATTATGAGAAAGAAATTTATTCTACTATAACTTTTTCCTGGGATGACGCGAAAAAAGTTTTAACCATTGGTGATCGAAGAGGAGAATTTCCCGGAATGCTGAGTGAACGTAAATTCAAAATCGTGCGTGTGGGCAAAAACAAAGGTACCGGAATGGATGCAGTTAAGAGATATGATAAAGAGGTACTATATACGGGTAAGAAAATATTGGTTAAGTTTTAATAATATTCTCAAATTATTCTAATATGGATTAATATGAAAATCGGAAAAGTTTTATTTGTATTATTTTTTTGTGCGCGTGCACTTCATGGCCAGATAAATATTGAAAAATGGAAAATTTTCGAGTTGGCCCTTAGCGGGCCTACTAGTGGAAATCCGTTTAAGGATGTACATTTGTCCGGTCAGTTTATTCAAGATAACGACACTATTTTGGTCCCCGGCTTTTATGATGGGGAGGGTATTTTCAAGATTAGATTTATGGCTCACAAAGAGGGAAGATGGAATTATGTAACAACCAGCAATTACAAGAATCTGGATAACAAAAAAGGAAACTTTGTTTGTACACCTGCTCATAAAGATAATCATGGACCTGTAGCCGTGAAAGATACATTCTATCTTGCCTATGCTGATGGAAACCCCTACTATCCGTTTGGAACAACCTGTTATGGCTGGGTGCATCAGGGCGACAGCTTAGCAATGGTAACACTCAAAACATTATCAAAAGGTTATTTTAATAAAATGCGTATGTGCATTTTCCCGAAAAGTTACGACTGGAACAACAACGAACCTCTTTACTATCCCTTTGCAGGAACGCCTCTGAAAAATTGGAATTTCAGCAAATTAAATCCCGAATTTTTCAGAAATATTGAAAAGAGAATAAAGCAGCTAGATTCTTTGGGGATTCAGGCTGATTTAATTGTCTTCCACCCATACGACCGGTGGGGATTTAGTACCTTGGATAGATCTACTGAAGACTTTTATATTAAATATATTATTGCACGATTTGCTGCTTTCAAAAATGTTTGGTGGAGTATGGCCAATGAGTACGATTTTATGAACTCCAAAAAGCTAAGTGACTGGGATTACTATATTGAACAGTTTGCCAAAAGAGATAAATTTCATCACCTCATAGGTATTCATAATGGAGTCAAATTTTACGATCATACGAATCCGTTGATTACTCATGCGAGTATTCAAAGTGAAGATACATACCGGGCAAAAGAATATAGGATGAAGTATATGAAGCCCGTTGTTTTTGACGAATGTCGCTACGAAGGGAATATACCGTGGTCATGGGGAGATTTAACAGCTCAATCGTTGACAGAAAAGTTCTGGCGAGGTGTAACTAATGGAGGCTATGTAGGACATGGAGAAACATATATTACCGAAAATCCGGTTAAGTTCCCGAATGAATCCTCTGAAATTATGTGGTGGTCCAAAGGCGGTGTTTTAAGAGGCGAAAGCCCTGAACGGATTAAGTTCCTCCGAAGTATTATCGAGTCAGCTCCACTTCATATGAAGCCCATTCCATTGTTCACCTGGATGCCTTTTTCTTGTATTGGGGTTGAAGGTGAATATTACTTGGGCTATTTGAATGATGCCCAGCCTCGAAGCATTGTTATTGATTTACCCAAAGATGCATTTTATCAGGTCGAAATCATTGATACCTGGAACATGACAATCACTCCTGTGCAAAAGAAATTTTCGGGACATAGCTTGATTGAATTACCGGCCAAACCATATATTGCAATACGTATTGTAAAACAATAAAAAAAGGGGAAAGTACACACAACGTTTATTCTGTTTTCAAAGGCAACGAAACCAATTCAAATAACTTATAGCTACCTAAATATAAAAATGAAAAGTGTTTTATTATTTACAGTGGGTGTTTTATTGCGGAATTTTTCAGCCGTAGCGCAAGCAGCAGGTGAAATGCCCCCGTTTGTTAAAGATTCCGAAACGAAACATGAACTTCTGATGGAGATACGCAATGGTCAGGAAGCCACAGACGCTAATTGCGCAGCAAGCAACACAAATTCAAGCTATTCAATAACTAACTAAAACAAGTACTTTGCATTTATGAAAACAAGTTATCTTTTATTATTAATACCAGTTTTCCTGTCATCAAGTGTTTTCGCGCAAACACCAGCAGGGAACAGCATAGTTCTCCGCGACCATTGGTCCATCCAATCATCAGCGAACCTTACTGACGATGGCAAGGTCATTTCCTTACACGGTTATGCTGCGAAAGATTGGTATCCTACATCAGATCCCACAACTGTGCTTGCTGCGCTCGTGGCAAACAAGGTTTATTCCGATCCTTATTACGGCAATAAGTATCTGGAATTGCCTGGCGTGCGCAGATGGGACATTCCCGAGGGTAACCCATTCGAATCGTCTTGGTGGTACCGCACCGAGTTCGATCTTCCCTCCGGTTATGCGGGAAAGCATGTGTGGCTAAAGTTCCATAGCGTGAATTA
>PMDB01000082.1 GCA_003155495.1 Ignavibacteriota bacterium
GCTCCGCCCGGTATCATATTAAGGAGCTTTGAAGGATCTCCTCCCAGAAGCCAGACTGCTAATACAATTACAATGGTTCCTATTCCACCTCCAACCGCTATACGGCCGGTGGATCTTCCTCTGCGGTCTTCAATATTGCCGCTTTCTTGTCTGCCTTGCCATTTCATTTGCTGATAGTTTTGATTATTACCTACAAGTATTACAAATTTAAGATTTGCCAGCGTCTAATCCAACCCACACTGAATGTCACTCAACGATAATGAGTTTTGAAACCGATGCATTCAATTTATTATATGTTCTAAGTAAATAGAAAGCCGGCGGCAATTTAAGTTCAAGCTTAATGGGATTGCCAAATGATTCGGGAACTACGGTTTTAACTACTGTTCCGCTTAACGATGTAATCTCTATTTTATCAATATTATAAGGTGCAACAATGGTGATAATATCCTTTGCTGGATTTGGAAATATTTTTGGTTTTATTAATTCGTAGTCTGAAATTTTGTCAATAATATTATTCCCGTGATCAATAAGAATGTACTGAACTGAGTACTCCGGAGAATAAAAAGCGACAGGTTTTGAAACGATGTCCGACCACGCCTTCAGTCCGTCAAGATCATTAATGGGGCCTCCCGTTAGATTATCTGGCTGATGATCATTCACATAGACACTCTGGGAGAAATTACCATTATCTGTTCCCCCGGCAAGATTATACATATAATATCTCTGACCATAGCCGAAATCAGGTATATTTATTCTTATCATTTCCCCTTTTGATCCTTTATTGACTACCACCACCCCAATCTCCCCTGAAGCGAAAGAGGAAGCATAACAGACTATATCCCGACTACCGCTAACAGAAGAATTAAGCAAGTGATCTCCAAAATATTTCTGGAAATAGTACATGTAAAAGAAGACGGGACGTGGATTCCATTTGGGTGCACTCACTGGTTCATCGCCCATGCTGAACATACCGTGGTCATCCCCGTTGGAATATCCGTTGGCCAAATCCCAACGGCTGGCCATGCTGTATCCATCCTTAGCTAATTCTCCCAGCATTAATACCGCGTGCATGCCATTGATGAATGAGCATGCTTGCTTGGAACCCACTGCGTTGATATTCCATTCCGTAAGAGCAACTGGTTTCATTGATACTTTACTTGTGCTTGTGGACTGTTGTACGGTCTGCATGATACTTTGGCACTCCGGGGCAGCAGAATTCAAAATGACCGAAGCGGCAGAGTTTGTGTTATAAGGACCAAAGTAATTATGCAAAATGAAAAAATCTGCAGAGTCGCCAGCTTGGTTGAAGAAGCCTTTATTCCAGTTTGCGTCGGGAGGACTGACATAGGAATGGACAAGTTGAGCGCCTATATAGATCGTGGCGCCAAGCTCTTGTGCTGCTTTGCGCATAGAATCAGCAAAGACCTTAAAATGTCTGCCGTAAAGGTCCCCAGTAACTATTGCCGGCTGGCCATCCTGATTTTTTTTTGTATCGATTTGATAACCGCGCTGCCATGCGCCGTCACTTTCATTGCCAATTTCCCAGAACATCGTGCGGCCGCCGTCATAACGAACCCAGTCGGCGGCATAATGTGCTGCTGTCGCGACAGGAGTTGGTCCCATTCCATAGCGGGCGTATCCATAATTGATGGTGATGATTCCGGTACTATTCGTGTTATTCAACATGGCATAGTAATTATCTACCGAGATTGTCCATGCAGCGCTGCTATTACCATACCAATAACCGCTCGGGGTAGGCTTACCGGTTGTGCCGTCAATCAATGAGTCGGGCGCATCGGTTGGCGGTTGACTGGTTGCATTCCAAAAGTAGATGCTGCTTAAATTGCCTCCTGGAAAACGAATCACATTGGGCGATAGCAGGGTGATATAGTTGATCAAGTTTGGTTGATCAACCATTTGTGTCATATATGTATTTGCATTATTACCATAGAGATACTTGGGTAATTTCCCGAGCGTGTCATTAGCATTGATCGTAACAATCACAGTGGGAGTTGCCAATGTTTTTCCTTCTAGAAGATACGAAGGGACTACGGCGGATTTAGATTCAAAATCCTCCAGAAAACAATTTACGCTGCTCTGTCCGAAAAGCGGGACCGTCGCGAGCAACCACAGTGCGCTCATTTGTAGTGTGGTATAGATTTTCATGTCTCATTCCTCCTGTTGAATCACTTCACTTTGAGTCAATTATAATTGTCACTTCTTTCATCCCTTCAGATGTTGCGCGCAGGATAATCCTTCCGGCTTTTTCAGTAGATTGAATCACCGCCAGACAAAGGCCGTTAAATGCCTTTCGGTTATCTGCTTTAAATGATTCATTGCTTGTCTGAAGGCCATTATCAACACCGATTATTTTTCCTTTTCCTGAAACATCGAATTGAATCAAATTATCTGCATGCGGTACTAAAGTGCCTTGTGCGTCCAACACTTTTACAGTAACGAAAGAAAGGTCTTTTCCATCAGCAGCAATAATAATTCTATCAGCTTCAAGGATGATTTTGGCTGGAACTCCAGCTGTTGAAATCTCTCGTGTTAGGATTTCTTTTCCACTAGTACGACCGATAGCTTTCAAAGTGCCCGGTGAGTACGTCAGCCGCCAGGCAAAGTGAAGGTCATCAGCATTTTTTTTCTTTGTGCCAAGCGAAATCCCATTGAGAAACAATTCCACTTCCTCGCAATTTGAATAAGCCCAAACATCAATTGTTTGGCCATCCTTCCAATTCCAATGGGGGAAAAGGTGCAGGACAGGCTTATTCGTCCATTCACTTTGATACATGTAGTAAATGTCCTTCGGGAAACCAGCTAAATCCACAATTCCAAAATAAGAACTACGCGAAGGCCAACTATAAGGAGTAGGTTCACCTAAATAATCAAACCCTGACCAGATAAACTGACCGGAAAGAAAATTATATTTTTTAATGATTTTCCAGGTCTCTTCGTTTGTCGATCCCCAGGGTGCGCTGCAATTATCGTAGGATGAACAGGTATTATCCGGGTTACCTTTGTCGAAGGGTCTATCCCACCGTTCTGGCCAGCGCCTGATGCTATCTGAAGGCATGTCATATGAACCTCTTGTCATAAGCGCAGAAACAGTTTCACTGCCGATGAACTTTTGCCCTGGAAAATTAGCCGGGAAATTAATAAAGTCCTGCTGGTGATAGCTGAAACCAATTAAATCAAGCACGCCTGCTTGAACCAGATAATTCTGAGGTTTCGGATCATTCAGGTTTGATGTTACTGGACGTGTAGTGTCAAGATTTTTTACGATTCCGGTTAGCTCTCTTGTTATTGATATGCCTGTACTATCCCACTGTTCGAGAATCTCATTTCCTATGCTCCAGATGAATACGCAGGGATGGTTACGGTCGCGGAGGACCATATCTTCCAGATCTCTTTTATGCCATCGATCCCAGTCCAAAGAATAATCAAAATCAGTTTTATTCTTTTTCCACATATCAAATGCTTCATCCATAACAATAAATCCCATCTTATCACACAGATCAAGTAATTCAGGAGCCGGCGGATTATGTGAAGTTCGAATACCGTTTACTCCCATACTTTTCAAAATTTCCAACTGTCTTTCAAGTGCACGGCAATTAATTGCTGCACCAAGACATCCCAGATCGTGGTGATCGCAGACTCCGTTGATTTTTACTTGTTTCCCATTAAGAATGAATCCTTTGTCCTTATCGAAAACAAAGGAACGAATTCCAAACGAAGTTTCATAGTTGTCGCATATGGTATTGTCGCACACAATCGTTGTTCTAACTTTGTAGAGATATGGATTCTCAATTGACCAGAATATGGGATTGGAGACCGTGAGATTTTGAGTAATCGCTGTTAAAGATTCTTTCGATGCAATATTCTTCGTTTCTTCTCTTGCAATCTCTTTGCCGGATTTATCGATAATCACTGATCGGAGAATGATCGGTTGATCCTTTAATGCTGCACTACGTACCTTGATTTGCAGCAAGACTTTCGATGATCGCTCGGTAACATCCGATGTGGCTACATATGTGCCCCAGTGATCGACAGCTATTTTTTTTGTTATCACCATCCAGACATTTCGATAGATGCCCGAGCCGGAATACCATCGGGAATTTGGCTGCTGTGAATTATCAACCTTAACAGCCAAAACATTATTCTCTTTCCCATATTTCAGGAAAGAGGTCAATTCATATCGGAAAGAACTATAACCATACGGTCTTTTTCCAAGATAGTGTCCGTTAATCCAAACTTCGCTATTTCGATACACGCCGTCAAAATCAATAAAAACTAAACATCCTTTATTTGAGTTTGGCAAGTTAAACGTTTTTCTGTACCACCCGATACCTCCAGGAAGAGCACCTCCACCAGGTGTAGCAGGATGGTCTTTACTGAATTGACCTTCGATACTCCAATCATGCGGCAAATCTAGTGTTCGCCATTGCGAATCGATCAATCCGGATTCTTGACCGTTCGGAATGTCGCCTAAATTGAATTTCCAATTCTTTCCGAAGTTCTCGGTTTTTCTGGGATTCAACGAAAAAGCAATGGACGAAATCAAGAGAAGTAGTGATGGAAGGAGAAAGCATGAATGGAAGAACGACATTCCTGATTTTTGTAATTTCGTGATCATATTTAATGCTCCTTATGTTATTGATCTTTATATAATGTAGGTAAAAACCGAATCGAATTAATGCCAAACTTTGCATCTTGTAATAAAAGTTAGACCTATTATATATAATCTATTTATTCTGATGCTATCAAGCTTCATTAGATCTGTTGAAGATTTTCATCTAATACAATTGATTCATTTGCAATCATGTGAAGTATTATAGTACGTTTTCCATATCGCACTTTGCAGCTGGTACCTTTAACGTTCTTGATCGTTGCATTGATAATTTTCCCTTGTTTCCATGCAATATCCACTTCAAAGCCTCCTCGCGCGCGCAGTCCTTGTATACTTCCCGATGGCCACGCTTTCGGTAGAGCGGGGAGGAGGTTGATTTCACCTGCGTGACTTTGCAGCAGCATTTCTGCAATTCCTGCCGTTCCTCCAAAATTGCCATCGATTTGAAATGGCGGATGAGTATCAAAGAGATTGGGTAATGTCGATTTTGAAAGAAGAGCGACAAGATTTTCGTAAGCTTTTTCGCCATCTTCTAATCGTGCAAAGAAATTGATAATCCAAGCGCGGCTCCAACCGGTATGACCACCGCCATGCGAAAGCCGGTAGTCGATGGTTTTGCGTGCGGCTTGGGCTAATTCAGGAGTCTGCTGCACCGTAATTTGTTTACCGGGATGTAGTCCAAATAAATGGGAAATATGACGATGTCCTGGTTCAGCTTCTTTGAATTCCTCCGACCATTCCATCAGTCGTCCATCGCTTCCAATGCGTAAGGGGCTCAACTGTGAGCGAAGATTTGCTAACTGATTTCGAAATTTACTGTCGGTGTCAAGAATTTTGGAAGCTTCAATCGTATTAGTGAATAGATCCCAGATAATTTCCATGTCCATCGTCGGACCCATGGTAATATTGGACGTATCTCCATTTTTTGCGATAAATTTATTTTCCGGCGAGCTTGATGGTCCAGAAACCAAATATCCGGTTTTTGGATCCTTTGTGAGGTAATCTACAAAGAAAAGAGAGGCTTCCCTAAGAATTGGATATGCATACTCCAGGAATTTCTGGTCACCGCCGAATGCATAATGTTCCCACAAATGCTGGCAGCACCATGCTGCTCCCATCGGCCACATTCCCCATTCAGCTTTGCCGGTCGATGTCGTCCAGTACCATATATCGGTAGTGAAATGTGCAACGAAACCCCGACTGTTATACATGTTTTTTGCTGTAGTTCTGCCGCTTCGGCGCAGACTGTCTACAAGAGCGATAAATGGAAGATGGCATTCTGCAAGATTGGTCGCTTCAGCAGGCCAGTAATTCATTTGAATATTTATATTGATATGATAATCGGCATTCCAGGGTGTTGTGAGCCCGTCAGCCCAGATTCCCTGCAGGTTTGCAGGAAGATCGCCTGGGCGTGAGCTGCAAATTAGGAGATATCGACCGTATTGAAAATACAAACTCAGTAATTGAGGATCGTCACTCCCATTTTTAAAAGCTTCTAACCTTACATCCGTCGGCAATCCAGCATTGGCATTCGCACCTATGTCAAGTTTTACTCGATGAAAAAGGCGTTGGTGTTCCGTGATATGCACTCTTTTTATCATTTCGAATTTCTTCGCGGCAAGATTATTTATCGTTTGATCACACGCAAAGTGTGGATCTTTGCCCCAATAGTCGGTTGCGGCGGTGAGATAAAAGGTGAGAGTATCCGCGTTTTTTATAATGAGACTGTCGCCGCTGACTGATATTGCTCCACCGACACTCAATGCTTTTAGCTGAGTTTCATAATGTACTCCAGGATTAAGTCCTATGACGTCAACGCCTCCTGCTGTTACTTGACCTTTCATGATAATAGCATTGTCCTCAGCTTTTATGACGGCATCTTTAGCGCGTGCAAGTCTTGCAGATAGAGTCAAAGCATTCGGTCTGGTCGATGTAAAACGAATAACAATTGCCTGATCGACGGGACTAGAAAAATATTCTCTTGTGTAATTTACATCTCCCGATTTATAGGAGACACGAGCAATAGCTTCATCGAGGTTCAATTCTCGCCGGTAGTCCGAGATATTATCTGAATGATTCAACTTGAAATATAAATCTCCAAGCGATTGATACATGTTCCATGTTCCCTCTGTCATCATATCGCGCTCGGTGATCTTTTGAGCTTCAGTGTATTTTCCTTCGAATAACAAGCGTCGGACTTCCGGTAAATATTTATATGCATCTGGTTTGTCGGTAACAGTTCTACCACCTGACCACATTGATTCTTCATTAAGTTGAATACGTTCATAATCGATCCTACCAAACACCATCCCTCCAAGTCGTCCATTTCCAATGGGGAGAGCCTCAACCCATTGATCGGCGGGTTTTGTGTACCATAAAATGAGGGGACCTAGTTGTTCAGATGGTTGAGCATTTGTACTGTTTTGTTCATTACTAAAAACGGTACGAGGGAGAAGAAGGGCCAACATCATGGATGTAAGCACTTTTAAAATTTTATACTGAGAGTGATTGATAAGTTTCTTCATATAATCCTATCGACCTATATTCTGTTCAGTTCATGATCCAGTTGAATGACATCGCCAATTTTACATTGATGAGAAACGACTTGTTGTTCATAGCGCACAATGCATGCATCTCCGGCAATACTTTTGATAGAGGCATTACTTAACGTACCATTTTTCCAAAATATATCAATTTCGAATCCACTCCGTGCGCGCAATCCTTGCACATGTCCATTTGGCCATGCATCAGGCAGAGCAGGAAGTAAATGAATTTCTCCAAGGTGAGATTGGAGAAGCATTTCTGCAATTCCAGACGTAGCGCCAAAGTTGCCATCAATCTGGAATGGTGGATGTGCGTCGAAGAGATTCGAATACACACCACCACCGCTTTGGACCTCTGTATTCTTAGCATATATCGGTGTCAAAGCTTTTTTTAAGAGGAGGAATGCATGATTACCATCAAGCAATCGTGCCCAAAAGTTGATTTTCCAGGCAAGACTCCATCCGGTTCCAACATCACCTCGTAATTCCAAAGTCTTCTTTGCTGCGGCGAATAATTCCGGAGTCTCTTTCTTATTAATTTGATTACTCGGAAACAATCCGTAAAGGTGAGAGACGTGACGATGCTGCCGCTCTGGTGCCTCCATATCCCAATCTTCCAACCACTCCTGCAACTGTCCAGATTTACCGATTTGCATTGGTGCTAAACGTGAACGAACAGATATTAATGTATCGCTGAAATCTTTTTCGATACCAAGGATACTTGCGGCGGTAATGCATTGCGTAAACAGATCATAAAGAATTTGTCTGTCCATTGTTGGTCCGGCGCATACGGCAACTCCACCGGGATGAACATTCTCTGGAGAAATAGAAGGATTGGTTACCAGACACTTATGGACTGGTTCTTCGACAAGTGTTTCCACAAAGAATAGTGCCGCTCTTTTCATGATAGGATAGACACTTGATAAGAATTCCTTATCACGGCTAAATTCATAATGATTCCAGAGATGTGTACACAACCATGCGCCTCCTGTCGGCCAGAAGCCCCACAATGGTCCATCGATGGGAGCGGTTGCGCGCCAGAGGTCTGTATTGTGATGGCATACCCATCCGTTTGCGCCATACTGGATTTTTGCAGTTCGTTGTCCGCTTTCAGCGAGTTCTGTTATCATCCGGAACAATGGCTCATGGCACTCCGACAAATTTGTAGATTCTGAAGGCCAGTAGTTCATCTCAGTGTTGATATTGACTGTGAACTTGCATTCCCATGGTGGAGTCATCTGTTCATTCCAGATTCCCTGTAGATTGGCTGGTTGATTGCCTGGGCGTGAAGAAGAAATCAAAAGATACCTGCCATACTGGAAGTATAAAGCAGCGAGATGCGGATCCAATCCATCTAAAAATTTTGCAGGGCGTTGGTCTGTTGGCAATAACGCGGCATCAGTTGTTCCTACATCAAGGTGTACGCGACGGAACAACCGCTGATGTTCATGAATATGTGCTTCACGAATTTGCGAATATGATTTGCCTGCTGTTTTTTTTAGATAAGATTTTGTCAATTCCTCAGGGTCGGCACTGACATCTGTATAATTCTTATAACTTGTCGCTGCGGCGATGATCAAGGTCGCTGAGTTCGCATTTTTCACCGAGACAAAATTCTTATCTGTTGTAATGACTCCGCCTTGAGCAATAACTTTTACACGTGCCTGGAATTTTAATTGTCCTAGTACACCCATCGAATCACCATTCTGTCCACGTAGAACAAATGTATCGTTTGATTCTGTTTCGATGGTTGCTTTCTGTGGAGTTGACATTGATGATTGAAAAGTAATGTGACCGGGAGAACTGGCACTCAGATGTACCATGATGACTTGATCCACAGAACTGGAAAATACTTCCCGTGTGAAAATGATCTCTCCAACGCTGTAAGATACTTTGGCAAGCGCCGTATCTAAGTCGAGTTCACGACGGTAATGAGAGGCGACATCATGACCTGGAAATTTTAGAAGCAAATCACCAATCGGTTCATACGGCATTTGCTTGATTGGTTTTGCCATCATTTTCTGACCAATCCAGTCGCTTGCCTCCTTGAACTTGCCTTCAAAGATAAGTCGCCGTGCTTTGGGAAGAGCGCTCAAGGCTTCGGAATTACTCGGATCGTATGGCCCGCCAGCATATAAGGTATCTTCGTTGAGCGCCAGACGTTCATTTTTCGTTCCGCCAAAAACCATCGCTCCCAAACGTCCATTTCCAATAGGAAGCGCCTCGACCCATTGTTCGGCAGGTTTGTCATACCACAGAGTTAATTGATTGTCTACATGAGAGGCAGGGTCACCTGAGTTCAAATCCATTCTGCTGAATAATTTCTGACGGAAGAAAGGGATCGCTGAAATTGCGAGAGCAGTATGCTTAAGAAATGTCCGTCTTTTGAGTAAAGGAGCCATCTATTTATTATCGATAGAACAATTGATTCACTGATGTTACACAGAATGCAATAAAATATTGCCGCGACCTTCAGGTCGTGGTTTAAGTATCTCCAAAAAAAAACTGGGCTTTAGCACAAAACGATTCAAAATGTGACTAAAGCCGATACTGCTTCATTGATATATGTCCACGACGTAAACGACGTGGACATATATCAACTTACTTTGTGCAACTTCAATGATTAATTGAATAACCAAGCTGCTGGGATTATTTGCTTTGCTATATTCGGTCCTTCAATGCTTACATCGAAGGCTTTTCCTCCTCCAGCTTGAAAAAATCCAACTTTGATTTGATGGTAACCAGCTTTCAGTACTGCTGTGCTGGATTGTTCCACTGACGCATGCTGACCGTCGTTGTCGACGATAAGATTATCATCAATCACTAAATCGGTACCATCATCAGAATTAATGTAAAATGTATACAAGCCGTCGGTTGGAATCTTGATATAACCACTGTAACGGACTGCAAAATTTTCTCCGGAATTGTTATCTGGAATGACGAACTGGTCAAGAACACCGGATCGCTTGGCAGATAATCCATTAAATGCCGGAAGATTTTTCCAGTATCCCTCGTAATATTCGTAAAGGATTCCAGATTTTGGATTTTTGATTTCCAGAGCGGAAGCAAGCTCGCAAGAACCTTCTAACTCAAGCACCACTACAGACATCGGTGGAAGTGAGACCGTCAATCCTCCTTTACTCAAACTAAACTTGGCAAACTTCTGAGGAGCTACGACATTCGGTTTTTCGAATGAGTTGTGCGCATTCATTTCGTTCGCGGTGAGTATCTGTCCCGAAACTGATTGCACTTTGTACTTCTTTAGTTCACAATCGATTTGTTGTGTCGATCTTGGATCGATGTTGCAGAGTGAAATGTGAAGTTTGCCGTTCTCGTCGATTGAAGCAGAGCAGTTCATGGCAGGAAGTTTTTCGTTGTTATATACATAGTCAGGAGATTGTACCGTCGTCTTCACCCAGAGAGCATTTTGGTGAACTTTGAAAATGTCGAATACATGATAGGTGGGAGTAAGGATCATCTTATCTTCTTTGGTGAGAATCATTGCTTGCAATACATTTACCATCTGCGCGATGTTTGCCATTCGCACACGGTCGCAATGATTGTTGAAGATATTTAAGTTGCAAGCCGCAGTAATCGCATCACGCATCGTATTCTGCTGAAAGAGGAATCCCGGATTGGTACCGGGCTCAACTTTATACCATGTGCCCCATTCATCAACCACAAGTGCAACTTTTTTGTTTGGGTCATACGCATCCATCACCGCGCTATGTTTGGTTACGTATTCTTCCATCAAAAGAGTATTTTTCATCATGGCAAACCAACCGCCTTCGTTAAAATCCGCAGCAGTTTTTCCGTCATTAAAAGCGTAGTGGTGCAGCGATAGGCCTGACATATGCCCCAATGCGTTCTTCATCATCACTTCGGTCCATTGATAATCATCGCTGGAAGCGCCACAGGCTATCTTAAACAATTTGTTCTGGCCGTATTCGCGCATGTACGTTCCATAACGCCTCGTTTGATCGGCGTAAAATTCCGGACGCATATTACCGCCACAGCCCCAGCTTTCATTTCCGATGCCCCAATACTTTACACCCCAAGATTTTTCCTGACCATTCTTTTTCCGAAGTTCTGTCATTGGACTGACATTGTCTGAATTGACATACTCAACCCACTGCGAAAGTTCTTGAACTGTACCGCTGCCGACATTGCCGCTAAAGTATGGCTCACATCCGATTTGTCTACATAACTCAAGAAATTCGTGCGTGCCAAAGCTGTTGTCTTCTGTTACACCGCCCCAGTTGGTGTTTATCATTGCGGGTCGTTTCTCATGAGGGCCGATGCCATCTTTCCAATGGTACTCGTCTGCAAAACAGCCACCGGGCCAGCGAAGCACCGGAACCCTAATACGCTTCAATGCTTCTATTACATCATTCCGGATTCCATTGGTGTTGGGAATTTTTGATTTCTCGCCGACCCAAATGCCGTCGTAGATACAATTCCCTAAATGCTCAGAGAATTGTCCATAGATGTTTTTATTGATTTTGATTCTCAGGTTGGAAGCATCGACCACCAATGTGCATGTTTGAGCGTGTGCTGATGCCGCTAGAGTGAGTAATGAAAGGATAGCTGCAAGATATTTTTTCATATTTTAACCTCTATAGATAAAGTTGAAAACCTTGTTATTTAACTATCAATGTATCACACATGACATCGACAGAACTTTTTCCAACCATAATTTCATAAGCTCCTGTCGGAACGATTCGTTTCATATTTAATCCGATAGCGGCTAGTTTGTCGGGAGTGAGAGTGAACTTAATTGTTTTAGTCTCACCCGGTTTGAGATTGATGCGAGTGAAGTCTTTCAACTCTTTCACCGGTCGCGTGGGAAGACTTATGATATCATGGATGTAGAGTTGAACTATTTCATCACCTTCCATGGCTCCTCTATTTCGTACATCAATCGAAACATCTGCTATTCCATTTATTGAAATTGTTTTCGGGGAAACGTAGAGATTGGAATATTCGAATTGAGTATAGCTCAATCCAAAGCCAAAAGGATAGAGCTGAGATGAATCAGCTAATACATAATTACGAA
Organism: Ignavibacteriota bacterium; assembly: GCA_003155495.1. Taxonomy (GTDB): domain Bacteria; phylum Bacteroidota; class Ignavibacteria; order UBA10030; family UBA10030; genus Fen-1298. The sequence goes on from PMDB01000082.1 coordinate 12,230, forward strand.
AGCGAGATGGTTTGTGGTCGTAATAACAAGGCAGTTGTCCAATTGAGCGAGGGAAGGTCACTGTAAGTTTGCCGGAAGGATTGACTTTTCCAAAAATTACATCGGCAACAGCATAGCCGGTCTCTTGTCCAAGATACCAGCACTCGATAATTGCGGACGTCTTTTTGCTTAATTCATTGATAGTAATTGGACGACCATTGATAAGCAGAATAACGGTCGGTTTTCCGGTTTTCAGAATTGCATCGGCCAACTCGTTTTGCTGTCCGACTAAATCCAAATTATCCCGATCACCCAGATGGTTTTCGCTCCAGGCCTCACGACAAATTAATTCGTTCTCTCCTAAGACTAGGACAACTGCATCACTTCGCTTTGCAATTTCTATTGCTTCGACTATCAAGTTTCTATCATTTTCCAGATTATTGAGAATTGGATTTTCGTTGACATGCCAGTCGCATTCCTTATTCAATGTCAATTTGCATCCTTCAGTATAAAGTACCTGAAATTTATCTTTGGCGAATGCACGAATTCCTTCCAACACGCTCACACCTTTCATCGGAGAAGATGAGTACCCGCCCAGATGAATGTCAGCAGCATTTGGACCAATGACTGCAAGCGTTTTGATCTTTGCGGGATCGAAGGGAAGAGTTTTTTTATCATTTTTCAAAAGCACCATAGCTTCATGTGCGGCTTTGAGAGCAATTACCTTGTGGTCTTTGGAATTAGTGACGCGCTCCATCAAATCGATGTCGGCATATGGATGATCGAACAATCTGCATTCAAATTTCACACGCAAAACATTGGCTGCAGCTCGCCGGATGACAGCTTTAGAGAGTTTTCCATTTTTAACTTGTTCAGCAAGTCTTCCGAAACAGCTTCCTCTTCCGAGTTCATAATCGATTCCTGCGTTGATAGAAAGAATACCTGATTCGATTGAGTCGGCAGCAGCAAGGTGTTCACGATATGTCACATCCATACCGCCGCCATCACTCATAACGAATCCGTTAAATCCCCACTCGCCGCGAAGAATATCGGTAAGAAGTTTGTGGTTGACATGGTTCGGAATTCCATCCCATTCATTGTATGAAGCCATAATCGATTGCGCATGAGCTCTCGTTACTGCCATTTCAAATGGATAAAGAGGTCCCTCGCGAAATTCGCGTTCCGAATAATTTACCGGAGCAATATTTCGACCGCCTTCCGGTTGGCCATGTCCGGCAAAATGTTTTAGCGTAGCAGCGACATGATGATTGTCGATGAGTGAATCACGTCCCTGAAAACCGAAGACTGCGGCCATTCCAAGTCGCGACACTAGGTAGGGATCTTCGCCATAACATTCTTCTGTACGTCCCCATCGTGGGTCGCGGGCTAAGTCGGCGACCGGCGAAAGAACCTGTCGGGTTCCGCGTGAGCTTGCTTCAAGAGCGGAAGCAGTAAAGACCTGTTCAACTAACGCAGTGTCCCAGGTACACCCAAGGGCAATAGCTTGGGGAAATGAGGTTGCACTATCAGCCATAAAACCATGAAGAGATTCACCGAATGTGAAGATGGGAATTCCGAGGCGTGTTTTTTCAATCATGTATCGCTGGATACCGTTAATGCATTGTAATCGATGCCGAAGCGAACGCCCACGCCATAGTGCCCAGGTACTGAAGCTGCCAACGCCATGGTTAAGAATTGCAGTATCCTGAACACCGATATAATTTCCATTCCCATCAAATGCGAGAGTATCCCTGAAGAATACTCCATAAAGCTGGGCTGCCTGTTCTTCCAATGTCATACGTTGTAGAAGATTGTCGACTCGTGTATCAATCGGAAGTGAAGGATTCTTATAGGCAGGTTGCTGAGCAAAACAAATTGTCAAAAACGGAACCAATAGCAAGACGATGATTATTTTCATAAATGGAGTTCTAATTTAGTGATTGCATTATTGTAAATTATTTCATCTGAATCGATTGTCTTGTGCCATCATATGTAATGACAGCGTCCGGTTTTGATTGGAATTCAAGTCCGGAAGGCTTTTGACTGCTGATCCAAACAATCTCAAATGTGCGCTTCTCCAGCATACCGTAAAACTCGCCTTGACGTTTCCCGATAGTGAGCTCTTTATTTTTCTCATTGTAACTCAAAGGGATCTTTGAAAATTTACCTTTCTCATAGTTATAATTAACGTTCTCATCTTCATAAAGCGTAAATGAACCATTGCTGCCTGTGTAAACGAACAATCGAATTGGATCTGCCGGCTTTTCTGTTGTATATTGGATTTCAGGGCCGCAAGGAATGATCGATCCCGCTTTTATATAAACGGGAATTTCTGTGTAAGGAGCATGTGCTTGGATAATCTGCCCGCCCTTAAGATATTTACCATTTCGCAGATCATACCATCCGATTCCATCAGGAAGATAAAGCGATCGGGACCGAGCCTTATATTCTGTTACTGGATTGACAAGAAAAGCAGGACCAAACATGAATTGATCGTTAATTTCCAGAACTTTTTTATCATTTCCAAAATCCATTACTAAGCTACGCATTATCGTGTAGTCTTGATGCGTTACCATTCCAGTGAGCGAATAGATGTACGGCATCAACCGGTATCGTAGTTTATCATACGTTACGATGGATTGATAGGCAGGATGATTATTTGGGGCGATGTTGTACACTTCGCGCAGCGGAAATTGTCCATGCACACGGAAGATCGGTACGAATGTTCCGAACTGGAACCAACGTGTGTTAAATTCACGCCACTCGTCAAGATCGGCTTCGGTTGGCTTCTCATATCGCGGTTCGACGGAAAATCCACCAATATCCATCGACCAGTATGGAATTCCAGAAAGTGTAAAATTCATTCCAGACGAAATCTGTGCTTTAAGGTCATACCACCGAGAGGCTACATCGCCGCTCCACGTGGTTGCGGCATAACGCTGTTGTCCGGCAAAAGCCGAACGAGTGAGAATGTATACACGTTGATTGCCGTTCGTGGCTCTCTGACCTTCATAAACAGCTTTTGCATTCATAAGAGAAAATGCGTTCAAGTACCGATATGCTGAACCAAGAGCAGTCGGGTTCTGACGAAGAATTGTTTCAGTACGAGAAAGATTAGAACAAATATCCGGCTCGGTGCAATCTAACCACCAGCCATCGATACCGATTCTGAACAACTTTTCGTTTATAAGGTTCCAGAATAATTTTCGCGCATCCGCGTTATAGGAATCATAGAATGTCGAAACATAACCAGGTCCAACCCAATCTTTTTGCCCTTTTTCGACATTGCGCTTGTACAACCATCCTTTATCATTAAACAAATCGTAATTCTTCAGGCCAGCGTAAAACTTAGGCCAAACCGAAATCATAATCTGTACGTGAAGATCGTTATGAAGTGTTTGAATCATGCCCTTAGGATCTGGGTAGCGTGTCGTATCAAACTCTTGACTGCCCCATCGGTCTTCTTTCCAGTAGAACCAATCCTGGACAATATTATCGAGAGGAATCTGACGTTTGCGGAATTCCTTAACGGTGGAAAGAATATCATCTTGCGAATTATAATGTTCACGCGACTGCCAGAATCCCATTGCCCATTTTGGCATCATTGGTGCTTTACCGGTGATTGTCCGGTAACCGCTAATAACCTGATCAAGATTATTACCATGGATAAAATAATAATCGATCAGGTCGGCTACTTCTGAATACAAGGATATTTTGTTTTTTGTATCTCCCTTTTCTGGAGTGAGACATTTCAAACCAATGTAGCCGCCAGAATGAATCCACTCGATCTTAATTTGATATTTTTTTCCGGCTTTCATTTCAAGGCAGGGAAGATGAATCCATGGATTCCAATTCTGCCGCCATGAATCGACTATAAGCTTTCCATCCAGCCATAATTTTGTATAACCACTGCAATAGAGTCTGAATTTGTGAATGCCGGACTCTTTACTTTCGATGGTACCGCTCCAGCGAATAGCAGATATATTTCTTTGAAAACCTGAGGGAAATTCATCGTTTACATCTGTGAATTCATGTTCAATTCTTGGTTCAACGCGAGAAGTAAAAATGGTGGTAAAAGCGGTGTCGTTGAAATATTCAGCTGTCAACCCACCTTCAGAATCATCTTTACCTCTAAGCTTGAGTGTAGAGAGAGATTCAAACTCCCGGATGTCACCAAATTTTGTATGGGAATTGTTATCCCAAAGGATTCCATAGTTTTTATTTGAAACCAAAAATGGAACAGATTCCACCATGTTGTGTTGCCAGAGATCGACGTCGCGACCTTTATAATTCATAATGGAGTTTTGATGACCACCGAGTCCGTAAAATGCTTCGTTTTCAAGAGAGCTGAAAATTTGCTGGACATGAAATGTTTTTTCACCAAAAACATCGGCAGAGGTAATAATTTTGCCGCCTTCAACCCTTTCTTGCAATAACAATTGTCCGGATGCATCAAAAAATGCAACTGCACCAGTTTTGAAATTTACTTTGACAGTCGTTTTTAATGTGGAAATTTCAATCAGTTCATTATTCTCTTTAACAGAAAAGGGCACATGTTCCCAGTGTGTTTTCTCAACCATGAGGCTTGGACGGCTTGAGAAGGACTTTTCTGGTGCAGCTAAAACTCGAATGATTTCCTCGGAGCAAACTTGTATCCTCAACCATTGTGGATCGGTTTCTTTTTGCTTTGTAATTTCAAAAAGAACACCATCTTCTTGTTTTTGAAAATTTTGAGAATACAAAACATTGAAGAAAAGACAAGCAAAGAAAATCGAGCTATGCCATCGTTTTCTATTCATGGAGTACCCTTTTAATCATTTATGATTGTGACATCGGAATTTTAAAATATGGTTCGATTCTTTATCGATGATAGTTTGTATCTTTAACCGGAATATCCGTGATTAATTTGACAGTACCAAAATAATCTGCATTCATCCAATGGTCATTATTTGCAGGCGCCGGCACCCAAACAGAACCGAAAAATCTATCTCGTGTTTTTGGATTTACATTGGGTTTATCATTGTCACAATAGGCAAGAGAAAGCCCCATTACTTTGCCGACCTGCAAATGTGCTCTGGCATCCTCTTTATGAGCCATTGTGTCTTCATAGGTGTCATTGTATACAATTAAAGAAAATTCCCAAACTGCTTTATTACCGGTTTTGCGCAACGCAAATGTTGGCAAGTGAGAAGTGTAGTTCATACTTTTTGCATCAGTCCAACTTGTTCCAGCCAAATCATACACATGGCATTTCGATGTTTCTTCTCCTTCTTTGGGGAAATCAGCATAAATATGATATGCAAAAGCATTCTCAGCATTTGTGCCCCACTTGCGTCCCGTGCTGCCTGTACCGTCAAATACATGCAGACCACCGGACTTGTTCTCATCGATAAAGACCTCAACAATATCATAATTGTAAATATCAGCGGTTACGCCTGGAAGAAAGCCATCAACAAACACATTGTCTGTGACTTCCACCAGAAAATACAGCAGATTCGTTGTGGACGACCATATAACTTTATAACGTCCTGAATAATCATTTGAATCCACTCTTGTTCCATAAGGAATCCATACTTGAGCAATACTCTGCCATGAAACTTTTTGCCAGCAGGAGTCATTTCCATTTCCATCAACGACAGGTGAAACAATTACATTCGGAGCCAGTACAGGATCATCTTGTACCGGACCATGCTGGGATTTAGCCTGATAGTGAATAAGGGGAAAAAGTAACACACTAACCATAAAGATCCGATATGAATATCGATTAAATTTCAATGAAGTACCTTCTGCTAATGAGTTTTTTGAAAAACTGTGGTATGATTATAAAATGTCATGAATTGAAATAAAATACGAAAGAGGGGCAAATGAGAAAATGTTCACAATTCTTATCTCTTGAATTGCATGGAAATATTAAGTGATTTCAATTTAATTGAAATCGTTACAATATATGTAAAAATATTTAAAATTGGCAAACCTCCCGCTATAGACAAAGATTTATTAAGTTTGATTTTCGCTAGAAAATATAGAGTCTCCTATACTTGTGAAATGTTGAAGTGTACCGGAGATTCTTAGTAAATACGGTGAACAATTAATAGCACACGAAGTATGAATGCAAATACTATGTTGCATTTATATCAAAGTACAGTCAGAGGGCACGATTCAAGAAACTTCGATGGTATCTTGATGACATATCTAAAAATATGAAATGAGAAAAGGAGAATAGGATAAATGGAATCGTGAAAACATAAAAGCTACATTGATGATCAAGTGTACTATGATTTCACTATGGACAAGAAAGAGGCACAAAACAAAAATATATTTGAAAGCAATAAGAAAAGAAAACAAACGGTCGAATCAATATATGAATTTATTTAATAAGAGAACATAACGCTTTGAGCGGTACATAGAATTAAGCTTACGGCCCTGCTGGAAATATATGTTTTTATCATGATAGTACACTTCTATTGCTTCCATGCTCTATACCTCAATATCATCCAATAAGGGTTAGCGATTTTCTAAAGCATGGTGTCAAGAGCAAATTGTTATCTGTGTAACCATTGAAACAATACGAAGACAACCATATCGCATCGCAAAATGATAGTATTTAAATATGATATTTTGATTTGAACCAATCGTATGCTGCGTTAATTTCTTTTGACTTTATTTCGGCTAATTCTTTTAACTCAGGACCTAGATGCTGTACACGATCAGGGTGATAGAGAGAAATCAAACCAATGTATTTTGAACGGACCTGCTCTTTTGTTACTTTTCCCTTTAAACCAATTAATTGTCCGTAATAAACATTTTTTTCTTCTTCAGTCGCAGTTGTAGAATAGAATGTTCGTGAAGAGGAAGCTGTTTGCTGTTTGTATCTCTCAGAGCGTTCATATTGCTTGTAACGATCAGAGTGATAAGGAGAGTGTTGAAATCGATAGGAGAAGGGGCCAATAATACTCGTCAATTTTCTAAAGAGTTCTGATTTACGTTCGCCGGTGTTAAGAAGATAATCAAACAAGAGATGATTGATTGCTTTCCACTCATTGGTTTTACATTTCTGTGCATTTTCCACAAGAAGTTTTTCAACGGTACTTCGAGGGTAATTAGATGTGATCCGTCTTGCTCTGTTGCTTCTATCTACTATGGCTGTAGAAAGTGAGAAGATTGGGGCGAGTTTTCGCTGCTGAACGGGTTGAAGCACAAATGTATAGAGAACAGCAAATTCGTTAAGTACAATATCTGGAGAAATTTCTCTGCGTACTTGCGAAGATGAACTGATACATTGTAAATGTCCGTACATGATCCGTACGAACTCGCTGAGTGCCAATGAAAGGTTTATGTTAAACATTCTTAAAAAGAGTGCATTAACAGCAGGTTCAGGATATTGTTTTCGAATCATATGATCAAAAGAAAATCGTGTTCCTACGGAACTGTTCGAATAATCTGGAAAACTGCACTGTACTGTACCAAAGATGCCCCAAATTTGACGGAACAATTCATCATAAATCGTATATGCTTCATTGAACTTTCTTTGGCTGACGAGCAAATCGGCAACCTCTCGCATTTTTTCGATTGTGCTCATATTGTTACTTTTAAGTTTTAGATTTATTGTTTGACAGATCGCTCTTCATGAATTTTGTGTATGCACCGATTGTTTCACGAATATGACTCAATAAGGTTCTGTTTTCAGATAACTCTGCTAAAACAGAATAACCGATATTAGCTTCGACAAATTCCTTTATTTTTATTTTCAACTTTGCATCATCAAGAACTTGGGGATCTATAGCATTTGTTTCCATGTAATAGTGAAATGCTTTGATAAGCGGCAGGCCATGAATCCTGATGTTCGACATCCAGCTCTTTAATTTATGTGATTCAGGCGAATGTGATTTTACAGCTTCTCGCAAAGTAACGAGTCGAACTCCAAGAACCTTCGCGGTTTTTTTAAGGAGCACACCGTTGAATGGTCTCTTGCCACATTCGAGATGAGAATAATATCCCTGGGATATTCCGAGTCGAGTGGCGAGATCTATCGTTCTAAACCGTTTTTCTTTTCGGATTTCTGACAATGTCATAACGATTATTCCAATCACATAATAAGAAATATGTCTAATTATGTCAAGTAATAAATAGTAATATTTTATAGGTATGGATCAATGTTTTCATGAATAAATGACAGCGAACAATTTATTCAGAATGAATGGTTGTTCTAAGTATGGTACAGCATAAATCAGGAGCAAATTCAGATGGAATCCAGTTGGGAAACAGCTGGCAAATGCAATTGATTACGCTGTTTGTTAAGATAGATTTATCAATGAGAATTGAATAATTTAGATGGTGGCCTCATTTACGGCATGAAGTACTATGTTTGAAGTTCTACAGTTCCGCTCTCGCTATAGAATGTAAGAAGTATTCGAATGTTCAAAGAACATTGAACATGCATTGAACATGAAACTGACAATAGAACATAATACAGAGACTGATCTTCAGCGTTGAAACAAACGCTTTGGCGATAATACTTCTGAGCTCGTCAGTAAAAATAAAGTATTTCACAATAGACAAGATACATTTACACCATTCATTTATTAATGAATAGTAAAAGATATATCTTAGCTATAACAAAAATATTAATAATTGCTTGCATATGTATTAATGTAAACGCATATTAATCTAGTATAGCAAATATAATTTGTGAATCTTATTTTATATCAATCTCTAAAACTAATCTTTATTCAATGAAAGGGTAGATTATGACTAAGAAGATATTTTTCTATGTGTTTCTTATTTATTCTAGTATTCTGCTTTCATATGCACTAAATAAAAATGATAATAGCGTGATCGAAAAAACTCTTTATGGAAAACTTCCGGATGGCCGCGAGATATATCAATATACGCTATTGAATAAATCTGGCACGACATTAAAAGTCCTCAACTTTGGAGCGATAGTTACATCACTGACTGTTCCGGATCGAAACGGAAAATATGAAGATATCGTTCTTGGTTACGACTCACTGCAAGATTATATGAATGGAAAATCCTATTTTGGTGCTATTGTCGGTCGTTATGGCAATCGCATTGGCAAAGGTCAGTTCACGCTTAAAGGGAAAAAATATCAGGTAACGGTGAACGATGGCGAAAATCATCTCCATGGCGGGAAAATAGGATTTAGTAAAGAACTCTGGACGGCAACCACGGTACAAGATAGTGCTGGTCCGTCTCTTCAACTGACCTACATCAGTAAAGACGGCGAGGAAGGATATCCTGGAAAAGTGACGCTCTCGGTCACTTATACCTTAACCGATAAAAACGAATTGCGAATTGTGTATATGGGAACAACAGATAAGACGACTATTCTTAATCCTACACATCATTCTTATTTTAACTTATCTGGTTCGTTTAATAACACGATCCTTGATCATTTGTTAACTATTGAAGCTGATTCGATTACACCGGTCGACAAAGGGCTTATTACCACCGGAAAATATTTGGACGTAACAAAAACTCCGATGGATTTTCGTACCCCGACTGCAATTGGTGCACGAATCAATGATCCGTTTGAACAATTAATTTTTGGCAAAGGATATGATCATAATTGGGTCATTCGGAATTATACGAAAGGCAAGGTTCGTAAAGCGGCGGAAGTGTACGAACAAAAGAGTGGNNTATCAACTTCGAACAGGGCTTTGTTTAGAGGCTCAGTGTTATCCTGATTCTCCGAATAAACCGGAATTCCCTTCTGCCACTCTCAAACCTGGGGAAGTTTATCATCAAACGACAATCTATCAATTCTCAACAAAATAATATTAAGGAGAATCGTTAAATGGGTAAATTACAAGCTCTGGACTGGATGATTATCGCGCTATATTTTGGAGTCCTCTTAGGCGTCGCGTGGTGGGTTGTCAGAAAAGGAAAGGATAATGCTACAGATTATTTTCTCGCTGGAAGAAATCTCAGTTGGTGGATCATAGGTGCGTCCATTTTTGCGTCGAATATCGGCTCTGAGCACATTGTAGGTTTGGCAGGATCCGGCGCGAGAGACGGTGTTGCAATGGCGCATTATGAATTCCATGCGTGGTGCTTGTTAGTGTTAGCATGGGTCTTTGTACCTTTTTACGCCCGCTCACTNNTTTATTGTAACAAAAATTGCGGTCGGCATTTTTGCCGGTGGTGTTGTGTTCGGAACACTTTTGCCTGAACTGAATATCACCATCGCAGGCACCTATATTGATAGTTTCTGGATCGGCTCTATTCTTGTCATTGTTTTAACCGGTCTCTATACTGCAATAGGCGGAATGCGGGCAGTTGCTTATAATGATGCGGTCCAAGTGACCGTTTTAATCTTTGGTTCGGCACTCTTGACATTCTATGGGTTGCATGCCCTGGGGGGATGGGGTGAGTTGAGAAGAATTTGCGGGTCTGATATGTTTAATCTTTGGAAGC
>PMDB01000054.1 GCA_003155495.1 Ignavibacteriota bacterium
GAATCGAATGCATTTGATATCATCATCACAGATATCGAAATGCCTGAGATGAAAGGTGTTGATCTGCTCAAGCAGATTCGTCAGCGTACACCACAGGCATTGGTCGTCATTATCACAGCATTCGGATCTGTCGAAACGGCAGTGCAAGCGCTACGTGAAGGGGCAGCGGATTATATTTTGAAACCGATTAACTTCGATGATCTATTATATCGAGTAAAAAAACTGTGCGACTATCATGCGCTAGTTATTGAGAATTCATTGCTGCGTCAAGAACTTCAGCGCACATATGATTTTGAACAAATCATCGGCCAGAGTATGCCGATGAAAAAAGTGTTTGAGGTTATTAAGCGTGTTGCTCGCAGTGAAGGTACTGTATTGATTACCGGCAAGAGCGGTACAGGAAAAGAGCTTGTTGCGCGGGCTATTCACTATAACAGTCCGAGGCGTGAAAAACGCTTCGTACCAATCAACTGTGGAGCAATCGTTGATACGTTATTTGAAAGCGAACTCTTCGGACACAAAAGGGGATCCTTCACCGGCGCAACCATGGACAAAGAAGGTTTATTGAAAGTTGCCGATGGCGGGACTGTGTTTCTTGATGAAGTGAGCGAGATTCCCATTCAACTTCAGGTGAAGTTGCTGCGTGCCCTCGAGCAAAAGGAAATTACACCCGTCGGTATGACAGATCCGATCAACATTGATGTACGCATCATTGCCGCAACGAATCGAGATTTACGTAAAGAAGTGGAAAATGGTAAGTTCCGCGACGACTTGTATTATCGTTTAAATGTCGTTGAAATTGATTTACCATCGCTGAAAGAGCGGCCAGAAGATATTCCTGTCCTCGCGCAGTATTTTCTTGAAGCATTCAAAAAACAAATGAGCAAACCGATTCAAGGTTTTGCCAATGAAGCAATGCGTGCCTTGCTCCAATATCAATGGAAGGGCGAGGTACGGGAATTGGAAAACGTCATCGAACGATCTGTTATCTTTTGCGACGAGGATTTCATCGGAATTGACCATCTTCCAGAATACATGAGGCCTGCGGAAGATATTTCTAATGTTTCTTCCGGTCACGGGTCATTGAAAGATGCAGTAAGAAGCTTTGAACGGCAATTCATTCAGCAGACACTTGCGGCATATGGACATAATAAAGAAGTGGCAGCAAAAGTGTTGGGTGTCAGTCTTTCTTCGCTTTATCGTAAAATAGAAGAGCTACAGATACCCGTCCGTTAAACCAGATTCTTAAATTCCATACTTGAGTGTTTCAAGGTCAGAAGTGTTGGGTTCATAGTAGCTACGAACCCTTCTAATTTGTAAGAAACCCTCCGGAGGTAGTTTCCCAAAACCAGCAAACTTTGCGCGATGGGAAACACAAGTTACGCAGAATCATCCATAAATTGGAGGTGTACGCCACATTGATATTGGCACAATCCTTGAGGAAAAACGGTCATTCATCTTTACTGAGAGACTTAGCATGAAATTGCGTTGGTGGATTGTAGGAACTATTGCCATAGTAGCAAGCGGTGTGCTTGTTATGAAACACTTTGCGGAGAGCAAGGAAAAGTATCTCCGTCTTGTCGATAACAACAATGAAAAGAATTACGATGAATTTCCGGCGGATGTTTATGAGTCGGAATTTGAAGGCACAGAATTTCTGATCTAATTCCTGTCGGCGTAAGACCCAAGTAAAAGAGTACTTATGTCTAACCATATCATTCCTGTTTTGAGTGAGAGACAGCAGATGTCGCGGTGCGCCACGATAATCAAGAAGCGTGTTCTTGTTTTCAGTCCGGATGCAGACCTTGCACGGTTTCTCCTGATGAACCTTGAGGATAGGTTCCAGATTATTCGTGAACACCGGTTGGAACAGTTTGAACAAGCGATCAAAGAAATTTCACCGGATCTTGTTTTGATAGATCTCTTTACATTTTCAATCGACATCGTCAAACAACTTGATATTATTCGCCGGACAGCAGTCACAGTTCCCATTATTGCACTGCGCGCTTATATGTCTCTTACGCCGGAGATAAATAAGTCTATTGACGATCTTGCCGATATTGTCTTTTATAAACCGGTTGATGGTGAACTTATTACGCAAGCGATTGAGGACTTATTGAAATAGCATCATCAGACGACAGCAGGGCAATTGCGTGCTTGCAGAATTGAACTTGTGGTAGTTATAATAATTCATGGTATAGAATTACACAGCAATCTTGTAGGTATCATGTGAAAAATTTCATTTTTGAACGTGCCGAACTTGACAATCTGGTTGAAACTCTCAAACGCCGAGGCTTCAAAGTCATCGGACCGACTGTGCGCGATAGCGCAATTATTTATGACGAACTTACCGACGCCAATGACCTTCCTATTGGTTGGACAGATGAACAAACTAATGGCACATACCGTTTAAAACGAAGAGATGATGCTGCCGTATTTGCTTGGACTGTTGGCCCACAATCATGGAAGAAATTTCTTTTCCCGCCTATCCAAAAAATATTTGCTACGCATAGAAGCACGAAAGGGCTTGATTTCCCGAATTCAAAGAAACAGGCACCGCAAGAATCTCCACCGATAAAGTATGCCTTCTTCGGAGTCCGTTCGTGCGAATTAAACGCGATTGCCATTCAGGACAAAGTGTTTCTTGGCGGTCCCTTTATCGATCCTCTCTATCAACGTAAGCGGACAGGCGTATTCATTGTTGCAATAAACTGCAATCAAGCAGGTGGAACATGTTTTTGCGCATCGATGAATACCGGGCCAAAAGCAACAACCGGATTCGATCTCGCGCTGACGGAAATTTTGAGCGATAAACATCATTACTTTGTCGTGGAAGCTGGAACAGAATTAGGAGAAGATATCCTTAAAAATGTTAAATGCACGAAAGCAACAGAGGAAAATCTTGCGACAATCAAGAACATCACCGAGCAAACAGTGACGCAAATGAGTCGCTCACTTGATACCGCTAATCTGAAAAATATACTTTATCAAAGTTCTGAACACCCACGCTGGGAACGAACTGCCTCACTTTGTCTTACGTGCACAAATTGCACAATGGTCTGTCCGACGTGTTTCTGTGCCACCGTGGAAGATGTAACCGATCTTGCAGGTAAACAAGCAGATCGCATACGTAAATGGGATTCCTGTTTTACACTCGACTTCTCTTACATTCATGGTGGAAGTGTTCGCACATCTACAAAAGCCCGCTATCGGCAATGGATGACACATAAACTTGCATCGTGGGTAGATCAGTTCGGCACGTTTGGTTGTGTTGGATGCGGACGATGCATTACATGGTGTCCGGTTGGAATTGATATTACAGAAGAAGCACGTGCAATTCGTGAAAATCAGCCATGAAAGGGTCAACGCCTATGAAGGAGAAAAGCTATGGAAGACCTTAAAAAAATCCTTACGGAACATCCATTCTTTAAAGGACTCGATGAAGAACATTTTGCGCTCATAGTCGGCTGTGCATCGAATGTACGCATCGACGCCGGTAAGATGATTCTTCGAGAAGGTGAAGAAGCGAACCACTTCTACCTCATTCGTTCGGGAAAGGTGACACTCCAATTGATGACGCCCAATAAGGGACCTGTCATCATTGAAACATTGGATGAAGGAGATATTCTCGGCTGGTCGTGGCTTGTACCGCCCTACACTTGGCACTTTGATGCAAAGGCGTTGGAACTTACACGTATGATCGCCCTTGATGGGAAATGCTTGCGTAATAAGTGCGAGAACGATCATCATCTCGGGTACGAATTGCTGAAGCGTTTTGCCGACATTATGATGAAACGGTTGGAATCAACACGTTTACAACTATTGGATATCTATGGCGACCGCTCCTGATTTACAATCTCTTAAAGTTGATTATAAACGGAATCCGATGCTTCCATGGCCATTTCAAATTCGGCGTGTGAAGCATGAAACGGAAGACACATTCACTATTGAACTTCAGCCATCAGGAGATCTGGAAGAGTTTACGTTTCAACCAGGGCAGTTCAATATGGTGTATGTGTACGGTGTCGGAGAAATTCCAATTTCTATCAGTGGTGATCCTGCAAATCCGCGTACCCTCGTACATACAACACGTGCCGTCGGTTCCGTAACGAAAGCGATGGATAAAATGCGCCGAGGAGATATTCTCGGCATTCGTGGACCGTACGGAACACCATGGCCGATAGACCACGCGAACGGACAGGATGTTGTATTCGTGGCCGGCGGTATTGGGCTTGCCCCACTTCGGCCAGTGCTTTATGAAGTTGTAGCACAACGTGAGCGGTATGGAAAAGTTGTGCTCTTGTATGGAACACGAACCCCCTCAGATGTTCTTTTCCGGCAGGAACTTGAAAACTGGCGTGCGCGATTCGATCTTGAAATTTATGTCACAGTTGATCGTGCTATGAGCGGCTGGCGTGGAAATGTTGGTGTCGTTACGAATCTCATTTCTCGGGCTCCTTTTGATCCACGCAACACCATGGCATTTGTTTGTGGTCCGGAAGTGATGATGCGGTTTACAACAATGGAACTGCATAAACGCGGTGTCGATAATGAACATATTTTTGTTTCGATGGAACGCAATATGAAATGTGCCATTGGTTTGTGTGGACACTGCCAATTTGGTTCGGTCTTCGTCTGTAAAGATGGACCTGTGTTCCGATACAGTCAAATTAAAGATATGTTGGTGAAGTGGGAAATTTAGTCCACTGGGAAGCAACGAAAGTGCCGATGGTTATAGCATAAGCGAAAGTTGGAAAATACAACTTCCTCAGCAGAAGAAAGAGTGCTCAGATGTCAAAAAAGAATACAACAGCCGTAAAAGTACTGACACAGAAGAAAGCCCGGAAACCAAAACTTGCCGTTTGGAAATTTTCCTCCTGCGACGGTTGTCAACTAAGTCTGCTCGACTGCGAGGATGAACTCTTAGCTATCGCTGAGCATGTCGATATTGCAAACTTTCCGGAAGCATCTCGTATGGTCACGAAAGGTCCATATGACATCTCGCTGGTAGAAGGCTCCATTACAACGCCACACGATGCTGAACGTATCCATCAGGTACGGCGCCAATCGAAAGTTCTTATTACTATTGGCGCTTGCGCAACCGCCGGTGGTATTCAGGCACTCCGTAATTTCAAAGATGTGAAACAATTCATCGTAGCGGTCTACGCCAATCCTAAGTTCATTGAGACGTTGAACAAATCTACGCCGATCGCAGATCACGTATTTGTCGATTTTGAATTACGCGGTTGTCCAATCAGCAAGCATCAATTAGTAGAAGTTATCAATGCATATCTCAACGGTCGAAAGCCAAATACACCTTCATATGCAGTATGTGTTGAATGTAAACGGCGCGGTATTACTTGTGGTCTTGTTGCCCACGGCCCGATATGCCTTGGTCCGGTGACGCAAGCGGGTTGTGACGCATTATGCCCATCATACCACCGTGGCTGCTTCGGTTGTTTCGGTCCGAAAGAAACACCAAACACTGCAGCACTCAGTACATACTGGAAAACATTAGGAGTGAAGGACGACGATTTGGTACGTCTGTTCCGTGGATTCAATGCTTATGCCGAAGCATTCCGAAAAGAGAGTGAAGCGCATGAAAAGTAAAACACTGAAAGTCGATTACCTTGCCCGTGTGGAAGGTGAAGGTGGATTGCTTGTGAAAGTCAGCGGCAAGAAAGTCATCGATGTAAAATTCAACATCTTTGAACCACCGCGATTCTTCGAAGCATTCCTGCGTGGTAGATTGTATAGCGAAGCACCGGATATTACCGCACGCATTTGCGGCATTTGTCCGGTGGCGTATCAAATGAGTTCCATTCACGCGATGGAGCACGCCTTCGGTGTTACGGTGGATGGGCAGCTTCGCGCACTCCGTCGGTTGCTGTACTGTGGAGAGTGGATTGAAAGTCATGCACTGCATGTCTTTATGCTGCATGCCCCTGATTTCCTTGGTTATGCTGATGCGATCCAAATGGCGAAAGATCATGGCCCCGTCGTCCAGATGGCACTGAAACTTAAAAAGGTTGGAAATGATATTGTTACTCTTGTAGGTGGAAGAGAAATTCACCCGATTAATGTTCGTGTTGGCGGCTTCTATAAACTGCCGTCGAAAAAGGAGCTTGAGACACTAGTTGAACGATTGAAGTGGGCGGTCGATGCTTCCATCCAGACAGTGAAGTTTACAGCCAAATTGCCGTTTCCTGAATTTGAACGTCCTTATGAATATGTCGCCCTTCGTCATGAGCGAGAATATCCATTCAACGAAGGACGGCTTGTTTCCAACAAAGGATTGAACATCGGCATCCACGAGTATGAAAACCATTTTATGGAAGAGCATGTNNTTCAAGAGTATTATCGTACGGGCAGTTGAAATGCTCTATGCATGTGAAGAAGCGCTCTGTATTATCAAAGAATATAAAATACCGGAGAAGGCAGTGGTGGATATCGAACCAAAGCTCGGTACCGGTTATGGCTGCACGGAAGCACCGCGCGGTATTCTCTATCACCGCTATCGTTTAGATGAGCGAGGAATCATTCTTGATGCGAAGATCGTTCCACCAACATCACAGAACCAGAAAACAATAGAGCAGGATTTGCGCGAGTATATTCCATCGCGCATGAATCTCACGCAGGAAAAACTCACATGGCAATGCGAGCAGGCGATCCGTAATTATGATCCATGTATCTCATGCGCAACGCATTTTCTGAAGATTGAGATCGCACACGAATGATATATCCGAAACACAAGACACTCCAATATTCTTTCGATGGACATCTCTTTTTCTCGACAATACATATATGGTACCGACGATTCAGCCGCAAAGGTAACCTTCAACGTCTCTTGTGCACATTTATCTTTTTATGGAGATGACGTATGGCGAAGCTTGGCGATATGATTGATTATCTGAAGAAGAACAGTGTCCACTATGAAGTGATAGAACACGATCCTGCATTTACAGCGCACGATGCTGCGGTCGCATCGCATGTGCCGGATAAGGATTTAGCGAAGACACTCATCGTTCAGACAGACGACAAATATTGCATGGTCGTCATGCCGGCTGACCACCGGCTGGATGAACAGTTGCTGGGTAAAGCAATAAAAGCGAAGCATTTACACCTTGCACAAGAGGAAGATTTAAAACCGCTCTTTCCGGATTGTGAATTGGGTGCAATGCCGCCGTTTGGTAATTTATACGCCCTTCCCGTGTACATCGATAAATCGCTGACAAACGATGACGAGATTGTCTTTAATGCATGCTCGCACACGAAGTCGGTTCGGCTGAAGATGAACGACTATCTGGGATTGGTGAAACCGGTAATTGCGGAATTCTCACGTTCGCGGTTTGAGATTGAAGGACAATAATGGTCGAGAAACCTTCTGAAGGTTCTAAGAACTTGAATGAAAATAATCTTCGGAAAACTCTTCTCGTCGGTGTCGGCAATGAATATCGCAGTGATGATGGCGTCGGATTGGTAGTAGCGCGGAAGATACATGAGAAACTGATTCCCTCGGTAACAGTAAAGGAAGAATCTGGCGAAGGCGCCGCCCTGATGGAATCCTGGCAAGGTTTTCAGAATGTTATTATAGTGGACGCAGTTTCATCCGGCGCGATACCTGGAACTATTTTCAGAATAGATGCAAATAAAGAGACAGTATCAATAAAGTTCTTTCATTATTCCACACATGCGTTCAGTGTTGCGGAAGCGGTTGAATTGGCGCGTACGATGAATGTCCTGCCACTGAAGTTGGTAGTCTATGGGATTGAAGGAAATAATTTTTCCGCAGGAACCGCCATTTCACTTTTTGTTCAACAGGCTGCTGATAAAATTATTAAACAGATTGTAAAAGAAATGCAATAGCTCTGATAAAAGCTATCCATTGCTATGAAGGAGGAATGAATGCAACTTCCCACCCCAACATCGGTTCACTCGGAAGAAGAGTCACACAAAATCGAGAAGATGAAGCGTGTCGTTCGGCGGATCAAGTTTGAATCGGAACTGGACCTCAATTTCGGTGAGCGTGTTGCCGATAAAGCATACGGTCAGAAATTATTGAGCTGTATTCAATGTGGTACATGCAGCGCAACGTGTCCACTGGCGCATTACATGGATTATACGCCCCGGAAAATCATTGCAATGACACGCGAAGGATTCAAGGAAGAAGTCCTCAATTCACTTACGATCTGGCTCTGTGCATCATGTTATTCATGTTATGTCCAATGCCCGCGGCAAATTCATATTACCGATGTCATGTACACGCTCAAGCGTGAAGCGATTCAAATGGGTTTCCACCCAAAGCGGCTGCCTATTCCCATCCTCGCACAGGAGTTCTACAAACGTGTACTCAAAGATGGGCGAAACACAGAAAGCTGGCTGCTTGTCAGTCTGTATTTGCGCACGAATCCATTTATCATGCTGAGAGAAGCGATCCTTGGCCTCAAACTCTTTCTCCGCGGGCGCCTCACTATCGGCAGGGAACATGTAAAGCGCCGCGATCAACTCCACACAATACTTGAGCATAAGAAAGGAGAGGCGCCGTTATGAAGTACCTTTATTATCCCGGATGTTCCTTGCGCAGCACCGGACGTGCATACGAAGAATCCCTTCTTTCCGTTCTCAAAGTGTTGGATATCCCGTTTGAAGAATTAAACGATTGGAACTGTTGTGGTGCAACGTCCTATGTGTCCATTGATGAAACAGATGCATTTGCACTAGCAGCACGTAACCTTGCACTTGCCGAATTGCAATCTCCAGATGGCACTATCAATCTCATTGCGCCATGCAGTGCATGCTTCCTCGTTCTTTTAAAGACCGAGCGCTATCTCGAAAGCTATCCAGATGTCCGTGAGAAGATCAATTCCACGCTGGATAAAGCGGGACTTCATTACCATGGCCGCGTGAATGTGCGTCATCCACTTGATGTTTTTGTGAACGATTACGGACTGGAGAACATCACGAAACGTGTCAAGTATCCATTGAAGGGATTGAAAGTAGCGAGTTATTATGGATGCCAAATGGTTCGCCCATTTAAGACATTCGATCACTCCCATTATCCTGAGACAATGGATCGGCTGGTGAAAGTTCTCGGTGCCGAACCAGTGGACTGGCCTTTGAAAACGCGATGCTGCGGAGGTAGTCTGACGGGAACTATTCAGGAAGCCGGTTTGCGATTGAATCGTCTACTTCTCAAGGAAGCGGAAAAACGAGGGGCTGACATCATGCTCACGTGCTGCCCGTTATGTCAGCACAACCTCGAATGTTATCAAGAGCGAATCAACCGTAAGTTTGATGAAAAGATTAATATACCGGTCGCATTCTTCACTCAACTGATGGGTGTAGCTCTTGGTTTGTCGGAAAAGGAACTTGGGATGCAGCGGCTCTTTAAAATGCCTTCGCTGAAACAAATCACGCATCCAAAAGGAGAGATGGCCAATGCATGGTAATGGACATAACGGAACAGTCCGCATCGGATTCTATATCTGTCATTGCGGACATAATATCGCCAGTATCGTGGATGTGAAAGCGGTTTCTGAATATATAAAGTCTCTCTCCGGTGTTGTTATCTCGTGCGAGTATAAATATATGTGCTCGGATCCGGGACAGGAACTCATTCAGAAAGATATTAAGGAACATTCGCTCAATCGCATCATTGTAGCATCGTGCTCACCGCTGTTACACGAGCATACTTTCCGCACTGCGGTAGAAAAAGGCGGACTCAATCCTTATTATTTCCAGATGGTGAACATCCGCGAGGATGTTTCATGGGTACACACCGACATGAAGGCAGCAACGGAAAAAGCAAAAGATCTTTCTCGTGCTGCAGTACAGCGCGTGTTTCACCATAAATCGCTGGAAACAAAACATGTAAAAATTCATCCGGATGTACTTATCGTTGGTGGTGGTATTGCGGGAATTCATGCCGCACTTACACTCGCGAATGCTGGAAAGAAAGTCTATCTCATAGAAAGAAACCCGACGATCGGTGGACATATGGCGATGTTCGATAAAACATTTCCGACGCTCGATTGCGCTGCTTGCATTCTTACGCCGAAAATGTCACAAGTGAAAAATCATCCCAATATCATACTCTGGACATATTCGGAAGTTGCAAAAGTTGATGGTTATGTCGGTAATTACAAAATTTCTATCCGGCGAAAACCGCGCTATGTTAACGAGGAATTATGCGTAGGCTGTATGGATTGCATAGAGAAGTGTGTTTATAAAGAAGGCAAAACACCGGACGAATTCAACGTGGGATTGAGTAAGCGGAAACCGATTTACATTCCATTCCCGCAAGCAACTCCACAAATTGTCGTGATTGATCGGGAAACTTGTATCGAGTTTAAATCGGGACGATGCAAAAAGACATGCGTCGAAGCATGCGATCGAAAAGCTATCGACTTTAAGCAGAAAGAAGAAATCAAAGAAATTGAAGTCGGTACCATCATTCTTACGACCGGATATCAAACATTTGATGCAAGCCGAGTTCCCTTTTACGGTTACGGAAAATATCCCAACGTGTATACATCGTTGGAAGTGGAACGACTTGTCAATGCATCCGGTCCTACAGGTGGCGAATTGATTCTTCGTGATGGCAGACATCCGAAAACGGTAGGCATCATTCATTGTGTTGGATCGCGGGATAAGAACACCAACCGGTGGTGCTCGCGTACCTGTTGTATGTATTCACTCAAGCTTGCACATCTGTTGAAGGAGCATACAGATGCGGAAGTCTACAATTTCTATATCGACATTCGCGCAGCAGGAAAATCATACGAAGAATTTTACGACAAGCTGCTTGATGAAAATGTTCATTTTATTCGCGGGCGTGTAGCGGAAGTGTCCGACTGGGCGGTGCGTCCATCGGAGGAAGGGAAGCTTATCATCCGCGCCGAGGATACACTGATCGGTATTGTGCGTCGTGTGCCGGTAGATATGGTCGTGCTTGCTGTTGGCATGGAGCCTCAGGCAGATTCACAGGATGTGCGGCGGATGTTTAATATCTCGTGCTCTACAGAAGGATTTTTTCTTGAACGACATCCCAAACTCGCTCCGGTGGATACATTCACGGACGGCATCTTTATTGCGGGAGCATGTCAGGGACCGAAAGACATACCCGATAGCGTTGCGCAAGCCGGCGCTGCTGCAGCACAGGCGCTTATCCTCATCGACAGCGGAGAAATTGAACTTGAACCGAACACCGCATATGTTGTTCAGAATGAATGCTCGGGCTGCCGAACTTGTTTGACGATCTGTCCATTCACCGCCATCTCCCGCGACGAGGCAAAGCAGAAAGCATTTATCAATGAAGCGCTTTGCAAAGGATGTGGTACGTGTGTGGCGGCATGTCCGTCCGGTGCTATCAAGCAGAATTTATTTGAAGATGAGATGATCTTCAGTGAGATCGATGGCTTGTTGAAGATGGAATCACCAGCGTGTTGCTGAAAAATGAATTGGAGAAATGAGAATGCCTACTGTAGAACAACCTAAAGAAAATAGTTGGGAACCACGTATTATTGCGTTTTTCTGCAACTGGTGCACGTATACGGCTGCCGATCTTGCCGGTGTCTCGCGTCTGCGTTATGCCCCAAACGCGCGCATCATTCGCGTGATGTGCTCCGGGCGAGTCGATCCGCAATTCATTCTTGATGCTTTTTCCAAAGGAGCCGACGGTGTTCTCATAGGTGGCTGCCACCCCGGCGACTGCCATTATATGGAAGGCAACTACAAAGCACTCCGGCGCATGGAACTGCTCAAACGGATGATGAAAGATATGGGAATCGAAGACAAAAGATTTCGTCTCGAATGGATCTCAGCATCCGAAGGCGAACGAGTCAAGACCGTTATCAATGAGATGACGGAGCAAGTGCGTGCACTTGGCCCCCTTGGACTGCCGAAGAAGTTTGCAGAGTGGGATAAGGAGCTGGAATCGCTTGAACATGAAATCAATGCAAAGGGAGACACAGTCCATGCCTGATAAACCTAAAGTTGCTTTCTATTGGTGTGCCTCTTGCGGGGGCTGTGAAGAATCAGTTGTCGATCTCGCTGAGAGTATTCTTGATGTGGTTGCAGCGGTAGACATTGTCATGTGGCCTGTTGCGATGGACTTCAAGAAAAAAGATGTCGAAGCTATGGCAGATGGTTCTATTCTTGTCTCTTTGGTGAACGGAGCGATTCGAACTTCAGAACAGGAAGAGATGGCAAAGCTCATGCGGAAAAAGAGCAAACTTATTATTGCGTATGGTTCCTGTGCACACACCGGTGGAATACCCGGGCTTGCAAACCAATTCGAGCGAGAGGAAGTGCTCAGATACGTATATGAAGAATCTCCTTCGACGGTGAATCCACAGAAAACACGACCGGAACTTAAAGTTATCACGAACGGAAGTACCGTCACGCTTCCAAATTTCTTCAATGTCGTTCGTGCATTGGACCAAGTGATCGACGTCGATTATTATCTACCCGGTTGCCCGCCAACTCCGAAGTTGCTAAAGCAAGCACTTGAAGTACTCCTTTCCGGAAAGTTACCCGAGAAAGGAGCTGTTCTCGCTCCGGATATTGCTCTTTGTGATGAATGCCCGAAGAAAGATACAAAACCGAGTGATTTGAAATTCACAGAGTTTAAGCGTCCGCATTCAATACAGATTGATCCGAAAGTATGTTTGCTGGCTCAGAGCATTCTCTGCATGGGACCGGCGACCCGCGGCGGGTGTGAAGGCGTTTGTATTTCGGGCAATATGCCATGCACGGGTTGTTTCGGACCAACATCTCGAATAAAAGACCAAGGTGCAAAGATTCTCTCCGCTCTCGCTTCACAAGTCGAGGCAAGAGATGAAAAAGGTATCGATGAGACGTTGGCAACTATCCCCGACCCTGTTGGTACATTCTATCGATACGGTTTACCAGTATCACTCTTAAGAAGAAAAAATTTTAATAGCACGGGTTGAAATCAAGGAATAACTATGGAAGCGACCACTACTACAATACGACGTGTAACGATTGATCCGATCACTCGCCTTGAAGGTCATGGAAAGATCGACATCTTTCTCGATGACAAAGGCGAGGTGACGAAAGCCTATTATCAGATTCCTGAGTTGCGCGGTTTCGAGATTTTCTCAAAAGGCCGACCCGCCGAAGATATGCCGCAAATTACCAGCCGTATTTGCGGTGTCTGTCCGACAGCGCATCACATGGCAGGCACGAAAGCGCTGGATGATCTCTACAAAGTTAGTCCTCCTCCTGCGGCGAGGAAAATACGCGAATTGATTTACAATCTTTTTATGCTCGAAGACCATGCACTCCATGTGTACATTCTCGGCGGTCCTGATTTCATCGTTGGTCCGGATGCACCGAAAGAACTGCGTAATATCGTCGGTGTGATTGGTAAAGTTGGGGTCGATGTCGGTAAGAAAGTGATCTCGATGCGACGACGAGTACGTGAACTCATCAGCTATCTCGGCGGGAAAGTGATTCACCCGGTCTTCGGCTTACCAGGCGGTGTAGCAAAAGGAATTGCGCAGGAAGATTTGCCAAAGTTTAAAGAGGTAGCTAACGATGGACTTGAATTTGCGCGGTTTACATTGCAAGTATTCAAAGATATTGTCTTAAAGAACGATACGTATGTCAAGATGATCACGTCCGACACATATACTCATAAAACGTACTATATGGGTTTGGTAGATGAAAACAACAAAGTAAATTTCTATGATGGTAAGGTCAGGGTTGTCGATCCGAGCGGAAAAGAATTTCTTAAATTTGCTCCTCAACAATATCTCGATCATATTGCAGAACAGGTTGAGCCGTGGAGCTATGTGAAGTTCCCGTACCTTAAACAAATCGGATGGAAAGGATTTATCGATGGAGCCGAGAGCGGCGTGTATTCTGTTGCTCCGTTGGCACGTCTCAATGCATCCGATGGTATGGCGACTGCCGAAGCTCAAACGGCATGTGATGAACTCTACAAAACTCTCGGTGGAAAACCGGTACATATGACACTTGCCAACCACTGGGCACGCGTGGTAGAAATGCTGCAGGCCGCAGAGAGATGTGTCGAACTCGTGAATGATATTGAAATTACGAGCAAAGATATTCGCACTATTCCCACAAAGACGCCAACGATCGGTGTTGGTATTGTTGAAGCGCCGCGCGGCACGCTAATCCATCACTATGAGACAGATGAACGAGGATTGATTACAAAGGTGAACCTCATCGTTGCCACAGCGCACAATGGTGCACGGATTGCCATGGGTGTTGACAAGGCGGCAAAGGGACTTATTCATGGCGGCAAAGTAAACGATGGTCTTTTAAATATGATCGAGATGGCTTTCCGCGCTTATGATCCCTGTAATGCCTGTGCAACGCATTCATTACCCGGGGAGATGCCCTTGCTTGTGCATATTCTGGACGAACGCGGTAATTTGATTCAAGAACTAAGACGATGAAAATAACCTCTTCGGCCGGTCTCGTAAATTTTTGGTGGCGAGTGTGAGCAATACAGCAATTGGTATCTTCATCGTCTGTACTATCGCCAATAGTATTTTTACTTGGAAGTTCTCCATCAAGGCAAAGCGCCCGCACGGTATACCACGATTTTTTGCATTCGAAAGCATTCTTTTACTGGTACTTTTCAATATGCCTGTATGGTTCGAAGGGCCGCATACATGGAACCAACTCATCTCGTGGATATTTCTACTTGTTTCTATTATGTTCGCTGTCTTGGGTTTTCTCCTTCTGCGTGTTATTGGCAAACCGCAAGGCGATCTTGAGAACACATCAAAACTCGTTACAGTCGGCCTTTACCGTTTTATTCGCCATCCTCTGTATACTTCGCTTTTGTTCTTGGGGACGGGAGTATTTTTAAAAGACATTTCGATTACTACCGTTCTTCTTGCTTTCATCAACATTGTTGCGCTGATAGCTACCGCTAAGGAGGAGGAAAAAGAAATGATTGAAAAATTCGGCGAAGAATATATCGCTTATATGCATAAAACCCAAATGTTTATTCCATTTGTAGTGTGATTTTATATTGGAGAGTATTATGAAAAGAAGTGTTTTGGTTTTTTTATCATTGAATACATTAGCAATTATTTCAATGTCTGCCCAGCCGACACACCGTGACACTGCAGTATTCATCGAGAAAAGGAATGAATTTTACGATTCTATCAAAACTTCGCTCGATACATTTTATAAGAAGGATAACACCAGCAAGAAAGAGATCGCCGCAGACTTCGAGGTATTCAATCCCCCTCACTCGATACAGGAGTTCAAGTCATATTGGCACAATAAGCCCATATCACAGGCTGTGTCTGGGATGTGTTGGTGTTTTTCAACAACTTCGTTTTTCGAGTCTGAGATCAAGAGACTCAATAAACAAGAAATTAAGTTGTCTGAACTGTATACGGTGTACTGGGAGTATGTAGAGAAAACGCACGGGTATGTCTTGGCACGCGGAAAACAGGAGTTTGGCGAAGGTTCTGAGTCCGGTGCAGTGATACGAATTTGGAAGAACCATGGAATTGTTCCTGCGTCTGCTTATACAGGCCTGTTGAATGGACAGCCATTCCATGATCACAGTAAAATGTTTGCGGAACTCGATGCATATTTAAAATCAGTGAAAGTATCGAATGCCTGGGATGTGGATGCTGTTGAGAGGGTGGTGAAAGCTATCCTCAACAATTACATCGGCACACCGCCTGAAAAAATATCCATCAATGGGAAAGAGATGACACCGCAAGAGTACTTTGAAAAAATCGTCAGACTCAACCTTGATGAATATGTCGAGCT
Organism: Ignavibacteriota bacterium; assembly: GCA_003155495.1. Lineage (GTDB taxonomy): Bacteria > Bacteroidota > Ignavibacteria > UBA10030 > UBA10030 > Fen-1298. The sequence goes on from PMDB01000054.1 coordinate 15,790, forward strand.
TGTATCGTTCGCGGACCGGCCGTATTATCAATGGACAGAATATGATGTGCCTGACAACTGGTGGCATAGCAAAGCGTATTTCAACGTTCCTCTGCGTGATTTTATGTCTGCAATAAAGAATGCAATTCGCGCAGGTTTTACGATGGCCATAGGCGGAGATGTCTCGGAACCCGGTATTTATGGTCATGCGGGTATAGCCGTTATACCCACGTTCGATATTCCCCCGGAATACATTGATGAATCATCCCGGATCTTTCGTTTCAAGAATGGAACGACAGGAGATGATCATGGTATTCATCTCGTTGGGTATTTAGAAAAAGATGGAAAAGATTGGTACCTGATCAAAGACTCCGGCTCCGGATCACGTAACAACTCCCATTCTGGGTACTATTATTATCATGAAGATTTTGTGAAATTGAAGATGCTCAGCGTTATGCTTCCTAAGAGTGCAATGCGTGATATTGTTTCCAAGATGAAATAAGAGGAACCAAGTTCAATAGATTTTCGTTATAAAGAAAAATTGATATGTTGTACCATTCCATAGGAGGATAGATATGTATAAACTTATGTTACCTTTTTTTCTCTGCTTGATTATTCAAAGTGCGTTTGCACAAATTCCCAATGCAGGGTTTGAAAATTGGACTGGTGGAAATCCAGATGGCTGGTTTGCTGATAATGTTGCAGTCACAACTGTTACTCAATCCTCAACAGTTCACTCTGGATTATCAGCTGTGCGCGGAGAAGTTTTATCGTTTTATACTTATATAATGCCTCCGACGATTCAAACTGGTCAAGATGCTCGCGGGTTTGCTTATAGTCAAAGGCCTGTATCAATTACCGGCTATTTTCAATTTTTTCCTGCTACTTCAAGCGGAGATCGATTTTACGTTGATGCGGTTCTCACTAAAGGAGGAATTGATAATATTTCTGTTGCTGTTGGTGCTGTAGCGATCTCGGCAGCGGCATCCTCTTATACACAATTTTCAGCTACATTCACTTATATAACGAGTGACATTCCTGATACTTGTTATATTCAAATATCGATTGTAGGTCCGGGTACAGGCGCACAATCCTCACCCCATGCTGGATCGTACTATCTTCTTGATGATTTAACTTTTTCCGGTTCCACTGATGTCGAGAATCAGAGCTCGCTGGTTCCGGTTGCAATGAATCTGAATCAGAATTATCCAAACCCGTTTAATCCAAGTACGACGATTTCTTATTCTCTTTCAAAAGCATCCTATGTAAAGTTGCGTGTCTTTAATATCCTGGGAAAAGAATTGACAACGCTGGTAGATGGGTTTCAATCGGCAGGAAATCATTCTGCACGCTTTCTTGCATCGAACATGGCCTCCGGCGTATATTTTTACCGGTTAGAAGCGGAAGGTTATACTGCAATGAAGCAAATGCTTCTTGTTAAATAAGAACCCGCAAACGTATTACAAGGAAAAGCCGGATAATGAATCCGGCTTTTTTTTCTTAAATATCCTAATGAAAAATTCTATAAGATGAATATGGGTGACATCAGCAAATTCTCGGCAGTTGCTCACCGGAAAGCATATCCACGACGCGCGAGCCGCCGATGCGTGTTTTCATGATCACAGTACCAGGATGGTTGGCAACAACTTCACCAATCAGTACCGCATTTTTGCCAAGAGGATGAGTGCGCATGGAATTTAAAATAATATTGGCTGCATTGGGAGAAACAAAGGCTATCAGTTTTCCTTCATTGGCTACATAGAGAGGATCGAATCCGAGTATCTCACAAGCGCCACGAACTTCCTCGCTCACTGGGATTTGTTCTTCACTGATAGATATCCCAACCTGTGCACTTTCAGCAATTTCATTCAGCACAGAAGCAACTCCGCCGCGTGTCGGGTCGCGTAAAACATGAATTTCCTTACTTGTCGTAAGCATGGTTTCTACCAATCCGTTCAATGGAGCACAATCGCTTTTTATTTGTGTCTCGAACTCTAAGCCTTCCCGAACCGACATAATTGCAATACCATGCTCAGCGATCGATCCGCTCAGAATGATTTTATCGCCCGGTTTTGCTTGCTTCGGATTGATTTGAACTCCATCTGCAATAATACCAATACCTGATGTGTTGATAAACAGTTTATCTCCCTTACCGCGGTCCACGACTTTCGTATCGCCGGTTACGAGCTGTACACCGGCGGCTTCCGCTGCCTGCTTCATCGAGACCACCACGCGCCATAAATCTTCCATCGGCAATCCTTCTTCAATAATGAAGGCGGAGGAAAGGAACAGCGGACGTGCGCCGCACATGGCGAGATCATTCACCGTTCCATTGACGGCGAGAGTACCGATGTCGCCGCCGGGAAAGAATATGGGGTTGATGACGTACGAGTCGGTCGAGAAGGCACATCGTGCACCGCCAAGAGTGAACATTGCACCATCGTGCAATGGATCGAGGAGATCGTTCTTAAATTGTGGTATAAATATTTTCTGGATCATCTGGTGCGAAAGCTTGCCGCCGCCGCCGTGTGCCAGCAGAACATTCTTGTACTCCATCAGCGGCAACGGGCACGTGAAGCCATCATTCAGGTTCATAGGATTTTCATTCATGAGGATTTATTTCTCTTTTTCTCTCGCAACTCTTCAGCTTCCGAAATCTTAGTTTGTGTCCAATGCCTTTCTGAGTTTTGAAAGCAATTCATCGATAACGTACGGTTTTTGGAGAAAACCTTTTACGCCCGCACTTTCCAATGCGGCTTTCATATCAGGTTCAAAGAATCCGCTGGCAAAGATAATTTTTACGGCAGGATTGATTTCCTTCAGTTTCTCGAATTCAGACACTCCAGTCAACTTTGGCAATCCCATATCGCTGATAACAAGTGCAATTTCATGTGCATGCTGTTGATATATATGGACGGCTTCTTCTCCGTCCTTTGCGGTAAATACGGTGTACCCATTTGATTCGAGAAGGATTTGAACCATATCCAGGAGAAGAGTCTCGTCTTCCACCAAGAGAAGCGTTTCATTCCCGCCGGAAATCTGCTCGGCCACTTGCTCATGAGATTCGAGTACAGCACTGCTTTCTTGTGGTACAGGGAAATAGAGAAGGAATGTCGTCCCGCGTTCAAGAGTACTTTCGACATTGACAAAACCATGGTGTGCTTGTACAATACCATAGACAACAGAGAGGCCCAAACCGGTTCCTTTTCCTTTCTCTTTTGTTGTAAAGAATGGATCGAAAATCTGATTGCGAATTGTCTCATCCATTCCCATCCCGGTATCGGAGACACGGAGGCTTATGTACCATGGGTTCGTTGCAGAGGGAAATTGCCCTCTCAATTTTTCGCTGGTTACCTTTTCTATCGCAATGGATATCTCGCCGCCATTTGGCATTGCGTCACGTGCATTGACGCACAAATTGAGAAGTGCCTGATGCATTTGTGTATGATCTGCATTGATGTACGGGAGGTTTTTTTCTATACTTGTGTCGAAGGTGATGATTTTGGGAAAGGTCTGCTGCAGCATCGATACTAATTCCTTCACAAGTTCGGATACGCTGAGCGGTTCGAATAAAATATCGGTCTTGCGGGCGAATGTGAGAATTTGCCGGACAAGCCCTGCGCCCCGATCGACAGCTTGCCTTATGGCACTCACTGCATCGGAGAATTTTTGAGGACTATCTTTAATAGAATGAAGGAGGGAGGAATACCCGAGTATAATTGCGAGGATATTATTAAAGTCGTGCGCAATACCNNGTTTCGATTGTCTCCGGCTTGCCAAACGTGATTCCTTTCCGTAATGGACAATCAGTGCATTGTTGTTTGTCATCTTTATACGCTATCCAGCAGCAAGAATCGACTGCATCGGCCTCAAGCATATCTCTCATCACTTTGCTCATAAAGAGAATCTTCCCTTCTTCATCGACAATGTCCATGCCGAATGGCATCGTTTGGATAAGCAATTCGTTGAATGCATGGGTTTGGCGGAGAGCTTCTTGCGCCAGGCGATGCTGCGTGAGATCAGTGAAAAAGACGATAGTATCTTCGCCAATCGATGTGAAGGTAGATTCGATGTACTTGGAAGAACCGTCCTGACACGTGACGACAGATTCCAGCGGTTCCACGACGCTCCCTTCACGCTGTGCTTCTACAAGAGTCTCGCACCATTTAATAACGATCTGATTGCGGTATTCCTCAACCGGATACCCGAGCTGCCACCACACATCCATCGTAGAAATATCTTCCTTGTCATACCCGAAAAGTCCACCGAACCTATCACTGACGTACTCGAGCTTTTTTGACGGTCCGGAAAAAACTGCAATTGCAACAGGAGAGGACTCCACCAGCATTCTGAAGAGAGATTCACTTTGCCGCAGCGCCTCCTCTGCTTGTATTTGATGGGTGATGTCGTGGCCAATACCAACCAGCCCGATGATTTGGTTCTTTTCATTCCGTAAGGGTACCTTCGAGGTGAGCAGCCAACGTTTCTTGCCATCGGCATCAAGCACATATTCTTCTCTGTTCAGCACCGGCTTTCCAGTTTGGATAACTGATTGGTCGTCGGCGAAGAATCCCTCCGCTATTTTCTTTGGAAAAAAGTCAAAGTCATCCTTGCCTAAAATTTCCGACTCTGATTGACGACCCATATTATGCACATCGGCAGGGTTTGCAATAGTTTTGCGGCAAGCGGTATCTTTGACATAAATTCCGTCGGGCACATTATCAATCAATGTCCGGAGAAGGTTGCGCTCCTGCTGGATTGCCTCCTGTGCCCGAATGCGTTCAGTAATATCTCTAGAATAAACTGCGATTCTCGTTACTTTTCCTTGAGCATCAAGGATAGGATAGAGTGAATTTTCTAAATGCATTCCGAACAGCTCATCTTCAAAATGATTCGGTTTGCCTGAGCGAAAAACTTGATTGATGACTGTCCTTCTTGTTTTTAATAATTCCGCCGGGAATAAATCATCAATACATACACCTATCAATTCACCGATGCTTTTTCCAAACCTATGCGCTTCGGCTTCATTCACAGCGATGATTCTTCGCTCATTATCTAAGAGAAAAAGTGCATCACTAGGTGCATTCAGAAGTGCATGTGCTGTCTCTTCGCTCTCACGCAGAACTTCATCTGCTTGCTTTTGCATGGTAATATCTTCGATTAAACCATCATAAGAGATAGGAACGCCCTTGGCATCTCGTTTGACCACGAGTGTGTTTTTTACCCATCGGAGAGAACCGTTTTTATGAACGATGCGGTGCTCGAGAGGCAGTACATTAAATCCAGAAAGTATTTTTCCTGTAAGATTTGTTACAATTTGTTTATCTTCTTCATAGATCATGTGATCCCAAAGTTCCGAATCGGCTGCATATTCCTCCGCCGTATAGCCGGTTACTGAGATGCACGCTGGAGCATGGGTTGTGGAAACAGGACGACCAGATTCGAGTTTTACGGAATAAATATAATCAGTTACTGATCCAACGAGCCGTCGAAAACGCTCTTCACTGTTGCGCAGCATCTCTTCTGCTTGCTTGCGATCGGTAATGTCTATGGCGATCCCACTCACGCCTATGGGTTTATTTTCCTGTATAATTCTATTAGTAGACAGACTCATCGGAAACGTACTGCCGTCTTTCTTGGTTGCTACATATTCTTGTTGGCCTGATTCTTCTCCATTCAATCGCTTGAGTGTATTCGCCAATGCTCTGTCTCTATCTTGCGGAGCAATTATTTGAAAGACATTCAAGCCTTTAGCAAAATCCTCTTCTGCAAAGCCGAAAGTTTTAAATCCTTGACGATTGACGAATGTCAGATTCCCCTTTTCATCCATTTCGAAAACAATTTCCGGTAATAAATCAGATAAATTTCTGAATCTCTCCTCACTCTTACGTACCGCTTCCTCCGCCAGTTTGCGTTCAGTAATATCGATGTGTTGAATGACGGCATTTGTAATTTTTCCGTTTGCATCCTTAATAGGGAAGACAGTGACATCAAGAGTCAAAGATGAAAAACGTGCCAATTGGAGGTGTTTGAGTTGAGAACTATTATACTTGAGTTCAAATCGTTTTGTTTCGCCGGTTTCAAACACTTGTCTCACCAGAGGCATAAGACCCTGTTCTTCAACAATATTATCCTTAAGAATATTATATTTACCGACGACCTCATCCTCTGTTATATGCAGCAAGTTCAGGCAAGCCTGATTGATCCTTATGAGTGTGCCTTTATCGTCGGAAATCCACATGGGATATGGACTCTGATTGATAACGTTATTGAGAAAGGATGCTGATGTCTGCAGGGTATTCATGATTTGTTTACGTTCGGTGATATCGCGAACAATACTTTGATAGAACCGCGTTTCGTCAATCTTAATGAACCGTTCACTGACCTCAGCAGGAAATACTGTGCCATCTTTTCGTTTGTACTCCGTTTCAAACGATAATCCGCCTCGCTCTTCAACCTGTTTCATTCGTTTCTCATCCTGAGGGTGAGTCTGCTGTGAAAGGATGTCGCGGATATATAAATTACATAACTCTTCTCGTGTGTAGCCGAACATCCTGCACGCCTCGTCGTTGGTTTCAACGATCTTTCCATTCATATCGACTAATAGGATGCTGTCATTTGCGTACTTAATGATATAATCGAAGTGCTTGACAAGAGCTTGGCGTTCAAGCTCGTTGGCGTACCTTTCACGATAAAATTTAACATGTTGATTCCGCCACCAGAAACCGATAATACTGCCAGCTGATAGGATGAGGAGGAGTATCCCGATGATTACAATCCATACTTGTGAACGAAGAGGCGCATAAATTTCTTCCCAGTCAACTTTTGCAATCATGTACCAAGGAGAATCGGGAATAGCTCTCAATGCTGCAAGCACAGGAACACCGCGATAATCAATACCTTCCACGACTCCTTCGATACCACGGACTGCCATCGAAGCAGGAAGCCGTTCATTAGAAATCGGCATGTGTAATGTCAGCGTCGTATTTTTTCGGTGACGAAGTTCATTTAAATAGACGATGCTGTCTCCATCTTGTTCAAACAAGAGTGTCTCAGATGTGCGGCTTGGTGTTGGCCATGTTTGAATAAGTGGAAAGAGAATTACCTGTGGATCGATGCGCAGCATGAATACGCCGATAAGAACGCTGTCATTTCGATCCGGAGGAAAAAGAGGTACCATCAAATCCATGTGCGGAATAAGGAACGGTCCTGATTTGTGCAAATCTGAAAGAATCACTTTTCGTCGACGAAGAACTTCTTGAAATAATGCATAGGCTCGTGTGCCAACTGAATCGCCATAGCGTGACACTGCAAGCCGTACTTTTCCTTTTGTATCGAAGAGAATAGAGGATTCATACCCTGCTTTAATCTGAAAGGATTTCATTACCGTGAGAAGTTCTTGTTTTCGATCGGCTTTGACAGAAGATTTCAAGAATGCTTCAATCGTTCTCAAGAGAGGGAGGTCGTTACGAAGTAGCTCACCATCTGCGATTCGTTCATGACGCCATTGAGCAATTTGACTCACCTTTAAATCTGCAATGGCGGCGAGGTAGTTTTGTGCTTCCGACTTAATACGTTTCTGCTGTGCTTGATAGAAAAGGAAACCGGTAATGAGAGTACCTGTTACTATGAGCACGAATACAGTGATGAGAAACCAAGAAATTGGCCGGCTGGGTAAATGATTATTCATGTACCGTATCCTTTCTTAACGCTCGGAATTTTTTTAAATAAAATCCATCACTTCGCTTTTTCAGTGATCCATTTTTCCATAATGAAAATACGCAGCACATGCACCTTCAGAGGAAACCATGGGTGCTCCGAGAGGATGTTCCGGTGTACATTGCATACCAAATGCAGTACAGTCGTGCGGTTTTTTTAGTCCCTGCATCACTTGACCTGCAATACACAGCGGCGACTCTTTTGTTTGAATAGTTGCAACATCGAATATATTTTCTGCATCAAATGCAGCATACTCATTGCGTAAACAATAACCGCTTTTAGGAATTAATCCGATGCCGCGCCATGCGCGATCGGTTATCTGAAATATTTTATGGATCAACTCTTGTGCAGGGCGATTTCCTTCCCGCCGTACAGACCTTGAATATTGATTCTCAACAACTGAACGGCCTTCTTCCAGCTGTTGCAGCGTCATGAGAATCCCTTGAAGAATATCGACAGGTTCAAATCCGGTTATAACAATTGGTACGCGATATTTTGCTGCAAGGGGAATGTATTCTTCATATCCCATGACTGTGCAGACATGGCCTGCAGCGAGAAATCCCTGCACGCGATTTGCCGGTGAAGAAAGAATTGCTTCCATCGCCGGCGGCACAAGCACATGAGAACACAGAATCGAATAATTTTTTAATCCAAGCTGTGCTGCTTGCCAGACAGACATGGCATTTGCCGGTGCCGTGGTCTCGAAACCGACGGCAAAGAATACAATTTTTTTATCGGGGTTCTGCTGTGCCAGTTTTACCGCATCAAGAGGAGAGTAGACGATGCGCACATCGCCGCCTTGTGCTTTGATAGTGAGCAAGTCTTTCTCCGAACCGGGTACCCGCAGCATATCGCCAAATGATGTGAAGAGAACATCTGCCTGCGAAGCGATGGCTACAGCTTTATCGATGATTTCGAGAGGAGTAACACAGACCGGACAGCCCGGACCATGAACCAATGTGAGTGAGGAAGGAAGCAGATCATCAATTCCGGATTTGACGATTGTATGTGTCTGACCGCCGCAGATTTCCATAATTGTCCATGGGCGAGTGCTGACAGCATGGATACGTTCAATATATGCTGAAGCTGTCTTACCGTTACGGAATTCGTCTATGAATCGCACGTTCCCTCAATGCTCTTTTGGAATCTAAGTGGTTGAAATTTTGCAATGAGGCACCCCTCTTTCTCTGTATCACTACCAATACTAAGAAAATCATTCTCAGAGTGCAATGATGAAATGCAAGAAAGGAGAGGGTAATAAAAAACCGAGTGATGTATCTGATTTGATAAATAACTATACAGGATCAATTTCTGCATCTAAGGATTCCCCCATTTGTTCGAATAATTTCAATGTTTCAAGTGCCTCAGTTTCATTCATTGTACTGATGGCGAAACCCACATGTACAATGACATATTCACCGATTTTCACTTCGGGTACGAGCTCAAGGCAGACTTCTTTCTTAACGCCGCCAAAACTCACTTTTCCCATAGCCGGTGAAACAGTCGAATCAATTTTCACCACTTTTCCGGGGATTGCTAAACACATCATGAACTCCTTTCCATCTTCAATGTTCTCATTCCTGAATCCATAGTCAAGCCCTATTTGCGCTTAGCGAACGAAGAGCGGCATAGACCTGTCCTAAGGCAATCCCTCCGTCATTCGGCGGAACTCGTTGATGCCAGTACGGCCGAAATTTCTCTTCCTGCAATCGCTGTACTGCCCGTTCCGTGAGATATCGATTTTGGAAACATCCGCCCGAAAGACAGACACGAGGTTGACCAATCTTTTTTGCGACTGCAATGATAATTTCAACAAGCGTATTATGATATTTTGTAGAGATGATTGAACAACTGATCTGTTCTTTCATATCTGCAATAATTCCTACAAGAATTGATCGCCAGTCAATTAATTTTACATTTGACGGTTCATCAATTTCAAAGGGATAACATTCTTCTCTCTTCATATTTTGTGTTAAGAACTCCAACTCCATCGCTGCCTGACCCTCATAGTGAACACTCTGCTGAAGCCCGATCAGCGAAGCGACGGCATCAAAGATTCTGCCTACGCTTGAGGTGACAGGTGCATTCACTCTCTTTATTAACATCTGTTTGATAAGCTCAAGTTCCGCAGGTGTGAATGCGCGCAGTGTAGGTAAGTCTCGTCGATGAAAGACATCATCACCGAAAAGTTCATGCAACATCCCCAGTGCCGTGCGGCGCGGTTCTTTAATGGCTTTCTCTCCGCCCGGCAGCCGAAAAGGACGGAAAGTCGCAACGCGCTCGAAGGATGTCTTTGCGGCGAGTAAAAATTCACCACCCCAAATCGTGCCATCAAGTCCATAGCCGGTCCCATCCCACGATACACCAAGCACTTCACCTTCAAGCTGATTCTCTGCCATACAGGAGGCGATGTGTGCACTATGGTGCTGAACTTCTAAAAGTGGAGCGCCGGTACTCCGTGCAAACTTTGAGGAAAGATAATCAGGGTGAAGATCGCAGACGATATATTCCGGTTTGCAATTGTACATTGTCTGAAAGTCGGTGACAACATGGTGAAATGCATCGAGCGATTCTTTTGTTTCCAAATCTCCGATATGCTGGGAAATAAAAACATTTGAATCCGATGTAAGTGCGATGGCATTCTTCAAATGTGCGCCGACTGCCAGGAGGGACACAACATGTTGTATCCCTGCAACAGTAATAGGTAACGGTGCATATCCTCGTGCTCGCCGAATGACCAGTTCGCGTCCCATCATGACTCGCACAATGGAATCATCCACATGCCGTACAATGGGGCGATTGTGAACGAGGAACATATCTGCAATTCCATGAAGTCGTTCGAGAGCTTCATATTCGTCCGTGCAGATCGGTTCATCGGATAAATTTCCGCTCGTAGCCACAACAGGGAATCCAAGCTGGCCCATCAAAATGTGATGTAAGGGTGAATAGGGAAGCATGCATCCAAGGTATGGATTGTTGGGGGCAGCAGAAGTTGAGATGGAAGATGGGAGATGAAAGTGAGTGGGTCCCAGTATTCTGCTCAATAACACAATCGGAGATTCTGGTGAAGAGAGAAGCCGTTTTTCGAGTTCATCAACCTCGCATTCTTGTTTCACAGCTTCCATCGATGGAAACATGAGTGCGAACGGTTTTTCTTCCCGATGCTTGCGCTCGCGCAGACGGTTGACAGCTTCATCGTTCCTCGCGTCTACCATTAAATGAAATCCGCCGATACCTTTCACGGCAACAATCTTTCCGGCTTCAATCGCACTTGCTGCTTGTACTGGAGCATCGTGTTGTCCAGCAAGTTTCTTTCCGCCAGCATCCCATAATTGAAGCTGCGGTCCGCACGCGGGACATGCATTTGGTTGGGCATGAAAACGCCGGTCCAACGGGTTTTCGTACTCAGTCCGGCATTCCGGACACATCTCGAACTTTTTCATCGAAGTATTGGGGCGGTCGTACGGTATTGCCTCTATAATAGAGAAGCGCGGCCCGCAGTTCGTGCAATTGGTGAACGGATAGAGGTGGCGGCGATTCGATGGATCGAAGATTTCTTTCAAACAATCGGGGCATGTAGCAATATCCGGCAGTATAATGGTCGTTTTGGCGCCGCCGGCATCACTTTCGCGAATTTCAAATTTTTTAAATCCGATGGGATCGAGAAACAAGAACTCTAAACTCTGAATGAATGCACGCGACGGAATTTCCTTTTGGAGACGCAGGAGAAATCGGTCGAGAACTTCTTTTGTTTCTTCCACTTCTATGAAGACTCCCTGGGATGTATTTGAAACCCAGCCGTTGACTTGCATATCTGCGGCAAGTTTGTACACGAACGGGCGGAACCCGACTCCCTGCACGGCACCGCGAATAGCGACGGCGAGCCGAAGAATCGTGTCGGTATGTTCGTGAGACTTCAAGATCTAAACTCTATATTATGAAACGTACGAAACGTTCTCTTGAGTTTCAGGTTTTTTGTACTGCAGGTGAAAACTTGAAATGGCTTTTTTTATTGCGCAAAGAGACTCCATCAGCCTCCAGAGGTTGCTTTTGTAGGGGCGCAACACGTTGCGCCCGAGGATAGAAAAGATTCTAAAAGGAAATGTCATGCCCGCATGATTCTAGCGGGCATCCAGGTCTAAGGATTCCTTTGTTCTGGATTCCCGACTAAACCATTCGGGAATGACATAAAAACAACCGGTCATACACGCATACATGGTTATCTAACTCTATTACTTGCTTTTTGCTTGAAGAAAGAACATATTTGCTGGCGATTGGGGAATTCCAAGAAGCTTAAATTTCCTATTCTTTTATTTATGCTGGACGGAGGTTATGCGAGTGTATATGAAGTGTAAAGTCTTGTCGACCTGCCTAGCTTATTACGCGCAAAAGGTCGACTAAGTAAACTTAATCACATTTTAGCCGGCTGGTAATTATTTTTTATGACTTGGGACTATTCGATATATCCTGAACTTTCAGAAACAAAAATAAATACCTTTAAGGTTGCAGGCGAAACAATTTATCTTGTCCAAATAGCTGAACATATGGTTCAGAACTGTATGATATTTGTATTTGAGGAACCTGATTTTCTATTGGAAAATTTCTATTCAATTGAAACAAAGGTTAAAAGTAAGACGCTAGGCCGCATAATTGCAAATTTGCGTAGCAAAGCCGAAATTGATCCAGGTTTTGATAATATTCTAACCACGTTTGTTGAAAAAAGAAATTTCTTTGTTCATAAAATCTTTTCTGATAAGGAATATGGGTTGGCTAATGATGAATTATGTAGGAAAACAGAAATATTCCTTAACGAACTTCAAGACTACGCTTGGACAGTCATGAATGTGTTTTTAGGTTGTATGGTTGAGTGGTCAAAAATATCAGGGATACATGAACAAATGGATTTCATTCATGATAATAAACATTTTACTCAGCTTGAACAAAAGAAATATCACTTGTTAATAAAGTCGACACGTAAAATATAATATATACCAGCCGGCTAACCAGGCGCTAGTACTAAGCTGACCGAATGAGAGTGGGTACGTTAAGCATGGCAGATATAGATTTCAATTTTTAATAATAATCTTTTCGGATTGAACTTGTTTCGATTTATGCATATAAATAATATTCAACGCCGCAGCTTAGCGCCGGTCCGTTAGGCAGTTACAAAGGAAGGATAAAATGGACAATTCAGTACTAATAGCGATCATATCAGCAAGCGCTTCCCTTTTGGTGGCAGCATTAACCTTCTATCTTACAAAAAGACATCAGACACGAGCCGATTGGAAACGAGAGAAATTAGAACACTATAGGAAGCTACTCGTATCTCTTTCAGATTTGGCTGTTGATGGAAAAAACAAAGAGAAAGCAAATCAGGATTTTTCAGAATTCTCTAATACGATTTGCCTTGTAGCTTCCCAAGAAGTCATTCATAAACTTATGCTTCTACACAATGAAATAAAGCAGTCCAACGAAAAACGTAATTGGGATCTGGAGGTTAAGTTGATAAACGACTTGATGATTGAAATTAGAAAAGACATTGGCCTAACAAAAAAGGACGATGTACAAAAATTCGATTTCCATCTAATTGGTAAAAGGAAGTAGCCGTCTAATCACTTTAAAAAGGAAAGAAACTTAAACTATGCCGTCAAACATTGATTCCCAACGTGAAATAGTTCGCCACACAATTGCGACCATTGTTTATCGCGGAGCTAAAACGTTACGAGATGCGCCGTCGGATTTTGAAAAATTCCGGAACAATCCTCAATCGAGAACACCGGCTGAAATCGTTGCACATATGGGAGATCTTTTTGATTGGGCTTTGACGATAGCAAAGGGCAAGGGAGTGTGGCATGATTCCCCGCTGCAAGTCTGGGATCGTGAAGTAGCTCGATTCTACGCATCCGTTAAAGAATTTGACACATACCTGGCGAGTTCTTCGACGATCGCGTGCCCTTTAGAAAAGTTAATTCAGGGTCCAATAGCTGATGCACTCACGCATATCGGCCAGCTTGCCATGCTCCGGCATCTATTTGGCGCTCCAATCAGAGGCGAGAACTATTTCATGGCAGACATCGTGGCTGGACGCGTCGGTCCGGAACAATCCAAACCTCGAAGGGAGTTCGATTAGTTTATACAAGGAGCGGCGCGGAAATGGAGCGCTCATCCATTAGACACTCAGTTTAAGCGGCATGCGAAATCGTTTGTTGAGCATCAAAGAGATCACAAGCAACTTGTAAGTTCATCCAAAACTCAGATGAAGTCTTGAATACCTTGGAAAGGAGAATAGCAGTCTCTGCGGTCATATCACGTTTGCCATTGATGAGTGTATTAACTCGCTGAATAGGCACACGCATCCGGCGAGAAAGTTCGACTTGACTCATTCCAGATGGTTTGAGAAATTCTTCCAGCAGAATTTCTCCCGGATGAGTAGGTTTGCGATGTTTAGGGATCATATACTCTCCTTAGTGGTAATCGTTAATGAAAACGTCTTTTGCATTGTTGTTCATCCAATGGAATACAAGACGATATTGATCGTTAATACGAATTGAATAATAATTCACCCATTTGCCTTTCAGGGCTTCAAGCCTGTTAGCAGGTGGAATTCGTAAATCTTTTATATCATGGGCAGCATGAAGCATGTCAAGTTTTCGAACGGCGATTCGCCAAATGATTCGCGGGATTCTTCGAGCATGTTTTGAATCAAGCCCATGAAATATATCTTCAGTTGTCTTATCGGCGAAATCAATGATCACGAATAAATTTAACAATTTAACGCTATATGTGCAAGCGGTAACTGCCGGACCGTGCATATTTAAAATCGATTTCAATAAAAGGTGTTTATTCTTAGAGAAAAAAATGATTAATTGAATGGAACTCTTACAAACAATTTCAAGAAAAGCTCTTTGACTATGAAATGGAATGAATATATAGAATGTATGGATCGCGAGCAGCTCACCAAACTGCAGAGCGAGCGATTGTCCACTATGGTAGAACGACTCTATTATAATGTGCCTTTCTACCGAAAGCAGTTTCAAAAAAACGGTATTGAGCCGGGCGATATCAAAAGTGTGGATCAGTTAAAACAGCTGCCATTTACCACCAAGCAGGATTTGCGCGATAATTATCCTTTCGGTTTGTTTGCTGTACCTGTGGCAGATGTCGTTCGCCTGCACGCCTCCAGCGGAACAACCGGAAAGCCGACGGTCGTGGGATACACACGAAAAGATCTCAATATCTGGTCTGAAGTCATGGCGCGTACGCTTACTTCTGCAGGAGCGGGAAAGACGGATGTGCTGCACGTTGCGTACGGGTACGGATTATTTACAGGCGGACTCGGCGTGCATTACGGCGCGGAGAAGATCGGTGCAACGGTCATTCCTATGTCCGGCGGCAACACACAGCGTCAATTGCAATTGATGCAGGATTTCGGCTCGACGATTCTCGCCTGCACGCCATCCTATGCTCTCTTTCTTGCAGAAGCAATGGCTGAAGCGGGAATGACGGTCGATTCATTCAAGTTGAAAGCCGGCGTCTTCGGTGCAGAACCGTGGACGGAAGAAATGCGCCGCGAGATCGAGACTAAATTGAAAATCAAAGCAATCGATATTTATGGATTGAGCGAGGTCATCGGCCCGGGAGTTGCGTCCGAGTGCATGGATCAATGCGGACTGCATGTGTTTGAAGATCATTTCATTCCGGAAATTGTCGATCCCAAAACGCTTGAAGTGCTTCCGTACGGTCAAATCGGTGAGCTGGTCTTTACGTGCGTGACAAAGGAAGCCCTGCCGCTGCTCCGGTACCGCACACGTGACCTGACAGTATTGAATGTAGAGAAATGTTCATGCGGCCGCACACTTGTCCGCATGAAAAAATGTTTGGGCAGGTCGGATGATATGCTCATTATCCGCGGTGTCAATGTGTTTCCATCTCAAATTGAAACTGTGCTTCTTGAGATGAATGAAACCAGGCCGCATTACCTTCTGATCGTTGACCGCGTGAACAATCTCGATGTGTTGGAAGTGTGGGTGGAAGTCGATGGACAATTGTTCTCGGATGAAATCAGAAAGCTGGAAGCTCTCAAAAAGAAAATTCAGCATAATATCGAATCAGTGCTGGGTATTAATGCATCGGTGAAACTTGTTGAACCGAAAACCATCGAGCGCAGTGAAGGCAAAGCCAAACGAGTGATCGATAAAAGAAAACTAATGTAGGTGCCTATGAAAATCAAACAGCTTTCCATCTTCCTGGAAAATAAATCAGGACGCCTGACCGAAGTAACGGAAGCACTGGCTTCTGCATCTATTAATATTTCCGCGTTCAGCGTAGCCGATACGGCTGATTACGGCATCCTCCGGATGATCGTTAACAAGCCGGAACAAGCAGAACAATTGCTGAAGGCAAAGGGACTTTCTGTTAAGATTACAGAGGTTATCGGCCTGGTGGTTCCCAATGAACCGGGAGGATTGCATAGAGCGTTGCAAATTCTTTCCTCCGAAGAAATCAGTGTGGAATATATGTACGCATTTGCATTGAGCGATCGTGCGACAGTCATTATCCGCACCGAAGCGGTTCAACAAGCCATTACGGTTTTGCAGAAGCATAAATTGGAATTGCTGAGAGCAAGCGAAATTTATGAACTTTAAAGAGAAAACCCAAATCCTAATTGCTAAATCCTAAACAAATCCAAAATCAGAAGAATAAAAACAAAATATATTCATAGTTTTTTAAATTTAAATCATTCGGATTTGTTTAGAATTTTGAATTTTGAGATTAGAATTTTAAGATAACGGGAAATAACAGCATAAGAGAAGTTAAAGAAGATGATTAAATATTCAAAAGCTGTTTCCTCTCTTCGCACATCAGAGATTCGTGATCTCATGGGACTTGCAACCCGCCCGGACATTATTTCCTTTGCCGGCGGGATGCCGGGGAACGAACTGTTTCCGGTGGAAGAGATCGACGAGATTTACAATCACCTGCCTCTTGATATCAAGCGAACGGCTTTTCAATACGGTCCAACTCCCGGCTATCCGCCGCTTCTTGAATCGCTGAAAGAATATTTGACAAAGAAAGGCATGCCAGTTGAGACAAACGAATTGATGATCACAACGGGATCGCTGCAGGCGATCAACATTCTTGCTAAAGTATTTATCGATCCTGAAGACACGGTGGTGACAGAGAATCCGTGTTTCATCGGCGGCATCTCGGCATTCAAATCGTATCAGGCGAATATCCACGGCATCGGCCTGAATGAGAACGGCATTGATATTCCATCGCTCAAAGCGTTTCTCCATCGGAATAAATCTGTGCCTCCAAAATTCTTATACATCACTCCGAATTTCCATAATCCAGCCGGCACACTATACACAGAGCAGCGGAAGAAAGAACTCGTGCCCGTGCTGAAAGAACACGATCTGCCGTTGATCGAAGACGATGCGTACGGCGAATTGTATTTCGATGAGGAAGCTCGAAAAAGAGTTGTGCCGATGAAGACCCTGTACGAAAAAGAGCTGACGATTTGTTACACGGGGACGTTCTCGAAAATACTTGGTCCTGGATTTCGGTTGGGATGGATGCTCGTGCCGCAGGAGATTTATCAAAAAGCTGAATTGAGCAAACAGTCGATGGATGCCTGTTCTCCCAACTTTACGCAGGTCCTGGCGAATGAATTTCTGCGAAGCGGCAAAATGGAAAAGTACATCGAGCGTATGCGTGTGATATATAAGAGACGCAAAGATACGATGGCTGCCGCAATACGAAAATTTTTTCCAATAGAAATTACATGGAATGAGCCAAGAGGCGGTTTTTACATCTGGCTGAAATTACCTCCGCAGCTTGATATAATGGCAGTACTCCAGAGGAGCATTGAAAAGGGAGCGGTCTTTGTTGTCGGGAAAACATTCGATCCGGAGGGGAAAGATAATTCTCATTTCCGCCTTGCCTACTCTCACACTCCCGAACAGAAGATCGAAAAGGGAATTCAGATTCTTGGGGATGCGCTGAAGGAAGTATTGACAGTTACACAGTAACATGCTGCAGTTTTGGATTTCAGCAAGCGAATTGTTGATCTACAACTTAATTCATTGAACTTCCTTGCACTCTTCGGTATATTGTCACGTCACTATCACGGAACCGCGTGTTCAAACCCATTAAATCTCTCGGCCAAAACTTTTTGCGGGATGAGAATATCCTTCGTAAGATTGTGGAAGGCCTCAATCTCCACAATGGTGACATTGTTGTTGAAATCGGTCCGGGACAAGGTGCACTGACAAAATATCTTGTCGATCTTCCAATTACCTTAATCGGTATTGAGGTTGATCGGCGGGCGATAGATATATTAGAGCAAAACTTTGGCGATAAAATGACTCTGCATCACATCAGTGTACTCGATGCAAACCTTCACACGATTTCTGAAAAGTATCGAAAGAAACTCAGAATTGTCGGGAATATCCCGTATTATTTAACAAGCGAAATTCTTTTTTGGCTCTTCGATGCGCGAGTGGTTGTCACCGATGCAACCATGATGATGCAACTGGAAGTCGCACACCGGCTTATTGCACCTCCGAAAAATAAGGAATACGGCATTCTCTCAGTTTTCATGCAGTTCTATACTGAGTGTGAGATGCTCTTTAAGGTTTCGCGGAATTGTTTTTACCCTAAGCCGGCCGTTGATTCTGCCATTGTGCAGTTGAATTTCAAAGACCAATTGCCGCAGGTTGATGAAAAATTATTTCGTTCGATTGTTCGCGCAACATTCGGCAAGCGGCGAAAAACACTGCGCAATGGATTGAAGTCTCTGGAACTTAAAGATACAGTACTTGACCAGATACCATTCGATTTGAAGAGACGACCGGAGGATTTGAGCGTAGATGAATTTATTTTCTTGGCTAATACTTTGGAGAAAATTCTAAATTCGAAATCTTAAACACTAAACAAATCAAAATGACAGAAAAATCAAATTCTAAACGGTATGACCTTGAAGATCGAACGTTAGCGTTTACTAAAAGAGTTATCAGTTTTATTAATGGTATTGCCCGTACAATCTCGAATGTCGAAATTGCAAAGCAGTTAATCCGTTCTGCGGGTTCTGTAGGTGCAAATTACATTGAAGCAAATGAATCGCTTGGGAAGAAGGATCTCTTGTTCCACATTCGGATATCTCGGAAAGAAGCTAAAGAAACGCGATATTGGTTACAACTCATTGAATCCCCTGATGCGATAAGGGAAGAACAAACGAAATTGATTCAAGAAGCAACCGAATTAATGAAAATCTTTGGAGCCATTTTAGAAAAATCAAAGTAGTCGTTCATTTCTTTTTTGAGCTTTTGTATTGTTTAGGATTTAGATATTAGAAATTAGTATTTACTATGACACCCAAAAAGTTAATATCTCATCTGTCTTGCGTAGATGTTGTCTCCATCGTCTTCTTATTGTTTCTCATCGGACTCAATCTTGTTTTCTTCAGCAGGGTTTCTGTTTGGCTGGAAATTATTGCCATCGATGGTGCGGTAATAGCATTAATTATCATATTGGCATATTGGGCTGAGACAAAAAAGACCAGGCTCTTTATCGGTTTGCATCGCTTGTACGCGTATCCTTTTATTCTGTTCGTTTTCAAAGAGATCTATTTGATGGTGCGACCGATTCATCCGATGGATTATGATTGGCTCTTTATTTCCATCGACAGGTGGATCTTCGGTGTGAATCCGACACAATGGATGATGCAATTTGCCAATCCGGTGTTGACCGAAATATTTCAGGTCGCTTATTTTTCGTATTACATTCTTTTCATCATGCTTGGAGTGGAGCTTTACCGCAGGTACACGGTTGAGGAATTCGATCATGGTGCATTTCTTGTCGTGTATGGATTTTATCTATCCTACCTCGGGTATTTTCTTTTGCCGGCTATCGGACCGCGATTCACACTTCATGATTTTTATGCGATCAACAAAGAATTGCCGGGACTTTTCTTTACATCGTGGATGAGAGACTTTATCAACGCAGGCGAGTCGATTTCGTTCAGTATGGCTCACGCCGCCGACCATGTTCAGCGCGATGTCTTTCCAAGCGGTCATACGCAGCTCACACTCATTATCGTTTATGTAGGCCATTGGTATAAGCTCAAGACACGCTGGATCATGACTGTCCTTGCCGGATTGCTCATTGTAGGCACAATCTACCTGCGTTATCATTATGTTGTTGATCTCCTGGGCGGAGTTCTCTTTTTTGTATTTACGATTTGGAGCGGCAAAAATATTCAATCATGGTGGGAAAAACAAAGAAAAAAATAAAAGCCATCAAGAGATGGCAGAAGGTAGAAAACATATTGTGAAAGACTGAAATTTTCATGCTTATTGCCATATTGCACCTCACATCAAAATGCAATAAGTTTCATGACCACATCATAGCTGGAATTACGATAGAAACAAGACATACAGATGACGCACGAACAAATTCTCTCTGAACTTGAGCAGCTTGCATCCAACTGCGGAATCTCCATCCGTTACGAAAAGGGGGATTTCGATGGCGGCTATTGTGTGCTGAAGGCGGAACGTCTCATTGTTATCAACAAACGGTTGGTACTGGCACGCCGCACATCTGTGTTGGCGCAAGGACTTGCAGAAGTCGGCATTGATGAAATGTACCTGAAGCCAGCTGTGCGTGAATACATAGAAGATGAACTTGCGCGTGTGTCAAAAACCTGATTGGCATCATGAGACAAAACAAATACGAGGAAAATCTCAATGAGCAAATCTCAATTGTCAAACAAATTCCAAATGATAATATCCAAAATGTATATGGAATTTGAGCTTTGAAATTTGGATATTATGGGCGATATATTGTTTTGGATTTGAGATTCTTACTTTCTGAATGCGGAATTCTATCTAAAGACTCAGCAAAGGAAAACAACCATGCGTATACTCATAATCAACGGACCAAATCTTGATATTCTTGGCAAACGTGAACCGGAAATCTATGGTACTATGACCCTATGGGATATCGAGAATAGATTGAAGGAAAAATTCCCGAAAGTAAAACTAGAATTCTACCAATCGAATAGCGAGGGCCCTATCATCGATGCACTGCACAAAGGGCTGGATGGTTCCATTGGCGGTGTTGTGCTGAATCCTGGAGCATTTACGCATTACTCATATGCCATTCGCGATGCCGCCGTTGCGTTGAAGGTTCCGGTCATTGAAGTGCACTTAAGTAATGTCCATGCACGTGAGGAATTCCGCCATGAATCGGTCATTGCACCGGTGTGCAAAGGAATTATTGCAGGCTTTGGTGTACGGGGGTATGAGTTGGCGGTGGAATTTATTCTAGAACAGAGTTGAGAGTGTTGGGGAACAATTGGTGAACGATCAGATTGTATTGGTTCATGCACCACGTATGAACGGACAATTGCTGTCGCTGAAAACTGAATGCTATCATGCTCAAAGCTGTCATTTTCGATTTAGATAATACACTTGTCGATTTTATGTTGATGAAAAAGCAGGCTATCGATGCAGCTATCAATGCCATGCGCGATGCAGGACTCAAACTTTCCGCCGATGAAATCCGCCAGCGAATCGATCAGATTTATAAAGAGCGTGGAATTGAATTCCAAAGCGTCTTCGATGAATTGCTCTACCGCGAGTTCAGCAAGGTCGATCATAAAATTCTTTCCGCCGGCGTCATCGCATATCGCCGTGCGCGGGAAGCGGCACTCGTTCCATACCCGCACGTCACGATGACACTCATCAAGCTTTCGAAGATGCAGTTAAAACTCGGAGTTGTCTCGGACGCACCGGGCAAGGAAGCGTGGCTTCGCCTTTGTTATCTCAACTTTCATCACCTCTTCGATGCAGTTGTCACATTCGATGATACCGGTATGCGGAAGCCAAATCCGGAGCCATTCCGAAAAGTATTAGAGATGCTGCAGATAGAACCAGGTGAAGCTCTCATGGTGGGAGATTGGGCTGAACGCGATGTGCTTGGTGCGGCACAAGTTGGGATGAAAACAGTTTTTGCGCGGTACGGCAACACGTTCGGTACGGAGACATCCAATGCCAATTATGATATTGACGATATCACTCAGCTCATCGATATCGTCAAAGAGGAAAATCGGAACGTACGGCTATGAGTAAGATTCTCGGTATCGGCGTGGATGTCGTCGATGTGCAGCGCATGAAAGACGTGCTGGAGAAACAGGGAAAAGTGTTTCTCGATAAAGTATTTAGCGATATGGAAGTAACCTATTGCAAAACCCGTAAGAAACCGTATATTCATTTCGGTGCACGATTTGCCGCCAAGGAAGCAGTGGCAAAAGCTATGCGCACGGGCTGGAGCGGGGCGTTTCACTGGAGAGATATCGAAGTCGTCAACGATCAATCCGGAGCGCCGCACATTCTGTTATCCCGCGATGTTGCCAAGGCCTTAGACCAGTGTAGGGTACATCTTTCGCTCTCTCATACCGACAACACGGTTGTTGCTTTTGTGGTATTGGAAAGTAAGAAGTGAACGAATAGGTACGGGGATGGATATAAATTCAAGTTGTTCACTTATTAGATAATATAGAACAAAACAGGGCATGGTACATACTGGTTGATCAATGGTCTCCGCTGACATATTCAGAAGCACGATAAACCCTTAATAATTTGTTTGCAATTTATTTACCTATCGGCTATATTCACCCAAGTATTTCCGCTCACTAATCTATATAAATCTCACATAAAAACAGGAGAGTGTATTATGAAACAACTCTTTACTGTAAGGACGATTGTCATTCTTATTCTGGCGACTTTTTCTTCAGTCCGATCATTTGGACAATATTATCCAATCGAGGGTGTTCGCCTTGGTGTTGAAGGCGGTGTTCTTCGGGGGCACACAGATAAATATGATGATAAAATGAGCCAGGCTATCCGATTCCTCTTGAGGCATGATATTGTTAAGAGACTTGACGGTGATTTTGCATTTACATATGGAGGAATTAAGGGATCAGATTATCAAGCAGATTTATGGACTGCAGATTATAAGCTTCTCTATAAACCGCATATCTTTAATAATGTGGTGGAACCATATATAGGCGCAGGTATAGGAATTGTTTATTACTATGCACATCCTGGTATGCGAAGCGATAAATTTGATAAGGACGGTTATGTTGGATATGTTCCTGTAATAGCCGGAATAGAATTTGCTGTTACTAAAAATCTGCAATTTGATATAAATATTAGCGGTAATTATTCCTCTTCCAATCAAATTGAAACCAAAAAGATTGATAATACCCAAGGTAAAGGATATAACGATGGATGGTGGGGTGCGTTTGCCGGAATAAGTTACACTCTTTGGGGTGGTAGTGTGACAAGGGAGAAAGCAGAGTTGCATGCAAGGGAATTAGCCCTTGCCGAGGCAAAGCGTGTACAGGATTCAATCAATGCCGCGATTGCGTACCGCCGGATGCAGGATTCAATTAAAGCGATGGCAGAAGCGCTGCGTCTAAAGGAAGCACAGCGTATACAGGATTCAACCAATGCGGCGATAGAAGCGCAGCAGCTAAAGGATTCGATCGATGCAGCCGCACAGCGATTGGCATTAATGAAAAAGCAGCCGGTAGTATTAAAAACTGAAGTCGGTAAAGCGATTGTTCTGGAAGGTATTGTATTTAAATCCGGAAGTGCGCAAATAACACCAGCTTCGAATTTAATTCTTATGAGTGCTAGAAAGACTTTAGAAGAAAATCCTGAAATTACCGTACAAATTCAAGGATATACAGATAATGTCGGAAATGCAAAGAGCAATTTAAAATTATCACAGAAACGTGCTGATGCAGTAAAAGCATGGTTGGTGAAAAATGGAATTGCCGCAAGCCGCATCACCGCTGAAGGATATGGCGATGCGAATCCTCGAGGAGATAATGAGACAGCAGAAGGGCGTCAAATGAATCGCCGAATAGAATTCTTCAGAGTTAAGTAATAAGGAACAGTTAAAAGAGATGCTCTTTACCTTTACTGAGGCAGAGAGCATCTTTTGTTAAATTTCTTTTCTTTTAGACCGAACTACGGTTATTTTAACGAATGATCGTAGAAAAAATGGAATAACGTATCACAATCAAACCAAAGGAGATTTCTATGTCTCTCTTTAAAGAATTCAAATCATTTGCAATGCGCGGCAATGTCGTCGATATGGCAGTCGGTATTATTATTGGCGCATCATTTGGCAAGATTATCAGTTCACTCGTCAGTGATATTTTAATGCCCCCGATCGGCATGCTTGTCGGCGGGATGGATTTCAGCAGTCTTGGCGTTACCATAAAAGAAGCCGCCGCAGATCACGCAGCTGTCATGATTAAATATGGAATGTTTATCAATATTCTCATCGATTTTTTGATTGTTGCATTTGCAATGTTCTTGATAATTCAAGCGATGAATCGACTGGTGAAGAAGCCGGAAGTCGTGCCTGCAGGCCCGACAACAAAAGAATGTCCGGAATGTTTGATGGTCATTCCTCTCAACGCAAAACGATGCGGACATTGTACGACCGTTCTACTATAGTATCGATATCTATTACCATACGAGGAGTGTTATGAAGATTATACTATCATTGTTGTTATTAATTTCCGCAAGCATTGCTTTAGCACAGGAATCCAATCCGGGAGTACCCGCATCGGCCGACACGTCGTGGAAACATACGATGATCCTGAGCGCAAACATTACGCAGATATCCTTCACCGATTGGACGCAGGGTGGTGAGAATGCGCTTGCATACGCATTATTTCTTGAAGGCAAGTCGGCGTACGCGAAAGATATGATCGAATGGGTGAATGAATATAAATTCGGTTATGGCCAGGCGAAGCTTGGATCAGGGACCATCCGCAAGACAGATGATATGATCGATCTTGGAAGCGTACTTATCTACAAACTTGGAAAGATTATTAATCCATATGCATCTGTATCTTTGAAGACACAATTCACCGAAGGTGTCACGTATGATGCAGCCGGTCATACCGTACCGGTCTCGAATTTTTTTGATCCGGTATACATCATACAATCAGCAGGCGTCGGGTACCAGCCCGTTCCGGAAGTAAAGACACGTTTGGGCGCCGCTGTGCGTGAAATTCTAACGAAGACGCACACCCGCTATTCCGATGATCCGACTACAACGCAGGTGGAAAAAGAAAAGGTTGAAGGTGGTTTGGAATCAGTTACGGAAGTTGTATGGACGGTAATGGAGAACGTTGTCCTCCATGCGAAGTTTGAACTCTTTGCTCCAGTCAAACATTTCAATCAAACAACAATCCGGAGCGACAACTCGCTCTCGGCAAAAATAAATAAATTTCTTTCCGTGAACCTCAACGTTCAGCTCATCAACGACCCACCAGTGCAGGCGAGGACACAGGTCAAAGAAGCTCTTGCGTTAGGATTCAACTTCACACTGATGTAAAGAGAGAATAATTCTCTTGAAAGAAAGCCCGAGGGTTCGTTGAACGTTCGGGCTTTACTTTTTGATTGTCTTGCTCTGAAATTAGTTAACCATAGGATCGGCTCGATCAAGAAAAGGAAGACGGAAATAAGATACGCATCCAGGACACTCAACGCTCGAGAAATCATCACAAATGCGGAAGATATGACAAAAAAATCAATTTGGAAATATTCAGAGAACTTTGCTCCTTCCAGTATGAGGAAGAGCCGTTGAAACTCAAAAAAAGAAACCTCTTTTAGTAAAAAAACTGCTGTTGAAATTGTTGAACAAATTGTTTGTGAATTTTTTACTCAAAATTTATGACGGAGTTTACTGCTCAAGTTTTCTATAAACTTGTTCATTTTGAGGCTCTAAACCTGTTTTTACGTTGGCTCATTTTATTTTGTATCGCAATGATTTCTTTCCTTCCTTAAATCAATCCAATCGTCAATACCATATCATTGACCAATTGAAAAAGAGTTTGTATGTTGCACATAGTTTATCAGAGATAATTTCGGTAGGAGCTTAGATCTGTCATTCATTATTCATGAATTCAATGGTATGAAAGGAAGAATGAAATGAAAAAGTATGGTTTTGTTTTATTAGCTTGCATTCTGATTTTTGCTCTGTTCACTGCTTCGGTTGTGTATGCACACACATCGAACGACACCGTGCGAGTGTCGTGTGTGTGGGAAATAGTATAACAGCAGGTTGGATGACTTTAAACCCAACAACAGACGCATATCCAGTCTAACTCGGGAGTATGTTGGGAAATAAATGGATCGTCTATAATTCCGGTGTATCCGGACGCACTATGTTGCGCAACGGTGATTATCCCATTTGGAATGAATCCCTGTTTAAAACAGCGCTTACATTCAAGCCTGATATCGTTACCATCCTTCTTGGAACAAACGACAGCAAATCATGGAATTGGACAACACATAAAAATGAATTCGTGAATGACTATAAGGCGATGATCGATACTTTTAGGACACTACCGAGTCATCCGGTGGTGTGGCTGGGCTTGCCGGCGCCCGCATTTCATGACACACTCGGAATTCGTGATTCGATTATTACAACCGATATCATTCCGATGATCCGGCAGATTGCTTTGGACAAAGGTTGTCAGATTTTAGATTTTAATACAGCAATGAAAAGCTATGCCGCCTTTTTCACCGATGGTATCTATCCCAACACTACCGGTTCAAAAGCAATGGCGGAGGTTGTATATAAAGCTTTGACAGGTAAATCGGTCGTACGGGTTCAAGACGAGAATTGCGCTGCAAAGAAAACTGTAACGGTGAGCGGATCTATCGACTCAACCCTCTTCGGAGGGGGCAATTTAGTCGATGGCATCCGATCGACAGTCTGGACAGCGAGAGGATTCCCTTCACAAGCAATGGTGGATCTCGGTTCAGTTCAAACAGTGGATTTCTTTCAACTCGATTTTGGAAACTACGCGAACGCCGGGTATCAATATCAAATAGAAACTGCAACGACTGCCGGCTTGTGGACTATAGCTATAGATAGTATGGCGCGAAAAGACACCGCGTCCGTTTTTGTTCTTATGAAAACCGATTCAATCCAAGCCCGGTATGTGCGTCTTACAATAACCGGAGCTGTCCATCCAAGAGGCGATACCGTGAGCGTTGCAGAATTCCGTATTGTAAAAGCAAATGGCGGTGCTCACGCACCTGTTATTACATTTACGAAAAATAGCGCCACAAAAACATATGCCAAGTATTCTGTAAGTATTTTCTGGCCTAACGGTACCAAGGGAGCTTTGATGACGTACCAAAGAGTTGGTCAAAATGGTACATTTCTTGCTACTACCGGATTCAAGCCCGGAACTTCATCAACAGTTCAGCAGTTTATAAAGGTCGGAAGTGTTTATGCATACTGTACTGAGTCCTTTTTAGACGGCGTGGAAACTTTTTCGGATACAGTTATTGTAGACACAAATCCGACCGATGTGAAGGAAACCGAATTACGCGCTATTCCTACCGGCATAGTACTACAACAGTGCTATCCGAATCCGTTTAATCCATCAACAATTATTTCTTTTACTCTGCCAACAAGGTCTTTTGTCGCATTGAAAATATTTGATCTTTTAGGAAGAGAGGTGGCAACACTTGTCTCTGAAGAAATGTCCGCGGGAAGTTATTCGAAACAATGGAATGCAGCAAATATGTCGAGCGGAATTTATTTTTATCGTTTGCAAGCTGGTGAGGTCACTGAAACAAAAAAACTCGTTTTGGTTAAGTAAGGCAATTGCAACTTACAGCACACAGGCCGATACTTGCTCTATCCCATTTGTTTCATGAAAATAAATCGTTACGAGTAACAAATGGGATGGCGTAGTACCTACACACGTTAGGTATCATTGTCACTCTGGCGCAGGAATCACAACCTGTATTACCCGCATGAGCTGACATATTGAATCTCAATATCTATCTTCATAACAACCCTCAAGTGCAGGCAAGGACACAGATTAAGCAAACTATAGCGTTAGGATTCAACTCCATGCTGATGTAACGAGAGAACATTTATATGAAAGAAAGCCCGAAGGTCTGTTAAACGTTCGGGCTTTGTTTTTTTCGGCTTATTTTTCTAGGGTTTTGTATTGCGATTGAATGGAAATCTGGGTACTATTTTCACAAGAAATCATCTAGAGCAGTACTCTCGAATGTACAAGTAGGCCGAAAACCAATGAAGCATTTTGTGTTTTCCATCTCTCGAAGAAGAATTCACTAATGATGAGCAAAGAAATTCTTGAAATTGTAATTCCGATTACACAAATCCTGATTCTTGTGATCTTGATCATTTATGTCATCAAGACATGGCGCATTTCATCTGCTACACAAGCAGCAGCAGAAGTGTTCGCCCTCAGCTTGCAAGTGATGAAAGAAACGAGAGATCAGGAAATTGCGCCATACGTGGTTGTATATTTTGATAGTGCGTACGAAAAAAAGATAATCTATCTCGTTGTGAAAAATATTGGTAAAAGTACTGCGAGGGATGTCAGGATTCAATTCAGGCCGAAACTCATCTGCGATTCCGGAGAAGACTTCAGCGAATTCCCGATCATCAAAAATGGAATTGCATCTCTCTCACCAAACCATGAAATTAGAATGTTTGTCGATTCCACCACAGCGTTCTTTTTTGAGCGAGACCATCAGCCCTTGACGTACGACGTCAAGATTTCGTTCTATGGAGGTCTCAAAGATACGCAGAGAGTTACCGAACAAGTGCTCGATCTGACTGCTGACAAGAGATTAAGCAATATTGCTCAGCGCAGTGGACACGATTTGATCAATGAAGTGGAAAAAATTTCCCGGAATATCGAACGAATAAGCAAAGAACTCTCGGCACTCAATGATAACTTAGCTGGCGGTGTTCAGCTTCGCAATGCCATCACACCTGCTTCTCTTCAAACCGGAGACGACTCCTGGCAGAATGTTGTTGCCACGAGACTTCTTGAGTTTAACAATTTATGGTCGTCGCTCTATGGCGGCAAACGCGAAAAACTACTCCAGCCGTTTCTTGGGAAAATAAAGAATCGGCTGAGCCATATTACCGACCAATTGCTAGTCACAACCTCCCTGTCTCCACCAGATGCCGATGAAGAGCTGAAGAATCAAGTACTCGATATTGTAGCAAGGATGGCGGATTTAAATTCTATCCACGTCTATCTTGACGATGCAAAAACGGTATCGGCCTTTAACGTCTGCGGCGATAAGATCCTGAGTATTATTTCAGAGCTTGTCGGAAAGATCAAATCGAATACGCACTCTTCCTGATTTTGGCAAGAATAGACATGCTCAAACGGAGCACCTTTGTATTTCTGGAGCAGGGATGGAATAAGCCTGATTCCTTGCTACGGGTTTTTCAGCAAAAATGAAATTTATTGTCACTATCATGAGCAGCAAGAATAAAACTGGAACAATGAAGAAACTAGAAGCCATCTCAAAAACCCT
>PMDB01000003.1 GCA_003155495.1 Ignavibacteriota bacterium
CCTTCTCGATCTCCAGATATTGATTCAGAAACCGCACTTCTTCTTCCAATGAAATTTCATCACGTTCATTATCGTATACGGTTGTCCGTAAGAAATCGCTGAGTAAAGAGAGAATATGGTTCGCATCTTTATTTCTGTGCGTGCGGATTAACGCCAGGATTGTCTGTAAAGTATTAAAGAGAAATGTTGGTTGTATTTTACTGCGAATCTCCTGCAGTTTCGAGCGGATAAGCTGTACTTCCAACTGCGAGCATCTGATCTCGTTTTCCTGGCTTATCTTCCTGTATTCCAATAACGAAAAACTCAAAAGGAAAAGTATGTACACGAAGGTTTCGATCCAGACTGAAGGATTATTCAAGAGCACATACCATATTGTTGCCTTCAGTTTTGTCCCCCATATCAATGAATCCACACCAAGCGAGAGCATTTCGTGTAGGAAGAACGAAATAACTAACGTAATCAGATGGACCAGGAACCATCGGCCGAATATCTTTCTTGAGAACTGAACATTCTTCGAGTGCCATTGAATGACTAATGCCAAGAAAGAAAAATACCAACAATAGATTAGTTTCGAGAGTAACGTTCGGAGCAGGATCGATAGTGAAGTTGTTCCCGTTTGGATCGTATAGTACGCCTGGAACGAATTCACCATCGCTATCAGGGTAAGAATTAAAAATAATGGAATAAAAATATTTAAATCCAGGAGTGCTTTGATGGATGCAATATATTTCCTGACGGATATCGTCATGAGTAAGCTACCGTTTGTGCATTATTGGTAAAGGGTATACTGATTGTGACCCTTACTCCTCCGGAGAGAAGATTCTCCAACTCAAACACGTGGTTGGTTCCGAACAGATGAGCTAACCGTTCCTTCGTAATTTTTAAACCAACACCTTCCTTGGATCTTTTCTTTTTAATTAGCGTCAGGCCAGGACCATTATCTTCTACACAAATCAATAACTGCTGTTCAACTTTCTTAGCACTGATCTGGATAATACCGTTGGAAGTTTTAGGGGCAATCCCGTGGTAAATTGCATTTTCGATAATGGGCTGTAAGAGAAGATTTGGTACCTGTGCACGCAATGTTTCTCTCTCGACGTTCTCCTTCACTTCCAATTTATCGCTGAAACGAACTTTTTCGATCTCTAAATAATCCTTAACGAATCGCAGTTCTTCTTCCAAGGTGATTTCCTGGCGATCGCTCTGAAACACGGTGGTCTTCAAGAAGTTGTTCAACAACGAGAGCATACGCTCTGCTTCGGAATCATCTGCTTTGAGGATGAGGGTGGAAATAGTATTGAGTGTGTTGAATAAAAAATGAGGATGGAGTTGGCTCTTCAGTGCATTCAAATGTGATTGTGCCAATTGCGATTGCAATCGTGTAAATCTCAATTCAGTCATTTTATTCTTCTGCTGATATTCTACCACTTTAATACCGATAAGGATTGCAAAGTACACAATAAAATCTAGCCAAATCCATGGATTCGTGAACAAACGCCAATGAAAGTGTACTTGAAAACCCGATTTATCCGGCAATATCGATATGATGATCAGCGTTGCTACAAATTGACGAATCACTACAATAATGATTGGAAGAAGGAAACAAACAACAACCCAGTGCAGGAGCTTCACCTTCTCCAACGGCAAACGAATGGTAATCCAAAACATTATT
This sequence comes from Ignavibacteriota bacterium, assembly GCA_003155495.1. Taxonomy (GTDB): domain Bacteria; phylum Bacteroidota; class Ignavibacteria; order UBA10030; family UBA10030; genus Fen-1298. The sequence continues at coordinate 1,673 of PMDB01000003.1, forward strand.
GGAATGAACAGAAACCAATTCCACCACATAAAGAGGTTAAATGGGATATGCCACCAAAGTGTATATTGTATTCGTTGAAAGACATCAACGAAGTATTCGTGTTGGAGCGCACGTGCAATACCGATCCCTGTCAAGACGAAGAAGAGAAGGCCGGAAAGATATCCGTCGAAGGAATACTTTCTAATGACATTGAGAAACGATATGCGGAAATTCTTAACCATAGAGATACTGAATTTAATGGTTGTCAAAGGTTAACAAAAAAGCAACGATACGAGTTTTAGACAACGTTATTGATAATCATTGTCAATTTCTTTGAGCACCTCTTACTCTTGCTTCACTGCATCGGCCTTCACGTCTTTCTCAAGTTCTATACTCTTTTTCGCATTCTTGAAATCAACGCCGATCAGCCGAATATTTTCCGATCTCTCGCCAAAGACCTTCAGGAACAGATCGGCTGACGCAGGATAGGTTCCGCTCGTGATGGTAACATTTCGGCTTTGAATAATATTAAACACATTTCCTGATTGTGGAACGATCCTGCATCCAATCAACTGTACTCCATCCGCATCGGCAATGAACGCACCTCTTTTTGAGATAATAGAAACGTTATCAAGGACCATGTTCTTGATCGACATTTCTGGAAGGCCGTTAATGACCACAGCGCGGTCTGCGCCGTTGCAAATAATGTTCTTGACAAAGAAATCCTTGAACTGCGGCGTCCTGTCCGTTATAGGTTCACTTTTTCGGATGGTCAGGTCTTTCCTGACTTCCACGTCAGGGGCACCGCCGGAATAATACATATCAAAGAGAATTGCATCGGTCTCGATCTCACGCATCTGGATCCCCTCGATGAATATCTTTTCGATCACTCCTCCCCTTCCGCGTGCTGATTTAAAACGTAGTCCCACCTCTGTGCCGATAAAAACACAGTTACGGACTGAGACATTGCGTGCACCTCCATAACTTTCACTTCCAATAACAAAACCCCCATGCGCATGATACACCACACAATCCGCGACTACAACATTTTCGCACGCCGGACCAGATTTCTGATTCAAGGCTATAGTACCTGGTTTTAGACATATTCCATCATCACCGACATCGATCATACAATTATA
>PMDB01000065.1 GCA_003155495.1 Ignavibacteriota bacterium
GCCTACGACTACATCACCAAACCCTTCAACCGCGACGAACTGCGGCTGACCGTGGCCAAGGCGCTGCAGTTCAGCGGCCTGGCAGTCGAGAACAAGAGGCTGAAGGGTGAACTGGCCGACCGCGCCGACTTCCGCTCCCTGGTCGGTTCGTCAACAGCCATGGAAAAGGTCTTCGGCATCGTCCGCAAGGTTGCCGACACCGAGGCCTCGGTACTGATCACCGGAGAATCGGGAACCGGCAAGGAGCTGATTGCCCGTGCCATTCATCGCGGGAGCAAACGGTCGGCGAATCCGTTTGTAGAAGTGAACTGCGCGGCAATTCCATCGGAGTTGATCGAATCAGAATTATTTGGACATGAGAAAGGCTCTTTCACTGGTGCAACGGTACAACGCATCGGAAAATTTGAACAAGCGGATGGTGGAACAATATTTCTGGATGAAATTGGTGATATGAGCTTGCAGGCACAGGCAAAAGTGCTGCGGGCTTTGGAAGAAGGGAAAGTGGAACGTGTCGGCAGCAACAAACTCATTGCTGTCGATGTTCGTGTTCTAGCTGCGACCAATAAGAAATTAGATGAAGAAATCGCTAAAGAACATTTCCGGAAGGATCTTTTCCATCGATTGAATGTTATTCCGATTCATGCTCCCGCATTACGCGAACACCGTGATGACATTTCAATTCTTGCGCATTCATTTATCGATGATGTCTGCGCGAGAAATGGCATTGCAAAGAAATCGATATCCAATGAAGCACTCAATGTTCTCATGCAAAAGGATTGGCCCGGCAATGTGCGTGAACTTCGCAACGCTGTCGAACGACTTGTTATCCTTTCGCCTGGAACAGCGATTGATATTTCCGTGCTTGATGCATTTGGAGGAACGGCCGGTAAAGAAGTGACAGGTTCGCTTGAGATCAGCGGGACGTTTCAGGATTTCAAAGAACGAGCAGAAGCAGCATTTATAAAGAAACAGTTGGAAATCCACAAGTGGAACATAACCAAAGCCGCCGAGGCAATGGAAATCCAGCGCAGTCATCTCTATACCAAGATGAAACGCTACGGGTTAATGAAGGATGGGGAAGAAGAAGGGGAGTGAATGGAAAAGGACAAGGGGGAGTTTGCTGAAGTGGTACGTTATGGGTCGGGAGCTTGTCTGCTATGGTTCTTCCTTAACCGATCGGTTCTATGTTCCATTTTAAGGGTGTACTCAATATGAATCGATTCGAAGGTTCCCATATACGAGAATGTTGTATCCTAATCGGTCTCATTTGTTTTATCGGTTGTTCGAAACAAGAGACTCCTGTCGATAAAGCAAAAAATTATTATCGATCTGATTCGCTCAATGATTTGATCATAGAGAATCTTCGTACTAAAAGAATAGTAATGCTTGGAGATGCAGACCACACCAACGGGTATTATATGAGATTAGTGACGGGATTGCTTGATCGATGGCTCGATAAATTAGAGAAAGAAAAAACATCCTTGTCGAGTCAAGGAGAGATACAGAAAATAAATCATCCATTTCCGAAAAAACTTATTCTCTTCATCGAAGCAGATAGCGAACAAACAGATTTGATTTATCACTATATACAAACCGGCAACATTTCAAATTGGTTGATGAGTGCGATACATGGAGGATTCAAGTGGGGAAGTTTACCGGGGGGCATTTCAATGGATATTATTGAGTACTTCAGCAATCTCAAACGGATAGAAGAACGTGTCCGGAAATTGAATACGCAAAATGTATTGCATCCATATGATTTTCGAATTATCGGGCCGGAAGATCACCCGCTGTATAATTTAGAGAAGACAAAAGACTCTACCCTGTGGAGGGAACGATATCAACAATTCGAAAAAAATAGGTTTGAATATTTTGTGCGACAAAGAGACGAACTAAGTTCTAACACAATACGAAAGACGCTTGATAATTATCCCGCTATAAAGCTTTGATATTCTATGGTACCGCCCATCTTCTTCGCGGACGTCAAAATAAAGCAGCATGGGAAGCTCCCAAAGGCGTAGACACCGCCTATGGATATTACATGGCTAATTACCTTGATCAGTATTTCTCTCGGGATAGTGTTTCCATCTTTTACACAGTTAATTGTCCAAGAGGATCATATTCTGGAATCGCGGAGCTTGAGCATAGCGCAACGACTTCGGATTATGTTGTTTCTTGTGTGCCAATTACACCTGCAAAATTTCCATTGGAAATCATCCATTGCCAGACGACTCTACGCGTATTATTTGAATTGATGAAAAAGTATAGTTTAGGCAGTAGTGAAGAAGAGCAGGTGTATGCTCATATCTATACACATTTTTTAGACTTTCAACTGAAGAGGTCATATCTGAATTCGCGTCCGGATGTTCGGCCCTGGTTGGATTCCCTGCAACGATATGCACTGGATACATCTAGAATAGGGAATAAGAGAAAAGTGGAAATAGCCGATAAACTTATCAAGAGTTTTGATGCAGTTAAAAATATAAACTTGCTAAACGAATGGATCGCAATGCCATTCGGAAACTGGCAGTTTTATCTTACTATGTTGAAAATGGTTCTGACAAATTTGCCATCAAGAGAAATTCCCATTCTAGAAAATAAACAATTTGAGAATTTATCTCTTGATGAACATACGAAATCAATAATACTGAATCGCAAAGAGGATTTGATAAATTACTTTTTGGTGAATCTCCTTTGGATTGGAACACCTGATGAAAAAGGTCGTGCAACAAAGGAATTAATGTCGAGGACGGGGCTGAAATTAAGAACCGAAGAAGAATGGAGCAATTGGTGGAGAACCAAATATAATTAATAACAAAATGTTCCAATGAGGAAAATATTGAGTTCTACAATCTTCCCTTTGCTGCTTCGAACATTATCAATGCACCAGCCACAGAAGCATTCAGAGATTCAATCTTTCCGTGCATCGGTATGTTTACCAAGAAGTCGCATTTCTTTTTGACCAATCTGCGGATGCCTTTTCCTTCATTTCCAATGACGATGGCAAGCGAACCACGGTAATCGTGTTCATAATAGGACTTGTCACTTTTCATTTCTGTTCCTACAATCCAAATTCCGGCTTTTTTCAACTCATCAAGCGTCTGCGCGATATTGGTGACACGCGCAATGGGAATATGTGCCGTAGCGCCCGCTGATGTCTTGACAACAGTAGAATTTACGGATGCGGCATTGTGCAGCGGTATGATGACGCCGTGGATGCCGGCACATTCAGCAGAACGAATCAGTGCTCCGAGATTGTGCGGGTCTTCAATTTCATCGAGGACAAGGATAAATGGCGGTTCATTCTTTTTCTGAGCAATGGCGAGAATTTCCTCTATCTCGACATAGCGGTAGGAATCTATTATTGCAATGATACCTTGTGTTTGAATATCGCCGGCGAGTTCCACAAAACGTTCTTTATCTGTTTCCTTTACAGGAATGGCAAGTTTTCTTGCCAATTGTTTTGCCTGCTCAATGTGGCTGCCGGATGTGCCATGCAAAATCAAAATTCTTTCTATTGGTTGGCGTGATTTAAGCGCTTCCAGAACTGGCTGCCTGCCAATAATAAGATTATCCATATTACTTCATCTTGGATGGCTGTGACGATGTCGTAAAGATTCGCCAGCCAAAAAGCCCCAGCGCGATGAGTACCAAAGAAATGAGTTGTGCTTCGCTTAAACCGAAAATAATTCTCGGATTAGGACGAAGAAACTCTATCATAAACCGTTCAATGCCTGCCAACATCAAGTAAATCATAAAGAGCTTGCCGGTCGGTGTTGTTTTCTTCCTGATGCTCCAGAGAAACCAACACATCAATGCACAGATGATGAATTCATATACAGGTGTTGGGTGACAGGGAATATTATTTGGAACGATTCCTCTAGGGAATTGGCTGGTAATTTCAGGAAAATCTTGAAATGCAACTGACGGAGGATACGTTCCATTGGAATAATTTGTGCCCCACGGAAGTGTTGTCGGGAAACCGTAGTCGCCATCACCGGCAAGGTGACATCCGATGCGAGCGATTCCGTATCCGAGAATGAGACCGGGTGCAATGGCATCGGCGATAGTAAAAAATTTTATTCCTTTCTTATTTCCATAGATGTAAATGGATAAAGTTGCGAGGATAAATCCACCGTAATATGTCAAACCGCCGGGATTGAATGTCATGCCGATAGGGTCAAGGATAAACGAAGGCCAATTTTCAATTAAATATAATATCTTCGAGCCTGCAACTCCAGCAACTAAAGCAATGAGTGTGATATTGTTAGCGATGGTTGGATCAAGTTTGCGGCGTTTGAATTCGCTGACGAGCAGATAACTCCCGATAATGAATCCGAGTGCAAGCATCAATCCATAACCATAAATAGTAAAAGGGCCGATTTGGAAAAGTCGTGGACACATAGAAGTTCAATTTAAAATTAAAAGAATAAATGCAAAAAGTGCAAAATGGAAATTAATTCTACGTTAAAGCAATAACGTAAAATATTATGAAAGATTCACAGGATCATTTGAAATTATGATAAACGATGTTTTTGGTTTTTGCTTGATATCGACAGATTCTTGTGTAATGTGTAGAGAGAATTCATTCACAGTCTTATCCTGCTTTGTCACAACGAGATGGTACGTTCCCTCAAGTTGCGTATAGTCACGCCGTCCCTGTGCGGGACCTGATTGCGGCATCAACAATTCAGGTACATGAAGTCCTTTGATGCGGAGATGAATTTCATTGTCAACAATTTCATCTTCTAACAGAATCTCATAACGGAAGCTGACAAATATTTTTGTCGTCTGAACGAGAAATACAACTACATTTCGCTTGGTTTTCTCATCATAATGATGAAAGATGTTCAACGTATAATCTGGATTTCGCTTTTTCTTGCTTGCCATAGTTAGGAAGGGATTTTAATCTCGTCGAGTGAGATGGAGGTTTCTTCACCGGTGCTCATATTTTTCAGTTTGGCAACTTTGGTTTTCAGCTCTTGCTCACCAACCACAATGGCATAGTGTGCCTGTTGTCGATTTGCTTCTCTCATCTGGGATTTAACACTTCGTCCTAGATAATCAACCTCAACACAGATTCCTTTTCGGCGTAACTCGATCGCCTTCAAAAAAGTCCAAACACGTGCAGCTTCATCTAATCCAACAAAATAAATAACTGGCGGAGTTTGCTTCTGTCCGCTCTTTCCAAGTTTGGAAAGAACTATCAGCAGGCGTTCGATTCCGGCAGCAAAACCGACACCAGGTGTTGATTTACCGCCAAGTTCCTCAACAAGCAAATCATATCTGCCGCCGCCTGCGAGAGCATCCTGCGATCCAAGCGCAGTGCTTGTGATTTCAAAAGCGGTTTTTGTATAATAATCCAATCCGCGGACGAGTCTACCTTCAACCACATATGAAATGGTCAGCGTATCGAAGATTGAACGAACGGCTGCAAAGTGCAAAGCGCATTCTTCACAGAGATGTTCGCTCATCAGCGGCATGTTCTTTGTTAGTTCGAGGTCTTTTTCATCTTTGGAATCGAGCACACGAAGCGGATTTTGTTCAACTCGTGCCTGACTGTCCGGGGAAAGTTGGGAAAACACTTTTCGAAGTCCTGTCTGTAAAAGCCTCTTGTATGCCGGTCGGCATTTTTCACATCCCACTGAATTGATCTTAAGAGAAAAATGCTCAATGCCAAGCTGTGTGTAGATTTCCAACGGTAAGACCATCATTTCGACATCCAGCAGCGGTGAAGATGCACCTAACGCTTCTGCACCGAATTGGTGAAATTGACGCAATCTTCCAGCTTGCGGACGTTCCTGCCGGAACATCGGGCCAATATAATACACTTTCGTCAGCGGCGATTGTTCGCCAAGATTATTTTGAATATATGCGCGTAACGCAGCAGCAGTTCCTTCCGGGCGGAGGGTGATGCTTTCTTCGCTTCGGTCGAGAAAAGTGTACATTTCCTTACTGACAATATCCGTAAGTTCACCAATGCTGCGAGCGAACAAACCTGTTTGTTCGAATGCGGGAGTGCGGATCTCCCGGTAGTTGAAGTCGTGCATCACGCGATGGACAACTGATTCCACGTGCTGCCAGCCAGCGATTTCATCCGGTAGAATATCTTTTGTGCCTTTTATTGTGCGGAATTTCAAAATGTGCAGCCCTTCCTGCAATATCAACGATTTTTAATGGGCAGGGTATTGATATAACGTAAGTACACGTCGGCGAAGCTATCCCTCAGCAATAGCAGCTTCTTCCTGTCGAAAGATCTCGAGGATGTCTTTAGGTGTTTCCGCTTCGAGGAGTTGCTTCCGAAAATCTTCTTTGTTCATCAGGCGAGAAATACGACTGAGGAGCTTGATGTGTGGGCCGACCATATTATCACGCCCCACGAGGAGAAATATCAACCGTACCGGTTGATCATCCAATGATTGATAATCTATAGGCTGTGCGGTGACCGCAAATGCCGCAACGATGTCATTCACTGCGTCCGTTTTGCCGTGCGGGATCGCAAACCCCGATCCGACTCCGGTAGACATGATTTTTTCTCGTTCAAAAATCGCTGTCCGCATGCGCTCTTTGTCGGCAACTTGTTTCTGGGTGCCGGCAATTTCGATCATTGCATTAATCACGTCTTCCTTTGTGGCGCCAGGAAGATTCGTCCGCACAACCGATTCATTTAATATGTCAGTAATTTTCATTCAAGTCTCCAAATTGCTAGAGTCGCATAAGGAATGCAGAGGTTCACCTCCGACTTGAAGTGAACTATCAAAGATTGCAGAATTTCTATCAAAATACAAATGAAATTACAATTCTTCCCGTTGACCGCTTTCAATCCACTGTTGAATAAGGGTTTCATATTCGTTCGCAAGACGCTCAGCCACAACCACATTGCTGGATTCTGCGTTAATATGAAACATCGGCCGTGCGCGATCGGGACTCAACAAGATTGATGTATGCGGCCCGAGATCGGATGGATAGAGCTTGATCCCTTCGATAAGATCGCGAGGGATTCGTTCCGATTGCTCTGTAAGTTTACGCATGATGCGGCCCTTCGTATGCCATGGGCACGAGATATTTTTCTTGACGAAATAGAGTCGCGTCGTTTCTTTATCGAGTTGACCGATTCGTTTTTTTGTTTTCGCTATGCATTCAAGCAATTTGGAAATAGAATACATACCATCGGAAGCGAAAAGGAATTCGTTGAAGATAAATCCGCCTTTTGTTCCACCCACGAACTTGATCTGCTTGTCGGTTGCGGCATCCATCAGTGCAAGGTGGCTATCGCGTGTCTTAACGACTTCCAAATTAAAATCTTTTGCAATGAGATCAATCTCCCCGCTTGCAGAAATGGGAACGGCAAACTTGGTAATATCGTTTTTAGCGAGTGCTAGGAATTTTACCATCAATGTTAACAAACGGTCGCTATCGATAATATTTCCTTGCTCATTGACGATAAAGATTTTTTCCGCCCCAGCATCGAGCATACAACCGACATCATATTTCAGTGAAGTGACAACATATGCCAGTTGACGCAATGATTCGTCAAACTCTTCTTTTGTTCGAGTAATTTTTCGGCTATCGAGATACGCGTTGAGAGCAACTACTTGAACGTTCATATTCCCAAGAATGTTCGGGAAGATGGTAGAAGCGATTCCGTTCGAATAATCAATCACTAGCTTTAGATTTGCAGATTGAATAGCCTCGATATCGAGTGTTTCCAGAGCTCGCTGAATATAACTCTCTGTCGTGCGTTCAGGGAATGAGATAGAACCGACCTGACTGTGGTGGGCACGGTTGAAGTCTTCACCGAAAAACAGCCGTTCAATGGATTTTGTCTTGCTTGATGGTAAGTCTTTCCCTTGGGCATCGAAGAAAATGATATCGGAACTATTTCTGTCGAACGGTGATTTGCGGACGTGGATGCCGCCGCGTTCTTTCCCGGTTTGTAATTCGTACCGGACAATTGGAATTGATGTGGTTCGTAGATCGGTGCAATGAACTCCGGCGGACATGAGACCGGACATCATTGCGCGATTTATCATTCGAGAGACATTGTCTGAATCTCGGCTGGTAACGACTGCTGCCCCGGCTCCTACCAGTGCACCAAACGCGGCACCCAATTTTGCGCCAAATTCTGGACTGATTTCTATATTGGAAAGACCGGTTACCCGGGAGTCGGTGAAAAGCTCTCGCAACCATCTATCTTCCCATACCAGACTGCGTGTAACGATAGAGCTGTCTTCGATGCTTTTATTCGGCCATATTTTAATATTGGAGAGTAGCTTGCTCCGTTTTCCTATAATACACGAATCGCCGATGAAAACATTTTCTAGGATGACGACATCGTCATTGATAGTGCACCCGGCTCCGATAACGTCGAATGATAATTCGGAACGAGCACCAATTTTCGATTTCTTCCAGATGACTGAATTGCGAATGATACAGCCGGGAAAAATTTCGCAATCGTCGCCGATAACAGAATTGCTGATGACCGCTCCATTGTGTATCCGGCAGTTTTTTCCGATGATACTTGTCCCTGTAAGATGACGCGGGTCAGTCTCAACGGTTGTTCCTTCGCCGAGGATGAGATTTTCCTTCTTCGTTCCCTCAACGTGCAATTTTACATCACCACGAAGGGCATCCATGTGTGCGTCCTGGTAATCGTTTAAACTGCCAATATCCTTCCAGTACCCTTTTGCGATATAGCCATAGAGACCAAGGTCACGCTTTAGGAGAATGGGGAAGAGATTCTTACTAAAGTCAAATTCTTGTTTTTCAGGTATTAGATCCAACACCTCAGGCTCTATAATATAAATCCCTGTATTGATCGTGTCGCTAAACACTTCTCCCCACGATGGTTTTTCAAGGAAACGTACAATTTTCCCATCTTCTTTTGTCAAGACAACTCCGAACTGGAGCGGATTGGAAACTCGTGTAAGTAGCAATGTGGCTTTTGCTTTCTTCTCTTCGTGGAAGCGAAGAGCGGCTGTCAAATCGAAATCTGTAAGTACATCTCCACTGATAACTAAAAAACGCTCGTCTAAAAAATCTTTCGCGTTACGGACACTTCCCGCTGTTCCGTAATCCGCTTCTGCTTTGCGATACTGCATGTTGATGCCGAAGGCGCTTCCACCTCCGAAATAGCCTGTGATGGTATCCGGCTGATAGAAGAGCGTGGAGACGATATCTTTTATATTGTGCGTTTTGAGCAGTTCAACAATGTGTTCCAGAATGGGCTTATTGACCATTGGAACCATCGGTTTTGGAATATTGCTGGTGAGAGGTCGCAAACGTGTGCCAAATCCGCCAGCCATGATTACAGCTTTCATGGGCGCTTCCGTCTAAAAGATATGAAGCAGTGACGACTCATTGGCAAAAGTTATGCAAAAAAAAATACTGCCGCAAGCAATTGGCGAATACAATCATAATAAAACCTCCGGTCGGCGGTGTCAGGTTAGAAACAATTAATATCTACATGATTGGTTGACTTTTCAGCACAAAACAGGTAAATTTTATGAAATTTGAGGGCAACCATAAGACTCTCGATACTCAATGACTGACGCCCGAAGGTTCAACACATTCTTTTCCTGGATGCATTCGTTAACGCTTGCAGAGGAATTGATTGTAGTGGTGGGCGTCGTTTCATTTTTTGGGGGACTTGTCTTATCAGCTACATTCGTGAAGACAGGGCTCTTATTATTTTCTGTAGCATTGATCGCTTATGTGATTGTACGAGTGGGAAAACGCAGAGGATTTTTTATCCAAGCAACAGATGAGGATCGTCATTCTCTCATATCAGAGGAGCCTAATATTCGGATGAAGAAACTCGTTTTTGATGATTTTCAAGTTACCGGCAAGCAATATCAAGTTGATATTGTTGACGAGTCGGAACATTCGCAACCGATGCATCATGAGCAAGACAATATTACGTTAGAAAAAAAGGATTCAGAAAAAACGACTACAACAGTGTTCGAGTTAAATGAGTTTATCGAGACTCCCGGCATCGGTGAAAATGCCGAGGAAGGTCCGAGAGCCGAATTCAATGCGCTGATTCAACGGGTGTTGAGTGTCGTGAAGGATGTTCAATTTGCCCATACAGTTGCTCTTTTTTGGATAAATAGAGAGAAACAACAATTGGTGCTCGAAGGGTATACGACCGACAGCGAAAAATTCATGACAAACAGACGGTTGCCAATCGGTTCTGATGTCGTGAGTCAAATTGCAGTGAATGCGAAACCACAGATCGTCAATTTTGTGGATGCTCTTGGTCAAGAGGATATGGTTCCATATTACGAGACAACAGATGCAGTAAAAACATTTGTGGGCGTGCCGATATTTTTCAGCGGAATTCAATCGCAGAATCCAGTGGCAGTTCTTACCTTGGATTGTTTAGAAGCGGATGCCTATGGAAACGAAACGATCACTTCATTGGCACAGATTGCAAAGCTGATTTCAACGCTCATTCGAAGCTATACATCCAAGTATGATCTCCTGTTGGATTCTGAAGTACTCCGATCGATTAGTCGAGTGCGCGAACAACTGAGTATTGATTTTGGCGCTCATTCCATCACGCGNNAGAAAATCTTGGGTTGTGCACAATCTCCTGAACCGGATGAACGATCCGTATGTTCCGCTTATGAGTGAACTGGATCCTCAACAGAGTTTGGTCATAGGAGTCATACAGACTAGTGTACCCAAGATCATCGATGATCTGTCTACTACTACAGTGCCGCGGTTTTATCAGGCCGAACGATGTGAATCGAAGGGCGCGTTGGTTATCATACCGCTGAATTCATTGAATCGGTGCTATGGCGCCTTGGTTATAGAAAGTAAGGATCCGAAAACATATTCCGATGCTGATGTGAAACTGGTGCAGAAACTTGCCGAGACTTCATCGTGGGCGTTGGAAATTCTGAGCCTTACGGAAGTCATGAACAATTACATTTCGCTTGATGAAACAACAGGTGTCTCGACGCGTAAGAGTTTTATGGGCCGCTTGCATGAAGAAGTGCAGCGTGCAAGTGATTTTTCGAATGATTTGTCTTTAGTGATGGTTTCCATCGACCGGATGGATGATCATATCGTACGCTATGGCAGAGAAGCCTTTGATTTCATACTGCAGAATGTCGGTCGCATGGTAAAGGTTTCCATTCGTCCCTACGATGTCGTGGGTAGGTTTGATTTTAATTGTTTTGTCATCCTTCTCGTGAATACGACATCTAATGAAGCGTCGTTATGGGCAGAAAAGATCCGTAAGAATGTTGCCAGCAATATCCTTAATATTGACAATAAAAGTTTTTCTGTAACGATCAGCGTGGGTGTCGCCGGTGCAATCAATGAAGCATCTGACGTTGATTTGCTGGAAAATACAGACCGCGTTCTTCAGAAGGCGATTGAAGCAGGCGGTAATATCGTACGAGTATATTAAATAACAACAACGTAACTATTTTCTTTTGGAGATCTAAATGGCAAAACAAACTGATTTTGCGGAAAAAGCAAAAAAAGCCGGAATGGAAAAAGGAGTCAAGTGTCCGAAGTGCGGAACCATAAGAACCCCGACGCTCTATGTGCAATCGGTACGTTCAGCGCATGGTTCTTACCGGTTTAATCGGCAGCACATCCAATTATGTAAGTGTAATGAAAAGGAAATTTTGGGATAACTATTCTATTCGCAATCCCTACAGTGAGCATCTCGGAATGCATTGAAACAGAAGAAACTGATACTCATTATTTTGACAGCGTTGGTGTCGGTGAATTACCGGATGCAGATATATACGGAGACCAAGGGACAAATACTATTTCAAACATTCCATGAACCATTGGCGGTCTGCGGTTACGCAACCTTGCCTCTCCGGGGTTTGGTACTATCACAGACATGAAAGGTGTTGCAAGAGTTGAGAGAGTATCAGGTTGTTTCGGAAAGATGAAAGAAATATCGGATGGCAGAGACAGCACCATTGGTCATTGGGAGATAGCAGGTATTATCACGTAGCAAAAATTTCCATTGCATATCCGGAGGGTTTTTCGAAAAGCGTAATTGAGACATTACTTTGTATCACGAGAGGCAGCGGGTATGTAGGGAACAGGTCAGCGTCTGGAACAGAGATTATCATTGAATGAGGTGATGAGTATGTGCATACCGGTTTCCCTATTGTGTATTCATAAGGTGATTCGGTGTTCCAGATTGCCGCGCACCATGACGTGACTTCCTTTGAGCGTCTCTATGAGACGATGCAAAATAACACGTGAACGAGTACCGGTAGATGAGAATCGCGTGGGTCGTGTGATTGCATGCCCATTTATCGGGAGAACCGAAAATTATATACGTACACAGAATCGATGCGATTATGGAGTTAAACCTCCAGCAATAACGGCCTTGGATCTTTTATTCTAGAACAATATCCAAACAGTTGGTATCGGCAAGATGCGAAAGGATACGCGAGTGCGCTTGAGAAGTTTGATGCAAAACTTCCGGATATCCAGAAGTGCATCAACGATGGTGATTTGGTTGTCCCCGCTGCTGATCTCGGAAACGATCCAACAGGCCAGGGTGCGGACCACATGCGGGAATATGTTTCTCTGCTTTGTACTAGTACTTATGGAAAGAAGAATATGAATATCGAAGTGCGCTGTTCATTTGCTGATGTCGTTAGAACTGCAGCAGAGTTCTTTGGTGTTGGCGGTGCTTAATCATTGGCGGGACAAAGCTTTTTGGAGGAAGTTTTCCAAATATTGTGAAGGGAAACAATATACCTTTTGCAGAGTCTAATAAACAGGTCAGAAATGAGATAAATTCGAATAGTATAGGGAATGTGGATCGGGTCGGTTTCCAGCAATTGTGAACTTTCCACCCTCCTTGTCGTGTTATAAATAGTGGAACATCCTGCTGGAACTCCCGTAGCGATCCTACGGGCAACGAGAGTTGAATTTTGGCAAAGAGTCAATGGTGAAAATAAGTAAACAATATACAAATCGTGAAAGCCAATCGCTCGACAAGTATCTCCAAGAAATTGGCAAAGTCGAATTATTAGTGCCGCAGGAAGAAATTGATCTCGCCCGACGCATTAAAAAAGGTGACCAAAAGGCGTTGGAGAAATTAACGAAAGCAAATTTACGCTTCGTGGTGAGCGTGGCAAAGCAATACCAGAACCAAGGATTATCGCTCGGTGATTTAATCAATGAGGGTAACCTGGGTTTGATCAAGGCAGCAAAACGTTTTGATGAGACACGCGGATTCAAATTCATTTCGTATGCGGTGTGGTGGATTCGTCAGTCGATCTTGCAGGCGCTGGCCGAACAATCCCGTATCGTACGTTTGCCGTTAAATCGTGTCGGCGCACTCAATAAGATCGGCAAGGCATTCAGTACGCTGGAACAAGAGTTTGAACGCGAACCGAGCGCGAGCGAACTGGCAGAAGAGCTGGATATGTCGCTCTTTGAAGTTTCTGATACGCTGAAGATTTCCGGCAGGCATTTATCGATGGATGCGCCGTTTGCACAAGGCGAGGATAACCGCTTGCTCGATGTTATTCAAGATAATCGTCAACCGACACCCGACTCAGGTCTTTTAGAAGAATCATTGAAGAATGAGGTAAAGCGTGCGTTGGCAACATTGAGCGAACGCGAAGCGCAAGTCATCAAGTTATACTTTGGTCTCGATTCGGAACATTCGCTGACATTGGAAGAGATCGGCGAGAAATTTAACTTAACGCGTGAACGCGTTCGACAGATCAAAGAGAAGGCAATTCGCCGCCTGCGCCATGCATCGCGAAGCAAAGCGCTGCGTGCATATCTTGGATAAACGAATCGTGCCGGGAGAACCGGAAAATCGTGGTTGTTGTCGAAGCAAGCCCCGCGGCGTGCGGGGCTTTGTCATAACGAAAGCACTTTCTTCAACGTGGGCAGACAACAAATTCTATTGGTGATCAGCGTCATTCTCGCCGTCTTCGTGCTCGAACGCTGCGGTGGATCATCGCCGCGATTCAGAAGTCAGGAGAAAAAAGCTTCTTCTGCCACACCGCCACACCATGGACCGCGTTTTTCATCGAAAGAAGCAGAAGAAGAAGTAAAAGAGACCGACAATAAACCGGATAAGAAGGAAATAGAACACATCGTCAAGGGCGGTCGAGATTTTCGAAAAGAAAAAAACGCCGCTATAAAACCACTTGATCAAAGCAAAATGATGCGGGAAATTTCTAAGTATATGGGTGTATCGTATGTTCTTGGCGGATCCAATGTAGATGGAATGGATTGTTCGGGATATACTATGACGGTTTATCAGAATTCCATGGGTATTCTGCTTCCACGCTCAAGTTATGAGCAATCAAAAAGAGGTACTGCGGTAGAGTTGAGTGAATTAAAATTCGGAGATTTGATTTTTTTTAATACAACAGGGGAAAGTGCTTCGCACGTCGGTCTCTATTTGGGCGATGATCTGTTCGCACATGCGAGCGTTTCACTCGGTGTGACGATCTCCTCGCTCCAGAGTACCTATTATATCAAGCGGTATGAATGTGCCCGACGGATTGTGGAATGATATCCTGAGAATAAGAGAATACGCAAAAGAACGCAAAACCCTATGTCTATTCTTCCCATTTATCTTTTCGGAACCGAGGTTCTCAAGAAAAAAGCCAAACCGGTTGAGACGCTGGATGATTCGACCGTCAAGCTCATCTATGACATGTTCGAGACGATGCATGAAGCCAATGGGATAGGTCTTGCAGCGAATCAGGTTGGCGATCTTCGACGCGTGATCACGATAGATATTTCGGATGTCACAGAACCAAATGCAGAAGGTGAGATGGAGGATTCAGCACATCCGACTTCACCCAATCTTCCACACACGCTTGCACTTATCAATCCTGAGATAGTGAATGAAGAAGGTGCCTTTTCGATGGAAGAGGGATGTTTAAGTCTGCCTGGTGTGCGAGGTGAAGTAGAACGGGCAGAAAAAGTACGTATCCGCTTTCGTGATGGTGAATTCAAAAAACAAGAGCTATTCATGGATGGATTGCTTGCCCGAGTTGTGCTTCATGAATTTGACCATCTCAACGGCGTTCTCTTTGTGGACCATGTCAACAAGGCAAAACGAAGTTTGCTGCTGCCCAAGTTGAGAAAGATTCGAAAGGGAGAACTTGATCCCGACTATCCGGTGATTACTGCCGCAAAGGTGTAAAGCATGCGAATCCTTTTCATGGGCACACCAGAATTTGCCGTTCCAAGTCTTCGTATCCTTCTCGATCATTCCTATGAAATTCCAGCTGTCGTGACAGCGCCAGACAAACCGAGAGGACGAGGACAACAAGTTTCCTTCACCTCTATAAAAGAGTTTGCTCTTCACCATCAGATTCAGGTTCTTCAACCTGAGAAACTTAACGACACAGCATTTATTGCTGAAATTCAACAGCTTCATCCAGATCTCATTGTTGTCGTAGCATTTCGGATATTGCCGCGAAAAGTGTACACGATCCCGAAACTTGGTTCCTTTAATCTCCATGCATCCCTCCTGCCAAAATATCGCGGTGCAGCGCCGATCAATTGGGCTATTATGAATGGAGAAAAAGAATCTGGCGTTACAACATTCTTTTTAAAGGACGAGGTGGATACCGGTTCTATTCTTCTTCAGACACGAGTGTCAATTGGATTGAACGACACTGCAGGTGATTTGCACGATACACTCTCTGTAGTCGGTGCAGATATTGTTCTTCAGACTGTACGCCTTATTGAACTTGGGAACATGCATCCGCATCGTCAAGATGATACACTTGCATGTCCTGCCCCGAAAATTTTTAAAGAAGACTGCCGTATCGAGTGGACGAAATCGTCGCAGCAGGTCCATAATTTTATTCGAGGACTTTCACCGCACCCTTCTGCATGGACGACACATATGGGCAAGCTGATTAAAGTATTCCGCGCCAGAATGGTTGACAGCCAATCAACACAAGCGGGAATTATTTTGAATCGAACACAGAATATACTGGAGGTTGGAACCGGAAGCGGTGTCGTTTCTCTTCTTGAAATTCAGCAAGAAGGAAAACGCCGGCTTGGTATTGAAGAATTTCTTAGGGGCTATCCGATTGAGTCAGGCGAAATGTTTATGTAAAAGTTTCTTGTTGCCGACGGTGTTCTTGCATTGTTGTGCTTGTAACTCAAAATAATTCTCGTATATTTACACAAGCACATGCAAAAATATCTGAACAAAACAAGAATTTGGCAAGCAATTCTCCGTATGAAGGATAATGTGAAAGATAGAATGCAGAGCGGAGAAGACCGGATTCCAGCCGATGTCGGAATAAAACAAAGTGCTTTCGATGCCAAGCTTGCTCGGATGATCGACCATACACTTCTGAGACAGGAAGCAACGATGCAGGAAATTGAGAATTTATGTGCTGAAGCAAAACACTATGGCTTCGCAAGCGTGTGTGTCAATCCTGGGTATGTGAAATTGTGTGCGGACTTGCTGCGCAATTCGAGTGTAAAAGTTTGTACCGTCATCGGGTTCCCGCTGGGCGCGACATCGAGTGCGGCGAAAGCATTTGAGACGGAACGGGCAATCAAACATGGTGCAAGTGAAGTTGATATGGTTATCAATATTGGAATGTTGAAGTCCGGCGAGTATGATTATGTCGAACACGACATCCTTGCAGTTGTCGATGTTGCGCATCGCTTGAAAGTGCTGGTAAAAGTAATCATTGAAACCGGACTGCTGAACGACGATGAAAAGATAAAAGCATGTGCGCTCGCGAAGCATGCAGAGGCAGACTTCGTGAAGACGTCGACAGGATTTGTGAAAGACGGGGCGACCGTTGAGGACATTGTACTCATACGGAAGGTTGTTGGTCCGGAGTTAGGAGTGAAAGCTTCCGGTGGTGTACGTTCAAAAAAGCAAGCACTTGCTCTTCTCGCGAGCGGTGCAACGCGAATCGGTGCAAGTGCGAGTGTCAAGATCGTTACAGAGGAAGAATTAGTATCACCATCTATTACATAAAGAGGTCCCCCGGTGAATCGAAAATATGTCATAGTCAGCGTGTTGTTCCTCGGTACGGTTCTCTCATTCATGGGTTGTGTTTCGTCGGAAGAAACGGGTTCGGGCGATAGGGTAAAATCTCCGGTACAGATCTTTGGATCGATTGATACGACACGTCCCGTCGGTGGTCAGGACATAAAACAAGATTCCATACTGATTTCAAAAAACAGCTCAAACCTTATATCAGCAAAATCTTCGCATGTTGCACCAAAATTCAAATCAAAGCAGGATACGGTGCGAGCATCTGTAATAAAAAAAATGAAATCTTCTGCACATCTGCACATCAAGATCGAGCGTCCGGAACATCCGATTTATACTGTGCAGATAGGCGCGTTCGCTCAAGCATCCAATGCATTGAGAACACAAAAGAAAGCGAAAGGGCGATTTACCCATCAACCCGTTTTTAATAAATATGTCAAGAGTGCCAAACTATACCGCGTGAGTATTGGGAGATATGAAGACCGCCAGAATGCGTTCGCGCTTGCTGATACTATGAGAGAACAATATTCCGAAGAGTACAACCGATGCTGGATCAACTTTATACCATAATGAAAATACAAATTTCTTTTTCCGCACTGTGTGTGCTGGTGCTATTAACGGCAGGATGTTCATCGTCGACGCCATTTATTCGGGATGAAGAACCGAACCAGGAAACACCGAAAGAAAATAAGCGTTCGTTGGCAGAATACGAAGCAACGCTTAATCCGGCAGATTATGATCAGGAAGTTGAGGTCGTTGAGAAGCCACACGTTGAGGGAAAGAAACAGCAGGCGCCGTTAGAAATTCCGAAGGACAGTTTGGTCGTTGTGGAAGAGGTAGTGCAGGGATTTCGCATTCAGGTTTTTTCTTCCTCCGGTGTTGATGAAACAACACGGATGAAGGATGTTGTGACGGAGAAATTTATCGGTGATTCAGTATATGTGGTGTATGATGCACCTGTATATAAAGTACGGGTAGGAGATTTTGTGAACCGCTACGAAGCAAACCAGCGACTACCGGAATTTACGGAAAAAGGATACCGTGATGCATGGATTGTCCCTGATAGAATTGTTCATCGGAAATTTGTACGCGTTCCTCTTCCAAAGTGACTTTTTATCGGACTTCGTCTGTCTTTGCAGTACAGACAATCGGATTTTTTATCTTCCTTCGAGTTTTATCGCAAAGGATATAATTTCCCGAAACATTCGTAGGAGGACCATCATGGTCTCCTAAAGAATGTTTAGCTGGGCATAGGCATCTCGACGAGAGGGAGAACTTTTTCGAGATAGGAAGTGTTAACTACGTAGGTCGTTAGAAGTTATTTATTCTTTCATTTTTAAGATTCATTAATATGAATCCAGAGAAAGTATCACCACTCCTTTCTCCCTTCTTCAGCGATGAGGGAAGAAGGGAGGGTGCCTTGTCCTTTTCTATTTTTGTAAATTAAAAAAATAGAAAATTTGATTTGTTTATTTTAAGTGATGGATTCTTACAGTCGGATGTACAGAATAGGTATCAAAGATATCAAAAATAGAATGAGTTCAAGTTTGATTCTTCATGAATAAATGTTTTTTGTGTCAAGTGATTTTATTATGTGTTCAGCCCCTCAAAAAACACTTAATTATTAACTTGACAAAGGGACTGTAACAGAATATATTTACAACCAGTTGCGACGCCAAAAAGGAAGAAGAAGGGTTTAAGGTTTCTGTAAGTTTGGAGTCGTAAAAGAGGAGAATAGAAGTGGCGCGCAACGGCCACTCGTATATTATATCATCAATATTTTTTCTGAAAATTGAAATCAAATTATTCCAACCGTCGTAAGACGTATCTATTATTCGTTGGTTATAAGCTTTTGTATTGCACCACACTTTTTGAAGCAAGGAGTAACATATGCAAAATGTGCAGTCCCCCACCGCCCAAATTCATTCCCGTACACTCGAACACAAAACTATGAAACGTGGATTACGGTTTGAAAGGTTTTTTACGAAACAAGGCGTACATCCCTTCGATGAAGTTGAATGGGAGCGGCGCACTGCTACGATCTCGAACGATCGAGGGGAAAAAATCTTTGAACAAAAAGATGTCGAAATTCCAAAATCGTGGTCGATGANNATACGGCAGCTTGTCGATCGTGTTGCCAAATCGTACTATACATGGGGATTGAAAGACGGTTATTTCGCATCTGAAGAAGATGCAGAAATATTTTATCACGAGTTGCTGTATCTTCTCGTCAACCAATATATGTCGTTCAACAGCCCGGTCTGGTTTAACGTCGGCGTGGAAAAATTACCGCAGTGTTCGGCATGCTTTATCAATTCGGTGAAAGATTCCATGTCCTCCATTCTGGAACTTGCGAAAACAGAAGGCATGCTCTTTAAGTATGGTTCGGGCACGGGTTCTAATCTTTCCACACTTCGCTCTTCCAAGGAACGTATCACCGGTGGCGGTACTGCATCCGGGCCGGTCTCGTTCATGAAAGGATACGATGCATTTGCGGGTGTTATTAAATCCGGAGGGAAGACACGCCGTGCGGCAAAGATGGTAATTTTGAATGTTGACCATCCGGATATTGTCAGCTTCATCAATTGCAAAGCGGAAGAGGAGAAAAAAGCATGGGCGCTCATCGATGCGGGCTATGACGGCGGCTTCAATGTGCCCGGAGGCGCGTACGATTCTGTTTTTTATCAGAA
>PMDB01000109.1 GCA_003155495.1 Ignavibacteriota bacterium
TGCAATGACTATCGGTGTTGTGCTTAAGGTAAAAACGGAAAAAGATAGTCAGATCGTTGTACCGGTAACAACGTATATTGCGAAGGGTGCGCTGGAGATGAAAATTGCATATTTACAGGATAGTCACATTGGGTTTCAACTTGTAACGATGAATATAGGAACAGGCAAGGGAGAGAAATCCCATGTGCATATCAATGTCATCGGAGTGAGGGGAAATCATGGAATGGGCCAGAAGCCTGAAACACTCATCGCTGAAGTGAGCGTGAAACCGTTTATGAATTTCGTGTGGATTGCTGCTGTGTTGATTGTATGCGGTTTAACAGTGGCGATGGTGCGGCGGTTGAAGCCGAATAACATCTGAAGAAACTCTGAGAGGTTTTCCGACGCCCAGCATACAAGATTGTTCTCCTCTCCCATAACACAACGGGCGGCACACATGCCGCCCGTTCAAATTCTTCCCTTCAATATTGTTATTAAACTTATACTATCAGGATTTATTCTTCTGTTGTTTGAATGATATTTTCTTTTAGATAGATAAATTTATTTGCTTGATTCATTATAAACATATCTTTGGGAACAATTTTTATCAATCCACGATTCTGAGAATTATCCAGCGTCAAATTCAAAATAAAGTGAATTTTGAAGTACATAGTTGATTCGTTACTCTTTGCCTTCACTGCCTCGTTTCGCGCGACAGTCCATTTGAAATCGGGATCGAATTTCAAATAGATACGAGATTGACGATAACCACCCTGAATGCTATCCGAAAGTCCAACATAAGGATTGTTCGAAATGACGCAAACGGTTGTCGGGATTTCATATGGCGCTTCAACTCGTGTCGGGGATTTCATAGAATACACTCCCGCATCGGCATCGTACTGCACGAGCGTTGCCTTAAACCACACACCAAACACTCTTCGTTCCAGCTTGGCGTCCTTGATATGTCCGTTCAATTTATCCATAAATGTCTGCCGCGCTTTCGATGCACGCGCATGGAATTCCGATGTTGTCTCGAATTCATCACGATTTCCAGTTTCCTTGATAAGCTGGTCGGTTGCCTCTCTCAAATAAGTCCACTCATCTTTCAGAATGAGGGAAAACAACTCAGGTGTAAGTTCATCGTCTTGAAATGCCGGTTGTTGCGCTTCTGCCAGTTGCACAGTGGCTGTGAGTAGAACCAAAAGAGAAAATATGACCGTGATATTCTTCTTCATACTATATCCTTTCAAAAAGTATATTGAACATGATCTATCGTATCGACATACTATTCACAGAGAGCGTTTTCGCAATCTCATGCGCATTTTGTACACAGTCACCCACCGAAATGCCGCCGCGATAATTTCCGGCAAGCACAATACCCGGATGGGATGCTTCAAACTCTGCTAATGCATCTATTTTGTGCTGGTAACCGATTTCGTACTGTGGAATCGACTTCTGCCAGCGTGTTAGATGTAAATATACAGGATTTCTGGAAAGTTGCATGATAGATTTAAGTTCATCCAGTGTTATCTGAATGATACGTTCATCGCTCAGGGTTGTCAATTCAGGCTGGCGTGCGCCGCCGATAAAGGCATTCAATGCAGCCATTCCTACCGGTGCACGATGAGCAAAGAGGCAGGAATTCCACAAACAGCCGAGAATCCTCCTTTTCTCTTTTGATGGAATCAGGAATCCAAAACCATCTAACCGATGTCCGATATTTTTGTGGTTCACTCCCAAAAAGATAGAAACGATGGGTGAGTAGTAAATGGAAGATAGCACACGAGCTGTATCAACAGACAGCGATTTAATGATGGGGGAAGCGTCGTATGCGGGAATGGCGAACACAATACTATCGGCTTCCATTTCTGCTTCTTGATCGTTATGAAGATATTCAACAAGATAGCGGAGTGCATCGGGATCGTTTAATGGTTCGTTGCGTGTGGTGGTCAAATTGCGGATGTTGGTGACTTTTGCATTGAGAATAATCGACTTGCCAAGTGAAGTGGCAATGGCATGCGGAAGCATTTGCATTCCGCTAACAAATGAAAAGGTCTCTGCGCGGTCTTTCGCTTTCTCGGTTCTCTGTTTTCTTTCCTGTGCACCTTTAATCATTCCTTTGACAAGCCCCCCGTATTTTTCTTCCAACGCGTAGAGTTTGGGAAAAGCGGAACGCACGCTGAGTTGTTCCGGCTTTCCAGCAAAAACTCCGGCAACAAATGGATCGATGGCATAGTCAAGAAATTCCCGGCCTAATCGCCGCTCCACGAATTCAGCAATGCTTTCTTCTTTTATCGCTCTTCCGATAAAAGGCTCCTTCATTACTCGGATTTTTGCAGCGGGAGAAAAAAGTCTTGTCGAAAGGAACGATCCGGGTCCAAGGGGCATAGAGTGTAACCTACCATCCCGGAGAATGTACCGATTCTTGCCTTCAGGGTTTGCATAGACAAATTCCGATTCTAATTTCAAGTCGGAGACGAGTTCCTTAATGAGCGGCGTCGTTTCCAATCCGGTGTTTGCGCCTGTCTCGTACAAAAAGCCATGATCCTGCACGGATTTCATCGTTCCACCGACCTCGCTGTCTTTTGCCAGCACAGTTGCCTCGACGCCGCGTTTTTTCAGCCAATACGCAATGCAAAGTCCCGTGATACCTTCGCCGATGACGATGACATCTGTTTTCGTTGGTCCCATAGGTGTTCAAGTATAAAATAAAAAGTTATAAGTAAAAAGGATAACAAACATGTGTTTGAGATTTTGTTCTTAAGGTTTGTCTAAGATTTGTTCTTTGCAATTTGAGATTTACTCCAAGGACAAAGTGTTGGTATTGGTCGATCTTTGTGATTCTTCCAGAGTACCTCGCAGGTGTTAGGCTGTACGTCTGATGCAAGTTGTGCTTGAACTATCCTAGCCAAACATTGGATGAATTTCGGATAATCATTCAATGCAGGCGTCAATTCGAATTGTTGCACACCATGCTCCATCGCATGCCTGCGCACATCGATATTGATTTCGTGCAGCGTCTCTATATGATCGGTGACGAATGCAACGGGGATGACCAATAGATGTTTACGGTTTTTACCGGCAAGGTATTCGGCTGTTTCAATAAGCGATGGTTTTAGCCATTTCATTGGTCCGACTTTGCTTTGATAACAGAGTGTATGTGGAGAGTTCCACTTCCCACGTTCTACGATGCATCGCACTGTCTCTTCTATCTGCAATTGGTACGGATCGCCGCGTTTAATGTAACTGAGCGGCACACCATGCGCGCTAAAAATAAGATCGATGTCTGTCGATGCGATTTTATGAAACCGCGCGAGTGCTGAGTTTATATTATCCACTAATGCTTCGACAAACAATGGATGACTGGGATAACAACAGACAAGTTTTGTCGGGACGACGCATCCTTGTTTCTTCGATTCCCGTTTCCACTCGTTCATACTGGAACGTGTTGTTGCTTGTGAGAATTGAGGATAGAGCGGCAGGAGAATTACTTGTTCAAATCCATCTGCTTTAATTTTTTGCACCACTTCATCGGTCATTGGATGCCAATAGCGCATTGCAATGAAGACGCGCGCATCTATGTTCTGCAGCCGCAGTACGGATTCCAAGGCAGACGCTTGATGTTGTGTGAGATCGAGAATCGGAGATTTTCCTCCTATTTGCTTGTAATTCTTTGCAACTTTCACTGATCGCCGACTTGAAATAAGTTTTGCCAAAGGTTTCCGCACAAGGAATGCACCAGGGAAATCGATGATGTCAGGATCCATAAAGAGATTGTAGAGAAATGGCTCAATCGCTTCGAGAGAATCTGGCCCGCCAAGCTGAAAGAGGACAACAGCGGTTTTTTTATTAAAAGTCAGTTTCGAATTGACAGTCATGAGTTTTTCAATTTCGATTACTGTCTATCATCTTTGCAATCTTACATCTCTGCGCCGAATGCGCACAATCTCTTCTTATGTATGATACTTCACACTTTCTTCCTTTACCGCTTGCACGAATGCTTTCGCATGTTCAACAGGAGTATCCGGTAAAATGCCATGCCCCAGATTGAAAATATGACCTGAGCCTTTGCCAAACTTTTCTAATATTTTCTTCACGCCTTCACGTATTCGTTCCAGAGGTGCATAGAGTACGGTCGGATCGAGATTGCCTTGCACCGCCGCATAGCTGCCAATCATCATTCTTGCTTTGCCGATGTCAATGGACCAATCTAAGCCGACGACATCGCATCCGATATCGGCAATCGCTTCAAGAGAGTGAGCACAATCTTTGCAAAAGACAATCGTTGAAGCACCATTACGTTTGAGAAGTTTTAACACCTGATCGATGTAGCGAAGTGAGAACTCTCGGAACTCATCCGGAGGAAGTATGCCGCCCCACGTATCGAAGATTTGCACGGCTTGTGCTCCGGATTCAATCTTCGCGCTCAAATACGCGGCGACTGAGCGTGCAAGTTTATCGAGCAGCACATGTGCATCTTTAGGGTGGGAATAAATGAGTTCTTTCATAGCACGGAAATTCTTCGATCCTTTTCCTTCCACCATATATGTCGCGAGCGTCCATGGTGAGCCGGCAAAACCAATGAGCGGAACACGATTGTTTAGATTTTTTCGCGTTAAGCGAAGCGCGTCCATCACATACTTGAGTTCGCGATTCGGATCCGGGATACTAAGTTTGTCGATGTCGGCACGTGAACGGATAGGATTATCAAAGCGTGGTCCGCCTGTACCTTCCTCTACAAACAATTTCATACCCATTGCTTCCGGTATAACGAGAATATCGGAGAAAATGATGCACGCATCTACGCCAATGATATCGACAGGCTGGATGGATACTTCTGAAGCAAGTTCCGGTGTCTTGCAGAGTGTAAGAAAATCCACTTTTGCGCGGATAGCGCGGTATTCCGGCAAATAACGCCCAGCTTGACGCATCATCCAGACGGGTGTACGTTCGATAGGTTCTCTTTTGCAGGCACGCAAGAACAAGTCATTGATCATCTTTGTATATCCTCTTTCGGCTTTGAAATTACAGACTGGAAGTTGAAGTGATTTTCATCCCTAGTCCTGAATTTTGACTTACCAATTCTATTTTTGATTTATTGAACATAGTTTTCTATTGCTTCAACCAAACCTTCGGCTGTAGCTTGCTGAGCCAGAATGGCTACGGTCAATCCGAGTTGTTCTGCAGTTTCTGCTGTTGTTGGACCGATTACAGCTATTGCCGTATGTGCAAGGACTTCTGAGCCAATCATTTCTGTAAAGTTGAGAATGCTTGAGGGGCTAAAAAAGGTTGCCACATCAATTTTATTATCCAGGAACATTTGACGAATTCGTTCAAGATTATCCGGTTCCGGAATAATGGTTTGATAGATAACAATTTCATCGACTTCCGCACCCATGGAACGGAGCTGATTTGGTAATTCTTCTCTTGCGATACTGCTTTTCGGAAACAGAACCTTTGCACCCTTGGTCTGATGTGCTTGAAGCATTATTGTGAGTTCTTCTGCCGATGCATGTTTTGGCGTTGCGAGAACTGAAAAACCGCAAGATTCAAGAGACCTTTTCGTCTTTTCTCCGACAGCAAAAATGTTACGTGTTGCGAGTATGTCGACTGCTTGTGGACGTATGGAACGAATACGTTCTACAAATTTTATCACTGCATTCTTGCTGGTAAAACAAACACTCGAATATTCTGCTAATTTCCAGATAGCTTTATCGCACATATCCCAAGACTCAGGATTTTCAATTTCAATCGTCGGGAAACAGATCACAGATACTTTTCGGGATTCCAGCAGTGAGCGAAGTTCAGTGCTGGAATCCTTTGATCGTGTTACGAGTATGGTTTTTCCTGAAAGTGTCAAAATGGTCAAGGAGAAGTTGAATGTCTGATCTCGTCCAAAATTTCTTTGCCGCCTCGTTTCAGTAATTCTTCTGCAAGCTCAATTCCTATTCGTTCCGCATCAGCCTGACTTCCACTCCGGCTTCCTTTCACCATACGTTTCCCATCCAGACTTCCAATTACTGCATCGAGTCGAAGTTCGTTTCCTTGTACCTGTCCATATGCACCGATAGGAATTTGACAACCGCCTTCGAGATGACGAAGAAGAGATCGCTCGGCAGTCACTGTGAGAGCAGTTGGAAGGTGATGAAGCGTACGAAGGAGCTCTTCAATACGCTTATCACCATTTCTTATTTCAACAGCCAGAGCTCCTTGACCGACAGCAGGGAGCATGATTTCAAATGGCAGGATTTCTGTGATTCGCTGTGCCCAGCCGAGCCGCGTCACACCGGCTTTGGCGAGAATTATTCCGTCCCAATTTGATTCATCGAGTTTTTTTATCCGTGTGTTGAGATTCCCGCGAATGTCGACAATCTGTATGTCTTGCCGCGCGTTGAGCGCTTGACATTTACGTCGCAGACTTCCGGTCGCGATAACAGCATGGCGCGGAAGAGTCATAAATAATTTGTTCAGGCTCTTCGGATGGCTGATAAAGACGTCGCGGACATCTTCACGTTCCAGGACTGCGGCAATCGCAAGACCTTCAGGAATCGCAGTCGGTACATCTTTGAAACTATGTACAGCGAGATCAATGCGTTCGTCTAACAATGCCGCTTCAAGCTCTTTCGTGAAGAGCCCTTTATCACCGATCTTTGCGAGCGGCGTGTCGAGAATCTTATCGCCTGTGGTTTTGATTGTCTGAACATTGATAACGATAACAGAAAAAAGTTCTTCCAGGAGCGATTTCACGTGACGTGATTGCCAGAGTGCCAGCTCACTGCCGCGTGAACCAATACGAACGTTACTCGGCATGAGAATCTTCCTTGGATGGTTTGGTAAGTCCGAATAATTTCTGAATGGCGTTCATCTTCTGCAATCGCTCAGCGAGCGATGTCTCCCGTCCACTACGAAGATTGACGATAGGCGCGTGAATGATCTTGTTGATGATGCGTTTTGTGATCAGCTCTACTAATTCACGGTCCTTGGGATTGAAGCGGTTGATATTCTTCGCTATTTCTTCCTGTCGGATGGATTCCATGAATTGTGTAAGCGCTGAAATCGTGGGATTCACTTCCAATGATGAGTACCATTGCGTCAATTCAGCTAACACATCGACGATGATCGCATCGACTTTAGGAATTTCTGCTTTTCGATGATGCAGATTTTCATCGATCATGGTATTCAATGTGTCAAGATCGTAGAGAAAAATATTTTCCAATTCCTTGATCTGCGGATCGATGTTGCGCGGTACACCGAGATCGATGACACACAATGGTCCATTTCTATTCTTTCGTATTAAACTTTGAATATCGCCCGGTTGTATAATGTAACGGTTGACTTCAACGGACGAGATAACGATGTCGGATTCTGCTAAGGCATCACACCAAGTGTCGAATGGAATTGCAGTACCCTGAACTTTCTGTGCAAGTTGTTCGGCGCGCTCCTGCG
Source organism: Ignavibacteriota bacterium (assembly GCA_003155495.1). Classification (GTDB taxonomy): domain Bacteria; phylum Bacteroidota; class Ignavibacteria; order UBA10030; family UBA10030; genus Fen-1298. The sequence goes on from PMDB01000109.1 coordinate 7,426, forward strand.
TTCGGTTCGTAATAAGGAGTTTCCCGATATTTTTACCGCGCAGATGAATGGCAGTCAATTCCGCTGTTTCGCCCGCACCAATAACGAAAGCGGTTTTTTTCTGCAAGTCATCAAATATTTTTTCTGCCAATTCCACTGCTGCATAACTCATAGAAACGGCTCCTTCGCCGATTTCGGTCTCCGTTCGTGTGCGTTTGCCGACACGGAAAGCAAGCTGGAAGAGGCGATTCATAAAAACGCCGGCTGTCCCCAGTTCTGCAGCGAGGTTGAATCCTTCCTTCACCTGGGCGAGAATTTGCACATCACCTAATACCATCGAATCGAGACTTGCAGCTACCCGAAAAAGGTGCCGTGCTGCTTCGCCAGCAGTCATCATAAACATATCGGATCGCTGTACTTTTCCTGTTGCAGATTTCTGTTCAATTAAAAGCTTTTTCAGCATATCCGGCTCGATTGGCCCGTTTTCCATCAGTACATACAATTCCGTGCGATTGCATGTGGAGAATAAAACACTCTCGCTGGCACTCAGCGGTTTCAACAGCGGCAATGTTCGGCGAATCTCATCTGAAGAAAACCATAACCGCTCACGAACATCCAACGGAGCCGTGTGATGTGATATGCCGACGCAGAGAAGATTCATGTTAATAAAACTTGTGGAATCCGCTGAAGAAGATGTTAATAATGGTCATCGAGAAAATGGAAATGAGAAATCCTGTAATGGAAAGTATCATGACTTTCCGTCCTTGAACTCCAAAATATTTCTTTGCGATCACCAGAGTTCCATACATAATCCAGACAATGACAGTACCAATGAGTTTCGGGTCGTCATAATGTGCATTCTGATATACGTGGTGGAGCCAGACGATGCCAAAACAAATGGCTATGCCCAGAAGGGCAACGACAAGTTTTATTGCTGTCATAGTCATCCGTTCTAAAGATTCCAGCGTAGGAAGTTTTTTATAGATGACGCCAAAGCGTGAAGCTTTCATTTCATGATACAACATTAAATACATAAAGCTGTATGCGCCTGCGATGGTGATCGCGGCATAGCCAATCAACGCACAGGAAACGTGTGCGCCAAAAAGCGGGCTGCGGAGGATTTCCGGCACGACGGGCGTATCTTTGATAAAGAAAGTTGATGCGAGTTGAAAGAAGAACGCAATATTGAGAATGAAATATCCGGTTTCTTTCCGATGTGAACGGAGTTCAATGAGAGCATAGGTGGCGGTAACAGAAAATGCCAACATGCTAAAAATTTCAAAGACCGTAGTGACAGGTGGATGCTGAAACGTGATTGTTCTGACTGCGAGATACAATATGTGGATTATCAAAGTGCCAATCAGGAGCGGTGTTTTAGCGCGCTTTGCCCAAAGTCGATCGGCGAAAAAAGCTTTGCCGTATGCCCACACGAGTGAAAAGTAAAAAATTGGCAGAATGTAATTTAAATAACAGCTCACGAAGGTTCCCTTCATTGAGTATCCATGAAAAAGGTAGAGAAATGTTGCTGGAGAAACAAGAAGAGGGGAAGAGTGTAAGGTGATAAGAACAATTTGTGATACTTTATTCCATCTGACGCCAGAAAAAAAACAGCTACATTTCCAGAAACGTCTTTGGTTGCAATTACTTCACTCCTCCGTCATTCAAACAAGAGCATCTGAGGTAAACGGTATTTCACACGTGCCAGGATATAGTTGAGGTCGACTGGGTTGTTGACGAAATCAAGGTCATCGTTTTCGATGATGAGCACTGGTCCACGTTTATATCGGGCAATCCAATCTTCATAGAGCCTATTGAGCTGCTCGAGATAGGAATACGGGATTCCTTGTTCAAAATCTCGTCCGCGTTTGGAGATTTGTTTCATAAGTGTATCTACATTTGCCCGTAAGTAGATCATTAAATCGGGGGGCTTGAGGTACTCCATCATCACGTGGAAGAGTGAGACATAATTGGTGTAGTCACGCTCAGTCATTTTTCCAATATCATAGAGGTTGCGTGCAAAGATCTCGGCATCTTCATAAATAGAACGATCTTGAATCACTGATTCGCTCGATTCGACGATCTCTTTATGATGCTTGAAACGGTTGGCAAGAAAATAGATTTGCAGGTGGAACGACCAGCGTGACATATCGGCATAGAAATCGCAGATATAGGGATTATCCTCCACCGACTCAATGTATGGCTTCCATTTAAAATGCTCGCTAAGTAATCGTGACAACGAAGATTTTCCAGCGCCAATATTACCTGCAACAGCGACGAACAGGGGATGGGATGGCATGGTGGTTTAGTATGATGGAGTGAATGTCAGCAGCAATCAAGGACGGATGACGATTACGTCCGCCCTTGATACAGTATTAAAATGATGCTACCGCATCATTCACATTCTTGTGAAGATCGAATACCTTCAGCAATTTTGTCACCTCCAGGAGATGTTCGACTTTCTTTGACGCACGTGCGAGTTTCAAATCGCCGCCGGAGTGGCGCAGTGTTGTTAATCCGCCGATAAGCATGCCAAGTCCGGAGCTGTTGATAAAGCTAACCGTTTTGAGATCAATGACGACGCGCTTCTTATCTTCGGTAATGAGCTTGTGCAAGTAGTCGTTCAAGGCAGACACATCAGGGCCGCCAATGACATTGCCCTCCAGTTCGATGACCGTAATACCTTTGATCTCTTTCGTCTTCAATTTCATACAATCTCCCTTTTCCGATGCTAAGGATTAGGCCGTTACTGCTTTCTTGCGATTCTGATACCGAGTCCAGTCGAGCACAAATGCGCTGGCAACATATATGGAAGAATATGTGCCGGTAACAATTCCGAACGCCATTGTGAATGCAAATCCGCGGTTGACCTCACCGCCAAAAATCAATAGGATCACCAACACAACAAAAATTGTTCCTGATGTTATAATAGTTCTGCTAAGTGTTTCGTTCAAACTCTTATTCATCAGATCTCCCAACGACATAGATCTGAAAAGTTTCTCGTTCTCTCTGATTCGGTCAAAGATAACGACTGTGTCGTTAACCGAGACACCGATGAGTGTTAAAAATGCTGCAATGACCTCCTGAGTAATCTCGAGATTCAACCCTGGGATCAATCCATTCATGATGGAAAGGAACCCAAAGGTTGTCAATACATCATGGAAAATCGATATCGTTGCTCCAAGGCCATAGCGGAATTTAAACCGAAGTCCGATATATACGAGAATGGCGCCTAGAGCCCACAAGACTGCTAAGAGGGCATTGGCTCGGAGTTCTTTTCCGATCCTCGGTCCTATTTTATCTTCACGAAGAATTTGGATATTGTTGCCAGGGAATCCATCGGTCAATGCATTCCTGATCTTTGTGCCGATGGTAGTTCCTTCGGCTTGTTCGCTTGTCCGAATTAAAAGCGTTGATTCTTTACCGTAAGATTTGATTTCGCTTTTTCCGAGTCCCACTTTATCGAGTATGATACGTACTTTTCCGATTTCTACACTGGGGCTGAATGCCACAATCATTTCTGTTCCACCTTGGAAATCTATCCCGTAGTTAATGCCTTTAAAGATAACAGAGACCAGCCCAATCAATACCATTATGGTTGAAACAATGTACCAGAAAAAGCGTTTTCCGATGAAATCGATATTCGTTTTTTTAAACAGTCGCATTGAAAATCCTTTGCATTTGCATGTTTAGTGGAATGACGGATTACCCAAATTTTGGATGATACCCTTTATCCATCATAATATTCATAATTACGTGAGTGATGACGATTGCGCTAAAGAGATTTGCGACCAAGCCAATCATCAGCGTGAGCGCAAATCCCTGCACCCCGCTTGAGCCAAATTGATATAGTACAATACCCGTCAGAAATGAAGTAACGTGGCCGTCAAAAATGGCAGTGAACGCCCTATGATATCCAGTATCGATTGCTAAACGTAAAGTTTTTCCAGTCTCCAATTCTTCACGTACGCGCTCATTTACGAGAACGTTTGCATCTACTGCCATACCGATGGTTAACACAATACCTGCAATACCGGGGAGGGTGAGTGTTGCACCGAAGCTTGCCATAACGCCGAGGATGAACAAAATGTTGAAGAATAAAGCAAAGTCGGCTACGGCACCTGCTGAATGATAATACACAACCATAAAGAGGACTATGAGAATGAAAGAAATCAAAATCGATGTCAAGCCAGCACGTATTGAATCTTCGCCGAGTGATGGTCCAATGGAGCGCTGCTCGATAGTTGTAACTGGTGCAGGTAAAGCACCTGCTTTGAGAACAATTTCTAATAGACGAGCTTCTGCTGGTGAGTCCATTCCTGTGATCCTTGAGCGTCCGCCTGTAATTTTTGCTTGCACAACCGGTGCAGAGAAAACACCCTTATCCATGATGATTGCAACCCGTTTGCCGATATTGGCTCCGGTGATGCGAGCCCAATCGCGTGCACCTTCGCTGTTCATTTCCATATTAACAATGGAGCGATTATCTTCCGGATCCACGCTTGCTTGCGCATTTGTGATGACATTGCCGGTTAATTCCGGGGTCTTTTTCACAGGATACAGAAGATAGTATTTCTGTTCGTCTTTAAATGATTGGACTTTTGCAGACCACAAAAACTCAAGATCGGCGGGAATAAGCCGCTGCACTTCAGGCCGTTCGAGCAAACGAACAACGCGGTCCTTATCTTTTTCAGCGACATATCCTTCGCCGGATCCGCGTTGATCCGGTTTAACATACATAAAGAAGGGATGCTCGCGTGCAAATTGTGCTTCCTTTGATGTATCGGATTCAGGAGCTGCAGCGTTGCCCGTAAGTTCGGAAAGAGCATCTTTCCGTTTTTCCGGTTTCTTTCCCTTCTCTATTGATGTGGCAGTTTCCGTCGTTGTATCGGTTTCTAATTTTCCTGTAAGGTACTTATCGACGGATTCCATCACCTTATAAGAAATTTGCGGATCCTTCATCATTCTGAATTCGAGGAGCGCGGTACTATTAATCAATTGGCGCACATCGTTTTCATCTTTCACTCCGGGCAGTTCGACAATTATTCGCCGTCCGCCTTGTTTTTGAATGCTGGGTTCTGAAACACCGTATTGGTCAACACGGTTTCTCACGGTTTCGATGGCACGGTCAACTGCCTTGCCGGTTTCATCTTCAAGCATACTTGTAATCTTGGAGTCATCATCGCGCATGCTTCCATAGTAGCGGCTCAAACGAATCGTGTCGGCTTTGAATTTGTTTACGAAGATTGGAATGATCGAAACATCATTTGATGCTGTTTCATTTCGAACTTCTTTAATAATTGCGCGGAATTTGTCATCTTTATTCTTTGCTACATCATCTAATAATTGGATGATGTCCACTTCCAACACAACGCGCATTCCGCCTTGTAAATCCAAGCCTAATTTCATGCGTTTCGTTTTTGCATCGAGCATGTCATCGTGATGCTTTTCCGCATATGCGATGCTGTCTTGTCCTTGTCCGGTGAGCAGGCTAAGTTGCCTGCGATAATTATAATCCTGGATCGTCGGCCAGAGAAAGTAGGTCGCAAGAATGACGAAACAGACGGTAATGATGATTCGGGTAAGCTGGTTTCTCACAAATTGTCTCCAAACTTAGAACGTTGGTAATTGTTGTAGAAAGCAAAGCGCGATCTCACAACCATCGCGCTTCCGAAAGAATACTACATTCGTAGTAATTTTTTCGATAAAAAATATAACCTGATATGCCAACAAAGTCAACAAGAAATTCATTGCATATCAGATGATTGTCGGCTATATTTATTAACACTAAAACTGCAGGTTTTTTGTTTTATTCAGGAAATAGGAGCGTGTTCTATCATGGCTGTATTAAGCGATATCCGTGAAAAATCTCCAAAATTTATTATTGCCGGTGCGGCAGTTATTTTTATCTTCTTAATTATTTTCGATTGGGGCTTCGATATCTCTGGACGCAAGGGTCGTGGCGCTACCCATGAAGTGCTTGGCAGTGTGAATGGTAAGGAAGTGAACTATAAACAGTTTAGCGAACTGGTGCGGCGTACTGTTGAAAATCAAAAGAAACAACAGAACAATGAAGTGGATGCTGAAACCGAACGTCAGATTCGTTCGCAGGTGTGGAGTCAAATGGTAGACGAACTGCTGTTTGAGCAGGAAATTGATCGACTCGGCATCACTGTTTCCAATCAAGAGATTCGGGATATTGTGATGGGACCGAACCCACCGGATTTTTTAGTACAACAATTTAAAGATTCCACTGGAACCTTCCGTCGGGACGCGTACCAGAGTGCCATGTTGGATCCAAAAAACAAGGAAGTAATGATTCAAGTAGAAGAAGGAATTCGTCAGGAGCAAAAACGCCGGAAGTTGCAAAGTCTGCTGCTGGCGACCACGATTGTTAGCGAAAGCGAATTGAGGCAGCGCTTTATTGATCGTGAAGAGACAATGAATGCGAATTATGTTTTATTCGACATCAATCGGTTGGTGCCGGATTCAGCAGTGATTGTGACCGATGACGACTTACAGAATCAATATGAGTCTCATCCCGCTGATTTCCAGGCAAAAGCAGCACGAAAAGTAAAGTATGTGTACTTTAGTCAAAACGCTTCTTCAGAAGATTCAGCAGCGGTTGAGCAGGATGCAAAAAGTTATTTGGATCAAGCAAAGTCCGGCGTTATGGATTTCACAGAACTTGCCAAGACATATTCCGAAATTCCAGTTACCGATGCATTCTTTAAACATGGCGAGTTAAGCAGGCAAAAAGAAGATGCGATTTTTTCTGCACGGAAAGGCGATATCGTTGGTCCCGTGAAGGATCATGACGGAATCCATCTTATTAAAATTCTCGATCAGCGGCAGGGTAAAATAGAATATATTAAGGCTAGTCACATTCTCTTGAATCTCGTAGCAGGACCCGATACTGTGAAAGTAATTCAGAAAGCGCATGCACTACTTGCTCAAGCACGCTCCGGCGCCAACTTTGCAAAGCTTGCTCGTGAGAATAGCCAGGATTACGGANNCCTGTGCGAACGCAATTCGGTTGGCACATTATTAAAGTAACCGGCAGAGATAAACGCGAAATAAAGATTACTGACCTTGCGTTGAAAGTAAGAGCAAGCGCACAGACAGTAGAAACCGCGTTTCAGAAGGCTCAAGATTTTGGATATTTAGCGAAGGATGAAGGATTCGAGAAAGCTGCGGAGAATAGTAAATATCAAGTCCTCGAAACTCCCGAATTCCAAAAAACAGGATCAATTCCTGGTATAGGTCAAAATGATGCAGTAACGAATTTTGCGTTTGCCAATAAACTTGGAGTGATCAGCGAACCAATCTATGTGCGAGACGGAGTCATCGTGATAAAAGTATCAAACATCCGGGAAGAAGGCGTCCGTCCACTTGAGGAAGTTAAAGGTGTCTTAAAATCGATGGTGATAAAGCAGAAAAAAATGGAAAAGATCCGCGAACAGGTAAATGTCTTCTACAAAACGTTGACGCCTTCCGGAAACATCATCTCGACAGCGCAATCCAATCCAAATTTAGTTGTGCAGAATACAGGAGTATTCAAACCAACTGATGGTCCTTCGGGTATCGGGCAAGATCAGAAATTCATCGGCATTGCTCTCTCTTTGAAGCAGGGCGAATTGTCGAAACCGTTCGAAGGCAATCGCGGTTACTACATCATCCAACTCTTATCGAAGACACCTTTTGATTCAATGAAGTATAACTCGGAGCGGGAATCGCTGAGTGCACAGCTTTTACAAGAGAAACGCAACCATGCATTATCGGATTGGCATACCACGCTGCGTGAGAAAGCGGATATTGTTGATCATCGGGATAAATTCTTTCGCTAAAATCCTTATTTCTTCGACAAGGCGTCTCGATTCATCGGGACGCCTTTTTTTTAGCAAGGACAATGAAAGAGATACTTCACGCAAATAAAAAATCGCTTATTTTCCTTACCGGATTTATGGGAAGCGGGAAGAGTACGATTGGTCCTATTCTTGCCAATACGCTTGGCTATGAGTACGTCGATGTTGACCAGTTCATTGAACAGAAGACACAGAAAGAGATTGTAGAAATTTTTCGTACAGAAGGCGAGAAAGCGTTTCGTCTCTTAGAGCGGGATATATTGCATGAGCTTACAAAACTTGATCACTCTGTCATCTCACTCGGAGGTGGAACGATTGCCAACGACGAGAACTGTCAGATTGTATCTCAGAATGGAATTCTCATCTATCTCAAACTTTCACCGGAAGAAATACTTCAGCGTGTGCAGTATCGAAGTGATCGTCCGATGTTAAAGGATGCCGATGGCAATCCGTTACAAGCGCAAGAATTGGAAAAACGTATTCTGGAACTTCTCTCATCTCGAGAACCATTCTATTCTCGCGCCGACGTTATTATTCGCGCTGAGAACATGCGCATCGGAGTGACGGTGGATGAAATTATAAAAAGTATTCGGGGCATGATTGATAAGGAGTAATCCTATGATTCATCGGCAAATCGATGTTGCACTGGGCGACCGTTCGTACCCTCTTATTGCAGGTACCGATATGCTCTCATCATTCGCCCCCGTATGCCGCCATCATGGGATTTCGGATACTGTCGTGATTATAACAGATCGGAATGTTGCGCGTCTTCATCTCCAGCCGTTGTTGCGAAATCTTCTTCACCATAAATTCCAACCTCTGACGATTACAATTCCGGCGGGAGAGACCCAAAAAACTCTCACGTGTTCGAATAGGCTCTTTACAGAAATGCTGAAAAAAAGAATTCCGCGCAATGCGGTTATCATCGCTTTCGGTGGCGGCGTGATTGGTGATCTTGCGGGATTCGTTGCGGCGACCTATCAACGCGGCATTAATCTAGTACAAGTTCCGACAACGTTGCTTGCCCAAGTGGATAGTTCTATCGGTGGAAAAGTCGGTGTTAATCATCCCTTGGGAAAGAATATGATTGGTGCGTTCCACCAGCCTGCCTTTGTGTGGATGGACATGGATTATCTGAAAACACTGCCAAAGCGCGAAATGATTTGCGGTTTAGGGGAAATTATCAAATATGGCGTCATACACGATGCGGAGTTGTTTTCCTACCTTGAATTGCATCTTGAAGAAGTTTTGCATCTTGATGTTGAAGCAGTGATGCATGTGCAAGCGGCATGTGCGGCTATTAAAGCAGAAATTGTCTCTAAGGATGAAAAAGAGTCCGGCATCCGCATCATTCTTAATTATGGACACACGATTGGTCATGGATTGGAATCTGCCGGCCGTTACAAACTCCTGAAGCACGGCGAAGCAGTGCTCCTGGGAATGATTGCAGAAGCTTCTATTGCCAAAGAAATGAAATTGTTAGAAGCAGATTCTTATGAACGACTTGTCTCTCTTATTCGCCGCGTGCCGCTGAAGGCGAACCTTTTCTCATTGAAGAGAGCAGACATTGTAAATGCTATGGGCCACGACAAGAAGCGTGTTGCAAAGAAACTTCGCTTCGTTCTACCGACAAAGATTGGCGAAGTGAAGGTCGTGGATGATGTGGATCCGAATCTGATTCGATCAGCAATGAGAGAAATACTCAAAGCGAAATAACAACTCTTCGTACTTTCGAGGGAGGAGGACGGTACTCATTACAATTTCTACCATGTCATCTTACTATTTTTTCTTACGTCCTCACCTTCCTTGTCCCGATTCCAATCAGCAGAGGTATGCTTGTCACACAGCCCAATGGGAAATTTCACATTGAATATTTCTGTTGTCTTATTCGGACACCATTCACGCGCTTTCTTTTTCGTATCGACACAAATCGTATCGGTAATAATACCTTCTGGCTGAACAAAATATTCGAGCGGCAATCCAATAGCAGAATCTTCATACGTCTTCTGCATGAACCGTCCGAAAATGGGCGCGGCTGCGCGACCGCCCTGACCATAGTAATTTCCTAAGCGAATACGGGGTTCATCAAATCCAACCCATGCACCAGCCACCAGTTGTGGCGTAAAACCAACGAACCAAGCGTCGGCATAATCGTTTGTTGTTCCAGTCTTGCCTGCGCATGGACCGCTGTAATAAGAACGGACTCTTGATCCTGTGCCCCCATTCACTCCGCCTTCCAACAAGTTGGTCATGAGGTAAGCGGTTTCTTTGCTCAATACTTCTTTCTTATTTGGTGAGTTGTCTTCAATCACGTTCCCATCTTTGTCTTCGATACGAAGGATGGCGATGGGTGAGACAAGCACGCCTTCGTTTGGATATACGCCATACGCCGATGTCAATTCCAATGGTGATACTTCAACTGTACCGAGCGCAAGGGACTCGTATGCAGGTACCCGGGAGGTGATGCCCATCCGGCGCGCGTATTCAGAGACCTGCTTGGCAGGAGCGATTTCAAGAATAACACGCACAGCGACAAGATTTTTGGATTGTTTTAGTCCTTCACGCAATGTGTATTTGCCACCGATATCTCTATCAAAATTTTCCGGTGCCCAGCGAGTGCCGTCGGGCATTGGAATGGTAACAGGTTGGTTCAATATTTCGTAGCACACTGGATATCCGTTATCGAGTGCTACAGTATAGACGAATGGTTTAAAAGACGAACCGGGCTGTCGATGAATCTGTGTCACATGATTCAATCCATATTT
>PMDB01000102.1 GCA_003155495.1 Ignavibacteriota bacterium
AAGGTCGCTGTTCATATTTAAGAAATGTTTTTAAGGAATCGGTGGGGAGTGAGCACCAATACTCACCCCCCTCGATATAATTTGACTCTCTTATTGTGAGAACAATAAAAGTACATAGGTGCATAGCAGCAATTGCAATCTTGTCTTTGCATTGGATTAGCGGGAATGCGCAAGTGGCTATTCAAACGAGAAAATCCTTTCAAAATGTTCTATCGATTCGGCTTCCGGTTAAGGATACATATGGACATTCCCCGCCATAATTGACGATGGGTAAGGATTGAACCTCCCTGCTCCTGGATCGATTATGATTGTATCTGATTGAATCAATTTTCATGCAATCAATTTCTTGCGTACATTGAACAGCGAATTCTATCGGCATGAAACTTCTGACTTCAAATATGAAAATGGCAGATGTGGTACACAGCAATTACCTCCTCATGCCGGTCATCAACCGTTTCGGAATTCCTCTGGGATTCGGCGAAAAAACCGTTACAACAGTCTGTCAAAAATACAGAATTAATGTCGATTTTTTTCTGGCAATTGCAAATGCATTCAGTAATGAGAATTATTTTCCCGAAAAGAAACTTCAAGCATTTAATGTGCTGATGATCGTCGATTATTTGCAGAAAACGCATGCGTATTATATCGAAACGCAGGTTCCGCTCATCGAAAAGCTACTCAATAACTTGCTCCGCCGCCGCTTGTCTAATGCGAAGAATTTGAAGCTCATCAAAAAATTCTTTCTCGGCTACAAAGGAGAATTATTCAATCATCTGGAGCGGGAAGAAACAACAACTTTTCCCTATGTGAATAAAGTGTACCGGTTATTCCATACCCCCAATCCATCAACGCGCGAAAAACACGCCCTCTCGAAATATTCCATGCATGTCTATGAAGAAGAGCATACCGATGTAGATGAAAAACTTTACGATCTGAAAAATATCCTCATTAAGTACGTGCGCGGTGATTCGATGAACGAGATGTATCAAGAAGTAATTTTTGAATTATTCCGTCTCGAAAAGGATATACAGGACCACACACGCATCGAAAATAATATATTGCTGCCCCTCGTCGAGGAAATGGAAGACGTATTGTTTTACCCGGAGGAACATTCCAGACGCACTGCAGGCAAGAATGCTCTTGCAGATCCGGGAATAAATTCTTCGGCACCTATAGAAACTCATCGGACTGCGACTGTAAAAGGAGCCTACCAGGTACCTCAAGGTATACCGAAACCGGGTAAAGAGAAATTAGAGGGGCTCACTTCACGCGAACTGGAAGTACTTCAACTGGTTGCTTGCGGTCTTCTCAACAAACAAATCGCAGATAGACTCTCCATTAGTCTCCACACAGTTATTTCCCATAGAAAAAATATCACACGTAAGCTGCAAATAAAAACCGTCGCCGGATTGACGATCTATGCATTACTCAATGGGTTGATCTCGTCGAAGAACATCAGCTGAACCTCCATTCACATTCTTCGTCCTTTCATCTCTTTCCAAGCTGAAATTGTGCACCCCAGATATATCCCAACAAATGGGGATTGTATACAACATCAATGCGTATTATTATGAAATGAGTGTTATAGGAGACCTCAAAGGATCTACTGTTCACGAGAAAAAATTTTGTGCGCATGGTTGACACAGAGAAAGAAGAAATGACATAATGACAGAAAACAGGGTAATACCGCTCCATAAAATACACAAAGGCAGTCGCGTTTGGATTGTTCAATTACCGGAAGGAAAAGGAAAAAGCCAGTTAATCCGGTTAGGAATTTTAAAAGGTGAATTCATTCGGTGCCTCGAACGTCTTCCGGGGGGAACCGTCGTGATCGAAAAGAATCGCCGTGAAATTGCTATCGGAATGGCACTGGCGAAATCTATTTTTGTTGCATATGCCAACACCGATCAGGTTGAGGGAAAAGTGAAAAAGAAATATGTCTGAGCATTTAATGACGGTCAGTGAAGTAGATTCACATCCTGAACACATCGATCATCATAAACATCTCAAAGCGACGCCGGTCGCAGGAGACACACCGCATCTGAAAATTGCATTGGTCGGGAATCCAAATGTCGGTAAATCGATCATATTCAATTATCTCTCCGGATTGTATATGGATGTATCGAATTATCCCGGTACAACTGTAGAGATTTCTCAAGGCCAGTATAAAAAGTACATCATGTATGACACACCGGGTGTCTATGGAATTTCTTCTTTCAGTGCGGAAGAGAACGTCACACGTGATGTTGTCATTGAAGCAGATGCGGTTCTCAACATTGTCGATTCAGTACATATTGAGCGTGACCTCTTCCTCACCCAGCAATTAATTGACATGGGCAAGCGCGTGTCTGTCATTTTAAATTTTAACGATGAACNNCGGTGTTTCAAACATCGGCTGTGCAAAAAGTAGGATTTGAGCAGCTGGATGATGCCATTATCAAGGCACGACATGGGAAAATCGATCAGCCGCTTCACACGAAGCTTCACACCATGCTGATCGAAGTTGGCT
>PMDB01000049.1 GCA_003155495.1 Ignavibacteriota bacterium
TGGCATGTTGTGCGGGCAGCAGCGGTCCCGGACATGTCCACCTGATCAACGGGTTGTATGATGCGCATCGTTCATCGGCTTCCGTCCTGGCTATCGCTTCTACGATCCCTACGAAAGAGTTTGGAACAGGTTTTTTTCAGGAAACAAACACATTAAAACTTTTTGACGATTGCAGCTGCTACAATCAGGTGGCTGCAACACCTGCACAATTGCCGCGCATGTTGCAGACCGCCCTCCAGCATGCCGTGCATAAAAAAGGCGTCGCTGTTCTTGGGTTGCCGGGAGATATTACCAACCTCCCCGCAGCAGCGGCAGAAACTACTACTATGCTTTTCCGGAACCATCCTGTAGTCAGGCCCTCGGAAGACGAGCTGTCACAATTAACTGAACTATTAAACTCGCACAAAAAGGTCACTATTTTCTGCGGATTGGGCGCTGCGGAAGCACATAAAGAAATTATTGAGCTGGCCGGAAAACTCAAGGCACCAGTGGCTTATTCTTATAAAGGAAAGATGGCGATCCAGTATGATAATNNTACAAATTGACATTAAACCTGAAAGCCTCGGTCGAAGAGCTAAACTCGATCTGGGCCTTTGTGGAGACGTGAAAGATACTTTGCAGGTGCTCATGCCTTTGATAAAAATGAAGGAAGATGAAACTTTCCTCGCTCAGCAATTGGAGTTCTATAAAGAGGTCAAAAAGAAATTACTGATCTATGTGAATGATCCCGGGAAACCAAATGCTATTCATCCTGAATTTGTCGCCTCTGTGATTAATGAACTCGCTGCCAAAGATGCCGTATTCACGGTTGACACCGGAATGTGTTGTGTATGGGCCGCACGTTATATTCATGGAACAGGCGAGCGAAAAATGCTGGGTTCATTTAATCATGGTTCTATGGCAAATGCGATGCCTCAAGCCATTGGTGCAGCTCTTGCCTGTCCCGGTAAACAAGTGATTGCATTCTGCGGTGACGGAGGTCTGTCCATGATGATGGGCGACCTGATGACCATTCTCCAATATAAATTACCCGTGAAGATCATTATTTTTAACAACCGTTCACTGGGAATGGTGAAACTGGAAATGCAAGTAGCAGGGATTCCTGACAGAGAGACCGATATGTTGAACCCGGATTTCGCAAAATTAGCCGAAGCAATGGGAATGCCCGGTATTACCATTCATGATCCCGGTGAAGTGAAACCAGGATTAGAAAAAGCTTTTCTCCAGGAAGGTCCTGTATTGATTGCGATTCAAACTGATCCGAATGCCCTCGCCATGCCTCCCAAATTAGAGTTTNNCAGATGAAAGGCTTTGCTTTATATATGGGGAGAATGATGTTAAGCGGGCGTATGGATGAGGTATTCAAAATTATTTCATCCAATTATAAGCATTTGGGAGAACTACTCTAAGTCGATATTGAAGATGCGCATGAAGAAAGGATCACAATCTTGAAAAAAGCTGGCATCATTATCCTCCTCGTAGGTTTGTTAATGACGCTTTATACTGGTTTCACCTATTTCACGAGAGAGAAGGTTGTGGATTCGGGGAAACTTCAGATGACAAAGGATAACCAGAACACTATAAACTGGCAACCGTACGCCGGGGTCGGATTAATGCTCATCGGCGGTGTTGTTCTCGTTCTTGGAGTGAATCGAAAAGACGAAAAAGAAATCAATGACAGCCTTATATGAACATGCAAGAGGAAAGAACCATCTAAAACACACATCAAAGGTGGAAGGAAGATGATGACACAGGATACGATTAAAAAAATTGAAGAGATGATTCGCACAGACAAATCTCTCAATGAAAACAATAAGATACAGCTTCTGAATCTACTGGCAACATTGAAGCCAGAAATGGAGAAGTTCTCGAATGTCCAAGCGGAGCATGCAGAGAGTGTCGCTGGATTTATCGAACGCTCAACACATGAAGCGCTACGGCAGCAAAGGAATCCGACACTCTTAAAATTAGCGATTGATGGATTGTCAGCTTCGGTGAAAGGTTTTGAAGCATCACATCCACAATTAGTTGAAAATGTAAATTATATGGCGAGCGCCTTAGCAAACATAGGCATTTAAAGAACGAGGTGAGTGCGTGGGGGAAAAACAAGTAGTCGTTGGCGAATATGGAAACGAAATAGAGGCTGAAATTGCAAAAGAACATCTCGAATCGTCTGGCGTCACAGCATCCATAATCATCGATTGCCGAAGTTGGGCGCAAGCGGCGCCTCTTTAAAGCAGATGATGAAAGACAAACTCATCGAGCACAAACAGTACATCAATAAACACGGTCAAGACATGCCGGAAATTCGGAATTGGAAGTGGAGCGACCCCATATGAACGAAAACAAAGGAACCCAATGACTTACATTAAGCAGACTCACCATTCACAGGAAGTGCCGGATAGCGGCATTGTTCAACAAAGCAATCGTCCTTACTGGAAACGTGCGCATAAAGATTGGCGTTTCTGGATCGCCTTGCTTTTGATGATTGCGGCAATGATTATCTATGTGGTAAGCGAAGACTTTGCGTGGCTGCCTCGCAACAGGTTGCAACAGTCGCGTCAAACACCCGCAGAAAATAGCAGTGCCCAATAAGTTTACACGACCAAGGAATTTTCGCAAATGAAGATGTAGTTTTTTAAAAAATCGGCGCTGATACTAAGCGTGAGCAATATGACGCAAATCGAATTCAATTTATTGAATGCCGGCAATGTAATATATATTCAATTATAATCGGTGAAGTTTTTCATCTCTAAAATTTACGGAAAATATGAAAAAAAAGACAACCAAACTAATCTGCCTGATCATCAGGCGGACAAAAAAGGGAAAATAGATCTTCCGGGATATCCTTTATATCCTGCCGGCGAAGATATTTTCAGCAAGTCCAAAGAAGAGGGGAATATAAATCCTGAGGATATTTCCTAAACAAAGGAATCAAGTGGTAATCATAAAGCCGGAAAAAGTAACGAAAAATATTTTATTGAAGATGAATCTGGCGATGACTTGGGTGTACCAGGATCAGAATTGGATGATGAACAAGAAAAAATTGGAAATGAGGATGAAGAGAAAAACTATTACAGTTGGGGGGAGATGATCACAACGATCTGGACGAAAATAAAGGAGGTTAAGATTTCTACCTGCACACTTTCTTGCTGCGCGAAGGGATTTGAGAAGTTGGAAGTGAGAACTCAATCGTATCTTATGAACAAAACGCATTTTGCCTCCGAATTCTTTCCACGACATGGCCATGATTTTGCTGCACTTCGACGGAGATTCGTAATCATGTTTATTTCGGTTTCAGGGCAACGAAATTTCGATCTCTTTCAGAAGCGGCCTTTCGTGTAGATGGGGCACGCCATTTTGTTCAGTCACAACTCCTTTGATAAAGGTTTTTTGCATTGGAGTTGATTTAATGCGATACCCCTGACACCTCGCCTGATTTTACAGTAGCTTAAATCTTGGCAAATTGTGTCCAATTCATAATCACCTATTGGGCTCTAAAAGGAATTAACCCCCTTTTCATCCTTTTGAATGATTTCATTATCGGGCCATCTTTTGTAACTTTTTGTTAATTCTAACAGCGGCCTTCTTATACACTGGGCTGAGTAAATTTGTTTCTATCAAAATTGAAACGATGTGCATTAGAACATTCTTTCTCCTCTTTATGGGAAAAATATGAAAGTAATCAAACCGAAAATAAATGAATCTTTGCTGCGTTTAAAGGTTCAGCTTAGCGAGAACTTTTTTGCTAAAAAATTTTCTCGCGGGGAACCGCCGATGCGCTCGGAGTTATTCAGCGCCGATCAAATGGAGCAGCACGGCAAGAAGCTCGCAAGCTCGCATACAGTGAGTATCCAACGTACTCCGGACCAGCACCTGCTGGCGCGTTTGGCTGAGAACGAAGTCTATTTATTTGAAGTCCACAAATTATTGACTGAAACAATAAAGGCAAACCATCAGATTACACCTGCCGGTGAATGGCTGCTGGATAACTTTTATTTGATCGAAGAGCAGATTCGCACAGGCAAGAGGCATTTGCCAAAAGGCTACAGCCGGGAATTGCCTCGTCTGTTTAATGGTCCATCGAAAGGTCTTCCGCGCGTTTATGATATAGCACAGGAAATTATTTCACATGGCGATGGGCGGGTAGATCCTGAAAACCTCAGCCGTTTCGTAGCTGCCTACCAGACTATCACAACATTAAAATTAGGAGAGCTCTGGGCAATCCCTACAATGCTGAGGTTGGCGTTGATTGAGAATCTCCGCAGGGTCGCTGTACAAATTGCAATCGGGAGGATCGATCGAGATTTAGCTGATTCCTGGGCGAACCAGATGATAGAAGTTGCCGAGAAGGATCCGAAAAGCCTCATTCTGATAATTGCAGATATGGCACGGACGGATCCGCCTATGTCCACCTCATTTGTTTCGGAATTTGCACGCAAGCTCCAGGGTCTAAGCCATACTCTGGTATCGCCTTTAACATGGGTTGAGCAGCGGCTGTCTGAATCCGGTCTGACGATTGAAAAATTAGTACAGTCGGGTAACCAACAACAGGCTGCCGATCAGGTTTCCATCAGCAACAGTATTGGCAGTCTTAGATTCCTGGAATCGATGGACTGGCCCCGGTTCGTCGAGGCGATGAGCGCTGTTGAACAGATCTTGCGTACAGATCTGGGCGGAGTATATGGTAAAATGGATTTTACCACGCGTGACAGTTATCGTCACGTAATAGAGAAGGTCGCGAAAAGCAGTCCTCAGTCAGAAGAAGAAGCAGCACGAATAGCAATCCGACTGGTGCAGGAAGCCGCCGTGAAGAATGGGAGCGAGGACAGAACTGCACATGTCGGATTCTACCTGATCGATAAAGGATTGAGACAGCTCGAGGCACTGGCCAAGGTACGCTTCTCTGCTTCCGCGACTTTCAGAAAAGTAAGCAGCCGTGTTCCTTTGCTGATTTACATCGGCTCTATTCTACTGATGACGATGATCTTCACTGCCGGTTTACTTTCGAAGGCGTATGACGGAGGATTACAGGGTTGGACGCTTGGATTTTTCGGTATCCTCTTTTTTTTATGCACAAGCCAACTAGCAGTCGCGCTCGTGAACTGGTTATCGACATTGCTGGCAATGCCCCAGCCTTTGCCGAAAATGGATTTCTCCAAAGGAATACCACCGGAATCACGCACTCTCGTGGTAATCCCGGCTATGTTGATGGACGCTCAAAACATCAAAGAACTGATCGAATCGCTGGAAGTGCGGTTTCTGGCGAACAGGGATGACAACCTGCACTTTAGTCTTCTGACTGACCTTCAAGATTCCGCTCAAGAAGTCCTGCCTGAGGATGAACCGCTTGTGCTTCTGGCGCGTAAGAAAATAGAAGAACTTAATGAAAAATACAAAGGTTCGCATAATGATACTTTTTTCCTCTTTCACCGCTCGCGATTTTGGAATCCACGAGAGCAGCTGTGGATGGGTTACGAACGTAAGAGGGGCAAGCTTGGGGAATTAAATGCTCTTTTGCGCGGCGGATCGAACAATCACTTCTCGCTTGTCATCGGTAAAATTGAAGTTTTACAGCACATAAAATATATCATTACCCTTGATACGGATACACAACTACCTCGCGACTCAGCAAGTCAGCTCGTCGGAGCTATGGCTCACCCTCTGAATCGTGCGCGATACGATGAAATCAAAAAGCGTGTATGCGATGGGTATGCTATTTTGCAGCCGCGTGTTGCAGTGAGTCTTCCCGGAACAAACCGTTCGCATTATGCGCGGTTGTACGGAAGCGAGTCAGGTATCGATCCGTACACACGCACCGTCTCTGATGTTTATCAAGACGTGTTCGGTGAGGGATCATACATTGGCAAAGGTATCTATGATGTCGATATTGTCATGCAAACTCTCGATGGACGCTTTCAAGAAAATCAAATTCTCAGTCACGATCTTATCGAAGGGTGTTACGCACGGTCAGGGCTATTGAGTGATGTGCAGTTATATGAGGAATATCCATCCCGTTACATTACTGACGTAAACCGTCGGCACCGTTGGATTCGCGGTGATTGGCAATTGATATGCTGGCTTCTGCCAGTTGTTCCCAGTTTTAACAATGGTTTGAAAAAGAATCCTTTATCAGCGCTATCTCGATGGAAAATCTTCGATAACCTGCGGCGCAGCGTCATCCCTTTGGCACTGACACTTCTGTTTCTGCTTGGATGGACGGTCTTGCCACAATCTTGGTTCTGGACTCTGTCGGTCATCGGAATCATTCTCATTCCTTCTCTGTTTGTCTCCATCCTCGATGTGTTCAAGAAACCGGAAGATATGCTTCTACGTCAGCACCTCGTAGATGTTGTACGATCAGCCGGTATGCATTTCGCTCAATCAACTTTTACACTCATTACTTTGCCGTATGAGGCGTTTTTTAGTCAAGATGCTATTATCCGTACACTCTGGAGAATGCTGATTTCGCACAAAAGATTGCTTGAATGGAATCCGTCCAATGTTATAGGAAGCAATAGCTGCACCAACCTCCTTGGATCTTATGGAACGATGTGGATATCTCCTCTCATCACTATCTTTTCAATCATTTATTTCATGTTTTCAAAACAGGCCGTTCCTGCTGCTGTTTTTCCAATATTGTTTCTCTGGATTTCATCTCCGGCTATAATATGGTGGATAAGCTTGCCGCTCTCGCGACGCAAAGTAAGATTATCCATTACTCAGAAATTATTTTTACGTGATGTTGCCAGGAAAACCTGGTCGTTCTTTGAAACTTTTGTTGGCCCGGAAGATCATTGGCTTCCTCCCGATAACTATGAAGAAAATCCTGTTGCTCTTATAGCCCATCGGACATCTCCGACAAACATGGGTTTGGCACTCCTGGCGAATTTGTCTGCGTACGACTTTGGCTACATTTCTGCCGGGCAATTCATTGATCGCACCGCAAATGCTTTCAAAACCATGAAAGCCTTGGAACGGTACAAGGGGCATTTCTTCAACTGGTATGACACGCAATCTTTAGTACCGTTGCGGCCTTATTATATTTCATCAGTTGACAGCGGGAATCTTGCGGGCCTCATGCTTACACTGCGTCAGGGTATTCTCGCTCTTCCCGATCAAAAAATAGTGGGACTACAACTATTCGAAGGGATAAATGATACACTAAGAATTCTCATAGAAGCTGCCAAAGGAGTCGATCATGATCGGCTCCTCAAGATTCAGAAAGATTTGGAATTCATAATCAATTTTCCACCCGTAACTCTTGTGGCAGCTTGGCAAAGCCTTGAACAACTGGCAACATCCACCGAAAAAATTAAAAATAATTTTATTGCAAGCTCTGAAAATGAAGCTACAAGGTGGGCGAATGCCCTCGCCAAGCAGTGTCGGAGCGCCCTTGATGAGTTGACCTTTCTCGTCCCCTGGCTAGTTATGCCGGTTTCTCCAGACAACAAGACCAGCTTTCGTAGTATCGATGAGATACCAACTCTTCGCGCATTAGCGAAACTTGACATAGAATTATTGCCTGAAATTGGGCATATGAATTCCTCGGAAATGATGACTGAGAAAAATGAGCGGCTTGATGATTCTCGGCAATTCATCATAGATGCCAGTAAACGCGCCAATGAGAGGATTTCGAATATTAAGAATCTTGCAGCTCAATCAAGTGAACTCTCCGCTATGGAGTATAATTTTCTTTATGACAACACACGTCACTTGCTCTCTGTTGGGTATAGCGTTGACGAAAAACGGCGGGACTCAAGTTATTATGATTTACTAGCTTCGGAAGCCAGATTGAGCAGTTTCGTAGCGATTGCACAGGGGCAATTGCCGCAAGAGAGCTGGTTTGCTTTAGGGCGATTACTCACGAATGTTGGCGGTGAGACAATTCTCATTTCCTGGAGCGGTTCAATGTTCGAGTACCTCATGCCTCTTCTCATAATGCCAACATATGAAAACACACTGCTGGACCAGACTTATAAGGCGGCTGTGAAGCAGCAAATTGAATATGGAAAACTACGCGGCGTTCCGTGGGGAATTTCTGAATCATGTTACAACACGGTCGACGGTAATCTCAATTACCAATATCGGGCGTTTGGTGTGCCGGGAATGGGACTCAAACGCGGCTTGGCGGAAGATCTAGTTATCGCGCCATATGCATCGGCACTAGCATTGATGGTAGAACCCGAGGAGGCGTGCACAAACCTTCAGCAGCTTGCCTCAGAAGGGGTGTTAGGAAATTATGGCTTCTATGAAGCAGTAGATTACACTGTGTCACGCCTTCCACGATGGCAATCGAGCGTGATGATTAAATCCTTCATGGCGCATCATCAAGGTATGAGTCTGCTTTCTCTGGCTTATCTTATCCTGGATTGTCCGATGCAGAAGCGGTTTGAGTCAGATCCGTTGTTTGAAGCAACAATGTTACTTCTTCAGGAGAGGATTCCAAAGACCTCGCTGTTCTATATGCATTCTTCCGGCCTTTCCGACGCTCAAACGAATATCAGTATTCCTGAGATGCCGGTGCGCAGAACGAACAACCCCGATACAGCTATTCCGGATGTACAATTATTGTCGAACGGCAGATATAGCGTGATGATTACCAATGCGGGAGGTGGATACAGTCGATGGAAAGATACTGNNGAAGCTATTTTCTCCGAAGGGCATGCCGAATTTCGACGCCGTGATCATAATTTTAATATTCATACCGAGATTGTCGTCTCACCGGAAGATGACATTGAGCTTCGCCGAATTCATCTCACGAACCGCTCTCGGATACGGAGAACGATTGATGTAACGAGTTATACAGAAGTAGTGCTTGCGTCGTCTGCTTCTGACGCGCTGCATCCGGCATTCAGTAATCTATTTGTTCAGACTGAAATTATCCAAGAGCGACAGGCAATTCTTTGCACTCGCAGACCCCGTTCTTCCGAAGAGCGAACACTTTGGATGTTTCACATGATGGCAGCGCGCGGAGCAAAAGTAAAAGAGGTGTCCTTCGAGACTGATCGAATGCAATTTATCGGTCGTGGAAATTCATTGAGTGCGCCTCAGGCGATGAAAGATTTCACGGCACTCTCGAATAGTCAGGGTTCAGTGCTGGACCCAATTGTTGCAATCCGATATCTCATAACAGTCGAACCGGAAGAAACAGTAAAGATAGATATGATTTTCGGAATTGGTGAAACCCGCGACAAAGCCTTAAACCTTATTGATAAATACCAGGATCGACGGCTCGCGAATCGTGTCTTCGAACTTGCATGGACACACAGCCAGGTGGTGCTGCGGCAGATCGATGCTTCAGAAACCGATGCGCAACTTTATGGACGCCTCGCAAATTCAGTCATCTACGCTAATTCTTCCCTGCGTGCCGAAGCAAACGTCATTGTAAAAAATCACAGAGGACAATCCGGCCTGTGGGGCTATTCTATTTCCGGAGATTTACCTATTGTATTACTGCAAATTGAGGATCAGTCTAATATCAAACTCGTGCGCCAAGTAGTACAGGCACATGCATATTGGCGATTAAAAGGGTTGGCAGTTGATCTTGTAATCTGGAACGAAGATCATGCCGGTTACCGGCAGCAACTCCAGGAACAAATAATGAGGCTGATTGCCGCAGATATCGAAACCAATAATGTTGATCGACCGGGTGGAATCTTCGTAAGACAAGGAGACCAAATATCGAATGAGGACCGCATTCTCATCCAAACAGTCGCTCGTGTTATCATTTCCGATAAACGAGGAACTCTCGAGGCACAGGTCAATCATCCTAGTACTGAAGAACCGCTGGTTCAGCGTTTTAAGCGGATACGAACCTACCATGCCCGAAGTCAGGACGAGTCTAATCTTCCAAGGAAAGACCTGATCTTCTTCAATGGATATGGAGGATTCACCCATGATGGACATGAATACATAATCACAACCTCAGGTAAAAAGGTCACGCCGGCGCCGTGGGTCAATGTTCTTGCAAACCCGAGTTTCGGAACCATCGTCTCAGAGAACGGTCCAAATTATACATGGAGCGAGAATGCACACGAGTTTCGACTTACTCCTTGGAATAATGACCCTGTGAGCGATTCGAGTGGAGAAGCCTTTTACATTCGTGATGAAGAAACTGGGCGCTTCTGGTCACCCACTCCCTTACCGAGTCGTGGAGTTGGGTCTTATGATAGCCGCCATGGATTTGGCTACAGTGTTTTCGAGCACAATGAGGAAGGCATCATTTCGGAGCTGTGGATTTATGTTGCAATGGATGCGTCGGTTAAGTTTTCGGTATTAAAAGTGCGGAATAATTCAGGCAAGCCGCGAAAACTCTCTGTTACAGGATACGTGGAGCTTGTACTAGGCGGCCTGCGCCAGAAATCGTTAATGCACGTGATCACTGAAATTGATTCAAGTAGTGGAGTAATCTACGTGCGAAATTCATATAATTCGGAGTTCTCTGACCGGATTGTTTTCTTTCAAACGGATGAAGCACATCATACATTAAGCTGTGATCGCACAGAATTCTTAGGGCGTAATGGTACGCTTCGAAATCCAGCCGCGATGACCCGTTCGCATCTTTCCGGTAAGTCAGGATCTGCTTTAGATCCTTGCGCCGCCATTCAAGTTCCCTTCGACTTAGACAATGGGCAAGAACGTGAGATCATCTTTACATTCGGTGTTGGTCATGGGTATTATGAAGCTATAAAGATCGCTCAAAAATTCCGCGGAGCAAATGCCGCTCGAAGTGCATTAGAATCTGTATGGCAATATTGGAACCACACACTCGGTGCAGTGCAGGTTGAGACACCTGATCCCGCTTTAAATGTACTTACGAACGGTTGGCTTTTGTACCAAACACTCGCATGCCGTATCTGGGCGCGAAGCGGCTATTATCAATCCGGCGGAGCTATTGGTTTTCGCGACCAGCTGCAGGATGTCATGGCACTCATCCATACTGAGCCGAGCCTCATACGAAAACATTTACTCCTTTGCGCAAGCCGTCAATTCCGTGAAGGAGATGTACAACATTGGTGGCACCCGCCGTCTGGAAGAGGTGTGCGAACTCACTGCTCGGATGATTACCTCTGGCTGCCTTTAGCAACGTGCCGTTATGTACTGAGTTCTGGAGATATCGGAGTACTGGATGAACCTGTATATTTTCTAGAGGGCCGCGAAGTAAACGCAGAGGACGACTCGTATTATGATCTTCCAGTCAGGTCAGAAGAAACCGGCAGCTTATATCAACACTGTGTGCGAGCCATAGAGAGAGGACTCAGGTTTGGCGAACACAATTTGCCGCTCATTGGCACTGGTGATTGGAACGACGGTATGAATATGGTCGGTAAATTAGGCAAAGGTGAAAGTGTTTGGTTGGGATTCTTTCTTTATGAAGTTCTTATGCAGTTCGTAAAAGTTGCAAAACTGCATGGGGACATTCCATTTGTTGAACGCTGTCAAATGGAAGCCTCCACATTGCAGCGGAATATAGAACAGAATGGCTGGGATGGTGAGTGGTACCGTCGGGCTTATTTCGATGACGGCTCGCCGCTTGGATCGGAAAGTAATCCGGAATGCAAGATTGATTCCATAGTGCAAAGCTGGGCTGTTCTTTCCGGCGCAGGAGATGCACAACGTTCGCACATGGCAATGACTGCGTTGGATAATCGCCTCGTTCGACGGGATCATGCATTGATCCAAATTTTGGATCCGCCATTCGATAAATCAGATTTAAATCCAGGCTACATAAAGGGCTACGTCCCCGGCGTAAGAGAGAATGGCGGACAGTATACACATGCCGCGATCTGGGCGGCGATGGCGTTTGCAGCTTTAGGTGACAGTCGACATGCATGGGAATTACTGGCAATAATCAATCCTGTAAACCATACAAAATCTCAGGAGGGTATTGCTAAATATAAAGTAGAACCTTATGTAGTTGCGGCTGATGTTTATGCCCTTACACCACACATTGGCCGTGGTGGATGGACCTGGTATACAGGTTCTGCCGGCTGGATGTACCGACTTATAGTGGAATCGCTCCTTGGGTTGAGACTTGAAGTAGACAAGCTGTATATTGAGCCGTGCCTCCCTGCTGATTGGGAAATGTATAAAGTGCACTACAGATACCGGGAAACTATTTACCATATCACAATTTTTCAGATACAAAGCAGCGATGTTGGTCCAAGCGTTACCGTCGATGGAGTTAAGACTGATGATAAAGGTATTTCTCTTGTTGACGACCGTCAGGTACATTCGATCGAGGTAAGAATAGCGCAATGTGGCTCATCCAAATAATCGATTTGCTAATTCCATCTCTCAACGAGTTGATTTAACAATAAACAATTTGGAAAAGAAATAAATCACAAATACCAATGGTAAGAAGCAGACAATTATCCATGCTCATGTTTTATTCCAACCACTGAGAATTTATCGTGATATTGAGCGGGATCATCTTCGCGTTTGAGAAAGAGATGTTTTTCTTGATGCCAATAAACATTTTTATATCATTATAAAAAACAATGAACATTATCAGGATGCAATGATTAATACTTTCTTCTTCTTCTTCATGTTTTTGTGGTATTCCGCTAGTATCGGACAAAGTACAGCTTCTCATGCATCCTTGTTTTGTAGCGGGGGAGGGAACCTATCAGAACTCGGTCCAGTTATCGAGGCTCCATTCAGCGATTTCAGATAATATTCAATGAAAATTGTTTTTAATTTGACTTTTCTTGAACCCTTTATTATTATTAGACTGTAAAACGATATGAGTCGAAAATGCCAGAACTAAGTAAAGATGATATTGTAAGAGCAGAGATTTTAAAAGCTGCTGAACGTGTATTCCAAAAATGGGGAAGCAACAAAACCACGATGGAAGATATTGCCCGCGAAGCAGGTAAAGGAAAGAGTACACTTTATTACTATTATCAGAGTAAAGAAGAAATATTTGATACCGTAGTAATTGTTGAATTTGAAAAGATCCTTCAAAGGGCAAAAGAATTAGCGCAAGAGACTGAAACAGCAAAAGAAAGATTGATCAAATATATCGTTGAATCAATCAATGAAATGAAAAGTAGGATCAGTACATATACAATTATCCGGGAAGAAATTAAACGAAATCAAAAGTTTATTAAGAAACTGCGAGATATGTTTCAGGCAAAAGAAGAAAAATATATCCAGGAAATATTGAAATTTGGTATGGAAAATAAGGAGTTCACATTTATTAATAAAAGTGAAATAACGATCGCTGCAAGAACAATCACGGGAATGATACACGCGCTTGAGCTTTATTTATTTTTCGAAAATGATGATACCGCTCAGATTGATATTGCTGCCCGCTTTATTGTAAACGGGGTTTAAATTTTTTTTATCAATAATTCGACCATAATACAGTATTGGTCTAATAATCCAAAGGACTAAATTATGAAAAATAAAAAGAATCTACTTGTCATCTTCTTTATTGGAATCGCATTTTCAATATGGGGTTGTTCCAGTAATTCAGACAATCATAATGATCCTACTATTAAAGTACAGGTCGAAAAAGTAAAACCTACCGATGTAAGTCAGGAGCTTGCATATAGCGGCACCATCGAAGAATCCGAAACGATTCCGCTTAGTTTTTCTTCGGTGGGAACTGTGTCGAAAGTATATGTGTCTGAAGGAGCATTTGTTAAGAAGGGACAACTTCTTGCAACATTAGACAATGCAACATCTCAAAATACCTATGCGATGATGCAAGCGACCGAGCAGCAGGCAGAAGATGCCTATAATCGTTTAACGCCGATGCATAAAAATGGCAATCTATCGGATGTAAAATATGTAGAAGTGGAAACCGGTTTGCAAAAAGCAAAAGCGGCGGCAGCCATTGCCAAGAAAAATTTAGACGACTGCAATTTATGCGCAACCACTGATGGGTTTATCGGCAAACAATCAATCGACCCCGGAATGACAGCTATGCCGAACCTTGTCTCGATTACGATTGTGAAAATTAATAAAGTGTTTGCTCGCGTATCGGTTTCAGAGAATGAAATCGCACAAATTCACAAAGGGCAAAAAGCAAATGTGACAATTGGCGCATTGGGATCCGTGCACTATGACGGCGTAGTGGAAGAAATCGGTGTAGTTGCAGACCAAATAGCGCGTACCTATAAGATAAAGATCGGAATAACAAACAAAGATTTGTCTATAAAACCGGGGATGATCTGTTCTGCAACCATTGAGATCCCGAATACAGTGCATGGTGTGGTTGTTTCGGGCAGAGCGGTTATGATTGATGAGTCGGGGAAAAATTTTGTATATGTCGTTTCAACACAGAATAAAGCAATACGTAAATATATTGTAACCGGTCAGTTGCTGAACAGTGGTATTGAAGTGCTGGAAGGATTGCAAATGAACGATACGGTCGTTGTGGCAGGCCAGCATAAGCTTATAGATAATGCCTCTGTGCAAATTGTGAATTAACAGCAAAGAGAGATTACATAAATATGAAAAAGAAAATGACCTTGCTCGAGCTGCTCCTGCGATACAAACAGGTGATATATATCTTTACGGTTATTGCTGTTCTTGTGGGAGTCGTGGCGTTGTTCCAGATGCCGCGCGATGAATATCCGACATTTACAGTGTCAACAGGTATTGTGGTTGGATTATATCCCGGTGCTACTTCTCAACAAGTAGAAGAACAATTGACAACGAAAGTAGAAAATTATTTATTCCAATATAAATCGGTCAATCGCGCTAAGACATATTCTGTCTCCAAAGAAAATTTCATGATTATCTATGTTGAGGTTTCAGAAAACGAAAAAGATGTCGATGGATTCTGGCTGAAACTTCGTCATGGATTGAATGAGCTGAAAGGAGAACTTCCTTCCGGCGTGGCTTCTTTGACGGCGGATAATGATTTTGGCAGTACTTCTGCCATGTTGCTCGCTGTTCAGTCTGAAACCAAGACATATAAAGAACTTGAAAACTATATTAAATCATTTGAAGATGATGTTCGAAAAGTATCGTCAGTTTCAAAAGTGAAACATTATGGTTTGCAAAAAGAGCAGATCAGTGTATATATGGATGATGCCAAGCTTGCGAATTATGGAGTAAAACCGATACAAGTACTTGCCGCTCTTAAACCGCAAAGCACGGTAAACTATACAGGGGAAATTGACGACGGCGAACAAGTGCGTCCTATTCATATTGTTGCGAACTTCAAAACGGAACTGGATGTTTCCAATCAAATTATTTATTCCGATCTGCAGGGGAATGTTGTGCGCGTTAAAGATATTGCAAAAGTGGTGCGCGAATATGACGATATGGATTCTTATATCCGGGTCAATGGAAAAAAATGCTTGCTTGTTTCGTTGGAAATGAAATCGGGAGAAAACGTTGTCCATTTTGGTTCTGCAGTACAAAAAGCCATTGATAAATTTTCTGGTTCACTTCCGCCAGACGTGAAAATCATTTCAATTTCCAATATCCCCGAGGTTGTGTCGAAAGCAATTGCAAATTTTCTGAAAGAATTTGCGGCCGCGATGATAGCGGTAATATTAGTAACGATCCTGCTGCTTCCGATACGAGTTGCCCGTATCGCGGCAATAGCAATTCCAACTTCTATTTTAACGGCTATTGGAATTATGTGGGCAAACGGAATGGATTTACAAACCGTATCGCTTGCGGGTTTAATTATTGTTCTTGGAATCACGGTGGATGATGCTATCGTTATAGTCGATAATTATAT
>PMDB01000035.1 GCA_003155495.1 Ignavibacteriota bacterium
GAAGATTCAACTGATTTTCTTAAAACATATCGCAGGCGGTTATTTATTTTACTCGTACTAGGAGCCGTACACAGTTTGATTTGGTTTGGCGATATTTTATTCTCGTATGCAATAATTGGTTTTATCCTTATTCTATTCCGCAATGTCAAGTCGAAAAATCTCTTTCGCTGGTCAATTTGTATTTTGTTGCTACCATTTTTAATCGACTTAGTTCTGTTGCCCTTTTTCCAGACGCCAGCTACCATTAGTTTTAATACTACAACATCCATGGTGCACGTTAATTATCCTGATATGACACCTGAAGCTGTCATCAATACATACCAAAATGGGTCCGTGGCTGATATATTTCTTTTAAATTTTCATAACCTTGTCTGGAAATACATGGGTTATTTTCCATCAGGACAATATTTTACACTCTTTGGAATATTTCTTTTCGGTTACTATCTGGCTTCGATAGGTTTTTTTACAGAAAAATCAAAACCGATAGTATTATTAGTTATCAGTCTAATCATTGGTCTTCTCGCTACTTTTTCAGCAAGAATAATAGGTGGAAGTCTCTATCGATGGCCTCCAACTCTTGCTAATATTCTATTTAAATTCTTATTATTGATAGGACAAATATTTATGTGTATTTCCTATATAACATGTATTTACAAAATTGTTCAGACTTCTATAGGTAAAAGAATATTGAAGTATTTAATTCCTATGGGGAGAATGGCTCTTAGCAATTATCTGTTTCAGACTATCATTATGATCGTAATATTCTTCAATTTTGGTTTTAATTTGTTTGGCAGAATCGGGTTAATCCAAACAATGGGTATTGCGATTCTTATCTTAGCAATACAAATTATTTTTAGCAATATATGGTTAAAACATTTTAGATTCGGTCCTTTTGAATGGCTCTGGCGTAGCTTGACTTATAAAAAAAGAATAAAAATCCAAAATGACATTGTTTCATAATACGATAATGGTTTTCTGTTGATTGTAAGTGTTGAAGAAGCAAATGAAACAATTGAATTTTGGGAAAATCTTAAAAAAGGCAATCAAAACGCCATCTCATTGCAGTTATGTACTGCGGGCGCTCTTCACTATGTTGCGGGCTAGCCAGCGGCTCAAGCTCGGCTTGTCCAGATAATTGAATCACACGAAGCGTGATACTAAATATGAATGAGCGCCCCGTTGAAAAGCACGGGGTAGATGGGTACGTTTAGCATGGCGAGCATAGGTCGAGTGTAAATTTAAAAGTTATCAATGCCGCATCCCGATTTATCGGGAGCCTGTCCGTTAGCTGGTACAAAAAAGAGGGAACAATTATCACATAAAAGGAGCATCTTATGCCAAAAAATATTTCTACTCTTATATTTACTACATTCGTGATGCTATTTATCACGTTCGCTTCTGCGCAGGAGAAAAAACCGGTCGAACCTCCTAATCCGGCGATGAAATCTTATCAGGAGTTGATGCATTGGTGGAGCGATATCGGAGGAAGGTTAATCGCAATGGCGGAGGATTTTCCCGAAGACAAATACAACTTCAAAGCCCAGAAGGATGAGAGAACGTTCGGTGATAATCTCCTGCACGTTGCAGCAAATTACTATGTAATGATCAATATTATCAAAGGGTCAACGATGGAATACATTGGGAACGATGATTCCTTACGGAAAAAGTATCCGACAAAAACAGACATTGTGAAATACTTGAAGCAGTCGGTCGCTGATGGCTTTGATCTAGTCAAAGCACAAGGGGACAGCGGATTGACGCGTGAGGTTAAATATCCATGGGCCAATCAGATGGTTCACGCTTCGTATCTCTGGTGGACCATTCTTTGGCATGCTGGCGATCATTACGGACAATTGGCGGTGTATTACCGTCTCAACGGATTGATACCGCCTGCATCTCGGCCGAGAAAATAACAAGAAGTTTCATAGTGCCAGCTAACCAGGCGCTCCCGCCCACCAGCCCGCTGTGCGTTCTGGCGGGAAAGACGGTGGGGCAGGCAAGCCGGCTTGTCCAGATAATAGATTCGCGCATAGCGTGATACATAATCTCAATGAGCGCGCTGCAAAATTCAAGCTTGCCTGCCGTAGTGCCTACGGCACGTAGGCGGGGCGAGCATAGGATTTGTGTTTAATTGGAAGTTGATAGAATGAACTATAGAAGTAGAAACACACTTCGTGTGTTACAGTTACAGGGCTCCGCCTGTTGGGTGCATGTTGGAAGTTATTAGTGTCGCAGTCCCCAACAAAAACATTTGGGGATAAACTTACTTATCTGCCGATTGTTTAGCGGAGCGCCCGTCCGCTAGGCAGAATCTTTTAGGAGAATAGATATGATTTTAAAATCCATACCACCCATCACTGTTATCACAATTTGTGTATTCGAACTGATTGGACTAATCTTATTGCCGCCTGCTTTATTCAAAGAAGCTACAAAAGCAATTGGATTATGGTACCAGATATATATTGTTTTAACTGGTTTTGTTAGTGCTTCTATTATTTGGTATTTATGGAAAATGAAAAAAGTAGGAGTCTATATTTACTTTGCTTCCTATGCAGCGCATAATATAATTGCTACGATAGTTGGGAATTGGCTTGTTTATGTTCTTGTAATTCCAATAATCGGCGCTATCTTATTGCTCCCACACTTTAGAAAGATGACTTAACAATGTGGCGAAAGATTTTGCCTAACCAGACGCTCCCCGCCATCCCGATATTCACGAAGAGATGCCTATGGCAAAAACATCTGGATGCAAAAAACGCGAATACAGCGGAGCATGTAAACTCGGCTTGTCCAGAAATAGAACCTTACCGGCATTTGAGGTGGTCAGGGTTACAGATATAAATGGAATTACCTTCCTGAGTTGTTCAGGAGCATCAGTAAAGTTTTGGTGAATTCAAACGACATTTTCAGCGATGCCGGAGAGACAAGTCTCGAACGGTCTTCAAATGTATGCATGACGCCAAGAACTTTGGGTGTATCGATGGAATCGGCTTTATAGCCGTTGCGTACAAACTTGCTTAACCGTTCGGAGTCACCTTTCGGAACGATCGAAATGGCGATATCCTGCAAATTGAATTTAGCAAACGACACCTGATCCGAAGAGGGGAACTCCGCACCCTCGACGAACGGAAACCCTGTTTTTTGCTCTGCTTCATGAACATAACGCATAATTGTTCGATTATTATTGCCGACTGGACCCACATACACTTCCTCACCTGTGCCTTCAATATCGAGATTCACCATCGCAAAATGATGCTGAGGGACAACAAACTGTGTGATATAATAATATGATCCGAGGAGACCTGATTCTTCCTGGTCGAAGAAACAAAAATCCACGGAGTAATTCCACTCTACATCTTGAAGCTGTTTAATGAGCGAAAGCAAAACAGCAACGCCGCTGCCGTTATCGTTGGCGCCCGGAGAATCGCCAAACGCATCGTAGTGCGCTCCGACAACGATTCGCTTTGTCCCTGTCCCGGCCCGCACGATAATATTTTCACCCTTGGTCGTCGTTGTATCTGTTTTATTGACAACAATACGATTAAACGGCGCAGCGACGTACCCGATACCGAGAGTATGTAATTGATTTTTGATGAACTCATTGCGTCCCTGATGTGTTTTGCCTTCAATGCCTACGACAGATGATAACAGTTCGTCTTCGATCGATGACTGAGCCAATGAGAGCGAAGATGCGAGTATCGCAACAAAGAAAAAAAGACAAGAACGTTTCATAGAATCCTCATGTATTTAACCTTATGCGAAATGTCGTTTTGAATCCGGATTTGCTTTCTTTGAGAAACAATTTACCGCCGTGATGCGACTCGACGATCCGTTTTGATAAACTTAATCCTAAACCCCAGCCGCGTTTCTTCGTCGAGAAGCCGGGACGAAATACATCACTGCGATGTTTGAGGTCGATGCCTTTTCCGGTATCGGAGATATCGATGAAGCTGTACGTACTGTGTTTGGAAATGGAGTAGGCGATCGTTCCCTCGTCGTTTTCTATGGCATCGAGCGCGTTTTTTGTCAGATTCTCTATGACCCATTCAAATAACTCGCGGTTCATGCGTGCGTGTACCGGCCCCGGCGATTCGATGACAAGATGAACTTTCTTGCCGAGCTGGGGAATTCGCCGTTGGAAATACTCTGTCACTTTACTAATGACTTCGGTAAGATTCTCTTCATGTAAATCCGGTTTGGAGCCGATCTTCGAAAACCGATCGGCGATTTTTTGGAGACGGTAGAGATCGGTCTCCATGTCGAACAGCGTCTCCATCGCTTTTGCATCTCCGGCCGATTGATCTTTCAACAATTCCACCCAGCCGAGCATACTGGATATTGGTGTTCCGAGCTGGTGTGCGGTCTCGCGTGCCATACCGACCCAGATGTTGGATTGCTCGCTTCGTTTGACATAGCTGAAACTGATATAGCCGATGAGAATGAAGAGCGCCGCAACTGCAAGTTCAATGTAGGGGAGAAGACGGAGCTGAACAATAAGTGTCGATTCGCCATAGTGGAGATAACTGAGAACGATCGTATCTTGATATATAACCTTGATGGGCGGGCGAGAGTGGTCCATCTCGATAATGAGGTTTTTGAGGAATTGGCGTTGTTCTTCCCGTGATTGTGTTGAATCCAGAGAGATGTTCCTAATAATGGCACTGTAGGGATATCCCAGTTCGTTGTTTCGATCTGTCATCACGACGGGAAAATCGATCGTGTTGATGATTTCAGAAAAGAGGAAATTGTAATCACTATCGCCTGCTTTGCCGTTAGCAATATATTCGAACGATTTGGCATAGAGATCGGCAACTTCTTTTTCTTTCTTGCTGAGTGCCTGCACAAGGTCATGAGTGTACCACAATGTCGAGGCGATAATTGCAAAGGCGAGTACCAGCAGGAAAATCTTCAATTTACTGGAAAGAGGAATAGAACCGGTCGCAGCAGATTTGATAAGCGTTGTTGTTTTCATATCGAACAGATACGGTTATCGTACCATCAAAGTTTGATCGCGGCGTGCACCGACCGATACCATCCAGATGTTTGTGTCGAGCATTTTGCTTACTGCTTCGATGTACTGTTTCGCTTCCTTCGGTAATTTTTTGTAACTCCGAATATCTGAAGTCTTGGCTTGCCAGCCCTGAAAGGTCTTGAAGACCGGTTCTACCACATCGAGCGTTTGAGAATCAGTTGGGTAATGATGGAGCTTCTTGCCGTCGACTTTGAATCCGATGCACACTTTGATTTCCTCAAACTCGTCCAGCACATCGAGTTTGGTAATGGCAATTCGTTGGATGCCGTTGACGCGAACGGAATATCGGAGACTCTCCGCATCTAACCAGCCGCACCGCCTCGGCCTTCCTGTGGTAGCGCCATATTCACCGCCGATTGTACGAAGCCGATCGCCAATTCCATCTTTCAGTTCTGTCGGGAATGGCCCATTGCCGACACGCGTGCTGTAGGCTTTTACAATTCCGACAATAGAATCGATGGAGGTCGGAGGAATGCCAAGGCCCGTACATGCACCGCCGCTTGTCGGGTTCGAGGATGTGACAAAGGGATATGTGCCATGGTCAATATCCAGCAATGCGCCTTGAGCGCCTTCTGCGAGAATGCGTTTGTTTTTCAGAAGTGCAGTGTTGAGGTATTCGGAAGTATCGGTGATATATTCATCGAACTTCCGGTCGAATTCCTGATATTCATTGATAATCGCGTCTACATCAAGTGCTTGCGTTTGATACAGCTTGCTGAGCAATTCATTGCTTGCTTCAATATTGCGTTTTAATTTTTTACATAAAACGTCATGGTTCAGTAAATCCACAACGCGAATGCCAGTGCGCATATATTTATCGTTGTACGCTGGGCCGATGCCGCGTCCGGTAGTGCCGATTTTCTCTTCACCTCGTTCACGTGCAGCGTCAAGCAATTTATGATATGGCATAATCAAATGGGCATTATGGCTAATGAGCAGCCTGCCGCTGATTTTGATGCCGGCATCTATCAGCTGTTGGATTTCCGTCATCAAAGCCACCGGATCCAACACGACGCCGTTTCCAATGACGCATTTTACATGCGGGTGAAAAATGCCGGATGGAATGAGATGGAGGACAAACTCTTTTTCCTCTTTTCCTTTTTTGGCCGGTAACACGACAGTATGGCCCGCATTGGCTCCACCTTGATAGCGAGCGACGATATCAACCTTTTGGCTCAAATGATCGACAATTTTTCCTTTTCCTTCATCGCCCCACTGGGCACCGACAATGATTTGAACTGGCATAATGAGATTAGAGATTTAAGATTGTGGATTTTTGAATAGTGATTTAAATAAACCTGAGTCCTCTCAAACTGGCTGCAAAAAACTGATTGCAGAAGACTAATTGCTGAAATATATGTAGCTAAAAATTCCACGAAAGACAAGCATCGGTAATGCAAACTGCCAAAGTCTTTCTCACTGCCATTTCTCTCTATGGATTTTATTCGGATTGAATTTCTCTTTTGGTTTGTCTTCACCTGTTGGATGTCCGACGGGGATGACATTGAGAGGGATGACTTCTGACGGAATATTCAGAATTGATCTCACAGATTTCATTCTATCGGGATAGGGATATGCTGCTGTCCAAATAGCACCAAGGCCTAGAGCTTCTGCCGCAAGAAGTATGTTTTCACTTGCCAATGTTGAATCAATGACAGCGTATTCGACCATCTGTTTATGTGCTTTGGACGGGATTCCGCAGACAATAATTGCTGCACCGGCTGTATATATCATCTTTGCATAGGGTAATACATCACCGAGTTTGTCGAGGGTTTTTCGGTCGGTTACAACGACGAACTCCCAAGGTTGACAATTTACTGCACTTGGTGCTGCCATACCAGCATCCAAAAGAATTTCTAATTGGCCTTGAGTTACCGATTCGCCTGTATAATTCCGCACACTCCTACGGTTGCGAATGACAGTAAGTGTATCAGGTATGGTCTGTTGGTTCATATTACCTCATAATTTAATAAGTTTTGCCTTTATTCGCATAATGGGCTATATTGCCTCCGATAATTTCATACAATCCTACCGAAATATAAATAAAGGAGCAAGCGGTGGATAAGTTCATTATCAATGGCGGAAAGCCCCTCAGTGGAACAGTCGCGATCGGCGGCGCGAAGAATGCAAGTCTCGCACTGATGCCAGCGACGATTCTGGCGAGTGGAATATATCATCTTCATAACACTCCGGATTTGCGCGACATACTTACGATGGGACGTTTGCTTGAAACAATGGGGATAAGTGTATTATCGGCCAATCGGACATTAACGATTGATACGAGGACGATGAACAGCTACGAAGCTCCGTATGAGCACGTAAAAAAAATGCGGGCTTCTATTTATGTGTTGGGCCCGTTAGTGGCAAGATTTGGCCAAGCGAAGGTTTCGCTTCCTGGAGGCTGTGCGTGGGGGCCGCGTCCGGTAAACTTACATATTGAAGGTATCCGAAAACTTGGAGCTGAGATTGAGCTCGATGCCGGTTATATCATCGCAAAGGCGGAGCGCCTCAGAGGTACGCGAATTCTTTTCGATGTCTCGAGTGTCGGTGCCACAGGCAACGTGATGATGGTAGCTGTACTGGCAAAGGGAACTACTCTCATCGAAAATGCAGCCCAGGAACCAGAGATTGTCCAGTTGTCAGAGTTCCTCGTGAAAATGGGAGCAAAGATTCATGGGATCGGAACAGGCCGTTTGGAAATAGAAGGTGTGGATGAATTGCATCCGGCAGATGTTACAACTATTTCGGATCGAATTGAAACCGGAACATTTCTCATTGCCGGAGTAATGGCGGGAAAAAAAGGGGGAATAATTCGCCTGGAGAAATGCAATCCGAACCATATAGGTGCACTCATAGTAAAATTGGAGGATATCGGTGCGAAGATCAGAACGGGTGCCGATTGGATAGAACTCACACCGCCGGAGCAAATCTGTGCAGTCAATGCGACGACAGCAATCTACCCAGGTTTCCCAACCGACATGCAGGCGCAATGGATTGCGCTGATGTCGTTGGCACAAGGAACAAGTATCGTAACGGATACAGTCTATTTCGACCGTTTTACACACGTGCCGGAATTGATTCGTCTCGGCGCGAATATTACATTAAAAGAAAATATTGCCACCGTTATGGGTGTGAAAAAATTAACGGGTGCAAAAGTAATGTCCACCGATCTGCGTGCAAGCGCATCGCTCATTCTCGCCGGTCTTGTAGCCGAAGGAACAACGGAAGTGCTGCGTGTGTACCACATCGACCGCGGATACGAATCCATTGAGAAAAAACTTCAAGCATTCGGCGCGGATATCTGTCGTGAAAAAGGAGAGGAATTTTAAGTACCGAATGAAACCTTCCGAAGGTTTCTCTGCTTGAATGAAGATAACCTTCGGAAGGTAACCCTAATCATGCAAACACGTGCATTTCAAATTTCTGTACTTATTCTTATTCTCTTTGCCATCGTTTGTACACGCATTCCGCTTTTCAATTACCTTGGCTTTGAATTCTCTGCGCTCACCGTTGTTCTTGCCGGGTTTGTTGGCGGACTTCTCACACTTTCACTCTGGAAACAAGCCGATTGCGAATGTAAAGCAGATGTCTGGCAGTTTGTCGGTGAAGTCGCGTTCGTTCAATGTATCCTTCTTGTTATTCCGTTTCTTATTTCACTGGCAAATGTGCTGTTTGTAAAGAATTGTTCCATGGGAGATGGATTGGTGCTCTATGCTCTTACTGTTATTCCCGGTGTACTCTTCTCGGTTGCATTAGCGATGGTTGTTGGAATAGTATTCGAAAAATGGCGAAAGACGATATTTACGGTATTATACATTCTTGTTCTTCTTCATATTCCGCTTGTTACATTTTTCCGTCCACAAATATTTGCTTTTAATCCAATTCTCGGATTTTTTCCAGGATTTACATATGACGAAACATTGCAAGTGACTCAACGGTTGCTGATTTACCGATTATCGACATTTGCCGCATCCGGATGTCTCGTTACCACTGCAGTCTGGATCTGGCACATTCGTTTTCACGGGAAAGAACGTAAAGATGCTTCTCAGCCATCATTTCTATTCATAGAAATAGCAATACTTGCCTTGCTGGTTCCCATTGTTCTTGTGATGCTGTCGTTCAGCGATCGGCTCGGATTCTCATCGTCTCAACACTATATCCAACAGAAGCTTGTCGGGAATCATAAGACTGCACATTTCGAAATCATTTATCCTGCCAGTTCTGTGAAGCGTGAACAAATCGAGCAACTGGGCCGCTTACACGAGTACTATTATAGTAAGCTTTCACACAATCTAAATGTCCAGTCCCAGGTGCGTATTGTTTCTTTCTTATATTCCTCACCGGAGGAGAAAGGAAAGCTCATCGGGGCGGGGCGAACGGATATCGCCAAACCGTGGCTGCGGCAGATTCATATCAATCTTACAGATGTGGAAGCAGGTTTGAAGCATGAAATGGCGCATATCCTTGCCGGGGAATTTGGATGGTCTCCTCTTAAGATTTCACACAATTCAGGGCTCGTGGAAGGAATTGCGGTAGCAGTTGGAGACAATGTATGGTACGATGAACCGCTCGACCGCGCCGCTGCTTTAGTCTTTGCTGCCGGTGTCAATCCGGACATGGAATCATTATTCTCGTTCTCTGGATTTGCGAAAGTGAATGCAGGAGTAAGTTACGCACTTGCAGGATCGTTCTGCAAATTCTTAATTGATTCGTTCGGGATTGATCAGTTTAAGAAACTTTATTACTCCGGAGATTTTGTTCTCACGTACAACCGGGCTCTTCCTTCGCTTCTCACGGATTGGCGAACGATCCTCCACCGTCAACAATTCACGACAGACGACAGCATAAAAGCTCAATATTTGTTCCGTCGTTCATCGATCTTTGGAAAAGAATGTGCACGAGTGATTGCTAATGTAAACTCAGAAACAAGAGAACTTCTCACTCGTCATGAATTTGAAAAAGCCCTTGTATCGGCAGAACGATCGTTAGGATTGAGCAAAACACCTGAAGCTGTTTTTCAAAAAACCGCAGCACTGTTCGAGTTGCGGAGATTCAAAGATGTTGTAGACTTTGTTGAAACTCAATTACGCGACACGAGCTTCGGTTCCGCTCTTCTCCCGCTCCATCTCCGGCTCGGTGATGCGTATTGGACGATGGATTCACTCGTTCGTGCAAAACAAGAATATGAAATGATGGCACGTTTTCATCTGAATGCCTGGTATGAAGAAGCATGTATACTTCGGTTAGAATCATTAAAGAACGAGAGAGAAGCTCAAGAGCTGAGAAATTATTTTGTTTGTTCGATGGAAGATACAGTTCGAATAGCTCGACTTTCAAAATTATCTTCTCCAATTGCCCAATACTTGCTCGCACGTGAACTTGCAGGCAAAGAGAAATACGGAGAAGCTTGCAGTATTCTTGAACATATGAGTTCTTCGAACGTGATATCACTTGAGTTCTTTTATCTTCAGCGGCTTGGGCGAGTTTACTTCTCAAGGCGAGAATGGAAGAAAGCGGGAGCGTCGTTTGAGAAAGCTTTGCCAATTGCTCCGACTGGTTCGTTGGAAATTGGAATAAGAGAATGGATAGAACGATGTGAGTTTGAGTCAAAGCCGCCTTCGGAAGGTGTCTGAGAGCCTTGTCAAAGTTGCCAATAACTTAACCAAGAAAACTTTGACAAGGTTACAGTGGCGACTTCCGAAGGTTACACACTGAGGAAATAGTAGACGAGGACAAACTATGGAATGCAATAAACCGAAGAACTTGAAGAAATGTAACTGTAGTTATGAACCATGCCCACGCAAGGGAACGTGTTGTGAATGTATCCAGTATCATTTACGAATGCAAGAATTGCCGGCCTGCTGTTTCCCAAACGACATCGAGCAGACATACGACCGGAGTTTCCGCACGTTTGCCCAATGTGTCATGAGCGGGAAGATTTCGAATTGAAAAACCTTCCGAAGAGCAAGAAGCATTAAATTGACTTCTGCATAACGGAATACTGTCTCATTCCCTTCGCAAGGCCTCGCACAATCCATTGCATTTCCGCTAATTTTTGACTTTATTTAAATTCAGAACAAGAAAATACCCGAGAACTCTCGACGATTATTCTACGGTAGATTTTGGGAATCTATTGAACAAAACAGAAATCACTTATCATTCGGAGTATCAATCATGTCACAAACAATTACTGATGTATGGGCACGCGAAATCCTCGATTCTCGAGGAAATCCTACAATTGAAGTCGAAGTTGAATTAGAAAATGGCACGATCGGAAGGGCAGCAATCCCCAGCGGCGCCTCGACAGGTGAAAACGAAGCCGTTGAGTTGCGCGATGGTGATAAATCGCGGTACCTTGGCAAGGGCGTTCTGAAAGCAGTGAAGAATGTCAATACTATCCTCTGTAAGGAGGTAACCGGTTTTGATGCGCTTGATCAAGTCGGTATCGATAAGATGATGATTGCATTAGACGGTACACCAACAAAAGCAAAATTAGGTGCAAATGCCATTCTTGGTGTTTCTCTTGCAGTTGCAAAAGCAGCGGCACAATCGCTGGGCATACCTCTGTATCGTTATATCGGCGGCACGAATGCAAAAGTTCTTCCCGCACCGATGATGAATATCGTAAACGGCGGCTCACACGCTGACAATAATGTGGATTTTCAGGAATTCATGATCTTCCCAGTCGGGCTTCCCACGTTTGCCGAGGCGTTGCGCAGTGGTGCAGAAGTTTTTCACACACTTAAAGGTGTATTGAAGAAAAAAGGATACAACACTGCGGTGGGTGATGAAGGTGGATTTGCGCCAAATTTGAAATCAAATGATGAAGCCATAGAAGTTATTCTTGAGGCAATTACGAAAGCTGGATACAAACCGGGTAAACAGATTTACATTGCACTTGATCCGGCGGCGAGTGAATTCTATGATACGGCTAAGAAAAAATATATATTTGGCAAATCGGATAAATCCGAAAAATCATCAGAAGAAATGGTGAAGTTCTATGAAAATTGGATAAAGCAATATCCGATTGCTTCACTGGAAGACGGAATGGCAGAAGGCGATTGGAATGGTTGGAAACTCCTTACAGATGCTGTTGGCAAAAAAATTCAGCTTGTCGGCGATGACGTATTTGTCACGAACGTCGAGTATCTCTCCAAAGGAATTAAAATGGGTGTTGCGAATTCCATTCTCATCAAGGTTAACCAGATTGGCACACTTACCGAAACACTCGATGCTGTTGAGATGGCAAAGAGAGCAAGCTACACTTCCGTGATCAGCCACCGCTCCGGTGAAACGGAAGACACGACGATTGCCGATATAGCCGTTGCAACAAATTGTGGAATGATCAAGACAGGTTCCGCAAGCCGCACAGACCGCGTTGCGAAATATAATCAATTACTTCGCATTGAGGAAGAACTCGGAACAAACTCGATCTATGCCGGTAAATCAGCAGTGAACGCGAAGCTGTGAGTATTCTATAGACCAATGGCTGGGAAGAATGTATTCTCCCAGCCATTTTCTTTTGAGGAAAGACATATGACTCCACACATAAAATTCGGAACAGACGGCTGGCGCGGAGTGATTGCCGACGATTTCACCTTTGAAAACATCGCGAAGGTTGCACTCGCAACAGCGAATTTCTACAAGCGGCATAAGAAGATTAAGAATGGGATCGTTGTTGGATACGATTCACGTTTTTTATCGCAAGAATTTGCAGAGAAGGTCGCCGAAGTACTTGGTAACCGCGGCATCAAAGTCAATCTCTCCGATAAAATATCTTCTACACCGATGGTCTCATTATTGACGAAAAAGTTCGATGCTGCCGCAGGCATTATCATTACTGCCAGTCATAACCCAGCGAAGTACAATGGCTTCAAAGTCAAGGGAAACTTTGGCGGTCCAGCTTTTCCAGAGTCAATCGAAAAAGTGGAGAAGGAACTGAAGAAAGTTATAAAGTCAAATGTAGTAAGCAAAAAGTCGTTTGAGGAGTTGGTTGAAAAAAGGGTTATAAAAAAAATTGATTTCACCTCACTCTACATTGAAGATATTAAAAACAAGATCGATATCAATCTGATTAAGTCGTCCGGAATTAAAATTGCTTACGATGCGATGCATGGCGCAGGTCAAGGAGTGATGGATCAGATTCTTCCGCTGAAGGTATCGATACGTGGTGATTTCAACCCGTCATTTGATGGGAGTCATCCCGAACCTTTGCCACAAAATACTCCTGGATTGATTGAAGCGATTGTGGAAAATGGATGCGACATCGGCATTGCAACGGACGGCGATGCTGACCGTATCGGCGCGTTTGATGAGAATGGCAACTTCGTCGATTCACACCGGATCTTTGCAATCCTTCTGAAATATTTTATCGAAGAAAAGAAGATGACCGGCGAAGTGGCGAAATCGTTTTCTGTCAGTCAAATTATCGACAAGATGTGCAAAAAGTATGGCTTGGTATTGCACGAAACACCGGTAGGATTTAAATATCTCTGCCGATTGATGGTCGAGCGCGACATTCTGATTGCGGCAGAAGAAAGCGGTGGAGTCGGTGTAAAAGGACATCTACCGGAACGCGATGGCACATATATCGGCCTTCTCCTTGCCGAGATTATGGCGATACGAAAAAAGAAACTCAGCGAGCTTGTCAATGAACTTATGGCGGAATTCGGATGGCATTATTTCAATCGATACGATGTACATTTGACCGAGAAGGACAAGAACAGAATTATGGCGCATTATAAAAAAGGACCGAAGCAGATAGCCGGATTTCCGATTCAGCGCATTGAAACCAAAGACGGTTTCAAACTTTTTGTGGAGAATGGATGGGTGCTTGTCCGTGCCTCAGGCACAGAGCCGCTGATTCGATTCTATGCTGAAGCAGAGACACCGGAGAAAGTCGAAGTATTGCTGAAGGACGCACGGGAAGTGTGATTAATTTGTTGAGTCAAGAGTCTTTGAGTAGATGAGACAACCTCCGGCAATGTTCGGAGGTTTTTTTATTCTTGTATAAATTGGATACCTAAATGAAAGGTAACTACTCAGCATTTTTTTACAAATAGAAAAATAATTTCCTCTCCTCACAGGAGAGGGTTAGGGTGAGGTCAAAGAATAAAAGGATAAACTGACCCCCACCTTAGTCCTTCCCTAAGAGGGGAGGAAACCATGGTAAAGAATGGCACTATCGAAAAACACATTGAGTAGTTACAATGAATGGATTAAAACGCGGTGATGAACTCCAGCTTGAGATTACCGATGCGGCATTCGAGGAGATGGAAGCCTGTAATGGTAACACGCATAGCGTGTTTCAAATTAAAGGATGTAGATGTTAAAGCGAGGAGACGAAATTTCGGTCAAAATTGTAGACGCGGCGTTTGAAGAGCTGGAAGCCTGAGAATGTCTCACGTGAAGCGTTATTCAATTTTTCCCATAGAAAAATGTTAAAAAAGAACGAAATAATAACCTTAGAAATTCAAAGTGCTGCTTTTGAAGGAAAAAGTATCGCTCGCCATGAAGGGCTGGTCGTGTTCGTTGAAGGCGCTGTTCCTGAAGATGTTGTTAAGGTAAGGTTGACGAAGATCAAGAAAAGTTATGCCGAAGCGCGAGTTGTTATCGTCGAAAAACCCTCGCCATTGCGTGTAGAACCGCGCTGTAAATATTTCGGTGTGTGCGGCGGCTGTAAGTGGCAGCAAGTCGATTATCAATCACAGCTTCGCTTCAAACAACAGCAAGTGGTGGATGCATTCGAACGAATCGGCGGTTTCTCGAATATTCAGGTTCCATCGATTATCGGAGCAGACGAGATTTATTTTTACCGCGGAAAGATGGAATATTCGTTTGCCGAAAAAGAATGGTTGGTAGAAAAGCCATTGTCGATTGTCGATGGTCGATTGTCGAATGAAAAGAATGAATCTCCAATCTTTCTTGGTTTACATGTTCCTCAGCGGTACGATAAGGTTCTGGATATTGATGAGTGTCATCTTCAATCTCATTTCTCAAATAAAATATTAAACTTTACAAGAGATTTTGCCCGTCG
Source organism: Ignavibacteriota bacterium (assembly GCA_003155495.1). GTDB lineage: Bacteria > Bacteroidota > Ignavibacteria > UBA10030 > UBA10030 > Fen-1298. The sequence goes on from PMDB01000035.1 coordinate 15,069, forward strand.
GAATCATTTGAATGTCTATGACTCTGACCGCAACACTGGTTATCTCCGTTTCCTCGTTATCCGTGAGAGTAAGAAGAAAAAAGAAGTCATGGTGAATCTTGTGACGTTTGAAGACCGTCCTGATGTGATGAAGCAATATGCGGCAGAGTTGAAAGCGCATGTAGGTGAAGTGACGACAGTGGTGAATACGATGAACGCCAAGAAAGCACAAATTGCATTCGGCGAAACAGAGATGGTATATCTCGGCAATGGATGGATTCATGAACACCTGGGGAGTCATCACTTCTCAATTTCTGCAAGTTCATTCTTCCAGACGAATGTGGCACAAGCGGAAAAGCTTTATGGTGTTGTGAAAGAACTTGGCGAGTTCAAATCCACCGATTGTGTCTATGACCTTTATTCCGGGACAGGTTCCATTGCTCTTTTCATTTCGGATGCAGTCAAGGAAGTAGTCGGGATTGAATCTGTGGAAAGTGCGATCCGTGATGCGGAAAAAAATGCACAGGAGAATGGTATTACTAATTGCCGGTTTTTGCTTGGTGATTTGAAAGAACGATTGACGAAAGATACAGAATGGATGTCATCTCATCCAAAACCCGATGTACTTATCATAGATCCGCCGCGTAACGGTATGCATCCGAAAGTTGTTGAAGAAATAGTAGCGATAGCGCCGCAACGAATCGTGTATGTGAGCTGTAATCCGGCAACGCAGGCGCGCGATGTCAAGTTGCTTTGTGCTGAGAAGTATCAGCTTATGAAGCTTCAGCCGGTCGATATGTTTCCTCATACGTTTCATATTGAAAACGTTGCACTCCTCCATAGAAGATGAGGAACGAATTCGTTTTCGATCAATTCTATGATTTCTTTTACTCGAAAACAAGAATGCATGTTTGATGAAAAGTTCAGATAAGGATTTGTTATTTGTTTTTTTAAAATGGTGGTTTACCAACAGAGAAAGTCAAAACCGGACTTCTCTATAGCTTCCGATATTTATTATTTGAAATATTTTTCTTCTACTCTTGACTTTGAACACAGTACCTGGTTAGCCCGCGCTGCGAATATTATTTATTTTCGCATCTTTGCTTAAACCATTTTTCCAATTCCTGTTCCCATTCTTCAAATTTTTGTTCTTTATTTAACTGCTTCAAAATCGAATGATCCTTTTTCCATTCATCATAAAGTTTTTGTGGTTTCGTTGGAAGAGGCAACCAATTCTGTTTTTGAATCCAGTCAATTGTTGTGGAGGTTAGATAAATGATTTCTATATCAGAGCCTATTTCAACGTGCCTTTTTGATTTTTCTTTGATTTTATCCTTGACAAACTGCACAGCTTGCTCGTCTGTTGGTTTTTCATTTTCGTAAAGCTCATTTTGAAGGGGAGGGTATGAAAATATGCCTTTGCTTTTGAATATAGTACCGTTTGAAAGATTTCCGTAAGAGAGACATGGATTATCATTGTCAAACTTTGCCAAGATGGATTTATAATAATACTTTTCGCCAGCATACAATAAGTCTTCGTAAATTTTTTCCTGAAATTTAACATGTATTTCAGAAAGTGATACACTCTGCCGATAATTTATGTCTGATAGAGAACGTTTAGAAATATCTATAATGGATGTACCTCCAAAAGTTTTCTTTATATCGCATGCAACAGCGCAAGCAATTTGTGGCTGATTTAAGATGACAATTTTTCTTGCTTGATCATGATAAGCAAGATAGTTTCCCGGATTGCCAATCATACATCTCGTGTCCGAGGCAAGCACAATCTTTGTGTTTGCGATTACACCAATAATCATTGTCATAGGATGATTGATCTAGATGCGTCTGTCAAAGGATTAGATAGTCATAAATAACAAATGCAAACGGAAAATGCGGGCTAACGATAGCGGACTGCGCCGCTGATAACGGTCAGGTTCCACATTTGCCTCAATCGAGTTTGTAAAATGTAAGTTCTCGGAACATTGTTGTCGACTTATTCTTGTTGATAAGTTCCTCTTTGATTAAGCCAACATTTGGAGCAAAGTAGAGGTAAACCTGCATATCGAATGCCTTTACGACTTTCTTAATCTTGCAGATATCCTTGAAAGTGCCCGCTTCGACTGTGAGCGTTACGAACCCGACAACCGAGTATTCGGTTCTACTATCATCGCCCTGCTTCCAATTTGACTTTGCCTTCAGGGGGGTACTGCATAAGCAAGTTAGAGGCGATGTGCCAATCGGAGTTCCCAAGCCCGCCACGTGAGCCGAGCCGTAGTATCTTATTCTTCCGTGGCTCAATCAAATCGTCACTCGTGACGGGAAAGGCAGCGCCAATTCTGAAGATTGTTGTTACAAGAAAAGCCTTGTACTCATCGGAATACTCGGTGACACGAACGGTTTGTTCGTTGTCCTCATTCATCTTGTACGTCCATTCGTAGCCTACTTTGAGTGGATAATAGTTTGCATCGCCTGATTGACCAATAGCCAACTGAGCGAGAAATATGAGTAACAAACAGGGTACGGTTTTCATCTCGCACCTTTCTTTATTGAAAGCCTGTGACTAACTCCTCTCTGATGTCATTAGCAGCGGCTGGTTAGCTGGCATTTTTTATTTTTTCAATTCAATAGAATTATTTAACCAATGTCTTACGATTTCTTTGCGACGATTCATAATATCCGCAATATGAATTATTGAATAACCTTTCTTCTGTAATATAGTTGCAATTTCTACAAGTTGGTAGTATTTAGATTCGTCCTCTAACGGCGGATTGTTTTTGCGAAGAAAACGGTTATCTATTTCTTGTTGTTCTTTTGTTTGGTAGTAAATTACACATCGATTAGGAATACCTTTGCAATAATCATATCCGATCAGAAGCGCAATAAGAGTGAGAAGATGAGCTGTAATATCAAGCAAATTATCTTTCAAATTATCTTTGTTTTGCGAAAATTTCTTAATCTCACTTTCAAGACACTTAATTTGACTCAAACAACTATTACTTAATCTGTCATCAGTGGCCGTTATTTCTTCTAATCGAATTTGGATTTTTTTTACAGCCTTTTTTAAAACACTGCCAGTATAACGATTTGTAGTAAAGAGTCCTGCGGTTCCATCCCATCTTTCTCCGAGCAACTCCATCATAGCGTCTTGAAGTGCAATAGAATACTTAGATTCATTGATCTCATGATTCATATTCGGTCTATTCAATATTTTGGTTGCGCTTCCCATTCTTCTGAAGCCTTTTCAGATTGCTTTTCTCGTTCTTTTAAAATTTTGGATATCCACTTGGCATATTTCTTTGCAACCTTATCCAATTCTCCATCACTCAGGGATAGAAAATGGTCTCTTTCTTCTCGAGTCAATGATGGGAAAACGCGATACATTAATGAAGCAGCATGACCCTCAAGGGAAATGCGTTGACCTTGTTTCTTTATATAGAGAATTAAATCAACGAGGTTATTATCAGAAGTCAGACCTGTTTTGACTCTATAACCTACGTGGTATGCCTCATTAAAGATGTAATAATTATCTTCATTTATGTTTGTCATATCAGAATGCATTCTCTCTATTAAATCCAATTGACGAGTAGATGGTTGCTCTTCTTTCTGGATTTTTTTCTTATTCTTGTTTTTTAATTGCTGGTTTTGAGTATATGAGAATTGAGGTAAGAAAAACAACAAAGATAAGACAATAACTATCGGTCTCATAAATGCTCCTTTCACTCAAGTATGTCTGTCTTGACAATGCCGCCTAACGGATGGCCGCTCCGCCAATCCGCCCAAAATATGGCGGACGCATAAAACGCGAAAGCATGAAGGGAAATCAATTTTTGACATCGCTAACCTTTGCTGTTTTTATTGTCTGCAGTTGTTAGCGTTTGATAATTTCTGTTCGCCGCAGAGTGGTCTGCGAATCGATATTGGTAAGTTCTTTCTCGATTCGTACCGGCTCTATCAATTCAACAAATCGCGCCTCAATCGTCTCGGTTATGCTGTCCGCTTTCGCCGTCCTGAAATGAATCGGTATCATCATCACCGTATCAGGAAAGGATTTCCATTGTAGAGAAACACTGTGTGCGGTTGTATTCGCAATAAATTCTCCGCCGACATCCTCTATCTTGCTCTTTTTTGTAGAGTATGAAAGTGTGAAGTTCCGAGGCCGGTACTTAAAATGAAGTGTTGCAAGAATGTTGTAGGTGATGCTCGAATCTACAGAAGTCAGAACTGTTCTCTCGATTTGAATCCACGGAGTATGATTGTAAGAAAAATTTCTCAGTAAAACATTCCTTTCCCAGGTCGAAATTGTTGTGTCTTTTTCTGCGAGATGAATAGTGAGATGCCGGAGGTATTCGCTGCTTTTCAACTGTACCGTTCCTTTTCCAGCGTTCATATCCAATGACTGATCGATCGTGATGGTCGGCCTCCATTCATCGGAATAGGAAGGAAAGGATGATAAGACAAGAACACAGAGAAGGAATAAGGCTGAACCTATAATCAATCCGGTTCGTGTTCTCCATTGCTTCAGCCATAAGAGATCGATACCGCTGTCGAAATAGACGGCAGCAAAACCGAGAAGAAACGGGAACGACCAGAGTGCAAAAAAGAAAATGTAGAAGAGATGCAAAACAAAATACATCCACATGGGCTGAGTGGATTGGAACGCCATTGTTCTTCCTAAAAAAACGAATCCTTCCGAGAACATTAGTCGAAACATGAAATGCGGCGAAAGAATCCAGAACAATAGTTTCAGCCAAGGCCTCTGCACGAGCATGGCAAGTGCGAGGAAGAATAGCGCGAGAGCCGGATACAAAGTTACCTTAACATTGATAAGCGCCAGAAGTGAAGTGAATACGAGCAGAAAGATGACCGCACGGAGGAACCATCGGTACGGATCTTTGCTCAAATTCATGCGCGGACTGAATTTCAACGAGAAGATTATCCCAAGCAGCGCCGCAAAGAATCCGAGTATGAAATATCCATCGGGATAGGCAACCCATGGAAAGCGTGTTCCTTTGATAAGTCCGACAAGGTTCTCTGAAAGCCAGACGCATGTTTGGATAAGCAAAGCAAAAAGGAATAATTTCAGAGCAAGTACTTTGGGTCGTTGACTTCTCTCTGTCTCAATCCTTCGTTTCCGTACAACGATGAGAGCACCGATTGCAAGGACAACCGATACGATAATGAATGCGGATAACAACCACAATGGAAAAAATAGAGCACGTTTGCCAATCTGCAGGAGGTAATAGGTGTTTGTTTTTACTTTTGGCACATTTTCGTCGAATCGGTGGATGAGTGCATAGACAAGATCTCCACTCCGCTTGAGGCCGCTTGACTTAAAATGTTCAAAATCATCCTGCGGCGTGTGGATAGGATCATTCATATCAGAAGTGAAATCTATTGCAGGAATTCCTTTTGATAGAAACGGCTCATGGTCGGAGCCAACTCCGCCGCCGGGTACCATACTCATCGCCGTGAAGAAATGCGTGGGATAATCTAAACCCGAATATTCCAGCTTCCCGAATTCTTCATAGGCCGCTTGCACAAGCCAGACCGGAGTGCTGCCATCTTTGAAGTCGATAGTTGGGATGAGAGGATCGTTGCCGTTGGCCATGTCTAATTCCAACATCAATGTCACACTGTCAATCCGGGGAAAGTGATCGGCAAAATATTTCGAGCCGATCAGTCCCTCTTCTTCTCCTCCAAAGAGACAGAAGACGATGGTTGAATGATGCTGCTCTTTTGAGAGAACACGCGCAAGCTCGATGACCGCTGCTGATCCTGAACCGTCATCGTTTGCACCGGGGATACCTGGTCCCGCTGAATCGATGTGTCCGCCAATGACGATGATGCGGTCAGTCTTTCCGCGAAGTACGCCGATCGCGATGCCGCTGTTGGTATTGACGGAAGCACCGGTCATATCGTTCTTCGCGGTTTTCATTTCCATGACATAAGCTTCATCCAATCCAAACTCGCGGAACTTCGCGAGAGCAAATTCCATCGCGCGCCGTTCATTGGGCGACCCCATCGGCCGGGCACCGATGGTAATTGAAATAGTTTTAAGATATGAGAGAGCACTATCCGTTGAAAATGGTATTTGCGTATAACTCAATGAAGGGAGAATGAGTAAGAAGAGGAGTGAGCGCTTCATGGAAATATCTCTCTCAAGCTAAATGTTCTTTAAAAAATGTAGCCACGGAATCTTTATATGCCGTACCGCCAACTTCCCATACATCATTGTGNNCTTAGGTTTATTGGCGGCATCATAAAGCAACTTGGCGTATTCAGATTTGATAAATGAGTCATTCTTCCCATGGACAATGAGGATAGGCACATGTACGCGTTTGATGTCTTCCAACGGCGAGACAAGCCTCGCTTTGAAGTTTGCTATTTTCTGGGACTGGACGAGCGCGATATTCCTTAAAAAATGCCAGGGCAATTTGATAATACGTTTTTGGTAATCCACGAAGACAATGCGCAATGCGGTATAGCTGCATTCGGAAACGACGGCAGATATACGAGAATCAATTGCAGCGGTTTGAATCGCAACTGCTCCGCCCATCGATGTGCCGAAGAGGCCGATCTTTCCAATTTCTTTATCTTTTCTTGTTCGGAGATACCTGGTAACTGCCGAGACATCATACTTTTCATAAAACCCGTAGGTGCAATAAGTACCTTCGCTTTCACCATGCTGACGTGAATCGTAGAGAAAAATATTGAATCCCTCGTCATAGAGAGACCGCGCGAATGCCATACCGGCAATTTTACAGTCACCAACCCCATGCAAATAAACTATTGTACCACGATTTTTTTTCTTTTGTGGGATGAACCAGCAGCTCAGCTTCCATCCGTCAAACGTCTCAAGAGTTATATTCTCTTGCGGAAGTCCGGCATCCTTTGGTGTAAGGAAAGTGGTAAACTGAGCGTACCATTCTTTCTTCCGTCGAACCGGTTTGAGCAAAATCAGCGGACCTGCGACAAGCAGCACAAACGCCGCCTGAATCAGAAAAAGCACAGAGATAATAAGCAGGTTGAGAAAGATTTCCATGAAAAATTTGTCGTTTTATATTCCCCAAAATGACCAAAATCATTCAACTATATCAATATATCAAGGCAGATTGATGGATGCAAGTAAACTATTGAAGCAGAGTCTTGAATGAAGTCTGGGGAGTCACTATCTTTAAGCAAAGCCCCAACCTTTTCCACGGAACGAAGGTCTAATTTCATGTCTGACGAACAAAGGAATTCCGAAAGTATGACCGGCAATGAAACCGAGTTGATTATGCAAGCCCAGCGAGGTAATATGAACGCATTTGAACAACTTGTCCAGCGCCATGATAAACGGGTTCTTACAATCGCGGCGGGGTATGTGCACAGTGCCGACGATGCAAAAGACATCTATCAGGAAGTATTCCTCCGGGTGTATAAAGGCCTTCCGAAATTTCAATACAAAAGCGAATTTTCTACATGGATTTATCGGATAACGACAAATGTTTGCTTAAGTCATCGATCGCGCAGGAATAGAAATTCGCATACATCGCTCGATCAGAGTCTGAATGATGAAGACGGTCAACCGCATGCATTGAAAGATACGCTCTCCGATACTGCGGCCGCTGATCAGCAGACATATGATGCGGAGATAGCACTGCGCGTGGAACAAGCACTGAAAACGCTCTCACCGCGCCAGCGGATGGTTTTTACATTGAAGCATTATGAGGGCTATAAGTTAAAAGAGATTGCAGAAATGATGAGATGCAATGAAGGAACTGTGAAGAAGTATCTCTTTGAAGCGACGGCACGTTTGCGAAAACAGTTAAAAGATTTTACGAGTTGAAAAAAAACGAGGAATTGAATATGAAACACAAACAGTTTGAGGAATGGCTCCAGCTTTCCTTGTATCAGGAATTAAGCGAACAGGAACGAGTTTTGCTGGATAACCATCTTACAACATGCGAGCGATGTCGCAGGGATTTCGATGAGTTGGAAAAACTCCATAGTACGTTAGCACATCGTCGATCGGTAGCAGCACAAGAGTCATTGCTTCTGGATGCACGAAGAAATCTACGATTACGAGTTCATGCTAAAGCACAGAAATCACTTTGGGGCGAAGTGAAAAATGTACTCGATGGCATTCTTACTCCACCAGCTCAGGTGACGTTGGGTGGAATTGCGATGATTGCAATTGGAATTCTTGTTGGTTATCTCGTCTTCAAAGCACCCTCAGAAAAATCCTTAGCATTTAAACAGACGGCGGCAATGGAAGCGGGAGAATCTCAAATTACAAATATCCGTTTCCTTGATCGCGATGCACAAACGGGAGATGTGGAGTTTACATTTGAAACTCTCACGCCGGTACGCATACGCGGCAATGTGAATGATGACCGTATTCAAAAAGTTCTTGCGCGAGCACTCGTGAGCGATCTGAATGCCGGAAACCGGCTCCGCGCAGTGAATATGATTGGCACACAAACCGGGCAAAGACAGAACCGTGTTCCGGGATTTGATACAGAAGTAAAATCCGCTCTCGTTACGGCGCTTTTGCATGATCGAAATCTTGGTGTACGGAAAGAAGCACTCAGTGTGCTCAGAAATTATTTGCCGGATCCGGTTGTTGTACGTGCTTTTCTCAATGTCCTGGCAAACGAAAAAAATACAGGTTTAAAAATTGCAGCAATTAACTCGTTAGATTTAACCACATATGAAAACCAACCTGTGAATCGGGAAATTCTTGAGATGTTCAAGAATAAGGCCCAATCGGATGATAACAACTATATCAGAATTAAAGCAAAGACAGCTTTGCAGGAGATACAACAATGAAAACGTATACACAAATACTCATTGCCGCATTCATTGCTTTACTTACATCGACACTTGCATCGGCAGGAGAAGAGGGAAGCAGGTCGAAATCGTTTAGTGTCAGCAAAGGTGGGACGATTGAAGTTTCTACCAGCAGGGGAGATATTCGCATCTCTCCATGGGAGAAAAATGAAGTTTCTATAGTAGTTGAAGGGTTAGACGATGAAGACCTTGACAATGTAAAGATGACTCAAAATGGGAATACCGTGCGTGTATCCTATCGATCACGGTGGGATGATGGTTCAGGACATGTTCGCTTTGCTATCTCTGTGCCGTCACAATTTAATTTGGATATGAACACATCCGGCGGTGACTTGGAAGTGAAAGGGGGATTGACCGGAAAAATCGATGGATCGACCTCGGGTGGCGATATCAAACTCGGGAATGTCTTTGGCGGTCCGGTAGAAGTAACAACATCCGGAGGCGATATTAGTACAGGAAAGATCGAAGGCGATGGAAGTTTGAAGACTGCCGGTGGCGATATACATGTTGGGAGTGTCAATGGTTCGCTTTCCGTTAATACTTCTGGCGGGAACATCCAAGTGGAGACAGTCACAAAATCTCTTGATGCAAAAACGGCCGGCGGCGACATTGTTATCGGTGATGTCGGTGGAGAAGCACATGTTTCGACGTCTGGAGGTGATGTCAACGTAGGCAAGGTCTCTGGCAAGGCATCGTTGAGTACGGCCGGAGGAGACATTGAATTAAAAGGCGCCAGCGGCAAGGTGAATGCGAGAACTTCCGGCGGGGACGTGAAACTGCAAAACATTACCGGCGCGATAGACGCAAAAACTGCGGGAGGCGAAGTCGACGCAGAACTCATTCCCAGCGGGAAGGGCGGCAGCAGACTTTCATCATCGGGCGGAGATGTGCGGCTCTCTATCGATGAAAATTCTAAGGCAACGATTGAAGCGACCATTCGTCTCGATGGATGGGGTTCACGAAAAAGCCGATATATTGTAAAGTCGGAATTTCCGAAAGATTCTTATGAAACCGACGAAGAAGCCGACGAAATTCGCGCCGTCTATAAACTCAACGGCGGTGGTGAATTAATCGAACTCAGCACGTCAAATTCGAATATCGAAATTCATAAGTTGCGTCATTAAAAATGTTAGGGCACATTTGGTGATAGGATAAATCGAAAGTAACATAAATTGAAAGGAAAAAAAGTAAAAACGAACCAAAAATAGGGAGAAAGAAATGAAAAAAAGATTTTATGTTCTAATACAGATTCTATTTTTACTTGTTTTGTGTACTAGGTTCGATAATGTAATGCATTGTCAGAATAGTAAACAGGACATGATATCGCCTAAAATTATCGAACTTGATCAAGGTTGCAAATTAGTTTTAGATACAAAGATAGACACAACCGATTCTCTTTCAATTGAGATTATAACCAGAATACGTGATATCATGCCACGGATACAAAAGTTGATACCAGCAGATAGTGTAACGATTAACCTATCAATAAGTAGAGAAGTTATTCCTTATTTGGGTGTAGGAGCTAATACAACCGGTTACCATACGATATTATTCAATTTCGATCCTCAAAATCCGAACTTTAAAGTAGAGCTTATACCGCGTGGATTAGTTCACGAGTTTCTTCATGCAAGCCGATTCCGAATGCCTCAATGGCAATTGACACTACTCGAATGTATGATTGCGGAAGGACTTGCCGATCATTTTATGATTGAACTTCTTGATGGTGAACAACCGCAATGGGATCGAGCGCTAACAGAAAAAGAAATTCAACAATACTTGATTAAGATAAAACCTTTATCACGCATAAAGCATGAATCGTGGAATGCAGAATTCAACGAGAAGTATTTCAATCCCTGGATGTTGTTTGGTAGGGCAGGAGACGATCCGATTCCGAGATGTACTGGTTATACACTTGGCTGGAGGATAGTTGAAAACTATTTAAAGGCTCATCCTGAAGCCCGAGCGTCATCTTTAGTCTTTGCACCTGCTGAGGTAATTGTTGGTTCAACACCTGAACTAATAGTTTCAAAGTAGGTGTCATTGACCATGATGGCACATATCGATTTGAAACTTGTTGTATAGATGATAATGAAAAGAAAATATACGTGCCCTAACAACGGCTCATAACCAATGCGGGGTTTAGCGGTATGCAAGCGGTATCGCTGGCAAGTTCTGTATCGGGTGTTACAGACGTAGCTCCGATATCCCGCACCGGTCATAGCCGCGACCGTTAGCAACAAGGCGATGGATTTAATCGGTCCATCACTCATCTGACGGAATCTGTGTTGTCTCTAAATTAAACAGTGGCGGTGAGTTGGTTGAACTGAGCACTTCAAATTCGAATATCGAAATTCATAAGCTGCATCGCTGATATCGATTTGTGTCATTGCGTTGTTGCATTGTTTCCATCAAAAATAAAAAGGGAAGTTATATGAGGCAAGGCGCCATAACTCTACTCCATGCAATTCTTTTTGTCATCGCAATACATTCTCCACTCTTTGCGCAAAACTTGCTCGATTCATTGCTGCGAACATTGCCGGAAACCTGTACATCGCTGATGCAACAGCGCGGATGGCCGAGTCTTTCGATAGCCATTGTGCTTGATCAAAAAATAATTTATTCACAGGCATTTGGTTATGCCGACGTCGACAAAAAGATACCAGCAACGACAAACACGATCTATCGGATTGCTTCAATGACCAAGCTGCTTAATGCGACGATGCTTATGCAGCTTGCTGAACGAGGAAAGGTAGATATCAATGATCCCCTGGTCAAGTATATCCCTGCGTACAAACCGAAATACCTACCAAACACCGGGCCGACGACTTTGCATCAACTCGCAACGCATACAGCAGGATTGCATGTAGATGCAGCGCAGTGTTTTTGGCATTACTTCTCAAATTTCCAATGGGTTGTGTCGAAAGGGAAGGAAAAGATCATGTGGGGTGTTACGAAAAACGATCTGCTCTCAACATTGGATAAAGTTGAGATAGAGTACACGCCCAATATGTATCCTCACTATTCGAATTTTGGTTTTCAACTACTCGGTATTGCTCTCGAAAATGCAGTGCATGAACCTTTTGAGAAATATATCAAATCCAACATCCTTGATCCCCTTGATATGAAGAATTCAGATTTTAGTCTCAATGAGGAACAACAGACTCGCTTTGCGGTCGGATATACGTACCTTGAACCGGATTTCCAACGCTATCGTGCTCCGGATTGGGATTTATCAATTATCAAGTATTCAGGCGGACTCTACTCAACACCGGAAGATATTGCTCGTTTTATTTCTTTTCAGTTTCGAGATCAATCCAACAATGATCGAAAAATCCTGAGCGGCGACGGATTGAGATTTATGCACACTCCGCAGACAATGCGCAGTCCAGAATCGCATGATACATATGGCATAGGATGGGCAATATATGAGTATGAAGGTCATCAAGTCATGGGCCATGCCGGCGGACATTGGGGATTTGGTTCAAAAGTTGAAGTCTTACCCGATCTGAAACTGGGCGTTGTTATCATGACGAACTGCAATTACCCGCAAGGATATATTGGTCCGAACAAGGATTTGACAAGGATCATCATTGATAAGTTTGTTCCAATTTTGGAGACGAAGAAAATTGAACCGGCGTTTGATTCCCGAAACGTGGATCTTCATCAATATTCCGGTCTGTATGCTGTTCCCAGTGAATACGCTCATGCAGAAGTAAACGTCAGGAACGATACGCTGTATTTCTCTTTGATGGAGAAGCCTCAATTTAATGCAGCCATTCTGCCTGTAGATTTGCATCGGTTCTGTTTTGCCGTTGATCCGGGAAAAAATCCTATGTTTCGGTTTGGTACAGATGATTCCGGTAAGGTTGTTAATCTTGAATTTTTAGAATTTAGGTTCAAGAAGAAATGAGAATGGCGGCGGGGAACTGATTGAACTTGGCACTTCAAATTCGAATATCGAAACTTACATGTCACGATATTAAAAATGCTATGGCAAAATTATAAATAACTAGGAGTTTTCTATTATAGGAACAATTATGAAAATACTCATCACTTCTTTCTTGCTGACTTTAGCGACTGTCGTCTCTGCCGGAAATAATATTCATGGTAAAACAAACAATGCAGTAGTAATCGGAAAAGTTGAAAATAATCTTTCGAATGAAATTAAGCTTGGTAACTCGGTCATTACAATTGCAAAAGACGGTACATTTAAATTTGATATGGGGGAAGATAAACCTTCCTTCTATAACTTCAATTATGAAGGCAAAAAAACAGAACTATTTATAAGTCCGGGAGATAGTCTTTGCATAAGTTTTAATGCAAAGGACTTTTACCCGTCTCTAAATATTACCGGAATTAATGCGGATTTTAATATGCTGTTGCTGGCTCTGGAAAAAATGGATGCAGCAACAAATCAGTATCTTAACAATAATTCATTTGCAATGTGTTCCGCAGATCCTACATACTTTACAAGCAAGATCGATTCTATTGAGCAAACATTCATAAACAGGCTTGATGAATTCTTAAAAAACAAGAATAATGTAAACAGTTGGTTTGTTAAAAATACGAGAGCAGAAATAATTTTTGGATTTAACGGATTTAAGTTAGTGTACCCGTGTCTGCATAAAAGGTTTACAGGTAAAGCCGCTCCAGTTGAAAGTAATTATTATGAAAATATTACACGTGATTCCTTTAACGATCCCGAACTATTGCAAGTTGAATCGTATTCAAGATTTTTGGAAACATATTTAGATATTCAGGCAGCAGGAAAATATAAATATGACGATTTTTATCAGTACCCTGCCCAAATAAAAGGTGCCCAGCGTTATCGGGCGATACAAGACTTAAAAATAAATAAAGAAATTAAAGATTATCTTCTTGTAAAATATTTTGGAGATTATCTTGGTAATTATGGAATAACCGGTTTGGAAAGTATTCTTACCAAATTTAAAAATGACTGCACAGATAATGATCTAAAAGAGAAAGTTCTTGAATTATACAATAAAAAATTACAAGAGAGAAAAGAAACGAGCGAGATTAAAATTTATAAACGGATTGGCGATATAGAACTTGAAGCGCATATCTTTTACCCGGCTGGTTTTAAAAAAGAAGATAAACGTCCGGCATTCCTTTCCTTTCACGGAGGTGGTTGGAGTACCGGTATGCCGGAATGGGGTTACTGGGATTGTAAAAAATATGCATCCAAAGGAATGGTAACAATTACCTTTGAATACCGGCTGATGGATATTTATGGAAATAAAATTGTTGATTGTGTAAGGGATGCAAAAGATGCAGTCTATTGGGTAAGAGCCCACGCCAACGAATTAGGAATAGATACTTCAAAAATAGTTGCTTCTGGATTCTCGGCAGGAGCTCACTTAGCTCTGTGTACAGCGCTTCTTAACGAGTACGAAGATCCGGGTAATGATCCGAAGATTAGCTGCAAGCCGAATGCGTTAATTTTAGGTTCTGCAAGTTATTCTACCTCGCCATGGTTCGATGAAAATTCCGGAACCAACCCGGAATCGATTTCACCTTATCATCAAATGAAAAAGAACATGGTTCCTACATTAATGTTTCATGGGACAGCAGACGAGTTAGTTGGATATAAAATTCAATTTTTACCTTTTATTGAAAAAATGAAATCGTTGAAGAATATATTCACATATCATACATTTGAAGGAATTGGACATTTCTGGTTCAGAGAACCTAAATCCGCAGAAATTTCTGCAAAGATGACCGACGAATTTTTAATTTCTTTGGGTTATATAGAACAAAAATAAAAAAGATGCGTATATAACAATGTTTCAATGTAGTCAGCGAGCTTTATATTTATCAAAAAGAAATCAAAATGACGAAAAGCATGATAATAATTCTTCTTTCGTACCTTCAAATTTATCTGTTTAGCGTCGTGCCGTTAAAATCGCAGCAACTCGTTCAAGAGAATAAAGAAAATAAATCAAAATGTTCTTGTCTCCAATCGAAAATCCGATTCGATGATTCATCTATTGAAAAGATTGTCCTGCATCCGGAAGATGTGCTTGCTCATCCCGATGCATTTTGGGCAAATGATTCGGCGTATCAGCTTGTTAAACTTTGGCATCAAAGAGTTTCGTTTCCTATCCCGATGGAACAATGGAAAGGATGGGTGCAGTCTTTCAAAAATCAATCTGCCGGAGAAAGGGTGAATAATACGCAGTTAGTTGCTGCAAAATCTATGATAAAAAAAGAAAAAGAATTTAGTGAAAAAGCTATTCCTTACCTATGTTCGTTTCTACCTAAAGACTGTCCCGATATAAGCACTACCATCTATTTTACAACTGCTATTATGGCTTCCGGTTTTCAAATGGGAAACAGTATCATCATTTATGGTGCTAATGCAGACAAAGACAATTTGCTTATTCATGAACTGTACCATCAAGGGTTCGACAAATGCAAACCAAGAAGAATTGAAAGCAGTTCCAAAGATTCTATGATTTATCAGATTTATAATGATCTCCAGAATGAAGGAATGGCCACGTATGTTGGTTACAAAGGATTAAAAGAATTTCCTCATTGTCGGACTGATATGTTAAAGGATGACTATGAATTGTTTGAAAACCAGGAGGAATTTAATGCATTACTTAATAAAATGAATCGGCTTTTTGAAAAAGCCTTAACGTTGGGAGAAAAAGAATTAAAGGATACTCTTTGGCAAGTCGGTTCGACGGATAGGGCGTACTATGTAGTCGGATGTTATATGTCCAGGACCATAGACGAAAAGTTAGGAAGGGATACGCTGATAGGGACAATTTTAACGGGCCCTCAATCTTTTCTTCGTACTTATAATTCGCTCGTGGATGAAAAGCTTAGCGTGATTGATCTTTTCAAACAGAAATGAAAGACATATGATTAAGGACAAATAAAGCTAATGAAGTGGAATTGCATTTTTTGAAAAACACAAACCGATGGTTAGAATAAATAACAAACCAACAATTATTTCATGGAGGATGTCAATGAAAAAGGTATTTGCAATATTTTTAATGAGCATTGTGGCAGCATCTCTTTCAATTGCTTGGAAGAGCTCAGACGATGCATCCGATTATCAATCGAAATCATTTACGGTTCAGAAAGGCGGATTGCTTACAGTTGATGTTGAACCGGGAGCAGTACGTATTGAGTCATCATCAAAAGACGAAGTCTCTGTTGAAGCGGAGGGAATAGATGAACGGCATCCTGACCGTCTTGTTATGACGCAATCTGGAAACAATGTTACAGTGAAGTACAGAGACTCACGTCATAATGTGGATCGTCTGGTATTCAATATAAAGGTTCCATCCGAGTATAATGTGGATATCCAAACTTCCGGCGGAAGCATAAAACAAAGAGATGTCCTTACAGGTAATTTCCAAGCAGAGACGAAGGGGGGTAGTATTGGAATAGATCATATTATCGGCAAGGTTGATGTCGAAACCGGCGGCGGCAGTATTAAAATTGAAAAGGTTGAAGGTGACGTCTCGATGCAAACCGGCGGAGGGAGTATTGAAACAGGGCTTATCACGGGAATAGTAAATGCAAAAACCGGAGGCGGCAGTATTACATTACGCGAAGCCGGTGGAAAAGTGAACGCATCGACTGGCGGGGGAAGTGTCAAGGTAGAAAATGCAAAGGAATGGATTGATATTTCAACTGGCGGAGGAAGTGTCTATGTCCGTGGAGCAAAATATGGCGCAAAAGCCAAAACCGGAGGCGGCAGTGTGGAAATGGAAGATATCATAGGACTTGTAGATATATCAACAGGGGGAGGAAGTATTAAGTGTGAATTGACTCCGGGTAGCATTGGAAAGAGTACGATCAGAACCGGCGGAGGAGAGATTCAACTCGCCTTACCTGAGAACGCAAAAGCTATTGTTGAAGCCACAATCAACCTGAATCATGGGTGGGGAAAACACCACAAGAAATGCACGATCCATTCCGATTTCAAAGCAGATACATACGAAGGTGATGGTGAGAGCGACGAGATTCATGCTGTCTATACTTTAAACGGCGGTGGACAAAAGATTACGCTTGAGACTTCGAATAGCGACATTGAAATCCGTAAGACGTCTGCTAAATAATCACTAGTATTTGTAAAATCACTAATACTTTGTAGTTCTGATTGCCTTTGAGTAGGCACGATATAAAGGACTATCTGACAAATACAATTTTCCATGGAATATTTAGGATGAAAAGAAAAATATTCTTTTTTTCTTTCATCCTCTTCTTCAACGTAATCGCTTCTGCTCAGAACCCCGGTGAGCACTGGATGAGATTCAAAACTCCGGAACAGGCAGGTTGGTCCTCTGAGCAACTGGAAGAAGTCTGTAGGAATTCGAATGCAAATTCTATCGTACTTCTCTATAATGGGAAGATCGTGTACACTTACGGCGATTATTGCAGGCGTATCAAATGTCATTCGATAAGAAAGAGTTTTCTTGGGGCATTGTACGGCATCTATATTGATAAGGGAATGATCGATACTGTAGCGACGATCGGTAGCCTGAACATTACAGATACAACCCCGCTTACCTCACACGAAAAGGAAGCCCAGGTAATAGATCTTCTGAAGGCTCGTTCGGGAATTTATTTGCCGTCTGGACAAGAGACCATCGACATGAAGAAGTCATGCCCGAAGCGAGGCAGCCACCCGCATGGAACATTCTGGTACTATAATAATTGGGATTTCAATGTCCTTGGAACTATCTTCCGAAGAAGAGCGAGTAAGGATATCTTCGAAGCGTTCAAAGAAAGTATTGCAGATCCGCTGCGTATGGAAGATTTTCGACTCATGGACGGCGTGTATGATTTTGACACCCTCTATACTTCTCACCCCGCCTATGTATTCAAAATGTCGGCACGGGATGCAGCGAGGTTCGGAGAGCTCTTCCTGCAGAACGGCCGATGGGATGGAAAACAGATTATCCCGCAAAGATGGATTGAACAATCAACCGCATCGCATTCCACAACAACGACACCCGGTACATTGTACGGGTATCTCTGGTGGATCAAAGAGGACTTTAATGGAATGAAAATGTATTATGCTTCGGGTACTAACGGGCAGCGAATCTGTGTGATCCCTTCCAGCGAAATAATTGTCGTTGCCAACGTCGATACGTATCGTGGCTGTTCTATATGCGATGTCGATACTCTTATTACTTGTCTGGTTGTCGCCTCACGAACCGGAGATGCGATCTCGAACCCTGAATTTGTACCGCTGAAAAAATCCGCAGGGATGCGTACGATTGAACTGAGCCAAGAAGAGCAGCATCGCTATGTTGGAAGATATAGTATCAGAGACACCGTATTGACCATTTCAGAGACAGCAGACGGACTCATCGTGGAGGGACCCCATTACTTTTACAAATTCAGTCTGCTGCCGATCGGGAAGAATAGATTTTTCATTGAAGACATAAACTTAGAACTAACGTTTGATTTCGATGGGAGCGGAAAGCCGACAAATCCACAAATTAAGAAGCCGACAGGAGGGTAGCGGTATGCACAACGAGATGAACTACGACGTTCAGAAATATTAGATTATATAAAGTGTGTAACTCAAGAACACAAGAGTAAAAATATTGATATAGAATAATTAATAAAGCAGCACGTATTCTTATCATAACACACATAAGACAATCCGTTTTTGAAAATATACGTTAAAAGTACAAAGGAATTTTCCCAACGATTGAGCACAGTGCCAAACGCAGTGGCATTGTTTTTTTTCCTTTTGATCTTTATTGTTTCAAGACAATATGGATTCTATGGCGATGAACTCTATTATTTCGCCTGCAGCAAACATTGAGCTTTCGGATATGTAGATCATCCTCCGATGGTCGCATTGTTGACACTCATCAGCACATCGATATTTGGTGAAACAATGGCCGGCCTCAGATTCCTGTCGGGACTTGCCGGCGCCGTCATTGTTCTCCTTTCGGCACAGATTGCCAAGCTGCTTGGAGGCGGTAAATTCTCTCAAGCTCTTGCGGCGCTATCGATATGCTTTGCACCCGCATTTCCTGCTCTCAGCAGCTTCTTCTCGATGAATCCGGTTGACATTATGCTGTGCACCCTTTTTATTGTCTTGTTCTTAAAGGTTGTAGAATATCCCTCTCCAATAAAATGGATTGTCTTGGGTGTTCTCCTCGGGATTAGACTTTTGAATAAATATACATTTCTCGTGCTGGGATTTTCACTACTAGTTTCTCTCCTTATAACAAAGCAACGGAGCCTGTTAAGATCGCCCTGGATATATATCAGTGGTATTATAGGTCTCTTAATGTTCTTGCCTCATATCCTATGGCAAATTCGTTATGATTGGCCAACACTTGAATTCATGCATAACGGCATGGAGCATAAGAATCTCCATTTGTCTCTCGTTGGATTTTTCACTCAATTACTAATCGGCTTGAATCCATTCACCATGCCGCTGTGGCTTTCCGGTGTGTTGTATTTAATTTTCAGCAAGGAAATGAAGAAGTATCAATTCCTTGGCTGGACAGCAGTTGTATTTCTTATTGTCTATCTTATCCAGAACTCCAAGGTTTACTATGTTGTGCCGATTTTTCCACTCTTACTCAGTTCCGGTGCGGTTGTGATTGAAAAGTTTTCACAGAAGCACATGATACAATGGCCCAAATATGCTGTGGTGTCGACAATGATTATTTCTGGGGCATTGCTTATGCCTCTTGCAACTCCGCTTTTACCTGTTGAACAGTTTGTACGGTACTCAAAGACACTCGGTCTTTGGAATTTGATTAGATTGGAAAAAGGAGAAGGTGATACTTTACCGCTCCATTTTGTGTACCGGTTTGGCTGGGAGGAACTATCGGATTCGATATCAAAGGTGTATAATGCGTTACCTCAAAGAGAAAAAGAAAGATGTGCGATCCTTGCTTCTTGGTACGGACCAGCAGGCGCTGTAGATCATTTCGGATCACAGCATGGTTTACCGAATGCAATTTGCGGCAGGAATAGTTATTGGATGTGGGGGACCCGCAATTATTCCGGGGAAGTGGTTCATGCTGTTGGCTTCAATGCTAGCTATTTGGGGAAGTTCTTTGATAGTGTTGAACAAGTAGCGTATTTAAAAAACCAATATGCTTATGATGCGGCAATCTTTTTGTGTAAGAAACCTAAATCTTCACTAGGAGAAATGTGGCCGCATTTTAAATCTTTCATCTAAGCGAGAACATACACTTCTGTAAATGAATTGTCCTGATCCGTTGAATAGCATCCTTCCCCTTTAACCTTTATCTTCTTGTGTCGTATCATTGCAAGAACAAAGACACCTTCGAATGCAGAATAATAAACCANNGATGAAGATGACGCCGAAGATGTTGTTCAGGAAAGTTTTATCAGGATTTGGAATCACCTAAAAAATTTCGATCCGAAAATGAAATTTACGACTTGGATGTACAAGATCGTTGTCAATCTCTGCTATGACAAAGCTAAGTCCAATAAGAGAAGAATGAGTGTGTTTGCGAGATTGAATGACAATTCCTCTAAAGACGATTACATCGAAAGTACCAATCTAGAACGGGATTTGACCAATAAAGAAACGGCGGCGTTGATCAAACATATTGCCGATGGATTATCTGAAAAGCAGCGAATGATTTTTCTACTGAGAGATATACAGGAACTGACCATTGAAGAGGTCGCTGTTATTACCGGAATGTCTGACGCTGCAATAAAGACAAACCTTTTCTTCGCAAGAAAAAACATCAGAAAGAAAATAGCGAGGTTGGAGGTAACCGTATGACGTGCAAAGAACTACAACAGCTTCTTTACTCAGCAAGAATCGAGGACTTCGATCCGGCTGAAAGAGAATTCTTAAAGAAACATCTTGCTGATTGCGAAACTTGCAAAACGATCTTTCAGGAAGTATCGAAAGCTGATCGGATACTTGATAGAATCAAGGAGGCAATACCACTCATCCGAAATGAGCACGCGTTGACAGAATCCATTATCGCTGCAATTGTTAGCGACGAGAGATCATTGGCGGATATCAGTGCGAATAAATTCCTCGATCGTTTGAATGACATATTCAGCATCAAATCCGTTCGATTCGCTTGCGGTATCGTTATCCTTTTGTGTGGAATGACGTATGTGTTCATGGAATACAACGATACAAAGGTAATAATGAATCTGGAACAAAGACTGGGAAAAAAGACTGAATATAACCGTGCGGTTATATTTCAACAAGAAATCAATGTCCTAAACTTTGTGCGTGATCTTTACAATCTGTCGAATGGAAGTACAACATCCGTGGAATTGACAAACACATTGGTCCTGATGAAGAAAGCGGATTTA
Organism: Ignavibacteriota bacterium; assembly: GCA_003155495.1. Lineage (GTDB taxonomy): Bacteria > Bacteroidota > Ignavibacteria > UBA10030 > UBA10030 > Fen-1298. Next base: position 36,204 of record PMDB01000035.1, read on the forward strand.
CAAGCCCTGCTCAAAGGGTACAAGACATTAGATGAAACATCACGGGCACGCCTGGACGATATATGGGACAAATATAAGGAAGAGGAATCTTCCGTAATCGTTTCTGAAAAAAATCGCAAAGAAATAATCGCTCTTCGGAACGAAATCGAGCGATTAAAGAAAGAATTGGAACAAAGCAACCTGAAGAAAGGAAGACAATGAACACTCAAATGAAATGCCGGTTTGGTACTATCATCGTCTTGGTCCTCTTAACTGCATCTGGGTGTAAAAAAGATAAAAAGACCACGACGAAAATCAATATCGACGGATCGTGTGTGAGAACTGTCGTTGTCAATCCTGTTAGTGATACGTCGTCGTCTTTTCCCGTCCCGACCGATAAGAGCTGGGAGGCTCGGTTGGAAGGTGATACGGAGAAGATCTATATTGCCAGTAAGAGGTTCGACGATGTCAACCAAATGAATAACGAGTATAAAAGGCCAAGCAAAGTTGGCATTGACCTCAAGTTTGAAAAGAAATTTCGATGGTTCTTTACGTATTTCAGCTATCAGGAAACATATAAAACCTGCTTTCAGATTCAGAGAATTCCCATTCAAACCTTTTTGACTGAAGAAGAATATGCTCAGTACGAGAATGGAGATACCAGTAAAGCGTTAAACAAGAGAATGGACGAGTTTTTGATGGCAAACATTTTTGAAGAATTTTATAGACAGTTGATCGATTCGGTGGAGAGCCTTCACGATCCATCCGTCCCTGTGAGTATTTTTATCGCGAAGAAAAAGGAAATTGATTTTCACAAGATGGAGCATAACACAAAAGATATTGTTAAATATCTAGAGAGAATCCTTGGTCTAAAATTGAAGGGTGAATTGGAACGACAAATCGATGGTATTACGAAGTCGATAGACGCCAAGGTTCAATTTATGATTAACGCGGGTGGCGATTATGTTAACGAAGTAGTAATGCCCGGGATCATTTTAAACACCAACGCGAATACAGTGGAGGGGAACAAGGTTGTATGGCATTTTAATGAGGATAAATTCACATTTATAAACTATACAATGAATGTCGAATCACGTATTGCCAACCTGTGGGCAACGTATACAACCGGTGGAGTGTTGATTGTGTTAGTCGCTCTATTGATATTGCCGCGATTAAGAAGAAAATAGTTGTTAGAGAGGAGACCACAACTCAAGCCGTCATCTTTGATGACGGCTATTTTTTTGTTATTTTCTTGAACTATGAGATTGAAATGCTTTGTGAGGAAAATAGAGCGATGAAAGTTGCTCTTGTTCATGATTGGCTCACAGGAATGCGGGGCGGCGAGAAGATTCTCGAAGTCTTTTGCGAATTATTTCCTGATGCAACGATTTTTGCCACGATCCATAACAAGGGAACGATGTCGCCTGTTATTGAGCGAATGAAAATCAAAACTTCATTCATTCAGGATCTTCCTCTCAAGGCAACGAAGTACCGTAACTATTTACCACTGATGCCCGCCGCTATGGATGCACTCGATTTTTCAGAATATGATTTTATTCTTTCTACAAGTGTTGCTGTTGCCAAGGCAGCAAAGCCGCGCAGCGGAGCAATGCACATTTGCTACTGCAATACGCCTATGCGGTACATTTGGGATCAGTACGAGGAATATTTTGGAAATGATCGCGCAGGAATCGTCACGCGTACGGCGATGTCGTTGATTGCGCCGTATCTTCGGCGATGGGATGTCCGCACGTGCGACCGTGTGCATTATTTCATCGCGAATTCACGCAATGTCGCTGAACGTATCTCGCGGATCTATCACCGCACCTCAGATGTGATTTATCCGCCGGTGAGTACGGATGCTTTTACCGTGTCGCACAAGGACGACGGGTACTATCTCATTGTGAGTGCGCTTGTTCCGTATAAACGAGTGGATCTCGCTGTTGAGACGTTCAATCGGTTTGGTGAGAGACTTCTTATTGTCGGGTCGGGGCCTGAGATGGAAAAACTCAAGAAGATGGCGAAAAAGAATATAGAATTTCTTGGCTGGCAGAGCGATGAAAACCTTGTGAAACTTTATGCAGGATGCCTTGCATTGATTTTCCCGGGTGTCGAGGATTTCGGCATTGTGCCGCTCGAAGCAATGGCAAGCGGGAAGCCGGTGGTTGCGTTTGCAAAAGGGGGAGCGCTAGAAACTGTTGTCGGAGATGGCGACATACCAACCGGTGTTTTCTTTCACCGTCAAATGGTTGAAGCACTTATTGAAGCTATAAGAGCTCTTCCAAAAATGAAGTTCGATCCGTATGCCATTCGCCGGCACGCAGAGAAGTTTGATCGGAAAGAATTTAAGCGCCAGATCGCGGAATATGTAATGAAACAATTACCTGTTTCAATTTGTACATAAAAGACAGATCTGAAACTGGAAGTTAAATATTTGTATCTTTTGTCGACCTGTTTACTACGCCAGCTTTATTTCCATTCCTTCAGCAGCACCAAAACACTTGATAGTCGATTTTTGTGCGTCAAGCAATTTTTGTGCGTGCCGTACCATCACATCGATTGTTGCATCGTCATGTGCGGGATCGTGATGGAACAGAGCAAGTTGTTTTACATTTGCCTTGATAGCAAATTCCACCACCGACTCGACGGGAGAATGCCCCCAGCCGATCTTTGATCGATATTCATCCAATGTATATTGCGCCTCGCTGACAAGGAAGTCTGCTCCCGTGAGAAAGTCAATGAACTTCTGATCCAGTTCTGCACCGTATTGAGATGCAAGTTGATCTTTTCGTGCCGCATGAAGTGTGTACCTGTATGGTTCATTATCTGATGCATAAATAAATGTTTTTCCACCTTCGAAAATTTTATAGGCGAGCGTCATTGCTGGATGATTGATATAGAAGGGTGTTATCTGTGCATTTCCAATCCAGAATGGCTCACGTACCTCCTGCATTACTATTTGAGCGTTTAGGTCGCCTAATGGCACAGGAAAATATTCCGAATCCATTTGAAACTTTAAAAGATCCTTCAAACTTTTATCGCGTGCAGGAGGCCCATAGACATTCAGCTGGAAATTCTTTGCATAAGCGGGCATGAAGAATGGAAAACCCTGAATATGATCCCAATGCGTATGGCTGATGAACAGATGTATGGTTACGGAGGGCTGGGCAGCGAATTCTTTCATGAGTTTCGTGCCAAGATCCCGTATGCCGGTTCCTGCATCGAAGATAAGTATCTGATTATTGACACGCACTTCAACGCAAGATGTGTTGCCGCCGTACTTCACCGTCGATTTTCCCGGTGATGGAATGGATCCGCGTGTTCCCCAGAATCGAATGTTCATCATGGCTGGCTCGCTCGTAAGTTCATATACAGGGTGGCAATTTCGAGAAGTTCTTTAGGTAAAAATGGTTTCACAATATATGCATCAGCGCCTAATTGTATGGCTTTATCAACATCGGTTTTATATGATTTTCCTGATGTGACAATAATTGCTGTGTGCCGCATGTTTGAATTAGCCCGAAGCATTTTGCAGACTTCGAAACCGTGCAGTCCTTCCATCATAAGGTCAAGGATGACGACAGCAGGGGGCTTGATAAGCGCCTGTCGAACTCCTTCACTGCCATCATGGGCAATCGATACATCAAACCCGTTCCGCTCGAATATGACTTGAGCGAGCCGGCGGTGTGTAGCGTCATCGTCAATAATAAGTACTTTGGGTTTTGGTGCTGCTGTTGCATCCATCGGATCAGATTCTCGATTGAGTTCACAATGCAATCAACTCATAAGATAATACGTTGAATTTATCAAAGAAGGAACACATAATTTGTGTAACTCAGTGACTTTCGGAAGACTACGAGGTTAAACAAGGTGAACTTCCGAAAATGATTGGGATCCTTCGAATAGCCCTGGATATTTGGTAAAATATTTAAAAAACTATGATTCCGACTGCACTTTTTCGAGTTGCTCCGATACTTTTCCCCACCGCCAATAGGCGTCGTCTAATTCCTTCTGAACCGATTTGTATTCAGCGGAAATGGTTTTTACTTCATCACCTCTTTTATATAATTCCGGATCGGCAAGAAGTTTTTCGATCTCACTTTTCCTCAGTTCGTGATGAGCGATCTCTGCCTCAACTGCTTCTAATTGCCGCTTTACAGAGCGCACTTCTTTCTCTTTTGCTTTTTTACGGTCCTGCTCTTCCTGCCGTGCAGCATGCGCCGTTGCTTTCGAATTATCCAGTGGTTTCATCTGTGTGGCGGATTGCCGGGAAAGGTTCTCCTGCTTTTTCTTTGCAAAATATTCCGACATGGAACCAAGATAGAGGTGCATCGAGCCAGGACGTAGTTCCAGGACTTTGTTTATGATGGGATCGAGAAAAGCACGGTCATGTGAAACGATGAGAAATGTTCCTTCGTATTCAGCGAGTGCGGTTTGTAGTACTTTCTTCGAACGCATATCGAGGTGATTGGTCGGTTCGTCCATGATGAGAAAGTTGGCTGGCCGTAGAAGCATACGTGCGAGGGCTAATCTGCTTTTTTCGCCTCCAGAAAGTACTGATACTCGTTTAAATACATCGTCGCCGTGGAAGAGGAATGAACCGAGAAGCGTGCGCAGTTGTGTCTTGGTCTCGGATGAAGAAACCTCTTCTACCGATTGGAGAACATCTTTGGAAAGGTCGAGTTCATCTGCCTGATCTTGTCCGAAGTAAGAGAGCAAGACGTTATGTCCAACGATCCGTTCGCCTTTCTCAAATGACTCTTCTCCGGAAATAATCCGGACGAGTGTCGATTTCCCCGCACCGTTTACACCCACTACTGCAATACGGTTACCGCGTTCCACTTTGAAATCAAGATGATTGAAAACTTCCAGTGAATCGTATTTTTTGTAAATTCCCTGTAAATCCAACACAACACGCCCGCTCGAAACCGGCTGTGGGAACCTGAACCGAAGCGCTTCTTCTTCGCGCTCTACTTCGACTATTTCGATTTTTTCCAGCATCTTCACGCGACTTTGTACTTGCCGAGCTTTGGTGGCTTTGTAACGAAACCGCTCGATGAATTCCTGTGTATGCTTGATTTGATCTTGCTGATTTCGTTGTTGACTCAAAAGAAGTTCGCGCCGAACGAGGCGTTCTTTTTCGTAGAAAGAATAATTGCCGGTATATTCCTCAAACCTCCCGGCAGAAAGAGCAAACGTACGTGAAGTGAGGTTATCGAGGAATGCACGGTCGTGCGAGACGAGGATAATAGCGCCGTTATATTGACGAAGATATTCTTCCAGCCATTGGAGTGATTCGAGATCGAGGTGATTTGTCGGTTCGTCAAGGAGCAAAAGACTCGGTTCCTGCAACAGCAATTTTGCCATCGCGATACGCATTTGCCAGCCGCCGCTGAATTCTTCTGTCAGTCGATTGAGATCTGTTTGTGAAAAACCCAATCCATTCAAGACGCGTTCGATCTTTGAGCGCATTCGGTATGCGTCCAGGTCTTCGAGTTTATGCTGTAATTCCCCATAGACTTCAAGTGTGTCGGCGTATTCCTCACTTGTTGGATCGAGCTCAGTCAGAGTATCCTGTGCTTCGCTCAATTTTTGCTGTGCATCTAATACGTCTTCAAACGCTGTTTCTGCTTCCTCATAAAGCGTTTTGCCATGCAAAGAAATCGTTTCCTGCTGGAGATACCCAACCGTTACGTAATGGGCTTTCTTGACGGTTCCTTCTTCTCCCTGCGGTATACCGGAAATGATATGGAGCAGCGTGGTTTTTCCGCTGCCGTTGGAACCGACTAATCCGATTCGGTCGCGCGGGCCGACGGTTGTTGAAACGTCGTTGAAGAGCGTTCGTTCTCCAAACTCAAGAGTAACATGTTCGAGTGAAAGCATAATAATTCAATATAGGGAAAAGTGTTTGAGCAGAAAACTCTTTGGAATTGAGCGAAAAACTCTTCCTTTTGTTGAGGACTTGCTTTCTTCATAAATTGCAGTAACTTCCATTCGTGCGACGCCAAACTAATCATAGATCGCATCGTTTCGTGTTCTTTAAAAACGCCAGAACGCGAGAATGAGCACCAATCACTTCTTACTTTCATAGGAGGAATTTTATGAAAACCACAGGAACACTTGTCCTTGGCATTCTTGTTGTATTATGCTTCGGATTGCTTTGGGCATTTCATAGCCCCGCAAAGAGCGCGCCCGTTTCTCAGGGTCAACAACTCACAGGTAATGAGAATCATCAAATCGATTTGGTGACAGCAGTTCGCTATATTGGGAATTACAAATCGAATCTTAAAGCTCCTTCCACAAAGGGCGGTTTCTTCGGTCGAAATGCTTTCGAAAAAATTCTCGCTCAGGCGGGATGTATTGGCATCCGCTATTATTACGCCCAGAACGATGCTAGCGAATCAGTACTCGTTCTTGTTGGTGTGGATGGGAAAGGGGTAGATATGCAAACAAGTCTCATTATGGAGAGGGCTCTCCCTTGCCCTCCATACTGTGGTGTTGCGAGTGAACTTACAAAGTAAGATTAGCTGTGAAATTTCCGCTCTTATTTTATATTTTTTTACTCATACAATGCGGTGTTGCGATTGTGGGAGGCTTCCGTTATCGAAGCCTCCCGCGGCCTCTTCGAATTCTTGAATGGTTGATTATCCTCGGGATTGTAGATTCTATTGTACAGTGGTTTCTTGCCTCTTTTCGTATTCACAATCTTTGGACAATGCATTTTTATACAATTATTGAACTCATATTTGTGGTTATGATATATTCATCATGGATGAAACAACGTCGAAGCCGGTCGATTCTCTTGTTGTGCCTTGCAGGATTTGCCATTCTCTGGATTGTGAGTAAGTTTTCATTTGAGCCACTCTCAGTTGCTGATGACTGGACTTCTGCAATCTCCAAAGTGTTACAGATAGCGTTCTCAGGGTACTTGCTGGTGGATATTGTAAAAGATAGCGATATCATATGGACAAACGATCCGCGCTTTTGGGTTGTTACAGGTACGATAATCTATTCAGCAGCAAGCCTGTTCTTGTTTGCTTTGTTTACTAGGATGCTTCAGATTTCAACTGAACGTTTCCTGATAATATGGCCATTGAACTGGATTTTTTTGATCATCTCTTATCTGCTTTATGCGCGGGGCTTTTTGTGCAAAACGTAACATTTGATATTTGGTGGACGGTTGCGCTTGGAACCATTGCGTTGTTAGTAATTACGGTCGGATTTGTTGCCGCAGTCATGACAAGCAAACAAAAGGAGCTGATCACCAAAAAGCGACAACTGGAAGAATTGACGATTAGCGAACGCAAGTACCGAAATCTTTTTGAGCAATCACCTGCCGGTATGCTTCGTATAACGACCGATCAATGGAATGTTGCCGATGCAAATCACGCGCTTCTTCGTATGTTTGCAGTCGAGACATTCGATGAAGTAAAGGAAGTGCTCACATCGATGTCTCCTCAAGATCGGGAGTATCTTGTTGAACGTTTATCAACAGGCCAGTCTGTAGAGGATTATAAAACCATTTTGAGTCGTAAGGACGGAACGACGTTCTGGATTTCTTTCTCTGCTTCTATCCACGCTCTCGAAAGTTTTACCGAAGCAGTTATTATCGACATTACCATACGCAGGCTTGCGGAAGATAAAATTCGTGAACAAGCGTTGTTGCTGGATCAGGCGCAGGATGCCATCCTCGTTCTTGACCTCAACAAAACGGTACGATACTGGAACAAAGGTGCTGAGCGAATGTATGGCTACGAGCCGTTAGAAGTAGTAGGAAGAGATGTGGTGAAGGTTCTCTATGGGTCGGAAGGAGCAGAAGGATTTGAACGCGCATACGCGTTGACGGTACAGCATTTGGCTTGGTCGGGCGAGCTTCAACAAAAAAAAAGAGATGGAACGGCCATCATCACAGATTGTCGATGGACTCTCGTTCGCAATCCAGGCGGCGAACCTACCGGCATTCTTCAGGTCTGCACGGATATGACAGAACGGAAACGATTAGAAACACGCTTTCTCCGAGCACAGCGAGTGGAAAGTATCGGTATTTTCGCAAGTGGTATCGCGCATGACTTGAGCAATACATTGGCGCCGGTCCTGGTTGGTGTAGAAGTACTCAAACGAAAGTTATTAGATACCCAAAGTCAGCGGCTTTTGAAAGCGATCGAGTCAAGTGCGAAGCATGGCTCTGAAATGGTCTATCAAGTTCTTTCCTTTGTAAAGGGAGTGGAGGGCAAGCATGCAAAACTCAATCCCTTGAAGATCGTGAAGGACATTACAGGTTTATTAAGTCAAATCGTTCCCAGCAGCATTACAGTCCGTACTCGTATATCCGATACTGTTTCACCGGTGATCGGGGACAGAACCCAGCTCCACCAAGTGCTAATCAACCTGTGCACCAACGCGCGCGATGCTATGCTGCAAGGCGGTGAATTGACATTTTCTGCAGAGAATGTTTTGGTATCGAAGGAGATGGAAGAAGAACATGCTGATGCGGTCGAAGGAGAGTACGTAGTATTTAGTATCGGCGATACAGGCGTTGGAATACCGGCTGTCGAAATCCATAAGATCTTTGAGCCGTTTTATACGACGAAGGAAATAGGGAAAGGTACAGGGCTTGGCCTTTCGATTTGTCTCGGTATTGTGAAGGGACATAAAGGATTTATGACGGTGGAGAGCGTGGAAGGAAAAGGTTCGACGTTTAAAATGTTTCTGCCGGCGGCTTCCGTAATGAAAGAGGGCGAGCAGGAAGAGGATTTCAATAAGAATGTCATCCGCAAGCTGTCTTGACACAACCTGCTACTCTCGAATCGCTACTTCAAACAATCGAACAGGCTGCGCTGTGCAGGAACAAATCATCAGAGGAGACTCAGCACAAAATCTAATGCACACGACACCGGAAATCTTTTTTCTCTAGAAAGTATAATACTTCATCGACACTGAATTGGGATTTTCGCTCGACGGCTTCCATGGTGTTGAATGCATTGTGCGGAGTAAAGAGAACATTCGGATGCTGAAGCAATTCTTCAATGAGTTGAGCCGCTGGAAATGTATTCGTGTGTTCGCTTCGAAGAGCGACAGCAACGTTTGACTCATCTTCAAACACATCAAGTCCGAGTCCGCCCACGTGTCGTTCCTGCACTAATCGCAACATATCGGCAAGAGGAGTATGCTCCCCGCGTGCGATATTGACGAAGAGAACACCGGGCTTGGCTTGTCTCAAGAGGTGATAAGAAAAATAACCACGGTTTTCGTTTGTCAAATTCATAGAGCAGATAATGACATCAGCCCAGGGGATGCCTTCTTCTTTCTCGATGTACTGCACATCCTTATGATGCCGGACAATGTCCACACCGCGGACATTCATGCCAAGTGATGAACCGATCTTCACAATCTCACTGCCAATCCGTCCCACGCCTACGATTAAAAGATTTTTTCCTGAACTTTCTCCGCCTGTAAGTCCATCCCGATTGAAATTTTTAAATTGTATCATCTGTTGCGGCAGCCTGCGCATGAGTGCCATTATGAGTAAGATCGCATGTTCGGCTACGGCACGTGTTGCGTATTCCTCTAGATAACCGCATGGAAGAGGTTTGCGGATTGTCTCTAAGTATTTTTTCAGATGATCATATCCTGTGCTTCGGCTTAGTACACCATCGAGCTTATCCGCCCATTCTCGTGGAATGATCGATTGTGTACGGATACTAATCAGTCGAGCCGGTGGATTGAGATGATCCGTTTCTTGAATCGTTTTATCCGTCATCTCATAGGTGAGTTGATTGCCGAGAAGAGATTTAAGGGATAATGCCTCTTCTTCAAACGCTTCGTAGAAATAGACATCCATAAATTTATTTTATCCCGATTTTAAAAAATCTGCATCATTCCGCTGTCTCATTTTATTTTTTTTGAAACATTTTTTTAAGGTCAGATATTCGCTTTTCAGATTTATCTATATCGTTATTGAGTCGTATTATTTCCTCGTGAATCATACCTGCTTCGTGCATTATATGAACCATAACTGGTCCATTTGTTATTTCACGACTTTGACGTTCTGTTGTCTCTATTTGTTTACTTAGCTTAGCTAATTTAGTATTTAATGAATCAAAATTCTTTTTTTGTCTTTGTACATCCGCTGCATATTCAAGAATAATATTTCTCTTTTGTATCAAAGCATCTAAATTGATAGTAAGAATACTATCCACTTTATTTTTTGTCGATTGAATTATATGATTAGAAATTGTATCAGCTTTTATCTTAAGATTATTCTGCAGCGCTGTGTCGAGTCGATCGTATACATTAAAACCCGTATAAATCAGGATAAACGAAATCAAAGCAATGGTTGTGTGAATACCATTAAAGCTTGAACGAGTATAAATAATATGATCAAGAATGGATTTATCATCTAATAATTTACGAGATTCATTAGATTTTAACAGTTTTTTTAAGGAACGATTTGAACGAATGATGAAGTAAGTAGTTGTAATAAGTAATAAACCTAATATGATGTTTATGGCGCCCATAGCTATATCATTCCTTTCTTGTTTAAACTATTTATAAATATAGCAAGAAGAGTAAACATAATAGTAAATAGACAACTAAGATTATAGCTAAGAGAAGAAGAATTACTCAATAAAAAGGCATTTTTGCCTTTTGTGCCCGAAGGGGGACTTGAACCCCCAAGACCTTGCGGTCACTAGCTCCTGAAGCTAGCGCGTCTGCCAATTTCGCCATCCGGGCGGCGATTCTAAATCAAAATCAAAACTTTATTCTTTTTCACTAACCCACTAAACACCAAAATTTCTGTATATATGTTACGATTTGGTAAGGTTTAGTATGGGCTGTTATAGATTATCACCTATTGATGTTATTATAAGGTAGAGTTTTTTATTTAGAGGTTCAACTATTCTTTCTATTGTCTTCAATATTAAGATATCTTTTGCACCTTAACTCCGAAATTTTGTATAATACTATACATCGGTAAGCTTTTTATTGTCCAATCGCTGCCAATAATTATTCTGATTTGTTTTAGAAGCTGACGTCTGAATTCTTGTAGGTTGATAAATGGTATCAAGCAGGATGTGTTTAAAATATCTTCGATACATTATTAAGTCATGCTCTAAAAAAATGCCTAACGATTCTGTCTGCCTACTTCATATTGAACGAATGAAGCTCTATCAAATTACTCCTCCTTCAGAACATTGGAATGGAATATTTTATTTACAATTGAGGAGATGGAAAAGAAAGATTGTATTATTGCAGCAAGAATATTCGCGATGAAAATTCTGCTGAAATCATTTCGATCTAGTAAGTAAATGGAAAAAGGCCTCTATTAAGTTACGGATGTCATTACCCACAGTGCCAATTAAAAAAGTCATGACAAAAAGGAGAGCATAGAACACACCTTGTTTTACACGCAATAAATGCACAGGGAGTCTAGCCATGAAGGAACTCACCGATCGTATATTTGCCACCCAACCCACTCCTATACCGACGAGGGCACCTGCTATTATATCTGTTGGATAGTGCTCCCCGATGTAGATTCTCGGTAGACACACAAATAATATAGTGAAGGTATAAGCAAAAATACCCACTGGACGAGAAACAAACGTCAGACCCGTTGATAAGGTGAAGAATAATACTGCATGGTCGCTCGGGAAGGAACTCATTTTCTCCCATGCTAGTGTTGCACTGGCGGGTAATCTGGAAACGAGGCCAGGAATTGCTAACGGCCTGACCCTGAATGGCAAGCACACTGACATCAACTTCGCTATAATGATTGCGACCATACAGAATAGGAGTGTCGAGATGAGACGCTCACGGTCTGTGTCAACCGTTTTGCTTGGTCTAAACCAAGCCCACCAGACCAATGCAACAAGGGGGACAGTCCTGAACAAATGACCGCCGATAGTACTAAATACTCTATCAAAAAATGGATATTGTTGGGCGAATTGATTGATAATACGTATTATTTCTATATCTAAAGACTCCATTTGTCCGTCCTTCATGTCGATTTTTAATGACCCAACACTTGATCACAGAACTTATTTAAAAGTTAACACTTGGAAATGATTGATGCAAATACTCAAAGATCCGTCTGTTTTCTCGATATTGCAACCTTAAGGACCGAATATCCGTATTTATCGAATAAAGTATCATAAGATTTTTTTTATTCCCACAACCTTTTGGTAGTATAAACAGTCTAATTCTGGTCATGTGTCAAGATGATTTTTAAAAACGAGATACCTATGCGTCCTGTTGGTTGCTTTCTCTTGATCGTCTTCGCGAGTTTCTTGCATCTCGATGCACAACCACCGGAATTTATCAAACAGGTACACGCGATTCGTGTGAATGAACAAATGCACATTGATGGAGCATTGTCTGAATCGGTCTGGCAGCGTCAGGGTACAACGGCATTTTTTCAGCAGGAGCCAAACCAGGGGCAAGCAGTATCTGAATTGACAGAAGTGTGGGTAGCATATGATGATGAGGCATTATACGTTGCCGCTCGAATGCATGATACGCACCCTGATTCCATTATTGCCCGACTCGCACGGCGTGATAACGATGCCAGTTCAGATGAATTCGCTGTGGGCATCGATTCATATCACGACAAGCGGAATGGCTTTTACTTCATCGTATCGGCAGCAGGCGTATTGCGGGACGGGATTCTTTATAACGACGATTGGAGCGATGGAAGCTGGGATGGAGTATGGGAAGCAAAACCACTTATCACTTCTGATGGATGGTGTGTTGAGATGAAGATTCCGTTTTCCCAATTACGGTTCGAACAACATGATCAATATGTTTGGGGAATCAATTTCGAGCGCATTATAGGAAGGAAAAAAGAACAAGCCTATCTTGTGTACACTCCGCGCAACGAAAGCGGATCGGTTTCTCGTTATCCTGATCTTATTGGTATCGAACATATTACACCTCCAACCCGGTTGGAAGTTACTCCATACATGACCGGACGAGCTGAATACGCGCCGCACGATGCTGGCGATCCGTTTAACACAGGATCAAAATATGCTCCGGATATCGGAGCGGATTTAAAATGGGGTTTAAGTACCAACGTAGTACTCGAAGGGACGATCAATCCGGATTTCGGGCAAGTGGAAGTCGATCCTGCTGTCGTAAATTTAAGCGACGTGGAAACGTATTTCAATGAGAAACGCCCTTTCTTTCTCGAAGGAATGAATATTTTTTCGTTCGGGCAAGGAGGTGTGAACAACTATTGGAGTTTTAACTGGTCTTCACCGAGTTTGTTTTACAGCCGCCGCATCGGTCGTGCGCCGCAACGCGGACTGCCGGATCGCGATTATGCCGATGTTCCGTTCGGTACGCATATCCTTGGTGCGGCAAAAATCACAGGTAAAGTTGTTGATGGATGGAATGTTGGAGTGATTGAAGCTCTTACGAAACGTGAATATGCACAATTGGATATCGCTGGAACACATCGGTCGTTAGAAGTCGAACCGACGACATCCTATGCGGTCGCACGCGTTCAACAGGATTTTAACGAGGGCCGTCAGGGTGTGGGAATTCTTTTTACATCTGTGAACAGATTTTTCGATGACACCGGCATAAAAACAGATGTCAATGAAAATGCCTATGTCGCTGCTCTTGATGGCTGGACGGCATTTGATACAAATAAAACATATATGATCTCGGGGTGGACCGCTATCTCGAACGTTCAAGGTACTCGCGAAAGAATAATAAATTTGCAACAAAGTTCTTCCCGTTATTTTCAGCGGCCCGACGCGCACTATATTTCTTTAGATAGTTCTGCAACATCGTTGAGCGGTTATGCCGGTCGGTTTACCTTGAATAAACAAAAAGGCAATATGCTGCTCAATGCTGCACTCGGATTCATCAGTCCAGGATTTGAATCAGGAGATCTCGGATTTCTATCGCGTACCGACGTAATCAATTATCATGTAGGCACAGGATACAAGTGGAATGATCCAACGCAGTATTATCGTTATGTGAACATCCTTGGTTCAGTTTTCGGCACGTTCGATTTCGGCGGAGACGTGGCGTGTCGAGGTGTTTGGGGTGGCATTGATTACCAATTGCCGAGCTATGACTACTTCGGTTTGTACTACGATTATGGATTTGAATCCTACGACGATTACCGCACGCGCGGCGGTCCGAAAATGCTCAATCCTGTATGCTACGAGTGGAATTTTAATTATTCTTCAGATAACCGCAACAAGTATGTTTTTGGAGCTTACTGGTATTCATATGAAGGAGGCAATGGATTTTATCATAGTATCAACTTGTCCGTTACAATGCGTCCTGTCTCGAGTGTTTCAGTATCATTCGGTCCGGGATATGTATTCAACTCAGATCGAGCACACTGGATTGACAATTTTGATGACCCACTTGCTGCAGTAACATATGGCAGAAGATATATCTTTGCAGATTTAATATATAAGGAACTCTCCGCTCAATTACGTGTTGATTGGACACTCACGCCGACGCTGAGCTTCCAACTCTTTGCTCAGCCATTACTTTCGTCGGGGAATTTTACTAATTTTAAAGAATTTGCGCGTCCGCGATCGTTTGATTTCATGGTGTTCGGGAAGGACGGTTCTTCAATATTGAAAAATGTCAATTCTGATGGTTCGATTGGTAGCTATGATCTTGATCCGGATGGCAGCGGGCCTGCTCCGGTAATAAATATTTCAAATCCGAATTTCAATTTTGTGTCTCTTCGCGGCAACGCTGTGCTACGATGGGAATATATGCCCGGTTCCACACTCTTTTTAGTGTGGACACAGAGCCGTTCCGATAATATCGTAGACGGGACATTTGCATTAAACGGCTCGTTCGACCGGCTCGTCAGTTCAAAGCCCGATAATATTTTCATGTTAAAGCTGACCTACTGGATCGGTGGATAGGAATTCCCTCCCGAATGTTTTGGGCAACCTTGTCAAAGTTCTCTTGGTTGGACTCAGGCACCTTTGACAAGGTTCTCAAATATTTTACTTCTTGTATTCTTTTAGTGCTCTTTCGGTTGCATCAAGCATTGCTTCGCTTCCAACAGGTGAACCGGCCGCGTTCTTCATCCACAAATCTGGAGCGATACTTCCGGATTTGACCATACGTTCCACTTCAGTGCCCACGCTGCCACTCTTCTTCACCTGCTCTTCAATCTGGTGAGATATTAAATAACCGATTGCATAATCGGGAATATAGAGAAACGAGTGAATAATGTGTGAATAGATAGCCAGTAGAACAACATCCTTCTTTTTGAAGACCGGAGCGTAATACTTATTCCAAATTTCTTTTGCTATTTGGAGTGTAGCATCTTTGAGTTCTGCGGGTGTCGCATTGGGATGATCATACATCCAATGCCAGATTCCCATGTCCACGAGTGAAACACCTGCGATTTCGTAAGTCATCCAAAAATCATTCAGTGTCTTAAGCCCTTCGCTTTGAGGATCGGGAGAAGACAGGTCAAGCAAGTCGAGATCGTGTGCCTGAAATACAAACGCGATAGCTTCGGTAAATGCGGTATTTGGGACGCCACTGAGAAAGTAATGATCAATATCGTTCAATGACAGCGTTTGTTCTACATTGTGTCCCATCTCGTGGACAGCAATGTTGAAACCCTTATAGTCCATTCCATCTTTTCCAACACGCGTGCGAAGATGGGCTTTTGCGGAACGCATAGCTGCACCATATGCGTGTCCCGAGCCGCGAGCCGGATCGACCAAAATATTGTCCGCAAGATATTTCGCACGCTCTTTACTGAAACCAAGCTTCATAAGCATATTCGGCATGTCTGCTTTATACGCATCGGGTGTCGGGTATCGCTTCTTTACTATTTCATCAAGCTCTGCTTCGGTGTATTTTCCCTTTGCACGGAAACCATTGTACCAAATGTCGTACGGTTCAAGGGATCTGCCTAATCTTTCTTCAATCATTTTTGCTACTTTCGACACGATCGGCGAACTCAACACCGATTCGAGCATTGCTTTCACCCGTGCTTCTGGAATTTCACGCTCCTCGTCGAATTTACGCGCGATCAAGGTCGGTGCAGTGGGAGAATATGGATCGACTTTCTTTGAAGCGAGGAAGGCTTTTAATAAAGTCGCATACCGTGTATCGGGCTCGGATATATTGCTAACTTTAAGGTTTGCTTTGGCCGGTGCATCGATATCTGTGACACCTGCAGGTTGCACCTCGTTCGTAAATGGATTCCAATCCACATTCGGATTATTCACGACGACTTCCGGAATGGTTTGTGTAACAATTCGTTCCATCACCTGCTGGATCATTTTCTGTTTGGCAATTCCATGCTCTTTGTCATTGTAATCGGCTTTCAATTCATCGCGCAGATTCCAATGTGAGAGCAGGCGCATCTTTGGAGGGAAGAGACGGTCGCCTTTTGCATCGATAAGGTGATGCATATAAATATTGTACTCAGAAATATATTGATCTGTGATAGAAGCGGCTTCCGCAACAGCCTGATTGACTTCTGCCGGAATGCGTTTAGAAAAACGCTGTCCCAGCCTCACTTCTGCCCATTGGCGGCGCGACCATTGTTCACCGTAGGTCAACCGTTCGTTGAGCGTCGTGAGTGGGAAATTCAGCAGTACTATGAATGCGAGTTTGTTCTTGAAAAAATCATCCGTGATGTGAGCACCCGGAGAATATGCTGCGAAAGTTTCGTCGAATGGATAGATCGGTCCAAGATCGAGTTCAGATTGCTGACGGAACGCCAGGCCGATTTCGTTCATATGGCCGCTGAGTTGTTCAAGCAGATTCTCGAAGCGGTTGAACATAACATCGAGTGTTGTTTGATCGCCGGCGAAGTCTATGCGAATGAAATCCTCAAATGCAGCCGCATCACCATCTTCCGTGCGCCAGAAATCGGCGACTTGCTTTAATCCTTTTTGCACACGAGTGCGCTGCAACTCGCCAAATTTTGCGATAAGTTCTTTCTCAAGCTTTGTTTGAGAGTCCTTCATCCATATGACCTGTGCCACTTGTGCTTTCATATGAGTCCCTAGGGTGAGCGTCAAGAATAACGCAAAAATAAACAAGTTGAGAAAATGATTAAGCGTTGACATAAAATACTCCTTAGAATATTGTCATTCCATGAAAAAGATTTCAACACCGATTTTTAGACTTCCAATGGCTTATGTTCTGCTCGAAGAGTGTCGATTGTTTCCACGGCGTGGCGTAAGTGCGGAATAAAAATGCTTCCACCGACAATGAGTGCCACGTTCAAAGCGTCATATAATTCCTCGTCTTTCCATCCTGCATCGATACATTGAATGAGATGATAATCTATGCAATCGTTGCACCGGAGAACGGCAGAAGCGACCAAGCCCAGCAATTCTTTTGTCCTGGAATCGAGCGTTCCTTCTTTGTAGGCGGCACCATCCAAATTAAGAAACCGTTTGATACCGAGATGATCGATTTGGCCAATGCGGTCATTCATTTTCGTGCGGTAAGTGCGGAACTCGTCAAGTTTTGTCGACATAGTTTATCCTAAGGAATCTTCCTGATTATTGATGCTGAAATCCCGTCTGTCATGGTTTTGAGATCTTTTTCGATGCAAGGAATGGAATGTAATGTCTGTCGGTTCCAAGCACATGGTAAGAATACCACTCTTTGAGATATCGGAGAAGTTCTATTCGCAATTCATCCCCACTGCTGCTTTCTATTCTCAAAGCAAGACCAACTGTTTTCATAATAAAGTCAATGTGCTCCAATACGTGTTGCTTCAGATTGGGAAAATGTACTTGTAAAAGATATCGTTCCTCTGTAGCAAAATGTGTATAGGCATAATGAATGATCGAAGAGAGCGCAGGTGAAAATTTTGCTGCTTCGTATTTGTCTCTCTGCTCTTCGAGCAGTGTATTGATCGTCTTGAGTAGATTTCGATGTTGGTCATCAAGTTCCTTCACACCGACGGTATATTCATTTTGCCATTCTATGGTTTTCATTGCCTGCGGCTCCTTGCTCTTAAGTAAATCCTTTATCCATGAGCGCTTTTTGATAGTCTCGATCTGTTCCCATGATATGTGCCATATACCAGTCTTTTAGATAATTGAGAATCTTTTGCTGGATATCCGGTTCTTTCTTTTCACAATCATGCACAAGTTTCATCACTTCTGTTATGAATACAGTATGTTCCTGTTGATGTTCGATCAATTTTGCGTACTGTGCTTCTCGCATGTAACGCTCTTCAGTGGCAAAGTGGATTTTCGTATAGTCGACGAGCTGGATGAGCATAGCGAAAAAATATTTTCCGTCTGTCTCGTACCTCTGCGACGTAGAGAGTTTACTGATGATGTCGAATAATCCACGATGTTGAATGTCGATCTCTTTCACACCGATGTTATATGTATCTTCCCATTCGAGGAATTGCATACATGCCTGCCTCTTTCTTTTACGTCCGAATAAAATGCGGCATTTCGGATGGAATGGGAAGGCTGAGTTCAACAAAACCGCCATATGTTCCGTCTTGATACCACGGTACCTGATAAATCAACTTATTTGCGCTTCGCTTTTCAATGGTGTAATAATTTGGTTTCTCGGTTTTTAACATTTCGGCAAGCTGCAAGCGGGCCGGTTCAGGATGGCACTCAAGGAGGTTTTTCCCGAGTAGCTTTTCGCCTCCGTCTGCTTGAAAAACTTCAATTGCCTTATCGTTCATTTCGAGAATGATCCCATGGACATCGCATACAGTAATTGCGGCAGGGAACGATTTAATCCATTCATGCTTCATCATGGATTCTATCTACCATTTCATTTTCTCACGGAATGTGACGATCTGCTGCATGTGGGATTCGCCATGTCTTGAATATAATTTTAGTACTTCAAAAAGGGTCACCCTGCCGTTTTCCAGATGAATCCCTTCTCTCGTCCAGCTCGTTTCCGGCAGCGACCGCAAGAAAAGGACCCATCGTTCGTGCAATCCTTTGATAAGCGTTAGGGTTGATTCAATCGGACCACTCTTGCAATCTGCAAGAATTGCCCATTGATCTTGGTTATAGGGTTTCAGGATGGGCTTTTCTTCAGTGACGATCAGCTTCATCCGCGTGCATGCGTTCATATTGGCATCGGCAATATGATGCGTAATCTGCCGGATGGTCCATTTACCTTCGCCGACAGGCGTATCGAGCTGCTTATCGGACAATCCAAGTACGGCGGCGCTAAGAGCATTAGGAAGTCGCTCAATAGCATCAATAAAAATTTTATGTTCTGTCATAAAAAAATTCCTTTCAGTTTCATTCTTTTTAAAAGTATTTTTGTCTGCTGTTTTTCGTTCTTCATCTGGATATCGAGATTAAAATAAAGATCGATGCCGTTATGGTTTGAAAAGGCCGGATGGTTTTGAACCAAGAAGGCCTGCCTTATAGGAACGTTTATCGACACACGTAAGTTTCCGCGTCATTGCCGGTGTCATAATACGATATTTCCGAACACCATTCAATGCATCGCCAATAACATCCATGGCACTGTTATCAATAAGCCAATCGACTTTGTTAAAGCGGTTGAGGTTCAATGGAGCGGTGTAACCGAGGAGCGTTCTTTCTCCTGCGATGTTAAAATATGATTCGAAGTATGACATAATCAGTTCACGCAGACTTCGGTACACCGGTTCACGATATCGAAGTCCGACAAAATTGGATTTTGCTACAGCGCCCCAGCATTTGCCTTGTCGAAAAACAGCAAGGATGTGGTCGTCATCGCGGTCATTTGGGAGCATCTCTACAAGAAGCGGCGGAAAGCCGATCATCTGCAAAGCGGCAGCGGCAAAGACCGCGCCGTCGTAACAATGTGCCTTGTTATCCTGTAAAACACTTCGCGGACAACGATATCTTGCTTCATCACTGTAGGGAAGTGAATCAAGGAAATTCTGAATCTTGACCGGTGAAATGAGTTTGGAAAAAACTTTCAATTCTTTTTTATGAAGAAGAGATTGTAAGCGAGTTATCATATGCCCTTCAGTCGTTTGGTGTAATTTTATCTAAGAGTAAAGTAATTCAGACTTGAATGAAAGGCAAGCAGGAAAATCAAAACAACCTGTTGGCCAGGATCGGTATAATAAAATATGCCCAGCTCATGCCTGCGAAGGTAAGACCGGCAAGTGCGACGAACGCCCAAAATGCCATCATAAGTTCACCATCTTTTTTCTTGGCGCTTTGCATTGCAAAGTAGATAGCAACGCCGCCAACGAGTAATCCGATAGTCGAGAGAATCCCAAAGACTATAAGCAGCAAATTATCAGGCATGATGGAGTTAATATACAGAAACGAGCCGGCGGAAGCAAAAAGTGGGAACGAATGAAGTGAACGGCATAAATAAAAGCCGTTACCGATTGTGCGATGACGGCTTCTGGGAAGACATTGTTAGGCGTTATTTCTTTTCTACGTGTTTCTTTGCAGTGGGTGTGAAGTCTTTAATCGTTTCTACGGTCAATTTATTATCATTCATAGTCCCAATAACTTCGACCTTGATATTGTTTTCCTTTTTTGTAGCTTTTAAGTACTCTTTTGCTTTTATATCCCCCGAAACATCAAACTTATAAAATGTACCTCCTGTAACAAGGCCATAGCCTTCTGCGCTGCAAGTTTCTTCGAGCGCACAGTCTTTTGTATGTCTTGCAGCTTTCGCATCCGATTTCTTGACATCAGCCATAACCATTTTTTCCCCGCACATTTGATCAACTAAATAGCCAACCATTGAGTGGGACTTTGTGTGCTCCTCTTTCGTCTTCATCTTTTCCTGTGCGGCGATAAGGGTAATAGAAAATAACGTGACAAGAATTACTGCTATTAATTTCTTCACATCAATCTCCAATAGTGTAAAAGATTAATAATCTGTGGGCATAGCCTGGTTCAATTTAGCTAAAAATTCTTTTGGGGGAACAAAACCGATAATCCGTGATTCTGTCGCTTCTGTACCATCCGTTCGGATGAAAACTACTGTTGGAACACCGGAGATATTGAATTTTTTCCTCAATGTCTCTGATTCAGGTGAATCAAAATATGTAAGGTCCACTTTTAATCGGCTGATATCTTTTGTTGCGTCGATCACTTTCGGATCGGTCCATGTATTGCGGTCAAGCTCCATACATGGGATACACCAGTCGGCATAGAAATCAAGGAGCACCGGCATCCCGTTTTGCTTTGCCTCCGATAAATCCAAGTCGGAATATTCTTCCCATGTCATCCCTGTGTCTCTGATACTATTGGCGTATAAAAGTCCGAGCAGAATCACCACAATTCCGAAAACCCACTGAATATTTTTTAGTACCGGTTTGTCTCTACCGGAGCTGTCAATAAATCCGAGGTAGATTCCGCCAACGACGAGAACCAAAGGGATAACATACATGTTTTCTTTTGGTGCGATAGCGAGCGAAAGATAGAACAACGCCGTTCCTGTGAGTATGACACCGAATATATGTTCCACCCAGACGAGCCAGGAACCGGACCGTGGGATATTTTTAATAAGTCCCGAGAACGTACCAAGAATGAGATAGGGTAATCCAAGTCCTATCGAAAGAGTAAAGAATGCCCAGAAGCCGAATGCAGCGCTTCCTTTTGCCGCAACGAATGTCAGCAGTGCAATGACCGGCGGACCGACACAGGGTGCCGCAAACACACCGACAACTAAACCGGAAAAATAAAGAGCGATAAAACCAGTGCCGCTTGTGCCGCCGAGTCTGCTGGTAAGCCAATACGGCATCTGTATTTGATATAATCCGAATGAACTGAGTGCTAATACAAACAACAGGGCAGCAATAGCGCCAAGTATCCACGGACTTTGCAGCCAGCTTCCAAACAATCCGCCGCCGAGCGCGGCTGTTACTCCAATGACACTATACATGGTTGCAATGCCGAGAACATAGATGATGGCTTTGATGAAGACTCGTACAAAATTTGTTTCTGACTGTGAACCAAATAAGGATACCGTAACGGATAACATCGGATAGACACACGGAGTAAGATTGAGAGCAAGGCCGATGAGGAAGATGGCAAGAAAAGTAAGTACCGATCCTTTTTGATCAAACATGATCGCAAGTTCATTGTTTACACTTTCTCCGGCGAATTCGGATGGTTTATACCGAGAAAAAATATTTTGGTCTTGCTGAATGGTAGATTCTTCAGTACTCACGATGTGCACGGGTATGTTCACATCGATGGTCGACGGAGCAAGACAGAGTTGATTGTTACATGCTTGAACAATGATGCTTGCTTTCAGTGTATCTCTTCCGGTTGCAAGTTTGTCTGAAAAC
Organism: Ignavibacteriota bacterium; assembly: GCA_003155495.1. GTDB lineage: Bacteria > Bacteroidota > Ignavibacteria > UBA10030 > UBA10030 > Fen-1298. Next base: position 58,444 of record PMDB01000035.1, read on the forward strand.
TTGATGGAAGCAAAGATCGTCGTCATTCCTTCGTACACATCGATCGGTTGATCAGCGAAGGAGAGTAAGACGAGTTTTCCTTGCGGATACTGCACATCGGTAAGAATGATTCCCTCTCGTGCTTGAAGATCGAATGCGGTACCGATTAAATAATCGAAAGTCGGATGATGTGAGTTGACATGCCAATTCTCATTGATGCTAAGTTGAATAGCCACTTGAGCAGTGCTGCCAACTCGAACTTTATCCGATGAGAGTTTGATCTCTACGCTCACTTTTTTTGCTGTTGATAGTGACTGAGCAGGGAGTACCGATGCCAGTAAACTCACAAGGAGAAGAATGGAAAGAAAAAATCTCATAATCTCATATTATCCTCAGTGAGGTTCACCAGTAGACTGCTGTCTCGAAGATGTTTGATATTGTTGAGATCATCTTACTTTAATAATGATTTCAATTTCTGTTCGAGTAATTCTTTTGATACTAATCCAACCTGACTGGCCATGATATATCCTTTTCTATCTACGATAAAAGTCGTCGGGATGGCTTCGATGCCGCCATACTGTTGAACCACTTTTGCTGTTCCGAGCACTACCGGATAATTCATTTTCGCTTTTTCAATATAAGGGGCTACTTTTGACCAACCGTCTTCGTCCAGCGCAATACCGACGATTTCAAATCCTTTGGTTTTGTACGTATTGTACACTTCGATAAAATCGGGTATCTCTGCACGGCATGGCGGACACCATGTTGCCCAAAAATTTACAAGAACAACTTTTCCTGATAACTTGGAGAGTTCAATCACTTTTCCGTTCTGAGTTTGGAGAGAGAAGTTTGGAGCTTTTTCCCTTTTTTCCTGTTGTGCAGTGCAGGCGGTGAACAAAAATACGGTAAATACAACTGCAATACTCAATATGCGCTTCATGATAATCCTTTCTTAATATATTGATTCATAATCCCCCAATCCATAACCAACCATAGATATAAAAGGTTTCAGCCCATTTTCACTGGCTGGAAAATAGGAAAAATTCGGTTGAATTGATATTTCATGACTGGAAATCGATTATTGTTGATGTTTATGTCGTTTATTATCTCTTATCGTTTGCTTTTCATTGAATTATCGTCAATATTTTTCTCATCTATGGATAAACCTCTTTATATCATCGGTATCGACGGCGGTGGAACAAAAACCACCTCCATACTATGTGCGCTTGATGGTGTCATCCTTGCAGAAGCCCAAGGTGCTCCTTCAAACTTCCAAATCATCGGTATTGAACGAACTTCACATACCATTCTTGACCTCGTTGAAACTTGTTGTCACTCAGTTGGATGCAACATTTCACAAATCGGTGCTGTCGTGGCGGGTTTAGCAGGCGCCGGTCGATCCAGTGATCAGCAAAGCATGCGCGATGGAATCATGGACTTAGCGCATACACGGAATCTCACAATCAATAATCTCATCGTTGAGAGCGATGCACGCATTGCGTTGGAAGGCGCTTTCGGTGGAAAGCCGGGAATGATCGTCATCGCTGGAACCGGGTCGATTGTCTTTGGAAAAGATGAACATGGAAAAATATACCGCGCGGGCGGATGGGGAAGATTGATCGGTGATGAGGGCAGCGGCTATGCAATGGGCCAGCAAGCGTTCCGCGCTGTAGCAAGATCGCTCGATGATAAAAACACGAAGACAAAACTGGCAAAGCTCTTTAAAGAAAAGTTCGGGTTGAATACTCAGGAAGCGATTATTCATTCTCTCTATAAAGAAAATTTTGATATCGCTTCCGTCATGCCGACAGTGATTGGCGCGGCGTCGAAAGGGGATACAGCTGCAAAGAGAATTCTCGATAACGCGGCTTTGGAGTTGGTCGAGATCATTGAAATTGCGTTGAAGAAAATGAACACGAACATCAAGAATCCATCAAAGCGACCGCTGGCACTGATTGGCGGTTTACTGGCGAACGAACATTATTACTCACGGAAAGTTTTTTCGGTCATCAGAAAAAAATTACTGCCGGTTTCCGTTCGTCAAGCTGAATCATCGCCTGTCGTCGGTGCGGCGATTATGGCAATTGATGTACTGAAATCTTGAACAGATACGACGAGACTCTGTTTTTCTTTCCAGTCGAAAATAATGAATACACTGACAGTGATCTTACCGTATTCGCCGATTTCACAGTTTGAAACAACTCTCAATCGCTTTATTGATTCGTCACTGGTGGAACAGGTGTGTATCGTTCATAACAAAGAATATGTCGGCTCGTATCTGAAATGCGAAACCTTGAAGTCCCGTTCATGTACCTCTGGTAAAACACTCAACCGTTTGATCGAAAAAATCAAGACAAAGTATTTCTTGATGATCGTTCAAGCGCAAAGAATAGATCTCGGACAGAATGCACTGGAACGGATGCTCAGTGTTGCGGAACAAACTCAAGCAGGGATGGTGTACGCTGATTACTATGAGATTCGCGAAGGTGAACGTGATGAACATCCGGTGAACGAGTATCAGCTCGGCAGTATTCGTGATGGATTTGATTTTGGGCCACTTCTTCTCTTTTCAACTGCTGCTGTGAAGAAGGCACTCAAAAAGTACGGCAGAATTGAGAGTGTGGAATATGCCGGACTGTACGATCTTCGTTTAAAGGTTGCCATCGATTATCGGCTCTTTCATATTCAAGAATTCCTTTCTACGAAAGTCAGTTCTGATCTTAGTCAGAACGATGTGAAGCAATTTGATTACGTTGATCCGCGCAATCGGCATGTGCAAAAGGAAATGGAAAAAGTAGCGACGAAGTATCTCAAGCATATCGGTGCATATCTCGAGCCGAAATTTGAGAAAGTACCGAATGTCGAGTTCCCGTTTCCGGTGGAAGCGAGCGTCATTATTCCCGTCCGTAATCGTTTGAATATTGTCAGCGATGCAGTGAGGAGCGTGCTGGAGCAGAGAACCGATTTTCCCTTCAACTGTATCGTAGTTGATAACTACTCAACAGACGGAACAACATACTTGCTGCGAGAACTTGCCAAAGTGCATCAGCAGGTAAAGCTTCTTGTTCCGCAGCATACCGATCTCGGCATTGGCGGTTGTTGGAATGAGGCGATCTTCTCCGAAGAGTGTGGCCGTTATGCAGTTCAACTCGATTCCGATGATATATATATCGGGCCACATATACTTCAAAAGATTGTAGAAGAATTTCATCGCCGTCATTGTGCGATGGTGATCGGTTCGTACAAATTAGTGAATATGAAATTAGAAGAGCTTCCTCCCGGCATTGTCGATCACCGGGAGTGGACTCCGGCAAATGGCAGAAACAATGCGCTTCGCATCAACGGGCTCGGTGCTCCACGCGCATTCAATACTGCATTACTTCGAGAAGCAGGTGGATTGCCTAATGTAAGTTATGGCGAGGATTATGCAGTCACGCTCCGATTATCACGTCAATACCAAATTGGAAGAATTTACGAGCCGCTCTATCTCTGCCGACGCTGGGAGGGCAATTCTGATGCAGTATTGCCAATAGAAAAAGTGAATAAGCACGACGAGTACAAGGACAAGGTTCGAACCATGGAAATTCTCGCTCGTTGTAACCGCATCGGGAAGAAAAAGTGAGAATCAATTATCGTCGATGGGAATTGAAAGATGTCGAAAGCATTCGTCAATTGCTGCACGAAACGTGGGTGGATACGTATGCCGAGTTCATTCCTCGCAGGGACATCCTGGAATATTTGAAAGAACATTATAACGGAGATATAGTACGATCGTTCGTTGACGACCCCAATGTTGTCGGATTCGTTGCTGAAGTTGACGGTGCGATAGCGGGTTATGAAAAGACATTCTATAATCGAGAAGAGAAGCGGCTCTATGTTCAGCAATTGTACATTTTACCTCGGCACCAAGGATTGGGGCTTGGAAAACAGCTGATGGCATTTGCAGCTGACCATGCAAAAACATACGACCTTGATCGTGTCTGGCTTGGGGTGATGGTGGATAATACACCGGCGTTGTTATGGTATCAGAATATGGGATATCAGATTATAGAGAAAACACCGTTTACTCTGGGGAAGACAACGGTGGAACACTATATCGGCTTTATTCCGATCGCTGATATTTTTCAACAGAGTGAAAAGAAATACTAAACGACAAGCGACGAACCGTGATTTCTTCGAATAATTCTCTTCTTGCGCAAAAAACTTACGCCGTTTTTAGCTCGACGAGTACTCACGGTACTCTTGTACAGCTCTGCCATAACCTCATGGAACAGCAAAAACTTCAATGGCCGCAATTGGCAGAAGGATATGCGGCGTTGGAGTCGGTTCGGATTCGTGAAATTGTCTGCAGCAACTATACTGTCTCCGTGCAATTCAATCCAAATCGTATCCGCAGCACAGGAGCAGACCTCAATCCGAAAGCAATTCAAGAACGCAACTGTTTTCTCTGTCTTGAGCATCTTCCCGAGCCGCAGAAGGGAATCCTGTATCGCGATGAATTCTTGTTACTCTGCAATCCGGTACCGATCTTTGCTCGGCACTTAACTTTTTCCAGTATTCACCACATTCCACAGGAATTGGAATCTTCTTTGAGTATCTTACTTGATCTATCGAGAGACCTTAGCCCGGATTTTACAGTATTTTACAATGGACCGAAAAGCGGCGCATCGGCACCGGATCATTTGCATTTCCAAATGAGTCCGCGTCGTGCTCTTCCGATCGAATGCGATGCCGTTGATATGCGGCGACGAAAACGGTTGTATTATAAGGACCATGTTGCTGGTTGTGTCTTGATGAATTACGGCCGTACGGCATTCGTTGTCGAATCCACAAATAAGCTTCGGCTGCTTGAGTTCCTGAAAAATATTTTGGAAGTATGGAAAACAGTTCTCGGTTCTACAGAAGAACCGAAGATGAACATTCTGTGTTCCTATCAGGAGGATTTATGGAGACTGATCATCTTACCGCGGCGTAAGCACCGTCCTGATATATATTTTCTCGAAGGCGATGATCGTGTTCTTATTAGCCCTGCTGCTGTCGATCTCGGCGGTCTTGTGGTAACACCGTTGGAGAAAGATTTCTTACGCGCGGATGCAAAGCTTATTGAGAGTATATTTGCTGAAGTAACCGAGCCGCCGGAACTTATAGAAAAAATATTAGAGAAGTTGCAGTGATCTCGGCAGAACCAATCATAGCTGTGGGAATTATTGAGCGCACGCAAGAAATTCGCGGTGTGTTCCATGGTTCTTATGAACTGCCGAATTTTGTGCGTCTCCAAGGTCGATTCACAGTGTATGGTGAAGGCAGCAAACTCGTGTTGACAGATAGCGAAGGGGTGGAAGTGATTCGCGGTACGGAATTTCGTTGTCGCGCATTGAATGGGGCGACATGTACACTATGCAATGTTACCATCGGTATTCACTTTCACTGGGAGCGAAAAGAAGATCAAACATTCGAAGGCAATCTGCACTTTCTTACCGATGCCAACGGAACGGTCTCAGCAATCAATGAGATTGGTGTTGAGCAATATCTCCAGAGTGTCATTTCTTCCGAAATGAGTGCAGAAGCGCCTGGTGAGTTACTCAAGGTGCATGCCATTACATCAAGGAGTTGGTTAGTAGCGATGCTGGAACGGCAAAAAAAGTATAAGAACGTTCGTATGCCATCACAGCGATCCCAAGGGACGAAGGATGAAATACTTCGATGGTACGACCGCGAGGATCATACACACTTCGATGTATGTGCAGATGATCATTGCCAAAGGTATCAAGGGATAACGAAAGTGATTGCAATGTCGGCCAAAGAAGCGGTATCGGCAACGCGAGGCCAATTTCTCGTGTATAAGAATGAAATATGCGATGCGCGTTTTTCCAAAGCGTGCGGCGGCAGGACAGAATTGTTCGAACACACTTGGGAAGAGACGCCGATACCATATCTCCAATCCGTTTCCGATTCTGCCCAAGCTCATCCACAAATACTGAACGAAGCAGACGCTGAACGCTGGATCCTCTCTTCACCAGATGCTTATTGCAATACTTCGGATGGAGGAATTCTCAAACAAGTTCTTCCATCATTCGATCAAGAGACGACAGATTTCTTCCGATGGAAGGTTGAATATACACAAGAACAGCTCGTACATATTCTTCATACAAAATCAGAAATTGATTTTGGAATAGTCATGGATCTTGTTCCACTGTCACGCGGACCATCCGGCCGCATGGACAAGTTGAAGGTGGTTGGAAGCAAGCGAACGATAATTGTTGGAAAAGAATTGGAAATCCGCCGCTGGTTTTCCAATTCACACCTCTACTCAAGTGCATTCATCGTGAAGACTGAACGTGATGCGAAAGGAATACCAACGAAGTTCACATTCTTTGGTGCAGGATGGGGGCATGGTGTCGGATTGTGTCAGATCGGTGCGGCGGTCATGGCAGAAAAAGGATTTACGGCAGAAGAAATTTTAAAGCATTATTTTTGTGGAACAGAATTAAAGAAATTGTACTGATCCACGACAGACACAAAACGAGAGAAAGTAATGACAACCGCAAAATCAACATCTCGGAATCCCTGGGCTTGGGTACCATCCCTGTATTTTGCAGAAGGAATTCCGTACGTGATGGTCATGACGGTCTCTGTCATTATGTATAAGAAGTTTGGCTTGTCCAACACGGATATCGCGTTGTATACAAGCTGGCTCTACTTGCCCTGGGTGATCAAGCCGCTCTGGAGCCCTTTTATTGATATCTTCGAGACAAAACGTTTCTGGGCAGTGACGATGCAATTATTCATCGGGGCGGCCTTGGCTGGTATTGCTCTCACCATCCCTGCGCCAAATTTCTTCCAATATACCATCGCTGTCTTTTGGTTGATGGCTTTCAGCTCTGCAACCCATGATATAGCCGCGGATGGATTTTATTTGCTCGGTCTTGATGAATCGAATCAAGCTGCGTTTATCGGAATACGCAGCACGTTCTACCGAATCGCAATGCTTACAGGTCAGGGTGCTTTGGTTGTAGTAGCTGGAACACTTGAGCCGAAACTCGGCATCCAACATGCATGGTCAATCACATTTTATGTGATCGCAGCATTTTTTCTTGTTCTCTTTCTGTACCATCGTTTCATACTGCCATATCCAGCATCGGACAAATCGACACTGCAAATCTCAAAATCTTCAAATATCGATACCAGAATAAACTATGGAAAAAATATGACCACCCCATCTCCCCTCCTTCATAAGGAGGGGAGAAAGGGGAGGTCGTTTTTCGGCTTCAAAATGCAATTGAATGTTATTGTCGCTGAGTTTGTTCGAACGTTCGTTCTCTTCTTTAAACGAAAAGATATCTGGCTGATTCTTTTATTTTTACTTTTTTTTCGCTTTGCTGAAGCACAGTTAGTCAAACTTGTTTCACCATTTCTGCTTGATGTGCGCGAGAAAGGCGGGCTTGGATTAAGCACCCGCCAAGTCGGAATCGTTTATGGAACCGTTGGCATTATAGCTTTAACAGCCGGAGGATTGCTTGGCGGTTATGTCATCTCGAAAAAAGGTCTCCGCAGGTGGCTCTGGCCGATGGTTATTATCATGCATATACCGGATTTGATGTTCGTGTATCTTTCGCAGTTCCAGCCGTTCAATTTCCTGCTTATCAATAGTGCTGTAGCTCTTGAACAGTTCGGCTACGGATTTGGCTTTACTGCGTACGCAATGTATATGATTTACGTCTCACAAGGTGAACACAAGACAGCACATTATGCTATCTGCACGGGCATTATGGCGCTGGGCATGATGCTGCCTGGAATGATCAGCGGGAAAATTCAAGAACTCATCGGCTACCAGCATTTTTTCCTCTGGGTCATGATTTCAACTATTCCGGGATTTATTGTTGCGGCATTGGTGAAGATCGATCCGGAGTTCGGGAAGAAAAAAACAGAAGTTTAAAGAATATCATCATATAGCCGAATGCAGTTTTCCTCGACCGGCATTTCCTTAAAGCTTCAATTGATGTGAATGATCATGTTCACACCATCTTGGCAATATGAGCTTTGCAAACCCGCCTGCTGATAGCAAAGTTCACTTTTAACGAAGAGATTTCGCTAACCAGTTCCCCTTTCGAACGGTGGTATTATCCACTCCCACTTATAATTTACAGTCCTTCTTTGATCTGTGTAGTATATGCACCTCTCCCGAAAAGGATTAGCTACTCTTTCATCCTTTAGGACTATTGGATTTCGAGGCTATCATCGGTACACTATTTCGAATTCAAAAAGAGATTTTCCGTTCTTGAATAGCAGGAATTGAAAACCACATTTCACAATAATACAAAAGGAGGATTCAATGAGACATCTGAACGTGGTCATGTTGGCGGGAAGTGCTCTGCTCGCTGGAGTGATTGCAGGTTGCGGAAGTGCCCCGCCGGTCAATAAAGAGGCGTCCACGTCGGCAATCCGTGCCGCCGAGGAATCTGGTGCGTCCAACGTTCCCAGCGCATCTCTCTATTTGCAGCTTGCAAAGGAGGAATTAGAGAATGCCAAGGTGCTTGTAGCAAAGGACGAAAAGGAACAAGCCGAGTCCATGCTATCGCGTGCCCAAGCCGATGGCGAACTGGCAGTAGCGCTCTCTCACGGAGATGCCGATAAGAAAGAAGCCATACAAGCGATAGAGCGGGTACGACAGCTTCGAGAAGATAATAAATTGCCTCAGAAAGGAAGTGTCTTATGAAATCCATTATATCTCTCATCATCATCGCATGTGTCGGACTACTCGTTGGTTGTGCAAGCGTCCCCCCGCCAGAGCTTATTAATGCGCGGCAGGCTTACCAGCACGCGAGCGCAGGGGAAGCAGTACAATTAGTACCTGCAGAGTTACATAAGGCACAAGAAGCACTTGCTATCGCTGAGAAGTCTTTCCAAGACGATCCTAAATCGTTCCGTACGCGAGATCTTGCCTATATAGCAGATCGCAAAGCCAAAATGGCTGAAGCGTTCGCGACCACCGCTGCTGGAAATGCAGCCACCGCCAAGGCGAATAAGGATTACCAGGCGACTCAGACCGAAATTATGAAAAACACGAAACAAGATCTTGCGACCCAAACCGAAATCGTGAAGAATACAAAGCAAGATCTTGCTACGCAAACCGAGATATCGAAGAACACGAAACAAGATCTTGCAACCCAAACCGAGATTTCGAAGAATACGAAAGAAGACCTGGCTGCTTCGGAGCGCAGCAGTGCAGTTAAAACAGAACAGCTTGCCTCAGAGCAAAGAGCACGGCTCGATGCAGAGAATAGGGCGACAGTTGCACAAGCAGATCTTGTCAAACTCGCAGCAGTGAAGGAAGAAGCCCGCGGTCTGGTCATTACGCTTTCGGGCAGTGTCCTCTTTGCTTCGAACAAATCGGAGCTCTTGCCGTCCGCGCAAAATCGGTTGAACCAAGTTGCCGATGCGCTCATGGCGACAAAAGAGCGAAAGCTTACCGTTGAGGGTCATACGGACTCTCAGGGTTCTTCCAAGTACAATCAGGAGTTGTCGCAGCGGCGTGCGGATGTGGTGCGCTCGTACATCATCTCGCGTGGCTACACGAGTGATCTCATTGAAGCGCATGGAATCGGTAAAGATAGACCGGTTGCAGACAATGCCAGCGCCGAAGGCCGAGCGAACAATCGGCGAGTAGAGATTATCGTCGATCATGCAGCCAATTACCAACAAAGCGTGAACAAATAGCTGAGATACATACGACCCGGAATTTTTCCGGGTCGTTCGTTTTTTCAGTCCGATGCATTTTCCCGTTTAGGTTTTCCCGAAAACTCTACTCCGAAAGAACAATAGTGTTATACTCGTTCCCTGTCCCAGTTTTCCTTCCCTCAACGAATCAATTTACTGAAGCATCCCTGAGGAAAACAGTTGGGATTCAGGATTTTATTCCCATACGAAGTATAGATCCTTATCCCAAAAAGGATTAATTACTTTTTCATCCTTTAGGGCTATTCCCGGTTAACAAACTTATCAATAAGTTTTTTTGCCGTCAGGAGAGAAGTATTTATCCTTGAATGGTGAGGTTGGACAGCTTTCCTGCCTCTTTTCAGAAGAAAGGAACGTTCACCTTGACCTGGGATTGCAAGAAAGTTGATTAGTGATGTCAGTCCCACAAAGCGGGGTTCCTGACATTCAACAGTATCGGTCAGGACGTAAGTCCTGACCGCACTAAAAAGAAGGCAGCAAAATGCAGGTAAACCACAAATTACATAAACCCATCAATAAAAGGAGATTTATGAAAAACAAAATATTCACCTTCGCTGTCATAGGATGCATGGCAGGATTGTTTTTAGCGGGCTGTGAAAAAAAAGCAGAACAAAAAGTTGCGGAAGCCAAGCAAGAGATAAAGGAGGCGAAAGCCGATTACGTTGCAGAGTGGCAAAAATTCAAAACTGAATCTGAAGCACAAATCAAAGTCAATGAAGACAAGATCGATGCATTCAAGGCAAAGATGGATAAGGCCGGTACCAAAACGAAAGCGAAGTACAAAAAAGCAATAACGGAGTTAAAGGAAAAAAATCATGCCCTCAAAGAGAAGTTAGAAGATTATAAAGACGAGGGAGAAAGCAAATGGCAAGAGTTCAAGACGAACTTCAGTCATGATTTGGATGCGGTCGGAAAAACAATATCGGATTTATTTAAAGATAAAGATTAGCAGCAACGACGTTTTTAATCGACAGGAGAACGACCAAATACTAGGTTGTTCTCTTGTCAGCTATTTTGGATAAATGATACGGGGACTGAAAGTGATCCGACAAATGGCATTGCGCCGACGAAGTCTGCACAACATAAAAGGAAGCACAATGAAAACACTGTGCATCTTATTTGTGTCGCTGTTGTATTCAGTACCAGTTCAAGCGCATAATGAACCAGCGTTTGAAAAAAAGATATTACTAAATCAAAATACCTGGTCAAGCTGCCAGACGTCAGAAAGTGAGATTAATCATTTTTCTGATTTAGTCTCCGGTTCTAATGAAACATCATTCCCGAACTCTATTATCACTTCTCTCAAAGATACTATTCCTTCCCAGCTGGATACGCTGGCCAAGCTAAAGAATGCTCTTAAGGACACGAATGAGGTTAAGAAAGACACTCCTATTCCGGATACAATCAAGCAGCATATTGAGGAAACCAATGTCAAGACGAACGTTGTCCCCACGGATACGAGCTACAAGAAAATTTTAGTCCAGGACTCGACTGCGCACATTTATAACATGTACCGGGGTTTGCTGAATGATGATCCAATCTATAACAAAAGGGCTCCATTGTGGCAGCCGATCATGAAGATCTTGATACAGAATACGCTCGTAAACTTGGTCGATCATTATATTATTCATTATGACTGGGCTGTCGTGGGGTTAAAGTCTTGGAATCAAACGGCAGTTCACTCGGGTGTTCCCTGGGGTGAAGGATGGAAATGGGATCAGGATAGATTTGGCAATAACTTTTTTCTGCATCCCTATACAGGAGCAGGCTACTTCAATTCAGCACGCGCAACCGGATATAACTTTTGGGAATCGTCGATCTTTGTATTTGGAGGAGCGTATACGTACAAGCTGTTCGGAGAGAATGGCTGGCCCGATGGTAAACCGGAAAGGAATGATCTGATTGCTACAACTCTCGGTGGTATGTTCGCCGGTGAAGTATTGTACAGACTGTCGTCAAACGTCTTAGATGAGAGAACTACCGGGATAGAAAGAGTCGGCAGGGAATTCCTGGCCCTTCTTGTGAGTCCTGGCAGGGCCTTCACCAGATTCATGAACGGGAAAATGTTCAGGCATAATACGGAAGAGGTTTATCAAAAAGAACCGCTTGATGTCGTTATATCGGCTGGCGGCATCTTGGTGAACGACCAAAATACTTTCGGAACAGGACCAAAGGGATATTTCTTTAATGCTGATTTTGATTATGGAAATCCGTTCGAGAAAAGGCACCGAAAGCCGTATGATTACTTTCAACTTCGGGCTGATATGAATTTCGGATTAGGTAGAAAATTTGTAGATAATGTTATTGGGTACGGTATTCTTACAGGCACAAATGCCAAGGTAGGTAATTTTGAAATGCTCTTCGGAACTTTTCAACACTTTGATTATTGGGATAATAAATTATTTGAGCTGGGAACGATGTCGTTCGGCGTCGGAGTCATTACCATGATGCCGATAACCAGGGGGACGAATCTATTCATGAATATTCACATCGCTGGAATACCCTTTGCAGGAAATTCGACAGAGAAGGGGCCGGATACTACACAAGTGAGAGATTATAATTTTGGCGGCGGAGCACAGGCAAAGTGTGATATCACGCTTAATATTGGTGGATTTGTCAGCGCAACGTTCATGGGTTATTATTATTGGATAAATACGTTCGTCGGTTATTCAGGGAACAACTATATTGGTATCATAAAACCCAGAATTGAATTCCACCTCTTCAGTAATGTCGGAATTGGATTTGAACATAGGGTATATTACAATGACAGATATTTACGTGATTTCCCTGCTATCCATCAAATACATACAGAGCAAAAACTTTTTCTGACATTTTATTTTGCAGACTTTGCGCACAATAAGTAAAATCATTTTTGCCTGGGACCGGCGTTGTTCTTCAATCGTATCTCCTTGGCAATTCGTAGGAGCTTGGAATAACTCTTCACTGATGAACAGGATGAAGGTTCGCGAAATGAAACGAAGAATGTGTTTATTATTGGATGTGAATCTTCTCTCTTTGGAAAACAGACAGCTAAGGAATGACCCAACGGCTCCGGGATCTGGTTCTAATCAGGTCCTGCGTTTGTCTGGAAAACGGCGGACGGATAATCAATCGGACGACAACGGAGGTAAAAAATGAAAATCATATTCATAATGGCTATCGCCATATTGTGTTCAGGATTGCTTCGGGCACAATATCTTGTAAAGCTTGATACACTATACATGTCAAATCTGAAGATCGGAACTCAGCAACAACTCTACAAAGTGGATTCCAGATCTTATTCCTACTTAGGATTGAACACCGCGAAACATTCGCTGGAAGACACTGTACACAATAAGTACGGTGATTTACGGAATGACAAAGAGGAATTTAACAAGCAATACCCCTTGTGGACAGTTGCTCTGAAGGTTACCGGAGCTAATATTTTTACTTTTTTAGTCGATAGATATTTTTTCAACTATGATTTTTCGCGGGTAGGATTCAATTCCTGGAACCATAACATACAAACCGGATGGGAATGGGATCAAGATAGATTTGGCATGAACTTTATCGTGCATCCGTACTCCGGAAGCGCTTTTTTCAATGCTGCGCGCTCAAGCGGTTACAATTTCTGGGAATCAGCGCCTTTTGCAGCTTTAGGCAGTTTGGAGTGGGAGTACTTTGGAGAAAACACCCTGCCGTCATATAACGATATTATCAACACGACGGTCGACGGCATCTTCATCGGAGAAGTGTTCTATAGAATAGGCTCGGATATACTCGATGATCAAACGACGGGATTTGATAGATTTTTCCGGGAATTTTCTGTTGCCATTCTTTCTCCCACGAGAGCTTTCAGCAGGTTCACACAGGGGAAAATGTTCAGAGTGACCTCGGAAGAGGTCTATCAGCAAGAACCGCTGAATGTTACATTGACGCTCGGGATGCGTGAGGTGAATAATGGATCAAAATTCTTGACAGGACCAGCAAACCCCCTCTTTGAGATTAACCTTGATTATGGGAATCCGTTTGAAATAAGGTCACGGAAACCTTTTGATTATTTCAAGGTGAGAATGAGTATAACTCAAGGAGTGGGAAGAAAAATATTGGATAACATCACCGGAGATGGAATCCTCTTCGGCGGTAATGTCCATTCTGGTCGTTTTGACATGCTCGGCGGGGGATTTCAACATTTTGACTACTTTGATAATAAAACATTCGAACTTGCCACCTTTGGGTTCGGTCCCGGAATAGTCACTAAACTGCATGTGAACACGAATTCCAATCTTTACACAAACTTCCATATCGGCATAGTGCCGCTCGCTGGAAATAGTACACGATTTGGACCTGACACTCTTCAATTGAGGGATTATAACTTTGGAGGAGGGGCTGAAATAAAATTTGAATCTACTCTTAATCTTGGATCGTGGGTAGGCTTTTCATTAGTAGGTTATTATTTCTGGATTCATACGTACGTGGGGGATGCAGAGGATCATTACATCGGCATTCTCAAACCCAGTATAGGATTAAAACTTTTCAACAATCTCAGTATTGGATTTGAACATTTGATATACTATAGCGATCGATACACACGTGATTATGGTAATTTTCATCAAGTGAGAACCGAACAGAGAATCCAATTGACACTCTACTTCGAAAATTTTAAACAACAAAAAAAATGATCTGCTTTTTTGGTCTTGTTGTCTTCATTGGTTGGCTGCTCTTGAGAAAGGAAGTATCAGTATGACAAAGAAACCAAAGAATCGGTTCCTTCTTATTAATGTCATCATCTTTTCATTGGCTGTTACCGGCATGGTGATACCGATGTATTCGCAGTCTCCGGCAAGGGATTCTACATTTCATCCGTACCATGTTAATTACTGGGTAACAGGTGGTATTTTCATCATAGGAGTTCCGGCAACAGCGATTGCGGCACCCTGGATATCGAACAAATCGGCCTTGACAAATGCAGATTTTCAGATATTGGACAGAGGCGATATTAACCCGATTGACCGTTGGGCTTTGGAACTGAACCCTTCGAATAGGGGTTACTACGCGAATCTTTCAGATAATGTGCTTACGGGTATAATCCTTCTTCCGGCCCTCACAATGTTTGATCACAACATCAGGCGAGACTGGTTGGACGTAACGCTGATGTATGCGGAGACCCAATTAATTGTAAATGCGATATACCTATACAGCCCTCTCGGGCCGACTTTTCAAAATAGATTACGTCCTATTGTTTACTACGATACGTTTGGTACCAGTCATGCGAGAACAACAGCCTGGAACCGGAGTTCATTTTACAGCGGCCATGTTGCATCTGCCGCAGCGGCAACTTTCTTTATTGCAAAGGTATTTTGTGATTATTATCCGGAAATGGGAAGCAAGAAATATCTTCTCTATGGTGCAGCGTCAATCATTCCACTTTTCGAAGGATATCTAAGAATGAAAGCACTCTTTCATTTTCCATCCGATATAGCAGTTGGTTTTGGAATAGGGGCATTATGCGGCATATTAATCCCCGAAATTCATCGAATCAAAATTGAGAACGTTTCATTAGGGTTATATTCTTCTTATGAAGGAACGGGAATAAGCCTGAAATGGCAGCCGGATTTTTTAAAATAGACATGTACACTTTTGAAAATGAATTTTGTTGTGCTTCTATCAGCAGTAATTAAACTTTTGAGTCTGTACTCATTTGATGAATAATTTTTTTAAAAGAAATTTGAAATGAAAAATTCAAAAGACAAAATCATTATTTACATCTCCATTGTCACACTTATTTTTGTGACCGTACTAAAGGTAGATGCGCAACAATTTGAACTCGGGGTACGGTATAATCCTGAATTCACGGGTTTAATAAATAAGAACGACAATAATGCCGGTAATAAATTGGATGTAACGAGTAATTTTGGATACTTCTCTTTTGGAGCAGGTGCAATTTTCAATTTCAATAATAATATCGGTTTAGCGGTTGATCTTTTGTTCTCGAGGGAAGGGCAGAGATTTAAGGGAAATTTCAACGGCAGCCTTCCTGATGCAGCGACGTATAGCTCAGTCGTTAGCACGCAGGTATCTTTGAACAATATGGTTATCGTAGGAGATTATGTAGCAAAGGCTGAATTGAATTATATCAAACTGCCAATCATGTTGTCACTCACTTCTGATAATACCAAACCGCTCTTTTTCACGCTCCTAGTGGGTCCACAGTTCAATTTTCTGGAAGGTGTTGCGCAGGAGGTGAATCATGATGACCTAGAATATCCGAACAGTAATATTGAACCGATAGATTTGTACAAGTCCTTTACGATTAGTGGAGTTCTGGCATTTGGTGGAGCTTACAACCTTACGCCAAATATGGTATTATCAGCGCGGTTACGATTCGACTATGGTTTTGATGATGTGGAGAAGAAAGACGTGATGGTTAGTTACTCCGGTGCTATCCCCATTCGTTTTTATTCTACTGAACGTCAAGCCACACACAACATAACAGGTGCCTTGATGCTCGGGCTGGATTTCAAATTGTGAAGAGTTCT
>PMDB01000114.1:0-17547 GCA_003155495.1 Ignavibacteriota bacterium
TTTCAGTCGCAATTCCACCGTTTGGCTGGTTTGCCAGAGTTCTTGCTTCTCTTGCGAACGCACGGTAGCGGATATTTCACTACGTCCAGCGTATTGTTCTCCCTCCTTGACAAAGTTGATCTCTACATAAGGAATCTGAATATAAATATCCAGATGTCCTTTATTGGATGAGTCAGATTTGAATGCGAACGCTTCCGCAAATATTTCCGATACATACTCCTTAGGTTCATTTTGATTATCGGTTTGCGCGGATATGTAATTGGCAAGTATTCCAACTGCAAGGATTNNNTCCGGTGCGTCCCATTCTGTTCTTCCAACGAAATATTTGTTTTCCTGAGTGTCGATCAACACCTTCATCATCTTGCCAATGAGAGATTCATTGTGCTGTTCAGAAATTTCTTTTTGGATTTCCATTATTGTTGTTTGTCGTTCCTGTTTCATCTCTGCCGGGATCGGATCGCCAAGATCAAACGCTGCCGTGCCTTCTTCCTGTGAATAGAGAAAGACACCGAGGCGGTGAAAACGAGTCTCTTCTACAAAATCACACAATTCCTTGAAATCATTTTCTGTTTCGCCCGGATATCCGACAATGAGTGTTGTGCGGAGAGCGAGGTTGGGAATTTCATTCTTCAAGTTCAAAAGTAATTCACGCGTTGCTTTCCGGTTCATGCCGCGTCGCATGGATTTTAGTACAGTGTCAGAATAATGTTGGATCGGAATATCGATGTAGCGGCAGAGCTTCGTGTATTTCTGAAATGCATCTAGAACATCCCATGGAAATTTTGCCGGATAAGTATACATCAATCGAATCCATTCGATTCCATCAATGTCGTTCAACTCGCCAAGAAGTGCAGCAAGCTGCCTTTTGCCGTACAAATCCAATCCATAGTATGTTGTATCTTGCGCAATGACAATGAGTTCCTTTACCCCCATCTCTGCGAGCAGTCGTGTCTCGTGTACAAGTTCCTCCATTGGCTTACTTCGATGTTGCCCTCGCATGAGCGGAATGGCGCAGAAAGAACAAGGATTGTCGCATCCTTCGGAGATTTTAAGATATGCATAGTGCGATGGGGTTGTGAGGAAACGCTCGCCGAGCAGATCGGTCTTGTAATGTACGCCAAGAGAGTTCAGTACGCCGCGCAATTGATCTGTCCCAAAGAATGAATCAACTTCCGGAATTTCAGCGGCAAGTTCATTCTTAAACCGCTCAGAGAGACAGCCCATGACGACAATTTTCTTTATTTCGCCCCGGTTTTTCTTCCTCACAGCTTCCAGAATGGCATCTATCGATTCCTGCTTTGCATCCTGAATGAAACCGCATGTGTTAATAACAACCATATCGGCTTCATCGGCATTCTTCACAAGCTGCACATTGCTATGCTTCAACTGGCCAAGAAGGAACTCCGAGTCAACAAGGTTTTTCGGACAACCGAGTGTAACAACGTTGACCTTTGATTTTACNNACGCCGCCATGCCCTGGAATAAGTGAAGAGGAATCTTTGACACTCGCATCTCGTTTGAACCGGGACTCGATGAGATCGCCAAGTTGTCCAAATA
This sequence comes from Ignavibacteriota bacterium, assembly GCA_003155495.1. Lineage (GTDB taxonomy): Bacteria > Bacteroidota > Ignavibacteria > UBA10030 > UBA10030 > Fen-1298. The sequence continues at coordinate 1,558 of PMDB01000114.1, forward strand.
CTCCAATTAGTACTCCGAGAACAATTGCATGATGATATGGAAGATAACCAAGCACAAGTATTTTTGCTGTCACCATGGTCAGTATGGAGAAAATAAAACCGAATACAGCTCCTTCCCATGTTTTATTCGGACTTACCCGTGCGAAAAGTTTATGCTTCCCAAATGTCTTACCGCAAAAATATGCTGCCGTGTCACAAATCCAAATCGATGCGAAGATGGAAATGACCGTATACCCGCCCCATCGATTAATCTGCGCAAGCTGCTGGTCATTGGCTAAGCCCGCTGGAAAGAATTTATGGACAGGAAATCCGTACGGAAAGAGTTCACGTAAAAAAATGAGCGTGCCGAAGCATAGTGAAATGACCAGCACACCCAATATGGTTGTGGCGATATTGATTGTCGGCGAACCTTTAGTTCGAAACAACTCGATCAGCATGGTCAACAAGAGGAACTTGAGCAGTACAACGGTAAGAAGTTGATGCTGTGAAAACATCGAAAGATGGATTTCAAAATGGTCGATGACGAATTGGTAGATATCGACTTGAAATCGTTCGTAGATGAAGACGGCATTGACGATGACTCCAGCAGCGAGTCCGAGCGTTTTGAGCGGCGCAGCGCCTTTGGCTTCTGCAAGTCCATAGAACTCATACAATGCAAGCGATGAGATGACGGCAATGAGGAAGAAGAAGAAATAGCCGCCAAGCATGGTCAGCCAGAGGATGATTGGAATAGCGACAAGCGCAACGAGAATGCGCACAGTAAGATTTTTAAATTGAGACATGGTTTTCTCTGATTTCAGCAAGAATAGTGTGATTATTATCTCATTTAGATAGAAGCTTTTCTTTTCTTCTTTGTTGTCCCCCCCAGTTTTCCAAATCTCTGCTATAAGAATCGAACCCATGCCTTATCATGATATTCTGTTCTCTAACTTTTTTTCTAAAAAGCTTTATTTGCCTATCTGTCCATTTGGAGTGAATAAAATAATCATCCTTTGTTTGTTTGCTGCGGGGATTGTAATGATCATATATTTGATCTAAAGGTCTATATCTGCAATCAGCGATCTGTACATCCCATCTCTTGCATTGTCTAAGCTTTTTCAACATTTCGTAATAATCTTGTTCAAAATTATAGATCATAAAAATATAAATATCATTCGAGGGATATCCAGCATCCACAAGCATATCTAACTGCTTTTTTAGCATGCTTCGTTGCTTATAGCCATGATCCCACGCAATTCTGGGATTTAAAAATCTTGCTTGCTTAAGCAACTTGGCAATCTCGGGAGTAAGTAACCTCCCGTCTATCCCACATTGGCTTTCAGAATACACCACCCTACCTTTATACGTTGTATTTCTTAATTCTTTTAGAATATCCTTCATATAGGGATTGGCTAAAAGATTATTATCATAGAAAATTACTCTATTACTACAAATCTCATCTTTTATACTTTTCTTCGATGTGAATTCCGGTTCTAATTTCCAGGTACCACAAAATTTACACTTTCGCGTACACCCTCTGCTTGTATGCACAATCTGATAATCTACTTTTACCAGATCATAAGCTGGCTTGAATTTTTCGACTCTGTTATCAATACCGATATGCACTTCATCACATCCTGATTGCTTACAGTGTTCTGGCATTAATGAAGCATATATCCCACCAACAATCACTTTGGAATTCGGATATGTTCCCTTGTAGAAGTTCACACTATCCCATACACAATTTGACCAATAAGTAAAAAGAGAGGTTATCTTGATCTGATTAGGATAAAAATTTCGAATCCGCTCATTACCTCTAACAAGCTTAACTTGATCTCCTCTGAACCTGTGATAGCTTGCCAATTTAAGCAAGCCTATCGGCAAGAAATCTCTATGGTTCTTACTCTTTGACGGAATAGGAAAATTAGGTTCAACTAGAAGAACTTTCATCGATTCTCAATTTGAATTTCGATCAAGCCGCTGAATATATTGTTTTATTTCTACGCTCGACTGTCTTATTTTTTCTGTTATGGAGGAATGGTCTATCGTTATAATGTTATCAAGTCTCATAATTTCCAATACATTTCTGAGGTAATCCTTATTTTTTATTGAAAGCGTCGTTTGTCTACGCCTCGTAAAATTAAAAACAAATTTTACAATAAAGTAATTTCCTATTTCTTCATTTGTACGTAAATATTTTGCTCTGCTCCTTATGTCAAGATAACAATGTTTTTCGGCAAGATGACAAATTATTTTAGGAACACTTATTAGTATAAAATCGGTAAAATTATGCGTAACAAATTCTTGAGTATCGGGGATTACAGCTGCTATTTGTTGGGTAAGCTTCGCGTTGGTTCTATTCGTTTCTATGTTCTGAATCAATTCGCTTTTTGCCTGGGGGTTTGTTTCACCATCAAATGCTTTCATTGTGAGAAATATTACAAATGGAAAATGATTGCCCTCGACATGTCGTTCAATTATCTTCTCTATTGCCTGGAATGTTTCAGAGAAAGGGGGTTGATCATTGGGAAAGCATGTGCCACAGAAATCTAAATTATAAATATCGTAAGGGAAGCCGTCCCATAACTCTTTTTGATCACCGAGTACTAGTCTTTCAAAATATTCTTTCTTTCCTATCGTATTTCCAAGTAATCTTGTCGCGTCAGAATAAGACTTTGGATTATAATCACAAAATCTTACTTCTGGAAAACCTCTAGCAACTTTTTGAATTATGCCTTCCTTCTCGAGAAAAAAAATATCCCAAGCCCAATTGCCAGGGAGAGTAAAATATCTCAGGTATCTTCTCTCCGCTTGTTTTAATGCTCTTGCTTCCGGCAACCATAATAAATATCTTGCAGCGTGTTTTATTAGGCCGCCAAATTCAAAGTAGGCATCTATTGTTTTCTCGTTTACTTTCTTTAAATCACTCTTCTGACCATTTGTCATTTTTATTTTTCATCGCTAAATATTTTCAAGATATTATCCTCAAAGGATTCCATATTCCTAGAAATTTCTCTTGCTCCTATCATAGCTACAACGATTTTTTCCTGTAAAAGTCTTTTCTTTTCATTCTTAGACCAGAATGAATTTGAGAAGAAAGTAATATTTTTGCTTTTTTTATTGTACTTATAAGGGGATTTAAACGATTTGGATTCCCATTTTACTTTTATATTTAATTCGAACTTATCTTTTAAAGACTCTACCATTCTCGTCAATTCTTCTTTTGATTGTTTTTTGTGAAACTTGTCCTGCCTTTCCTTTGATCGGTTCCTTATATCTCTAAAAACACCATCTTGACGGCCTAAATAATCCCATAAAAATTTTTTTAGCGCCAAATAATGTGGGTGCGTTTCGTTAAAACTATTCCTATCAATATTGAGTGCTTCTTCTAATCCAGCCTCAACAAAAATTTCTCCTGTGAGCTGATTAAACATTGGACCTTCTGCTTTAGGATAATGCAAGAAAGTCCTATCGTATTCACCAACTGCAACGTCTTTTATACGAATTAAAATACCTTGCAATTCTGGTGGGAGGATTTTTACTCTTTGATGGAATACGTATCCAGTAAAGATTAAAGGTGAACCAATCTTTTCATTAAAAGATATATATGGATATACCTTATAATCACTTTCCTTTTTAATTAAATATTTATTTGTGGGAAAAATGATCGGTTTTCTTATTTCGAATCCATCAACAAACACTTTAAAATCGTAACCTCTCAACCTTTCTACATCTGAATGAATAACCTTATTATCAGGTAGAGGACCATTCCCTATGTATTCAACTGGACAAAGTATTCCAAGTTCCCAGATCAATTGGTCATATTGAGATAACTCATTAAACGTTTTCTTTTTAATACTCCCGATAAAATTTATTAAACTTTCGCTTTTGGCTGCTTCTTCTGTTATTTTAAACATTCTCTTAGATTCTTCCTCTACCAAATTTGAATGGAATCCTTCTTTTAATTCTTCCATAATGATTTTAGTGTAATGCGCGTTTTTGCCAAGCTCATCCTCTAAGTCTTCTTCCATATCACCGCTTCCTAGACTTATTTTTCCTTCAGCATTGGTAAAGCTCTTCTCTTTTTCCACTTCCTCGAACTGCTTTAAATCGATTTTTGCCTGAAAATAATTTTTCTCCCCTTTTTTCTTAGAAATAACTGTAAATTTTGTGCAAATCTGGGCAACAGCTAAGAATCCTATCCCAATTTTTCCGATAATTGGCCTACCATCCTTAATAGTGACACCTTCTGCACGCTTAGTACTAGAACCAATAATGTTAATGATTTTCTCAAAATCTTTTGCAGAGATTCCTTCGCCATCATCTTCACATGTAAAAACATTAAAATATGGCGCATTTGTCGATATAACTACTTTATGAGCTCCAGCATCAAACGCATTACTAACCAGTTCTTTTAATGCGTTCGCTGGTGTCCTATAGATTCCAGAACTAATATCTGCTAGGATTTTTTTAGAAACATTAATTGGAATGGAATGCATTTATCTTCACCATCGCTTTCTTATCGAAGCTATAAATGAAAATTTAAAATATTCTACAAAATAAAATTTTCAACTAAGAACCGCAAGCCTTGAAAAAGCTGGAATCTTCCTTTATCTGTTTGCCACAGTTAATGCAAGCGTTCATAGTTATTCTCATCGAATCCCTCTCGAGACATCATGCGTGAGGCGAAGATATACTGCAAAACTTAGAAAGAAGAGCGCAGCAAAGACAACCAACTCGAACAGCATCGCCGGTATATCTACTGTCGTCTTTGCGGCAGATAAAAGATTTTCGTCATTTAAACCATAATAGGAAGCAAGTACCGCCATAAGGTTATTGAGGAAGTGTGCTGACATGGGAAGCAAGAGACTTTGTGAACGATACCTCAGCAATCCGAAGAATACGCCCAAACCGATTAACGGCACGATTTCAAACGGATTCATATGGTATAAACCGAAAATGGTTCCTGCCAGTATTGCCGAAACGATCGGTGACATCAGCCGCTCAAATATTTTTTGGATGAGGCCACGAAAGAGTAATTCTTCTACAATCGACGGCACTACTGCCACGACAAGAATGACTGTAAGAAGTTCCATCGGCGAATCAGCACGAAGCAAAACTTTCGTCAACTCCTCAAATAATTTTTTAATCGGTTCGATAACATCACGTAGTAATTCCGGAAGAGGAACCCGTTCCTGAAAAAACATGTATGCCTCGAATACACGTTGCAACGAGAAGAGTGCTATAAGTGCGAGTGTCGATTCTCGCAGCCCAGGCACTCGAAACTGGAATACTCTACTCAACCGAGTAGCAAGCAATCGTGCCAGCAGCAAAGTTGGAAGGAGGATAAAGCACATCTGACCGATGAGTGTTAGCCAGCGCATTGCCCAGACATTTTCGCGAGTAATGGATACAGCTCCTGTCACAAGGAATGTCAGCAAACCACCGCCGACTTGATAGAGAAGAAAGATGGAAACAAGCGACGCAAATGCGAACACGAGTGGATGGATAGCATGCCGATCAACAAAAGAAAGTTCTTCGGCAGCGACTTCTTCTTGATTCGCCGGTTCGGGAATGTGTTCGTGAAATTCAGTCATGTCGCAGTAAGTTGAGATTTGATCATGGCGGCAAGCAATGGGAACATAAGTTCATGATGTCCCGTGAAATTGTAACCGCGTCCGTGTTTTTGCGTCGGCCGTTCAACAACATTCATTTGCGGGCGATATTGTCGGATCATGTCAAAGTTGGCGGTGGAAAATCCTTTCGCTTTATAGCCAAGATTGCGGGCAACAGTGAGCGCTTTCAGAAAAACTTCCGGCATGATGACCGCAGAACCGAAATTTAATACTACGCCGCCGTTGATGAGATCCTTGATGGAATTCACAAACACTTTGAAATCCCGAAAACTCAATTCACCGGTTGCAGCGCCATTCATCGTCGCTTGTTGGTGAACAATGTCTGTTCCAATTGCTGCGTGCACCGTTACTGGAATGTCAAGAGAGTAACAATTGACAAGGATACTTACATTCTGGTTGCGTCCTTTCTCTGCAAGAATATTCTTAGCAAGGGTTTCACCGTACCCGGCAGTTGTTTCCTTCATTCCTTGTACAAGAGCGAGGTTGATGAAGTCGCCTGTTTCTTTGGACATCCCAAACGATCCGTCCATCAGATTGAGCGCTACATCTTCTGAAGTATGCCCCCACATCGCCGTTTCGACATCGTGGATGGAAGCAGCACTGTTCATTGCCACATGCGTGATGACACCGTATTTGAGTAAATCAATGATGATCGGCGAGAGTCCGACCTTGATGACGTGTGCTCCCATCATGAGAATGACAGGTTTCTTCTTCGAGCGAGCTCGGACGATGTCGTTTACGAGATCGCGTAATTCGTTACCAATGAGAATGTGTGGCAGTGAATCGATGAAATCGCTGAAGCTCGCTTTCTTTGCATCGAGCGGTACGGCAAAATCATTCGGTGTCACTTTGCTCTTGCGACTTTTGATGGAAATAGTTTTAACGCCACTAAGGTCTATTTGTTTGAATTTTGTCATATGAGAATTGGCTACTCCACTTTTGCTTTAATTGGTCCATTGATACCGGAGTATTCACGCAGTTCGGCATCAATTGAACCAACGACTACTTTTGTACTGACCTTTACCGGAATTTTACGTTCATCGTTTGTCATCCATATTATGATGCGGCCTTCATTTTTAAATAATCCGCCTTCTTTCATAAGAGGCTCGACTAATACACAATTGAATGTTCCAGCTTCCACTTCAATTTGCTGGTATCCAAGAAACTTTACTGCAAGCTGGTATGTCGAGTCTTTATAGAAATTCTGTAAATAAAATTTCTCACCCGGGCGCGATTTAGAAAAATCCATTGTGCGTACATAATACATTGCTGATACAGCTTCGTGTACATACGGGGGAATCGGATACCGGTTATCTTTTGTTGTAACAACATTGTTCAGTTGATCGAATTCTGCGAAAAAATCATATTTATATTTTCCTTCACGCACACGCTGTGTAAATCTCCATGGGAAGATACCTTTCGTATCGAGCATGGTTTCGTAGCGATCATCCACTTTATAAAAGAAGGAAAAGGTCGGTGTGGAAACAACTGTGAAAAGCACCTGATAACATTCTTTCCCATGAATCGTATCGATCGTGGGGATAGAAAACACTGCTTCCCCTGCTGTAATAAAACTGTACCCTACATCGTAGACAAGTCGTTCACCCAGAGAAAATGCAGATTGATTGAGGTTTCGAAGGCTGTTGGCAGATTGTACTGCAAGTATATCCTGTGCATGAATTTGGGAGGCGGTAACAGTAAGAAAGGAGGTCATAACCGCGATGAAGAATTTTTTCATTTACAATATTCCAATCTTAAAAAAAATAAACCATTCCAATTCATCATTGTCTAATTGCCATGTATCAGCTTCGTCGCAGCTTCTAAAACTTGATGTACTGAAATTTGATCCATACAATCATTCCCTTGGCATTCACCGCCTTTGCAACGCGGACATCGTTCTGGGTCGGGAATAAAGATCGTTTTTTTGTCGGTCAATGGTCCCCAGCGTTTTGGACTCATTACACGCACAGGTGGATAGAATCCGATCACCGGAGTTCCGACTGCAGCGGCAATGTGCAATGGACCGGTGGAGTTTGCCACAAACAATTTTGCTGTCTGGATGAACGCTGCAAACTCTTTTAAGTTCAGTGTGCTGATAAAAAGTTTCACACCATTCTCTGCTTCATGAGCAACACGATGTACAAGTGCTTCTTCCATTTTCCCACCTGTAATCACAACCTGATAACCGTGTTTTGTCAATTCAACCGCGAGTTGAGCAAAGCGTTCGGGTTTCCAATCTCGTGCCGAGCTGCCGCTTCCCGGATGCAACAACACTAAACGGTCGGTGTCTGAAATTCCTAGCGATTGACGAGCATCAGAAGCTGTTTTTTTCTCCTGTTGGGAGATAATAATCTTTGCTTCGGGCTTCGATGATACCGTGTGTCCCAAACCTTTCAAGAGTGAGAGATTGTATTCCGCTTCGTGCTTCTCTGCAGTCTTGCGATGTTCGTAGATTTTTTTATTAAAAAAGAACGAGTACCATCGGTAACCAGTTCCAATGCGTACCGGAATTCCCGCAAGCCACAAGAGCAAAGCTATACGGAAGTGCGGAAATGCTACCAATACTACATCGAAATGCACATTTTGAATTTCCCTCAGCATCTCAAAGAACGGTCTTGGTTTTCCATCTCTCGTATAGAGAAGAGTACCTGCGATACCCTCAACTAACGTGCTGGTATAGCCGCTTACCAACATCGTCACACGTGCGTTCGGGAAGATTGATTTAAGTGCTTCGACAGTCGGAAGTGTGAGAATTACATCCCCAATACGGTCTGTCCGAACGACTAAGATGTTTTGCAAGCGATATTATTCCGCTCCAATTATTGTCAAATCGTGGCTCAATATACACAGAGGTGGTGGGAGATGCAAGAAAAGTGATGAGAAGTTGAGCATTTAGGTCTAAGAAAGAACATCCGGACCATATACAGCTTGTCAATTTATTGATTCCCTCGGAAACCTTTCCGATATTAGCCCCACGAAACTTTACAGATGTTGCTTAAAGCTCCATGCTTTGAGAATTGCCCAGCTGTTCACACCGACATGAACGGCGGCAGGAGTCACACAAAATATTGAGGAGTTCCTATGAGACACACCAAAGTGATCATCATGGGNNTGGCAGGAAAGCTCTATCCAAACGGCATTCCCATTTATCCGGAATCGGAACTGCCGCGCCTTATCAAAGAACTGAGTGCAGATGAGGTTGTTTTTGCGTACTCGGATGTCTCGTTCAACTATGTGATGAGCAAAGCGGCACTCGTGATGGCCTGTGGCGCTGATTTTAAGTTGCAGGGTGCGCATCCAACGATGCTGAAGAGCACAGTACCGGTCATAGCCGTGGTCGCAGTTCGAACTGGAGCCGGGAAGAGCCAGACTTCGCGCAAAGTATGCCAATTGCTTCGTGCAGCAGGAAAAAAAGTCGTTGCAGTTCGTCATCCAATGCCGTACGGCGACCTGGTGAAACAAAAAGTGCAGCGCTACTCTTCGCTGGAGGATTTGAAGAAGTATGACTGCACGGTTGAAGAAATGGAGGAATACGAACCGCATATCGTTAACGGAACGATCATCTACGCCGGAGTCGATTATGAAGCGATCCTTCGTGCGGCAGAAAAGGAAGCCGACGTGATCGTGTGGGACGGTGGGAACAATGACCTGTCATTCTATCAACCCGATCTTACCATTGTGGTAGCCGATCCGCATCGTCCGGGACATGAAATATCTTACTATCCCGGTGCAGTGAACATTCATCTCGCCGATGTTGTTGTTATTAATAAAATAGATACAGCGTCACGCGAAAATATCGATATTGTTCGGAAAAATATCGTCAGCATCAATCCGAAAGCAATCATCATTGAAGCGGCATCGCCTATTACAGTAGATGATGAGACCGTCATCCGCAACAAGCGCGTACTCGTAGTGGAAGATGGACCTACATTGACGCATGGTGAAATGACATATGGCGCCGGCGTGGTTGCTGCTCGAAAATATGGTGCAAAGGAAATCGTCGACCCTAGGCCGTGGGTCGTAAATTCGATTGCAGAAACATTCAAAAAATATCCGCATATTGGAACATTATTGCCGGCAATGGGATATGGTGGAAAACAAATTACGGATCTTGAGACGACAATCAATACTGTCGAATGCGACTCTGTCATCATCGGCACACCGATCGACCTGCGCCGTATTATTAAAATAAACAAACCGAGCACGCGTGTACGATATGATTTGGATGAGATCGCAAAACCGGATTTGAATGAAATCCTGAACAACTTCATGAAAAAGCATGGATTGAAATGATATCATATGGAGGGACACGGCATGCTGTGTCCCTACCAAGGAGAATAAACCATGAAACGAGATTTCCTCGGTATTGCAGACTGGTCAACAAAGGAATTGATGCAACTCCTCGACCTTTCAAAAAAAATGAAAGCAAATCCAAAAAAGTTTGCCAAATCTTTAGAAGGTAAATCGGTAGCATTGATTTTTGAAAAGCAATCGCTGCGCACGCATGTGACATTCGAGATCGGTATGAAACAATTAGGTGCCAACACGGTGTACCTGACCAATGCCGATATCAGTCTGGGCAAACGCGAATCCATTTATGATGTTGCAAAAAATCTAGAACGATGGGTCGATGCAATTATCATCCGAACGTTTGCACAGAAGAATATCGACGAACTTGCAAAGTCTGCAAAAGTTCCAGTTGTCAATGCTCTGACAGACTTCGAACATCCGTGTCAGGTCATAGGCGATTTCCTTACCATTCAAGAACACCTCGGCTCTTATAAAGGGAAGAAACTCGCGTGGGTTGGTGATGGCAATAACGTTTGCCATTCGCTTATGCTCATGGCAGCAAAAGTAGGAATGGACTTTATTGCGATTACTCCGGCAGGTTTACAGCCTCATTACACGGTAGTAGAAAAAGCTATGGAAATCGCTGCTATCACAGGAGCAAAGATCGAACTCTCGTGCAATCCATCGGAAGGCGTTCATGATGCTGATGTTATTTACACAGACGTATGGGTCAGTATGGGTCAAGAGGCAGATTTCGATACGAAGATGAAGGCGTTTGCAGGATTTCAAATTGATTCCGAGTTAATGAAACAAGCAAAACCCTCAGCCATCTTTATGCATTGCCTGCCTGCACACCGCGGAGAGGAAGTAACAGATAAAGTGATGGATTCTCCTCAGTCCGTAGTATTTGATGAAGCAGAAAACAGGCTTCACACACAGAAAGCAATTCTGTATACGCTGTTGAAAGATAAGGGACGTGAAAAACTCCATACTCGTCGCAGTCGGCGGAAACTCGCTCATCCGAGCCGGACAGCGCGGAACAATCGCCGAACAGCTCGTAAACGCTAGACTCACCGCCGAAAGTCTTGCAGGAATTGTTGCGCGGGGCTATGCGCTGATCGTATCGCACGGCAATGGCCCGCAGGTTGGTGCACAATTGCTGCGTTCGGAAGCCGGCTCATCGCAGACGTACACGCTGCCGCTTGATGTGTGCGTCGCCATGACACAGGGTGAAATCGGTTTTATGCTGCAAAATTCCATGCAATCGGCGATCCGCAAACTAGGCGTCAAACGTTCTGTTGTTACTCTCGTCACACAAGTCGTTGTAGATAAAAACGATCCTGCATTTCAACGTCCGACAAAACCGATTGGACCTTTTTATTCTAAAGAGACTGCAGAACGAAAAAGAAGAGAATTAGGTTGGAGTATCGTTGAAGATGCTGCTCGAGGTTACCGCCGTGTTGTTGCTTCTCCTCTGCCTAAAGATATCGTTGAACTTGATGTAATAAAGGATTGTTTAGAACACAATAATGTCGTCATAGCTGTAGGCGGCGGCGGAATTCCCGTGATACTTGAAAATGGAGGAGTCAAAGGTGTTGAGGCGGTCATTGATAAAGATCGTGCATCTGCATTGCTCGCCTCAAAATTGGGTATCGAGCATCTCGTAATCTCGACAGAAGTGCCGGAAGTCTATCTCAATTATAAAAAATTTGATCAGCAGGCACTTCGAATCAGCACAGTCACTGAAGCAAAAAGACATCTTGCTGACAGACAATTTAGTGAAGGTAGCATGAAACCAAAAATTGAAGCTGCGCTTGATTTTCTTTCGGCTGGCGGGCAGCGTGTGACCATTACCGATCCTGAACATCTTCTTGGTGCGCTGGAAGGCAAAGCTGGAACGAGAATAACTTTATAAGTTCCAAACCACAAATAATAATGATACAATAGACTTTAAGACTCTAAGTGTAAATTATTCCACATAACGAACAATGCAAGCCAAGACGAGTTGTTCGCGATGTATATAAACATTTCGGATTTGATCCAAAAGAAGAAACAAAGGGTTCAATGTTGACAGAAGAACAATTGGACTATGTTGCGTATAGAATTGTTAAATATATGCGAGACAACCCAGAATTCAAATTGGGAGCAATAACCGTTAAGAAAGAAAGAGTACAGGAACATATACGGCAAGATGAAAATAAGTTGTACAATTATATGATAAAGCTTGGATTGGTAGATAAAATTGACAGATTCAGCAAAGTTCTTCTTATAAGAGACAATCGTAGTGTAAAAGTAAAAAACGGAAATATTATAGGTGATTATTTACAAACAGTTTTGTGGTTTGAAAAGGGGTCTACAACAATTCTAACCGATCAGCCCGAAGACAGCAAGCAAAACCCCAATCTTATTTTTACTGACTGGGTATCGCATATTGTTTGGAGTAAATACGAGGACAACAATCCAAAACATTTATTAATTATTTCTAAGTACATAACTGTAAGCCCACTTTTCTTTTAATCTTCCAACAATTTCGCTAAATCTTCAATAGACCAAAGTTTCTTACTTATTCCGGCTGCCATTGCAGGTGTAACACGCAATGTTTTATGAATCCTCACAAAGTTATAATACATAAAATGTAATGCAACTGCATGGGCATGGTTCACTACTTTTTTTGAGAAAGCCAAAGTTAATCGAGCAAACCGTTTTATATTCATTCTCATAGTTAGGTTGCTTCTTTCAACGTAACTTGTAGAAATATGTTTTGCTTTTGGGTCGCCTGTCACAACCTGCTTGAAAGCTCCGGTGCATTCTGCTGGACTGTATCTATGTTCACCTTCCAGAGATTTTCCATATAATTTTACGAGTTGTGCAAAGTCAATGTCAATTCCGAAAGTTTGATCTACTGCTTCTAAATATGCTTTCAATCCATCTGTAGTAAGTTGAACGCGGTTCTTTAAACGAGAAGCAACATCTTCTATAAATACTTTTGCATATTCGGCGTCACGGTTTCCAATAAGCCAAGAAATCATAAGTTTTGAATCTGCATCTAAAGCTGTCCAAGTCCAGATACTTCCAACACCGTACTTGCCTTGAAGTTTTTCTGGTAGGTTTTTATCCTTGGCATAGATGAAAGACCATATCTCATCACATTGAACTCTCTTCGATGCAACATTGAGAACGTGTTCATCATGATATTTCTGGCAAGCCGTTCCGACATCAACAAGAAGCTTTGTGACAGTATTAATCGAAACATCTGCAAGTCTACTTGTTGCTCTTAAGCTATTCCCCTCAACAAGCAATCCGATGATCTGTGTTCGTTTTTCTAATGTAAGTCTATTCATAATAGCCTCATTTTATTCGCTTACAATATACAACATTATTCTTGACCCGTCAAGCAAATAGTTCAGTTTGATGAATAATTAATCTTTGATTAAAATAATAGGTTGACAATTAACGGTGTTCTATGTATATATCATCTACTAATTTTTGTGAAATTAGTAGATATTAGTAGTTGATATAATATAGAGGGTATTGAAAGGTGATTTTATGATGAAATGGATAGAAACCCCGCCTAATTGGATGACCGAAATCAAAGAGAATACAGGTTTATTTTTTGAGTTATTCGCAAAACCAGAGACTGTTTCATTTATTAACCATATGAATGATAGGTATTACTATTGGGATGAGTTAAAATATAGGCAAACGCCCAATAATATTGACAAAAAAACAGCTTGGGCTTTAGTGAAATTTTCACGTATGTCACAAACGAGAAATACAAACATATTGACTACAGATGGAAAACTGTTTTGGTACTGGCTTCCAGACGTTATTCTCAAAGAATTGCATTTTATTGACCAACATGCAACAGGACAAATATTGACCAATGCTCCCGATATGAGAAAAACCACCAAAGATAAATATATAATAAGCTCTTTAATGGAGGAAGCAATTGCATCAAGCATCCTTGAGGGTGCGGCAACTACACACAAAAAAGCTAAAGAGATGCTACTCGAAGGAAGGAAACCGCGAACGCGCGGAGAAATGATGATAAAAAATAATTATACAACAATGGTGAAAATTAAGGATCACATTAGAGAAAAACTTTCAATAGATCTTTTATGCGACATACAAGAGTCTATTACAAATGGAACCCTTACCGATCCTTCAACAAGTGGTAAATTGAGAAGTTCTAACGATGTTTTTGTTGTTGATTATGATGGTACAATTTTACATACTCCACCTGATGTGAGCGAACTCAAAGAGCGCCTTCAGGCACTTTGTTATTTCGCGAACAATTCATTTGAAGATATGTTTATTCATCCTGTAGTGAAAGCGTCAATTCTTCATTTTTGGTTGGGGTATATACATCCATTTGTTGATGGAAATGGCAGAACTGCAAGGGCGCTTTTTTATTGGTACCTTCTTAAAAATAATTATTGGCTTGTTGAATTCTTGCCGATTTCTCGAATTATTCTAAAATCTCCCGCAAAATATAAAATGGCATATTTGTATTCCGAAAAGGATGATAATGATTTAACATACTTTATAAGGTATCACCTAAGAGCTTTTCGTTTGTCAATTGAAGATTTTACAAGATATATTTTAAGAAAACAACAGGAATCACAAGATGCAATAAAGTTGTTCAGGAAAGTCTCATATTTAAACCGTAGGCAACAAGAACTAATCGTTCATGCAATACATAACCCCGCAACAGTTTATACAATTAATCGCCATATGATAACACATGGAATAGTTTATCAAACCGCAAGAAACGATCTTTTGAAACTTGTTAAAGAGGGATTATTAACACTGGAAAAGCGGGAAAAACTTTATAACTTTTTACCGGTTGCCAATCTAAGGGGAAAACTAAAGAAGAGATAGCGCATATATTTATTTTTTTTAAGCCGCCCTTGGTCTTTTGCCCCATCTTGTATGTGCGCCAAGTTTCGCAATCTTGGTTCGTTGTATCTTAGACAGGGCTTTCGCCCTTGCTTTCCCACCAACAAGCCCGCCTAACCGTCCGAGCGCTACAGCGTTAGGATTGCGTGTATCTGGAATGACGGGCTCGGTTTTTTCGCCTGTGGCAAGGTCAGCTATTGCTTTCGCAAGGAGATTCGTATCGCGTGGTCTCTTTGGTTTGTTCATAGAGCATACTCTCTAATAGTGTATGTTGACTACTGGAAATATACCTAATCATCCTTATCCGGTCAAGCATAATCGACATGTGCTATAATTCAAACTGAGACACTACCAATCTTTCTCTCAGGTTGTCATGTTGGGGAACGAAGCGTATATTTAAGTATTCATTTGCAGCGGAGTAAAGAGCTTTAACGTTATATGAAGAAACCGATTCTAGAACAGAATACCCATATAAACATTGATCCATATGCTTCTTTTCGGTACCCTGAATTCCGCTATCTCATAGCCGCTTCGTTTTTATTGACAATGGCATTGATGATTCAAGAAGTTGCCATTGGTTATGAACTATACCGCATTACTCACGATCCCTTAGCACTGGGACTCATCGGACTTGTCGAAGCAATACCGTTCATTTCATTTACACTCTATGGCGGACATGTTGCGGATCGAAGCAGCAAGCGGAAGGTGTTAATGTGGAGTGTCGGTGGAATCGCTCTTAGTTCGGTGATGCTTCAAT
This sequence comes from Ignavibacteriota bacterium, assembly GCA_003155495.1. Classification (GTDB taxonomy): domain Bacteria; phylum Bacteroidota; class Ignavibacteria; order UBA10030; family UBA10030; genus Fen-1298. Next base: position 17,118 of record PMDB01000114.1, read on the forward strand.
TTTTTACTCGACAGCAGGATCAGATTCACCAGCCGGTATTGTTGGTCGCTATCTATGGAGCAATATTTATCATTGGTTTATGCCGGGCATTTCTGTCGCCGACAGCAACGTCATTGCGCGGTATTCTTGTTCCACCTGCATTGTTTGAAAATGCTGCAACATGGGGAAGTTCTTCGTGGCAAGTCGGTGCCATTCTTGGCCCTGCTGCAGCCGGGTTTCTCTATGCATGGATCGGTTTTGCCAATACGTTACTGGTTGTAACACTGCTTGTCGTTTCATCTTTTCTGCTTTATTCTAAAATCAAGGATCGTCCGATTGCCCAGACTGCTCGGCATGACAGTGTTATCGCAAGCATTAGGGAAGGCATACAGTTTGTTTTCAATACAAAAATTATTCTCTATTCAATTTCGCTCGATCTTTTTTCCATCCT
>PMDB01000114.1:17552-67740 GCA_003155495.1 Ignavibacteriota bacterium
CATGCCTGGAGGAATTTACTTATTGCTGTTTCAGGATTTGGTGTGTGTATTTTGATCTTTGCTGTCTCGCCTTGGATGCTGGTCTCAGTGGCAGCTTTGTTCCTGAGCGGTGCATTCGATAGCATTAGTGTGGTCATTCGAGCGACCATTCTTCAGGTAATGACTCCAGATGAAATGCGTGCCCGGGTGATGGCCGTGAATGGAGTATTCCTCGCCTCATCAAATGAGGTTGGTGCATTTGAATCCGGTACAGCAGCAAAATTACTTGGGACAGTACCATCGGTACTCTTCGGCGGCACAATGACACTGCTCATCGTCTGTTGGGTATATTTTAGGACTGGTGATCTGTTGAAAGTGAAAGTGAAGGGTCGGGCCATTTCTAAGTAAAGATTCAAGTCAATGAATCTGCGCCATTCCTTGATTGAATATTTCAACACCCGGTGTAAGGATGTTCACCACTTAATAGAAGGATGTTAAGTAGTAAATTTGGATTGTTTAGCGTAATCAGTAAGAAATCAATGATTTTCTTAGGGTAAGAACTTTATATTCCCTTTGGCATAAATATTGGAACATGAATGGAGGAAAGTTCGATAGAAAATATTCTACGAGCATATGTGCAAAAGAGCAAGCTGAGAAATCTAAATTTATTTTTTGAGGAGAAACAATCATGGTAGCATTATTCGTTGTCGCCACAATCCTTCTCTGTGTTGGAATTGAACTACTCCGAGATCGAGCCAAGCAGCGGAAAGCAGCACTATCAACTGCTCCACTACCGTCAGATCGATTCTTTTTACCGAAAGGATTCTTCATCAGTAAGGCCCACACATGGGTCGAGCTTACGTTTGCCGGTGAAGCACGTGTTGGTGTCGATGACTTTGCGCAAAAAGTCATCGGATCAATTGACAGAATCGAAGTTGCACCGCTCAACAAGGAATTGAATAAGGGGGACACACTTCTCACTGTAGCGCATGACAATCGCGTGCTCTCGATCCCCGCTCCGATATCCGGTACAGTATTAACTGTGAACGAATCACTGCTTGCTTCTCCCCAAATGCTTCATCAAGACCCGTATGTAGCTGGGTGGGTTGCCGTAATCGTTCCCAAAAACATTTCAACGGAATTGCGCTTGCTTGCCATCGCCGATGATGCGGCGAAATGGCTTAGAAAAGAAGTCAGCCGCTTCCGTGATTTCATAAAAGAGCAGGCACAAATTGGTGTGCCTGCACCCGCAGGCGTTACCATGCTGGATGGAGGCGCACCACTGAGTGGAGTGCTGGAGCAGTTTAATGAAAACACTTGGAATGCTTTTCAGAAAGAATTTTTGAAGGCAGAATAAATGCCAACGCACGCACTGTCGAATCTTTTTAAAGGTGGAAAAACTATGGAAAAGAAATCAGTCCAAACTGTTATTCCTCAAGGTGAACTGCGATGTGTCTGGATGGATGCAGGGGTAACGGGATTTAAACTTTGTGATCAAGAATTTCGTTGCGAGTCCTGTGAATTCAATAACACCGTCCAGAAACGGCAATTAGAGGTTGTGAATCCCCGAAATGAGGAAGAGTCGGTGATTCCTATAAAAGAAAAAGCAATGACCGCTGATGCGCTCTTCAAAAACACATTGAAAAATTATCTTGAAGGTTTACATTCAGCTGTAGTACCGCAGGATAGAATGTATAATCGCAGTCACTATTGGCTTCAGGAAAATGAGACAGGCGAGTATCGAATCGGAATCAATCACATTCTGGCAAATTTCTTTCAACCGATACTCAGCATTGTTGTCTTAAAAGCTCCATCAAGCATACGACGGCATGATCCGTTCTGTTGGATTATTTTACCGGGGGGTGCTATTACACTTCGCTCTCCCATCGATGCAACCATTTGCAAGTTTAATCCGGCATTGCAGCAAAAACCGAATTTGATGAGCATGTCACCGTTTTATGAAGGTTGGATTATGGAGATTACCACAAAGACGAAAGGTCTGAGTGGTTATAGTTTTGCCCCTGATTCACGTCAGAACACCGAACGAATCATGCGAAACATTGAACATTCATTTACACATGCTTTCCGAAATAACCATCCTTCAGCGGGGACAACGCTATTTGACGGCGGTATAGGTGTAAACAGCCTCGAAAGCATTCTTGGTCCAAAAGTCTATTTAGAGGTTGTGAATCGGATAGTGCACTTCCCTCAATAATCTCAAATAAGATCTATTTCCAGCCTTTCCCATTACTTTTTTTGGGAGGGGCTTTCTTTTTATTGAGACTTTAAACCATTCTTATCACTGATTGTTGAGTTTATCAACCCTGTTTGTTATTGGCACAAATCTTGCCAAAAAAACTGTATATTATTTCAACTTGAATAATATGCGATTTTTCCATTTACTTGGTTTTCGATTATTTCTCGGCATTGCGGTGATCGTGCTGGCTGGAACGACGCTGTTCACAATGCTTCTTGTGGACTGGCAATCCAGCAAGTATATAGCTTCTGCGAAACAATCGGCAACGAACATCAGCGATCTTATTAGTCGATCAACCCGTTACAGTATGTTGCTCAACCGCCGGGAGGATATTTATGAAATTATAAAAACCATTGGAAATGAGCCGCGGATAGAAGGAATACGCATCATAAATAAAAAAGGAATGGTTACGTTTTCAACGCAAGAATCCGAAGTTGGAAAAAATATCGATATGACTGCTGAGGCGTGCATTGGCTGCCATGCAACAGGAAAACCGGTTGTTCCGATGAAAGATCCGACACTCAAGCGCATTTTCGATTCACCAAAAGGATATCGTGTTATCGGTATCATCACTCCTATCCGAAATGATGTAAGTTGTTCCACAAGTGATTGCCATGCGCATAGCTCTTCCCAAACCGTGCTCGGAATTCTTGATGTCATGCTCCCGCTACAGGATGTCGATCAGGATATTGCACAGTTCGAACGTACACAAATTCTTGGGTCGCTTTCACTTGTCGTTCTGCTCACCGGCTTCGTTACCATCTTCATCTGGAGGATGGTCAATATTCCTGTGAAGAGACTTGTGATTGGGACTCAGGAAATCGTGAAAGGGAATCTCGATTATCGTATTGAAGTCCAAACGAGCAATGAAATTGGATCGTTGGGAATGTCCTTCAATCAGATGACACAGGAGTTAAAACGAGCACGGACAGAACTGACCGCTTGGACACAAACACTTGAACAGCGTGTTGCCGAAAAGACAGAAGAGCTTCGCCGTGCACAAAAGCACATGGTACAAATTGAAAAGATGGTGTCACTCGGTACCCTTGCTGCCACTGTTGCGCATGAATTAAATAATCCTCTGGAGGGTATCCTCACGTACGCCAAGTTGCTGCGGAAAAAAATAGAGCGGGGAATTCCGTCGTCGGAATCCATACAAGAAATGATCGGCGAGCTTACGCTCATCGCGGACGAGACGGCGCGTTGCGGCAACATCGTCAAGAATCTTCTGCTGTTCTCGCGGGAGAAAGTTGGCGAGTTTAAAGATTCCGATCTGCGGTTGATCATCGAGCGAAGTTTCAAGCTTATCGACCATCACTTGAAAATGAATAATATTACATCTGCCGTTGAGATGGGGGCTAAACAGGTCGTTCTATACTGCGATCCGCATCAATTGGAAGAGGCGTTGCTTGCGCTTGAGATCAATGCTGTTGAGGCGATGCCCGGCGGCGGTTCGTTCTATATCCGCGTAGGAGAAATTGAATATCTCAATGCGATTCAGATCACGGTGCGCGATACAGGGAGTGGGATTACTGAAGAAGATATACCGCATATCTTCGAACCGTTTTATACAACAAAGAAAGAAGGCAAGGGTACCGGACTCGGCCTTTCGGTCGTCTATGGCATAATCGAGCGTCATAGCGGTTCGATATCAGTTGAATCAAAACAAGGTATGGGCACGACATTCACTATTACGCTTCCACGGCAAACTTTGCCGAATGAAGAGACCCATAATTAAAAGAAGATTTCTATCAAGGGATATGAATTATGGCTGAAAAAAAGTCTGCACCGCAAAGCATCATGATTGTTGATGATGAACTGATTGTCCGTGAATCATTGACGAAGTGGTTCCGGCAAGATGGGTACCGCGTTGAATCGGCGGAAAATGCAAATCACGCACTCAAATTAATGAATGAAGGTCCATGGGATCTGGCCCTGCTTGATATTAAGATGCCCGGAATGAGTGGGCTTGATCTTCAAAAACGCCTTAAAGAGATCGACAAGAACACCAGCGTTATCATGATCACGGCATTCGCTTCAGTCGAAAGTGCTGTGCAGGCGCTTAAAGAAGGTGCGTTCGATTATGTCACTAAACCCATTGATCCGGAACATCTTTCGCATCTTGTCACCAATGCTTTTAAACAGAGAAAATTGGTAGAAGAAAATGTTCAACTTCGCGAACAGATTTCGGATATCGCCAAAGCGAACGAGATCGTTGGTGAAAGTCAGCAAGTTCAGAAAGTGATAGAACTGGCAAAGACCGTTTCCAAAACCGATACAACGGTGATGCTGCGTGGTGAAAGCGGAACCGGCAAGGAACTGATTGCGCGAGTCATTCACGCCAACAGTAACCGTCGCTACTTTCCAATTATTGCCGTCAATTGCGGCGCAATGGCTGAAAGCCTTTTAGAGAGTGAGCTCTTTGGTCATGAGAAAGGATCATTTACAGGAGCACAGTTTCGCAGAAAGGGAAAATTTGAATTGTCTGATGGTGGAACAATCTTTCTCGATGAAATCGGGTCAATCAGCCAAAAAATGCAAGTGCAGCTCTTACGTGTTCTCGAGACGAAGCAATTCACACGTGTCGGAGGAAACGAAGTCATCTCCAGCGATTTTCGCGTGATCTGTGCTACGAATCGTGATCTCGAAGCTGCTATTAAAGAGGGATCGTTTCGTGAAGATCTCTATTATCGTCTGAATGTTTTTACGATTGTGATTCCCCCGCTGCGCGAACGCCGGCAGGATATCCCATTACTTGCCGAGTATTTCTGCAGTAAATATGCAGCCGCTATGCACAAAGCGGTCACTGAGATTAGTCCGAATGCAATGGATATTATGGTGCAATACGATTGGCCGGGAAACGTACGGGAATTGGAAAATGTCATGGAACGTGCAATGGTGCTTGCAAAACCGCCGGCAATTCAGCACACAGATTTACCATTCCAGCTTGCATCTAAAGCGCATGGGCTACAGGCAGATTCGATTGCAGCGATTGAGCGAGCTCACATCGAAATGATTCTTCACCGATGCGGATGGAATATTTCGCGGTCGGCGGATATTCTCGATATTGATCGCGTCACGCTATACAACAAAATCACCAAGTACGGTTTGAAGAGACCATAGGCGATGTCGTCGATTCTGATCGTTCCGATTCGGCCGGTCGATCATGCGGAATTAACGTCGCTTATCGCACCGTTATCAAGAGCATTTGAACAAACGGTATCCATCGAAGAAACGAGCTATGCTGACCCGGCGTTCGCATTTGATTCATACCGTAACCAATTCAATTCCACTTCCATCATTGCTGCACTTCTCGAAAGCTATCCAACGCATCAAGGGAAAATCATTGGAATAACAACGGTGGATCTTTTTGTACCTGTGCTCACGTATGTGTTTGGAGAAGCCCAGTTAGATGGTAAAGTTGCTGTGCTTTCTTCGTTCCGTCTCAGAGAAGAACTCTTCGGATTGGATCCGAATCCTGAGTTTGAACACATTCGCTTATTGAAGGAAGCTGTTCACGAACTTGGTCATACCTTCGGACTTATTCATTGCCATATACCGGAGTGCGTCATGCATGCCTCTACTTCAGCAGAAGAGATCGATGTGAAAGGGAAGAATTTTTGTGAAGCGTGTGAGCAGTTAATAAGGGAAGCAACAACAACGATGAGTTAGATCTTGTTGGAGAGGTTACTAACCTGTTCTATCAATAAAACAATTTATCGAGCGCCGGTAATATAATTTTCCAATTGCTTGATTGTATCTTCATGCTGGGAAATGATAGCTTTGACGACATCTCCAATTGAAATCATGCCGACGAGTTTACTGTTTTCTAATACAGGGAGATGACGGATATGTTTGCCCGTCATAAGAGCCATGCAATCTTCAATGGATTGATCGGGTGTTACAGAAATCACTCCAGAGGTCATGACATGTTGAATGGCAATATTATGGGAGGATTCTCCTTTCAACACTACCTTTCTTGCGTAGTCTCGTTCTGAAAAGATACCTTTCAATTGATTGCCTTCCATCACTAAGAGTGCTCCGACATTTTTTTCAGCCATCATTTTCAGGGCATCAAAGACCAAGGTGTTCGGTGCTATCGACCAGATATCACTTCCTTTGGATTGTAAAACACTTCTGACAGTTGTCATAATTTTGTTCCTCTCATTATTGTCTATGACTCAACACACTATGGCCGGTATATAATTCCCTCAATAAGATGCGAAAGTCTGCGAAGAAAATCAATAAACAACATATACTATAATGGCACTTGTATAAGAAACGATGTTTTTGGAAGTCTCGCATTGATTCTTAAAGAGTATCCAATGCGATCACTAATTGATCTACACATCGTACAATATCAAAACGTATAAGAGCATCAGCACGCGCTTTCGAAGAAAGAGAGAATCGCAGGAGCTGATCCTTGAGTAGCCTCAAAAGTGCATCTGCAAGTGCTTGCACGTCTCGCGGCGGGACGAGAAGTCCAGTGGAACCATCCGTAATAATCTCCGGTACACCTCCGGAGTTTGTTGCAACAATAGCTTTTCCCATCGCCGATGCTTCGACGAGAACAAAGCCAAATGTTTCGGCGTGGGAAGGGAGGACGAAAATATCGATAGCAGACATAAATTCAGGAACCGCGTCTGTAAATGGGAGAAATTGAACCTTGTCGCTCACTCCAAGTTCGATGCTCAGATCTTTCAAGTCCTTTTTGAATCCAAGTTGCCCTTCAGTTTCATCTCCCGCGATAATGAAATGCAAATGAGTTTGATGTTCTAAAAGAATCGGAACAGCTCGGATAAACTCTTCCTGTCCTTTTTGCGGATCCAATCTACCTAACACACCAATAACAAGTTTTGATTGAGGAATGTTAAACTGTTCTCTGGACGTTTTTTGATCATAGAGATTAGGATCGAAGCGTTGCATGTCTGTACCAACCGGAATAACACTGATCCGTTCCTGAGGCATGCGTGTATGCTCGATAACTTCCTGCTTCATCTTCTTTGTCAGAGTAATCCAGAGTGAAAGATGAGAGTACATCCATGTATGGAGAATATCGCGTTTATTTATACCGAACTGCATTTCCTGGTAGAATACAAGTTTCACAGATGGATAGAGCACTTGTGCAACAGTGACAATACTCGTGTCCTTTGATTGCATTATAACAACGATGTCTATGCGGCGGGATCGAAGAATGCGGGCCAAATGGATTGAGGCTACAATATCGCCATACTTCAATTTTGTCTTTAAGAGTTCTACTTTGAGATTATATTGTCCTGCAAACTGTGCCAGCGAGGTGTCCGGCGGTACGATGATAAGGCAATCTGCCATCCGCTTGTTGAATTCAGATGCGAGTTTTAGGATGCTTAATTCTAATCCTCCGAAAGAAGAGGAGAAACAAACAAAGGCGATGTTGCAGCCTTTTGAAAATGTTATCTTGTTATCCATTAAAGATCAGGATTTACTACGATGCATTTATGTGAAGGTGCTTAGTTTCTGTTCCTCCAATAAAATGAAATTTTCCAAGACAAACATGACGTTTCTTCCCTTTTTTGAGAAGGATAATGAGGCATAGTTGAAAAGGATTAACTATTTCAGTATTCTTGTTAAGTTTTTCTAATGAACTATAACATCGATGTAATTGTTTACTTAAGCGATGAGTATTCTTTCCAAGAGGGATGGAAGAGAAAGACCATAAAAAGACTTGCAGCAATCCGGGAGTACTTTTCCGCATCAAAAGCAGAAAACATATAAAATTCCTAGATACGCACGAAACAAGAATCTTCCAAAAAAAGAAAACGATGGTTGTTCGGTTCTTCTTGTCAAGAATCTGATATTTTCTTAGAGTGCTCTGCATTAAATTCGATCACGGGTCCAAGTGTTATGAAAGGAGCGTAGAAGTCATTCAATCCTCAATACCTACTCCATCATCAGGCAAAGTGAAACCGGAATTATATATCAATCGTATTGTATCAGTCTTCGGTACCATGACATTCTTGATTGGTGTCTTTGGATTATTGACCTGGATACCATGGTTTCGTGTACTCACCGGTATTCATCTGGATTACAAATCTATTGCACCAGTCTCATCGGCGGCTTTCCTTGTATTTGGACTCACCTTACTTCTCCTCGTCCGTAAACAGTACCACGACAAGAGTAAAGTGATCGTTTCGACAATAATAGCTTTCATATCCATCTATGGACTGTTAGAGTTCATTGGGTACTTTGCAGATGTTAATCTCACTTTTGATTCTGTTTTGTTTTCTGCTGTAGAGAAACTTGGCCCATTTGATGTCAAACGAATGTCTCCCCTCGCCGGTATATTGTTCTTTTTCTCTGGGGTTTCTCTGCAGCTCAAAGTTTTTAGTGAGAATCGGTTGAAAATTCTAAACCTAGTAGGTGGGTATGGATTGATTACTCTATTGGCAGGTTTTATAGCAACAACAGGATATATATTTGGAACTCCGCTGCTTTATGGCGGCACGATGATTCCATTAACGGTAACAACAGCTATTGGATTTCTGATTTTGGGATGCGGGCTGGTGGCAATCTCCGGGCCTAAAATGTTTTTAATACGACCCTTTCTTGGCTCATCAGCAAGTGCAAGTATGCTTCAAGTTCTTGTTCCGCTGGTGGTCATAGCAATTCTGATTGAAGGATATCTTAATGAAGTGTTTGTAAAAGTATTTGATATCAACCAAGCATTACTTTCTGCAGTCTTAAGTCTGGTTTTTGCAATAGTGACCGGTGTTCTCATTGTTCAAATTGCACGGGCCGTGTTCCGTAAAGCAGATAAAGCGGAGATCGAACGCCAACGGGTACAGCATGATCTCGAAGCATCTGAGATCCGTTATCGTCGGCTCTTTGAATCGGCTAAGGATGGCATTCTCATTCTTGACGCAGAGACCGGAGAGGTAGTGGACGTCAACCCTTTCATGATTGAATTGTTGGGGTATTCACATGAAATGTTTTTAGGGAAGGTGCTCTGGGAAATAGGACTTTTTAAAGATGTCGTAGCATCGAAAGAAGCTTTTTTTGAATTGCAAAGAAAAGGCTATATCCGATATGAAGATCTGCCGCTGGAAACAAAGGATGGCCGGAAGATCGATGTTGAAATTGTAAGTAATGTCTATCGAGTGGACAGCACATCGGTCATCCAGTGTAATATCCGCGATATTACCGAACGTAAACGGGCGGAAGAATCTCTTATGCTGCAAAACGCTGCATTACAGTCAGCGGCGAATGCAATTGTCATCACAGATCGAGTTGGAAAAATCATTTCAGTAAATCACGCTTTTACTCAATTGACAGGTTATTCTCAAAAAGAGGTTATCGGCAAAAAACCGAATATCCTCAAATCCGGCAGTCACCCTGACTCCTTTTATCAAAATTTATGGAAGACCATCCTTGCCGAAGAGGTATGGAAGGGAGAGATTGAAAACAGGCGTAAAGACGGGAGTCTTTATACCGAAGAAATGACAATTACACCAGTCTCTCAAGGGCAAGGAGAAATTTCACATTTCATTGCTATTAAGCAAGACATCACCGATCGAAAAAAGCTGCAACAGGAAATACTTCAATCCCAGAAAATACAAAGCATCGGTACGCTTGCCGGCGGCATCGCGCACGACTTCAACAATATTCTCGCTATCATTCTCATTTATGCTTCACTCTTAGAACGATCGATGGATTTTAGCAGGGAAAAGATATTGGAAAGCAGCCTTGCAATTACTCGAGCAGTGGGTAGGGGCAAAGAACTTGTCCGTCAGATTCTCACCTTTGCAAGAAAAACGGATGTTGTCTTCGAACCGATGAGTGTTGTTGATTTGATTCATGAGCTTCTTTCTATGCTCAAAGTAACGTTTCCCAAGGTTATCACTTTTGCAGAGAATATCGATGAAGGTATTCCGTTCGTCTCTGCTGATCGTGCACAAATCCATCAGGTGATATTGAACCTCTATGTCAATGCCCGTGATGCCATGCCTCAAGGAGGGACAATCACGATCAGAGTAAAAAAACAAACAAAGGATCAAGTTCAAAAAAGCTTCCCTACTGCCGATCAAGATTCATATATCTGTATAAGTGTAACCGATACCGGCGAAGGGATGGACAAAGCAATTGTCCCCAGGATTTTTGATCCATTCTTCACCACCAAGGAAATGGGGAAAGGAACAGGGCTTGGTTTGGCCGTTGTCTATGGCGTTCTTCAATCCCATCACGGTTATGTCGATGTGGAGAGTGAACGAGGGCATGGTACAACATTCCGGCTCTACTTACCCGTTCCGCGAACGAGTGAGCATATGATGAGTGTTCAGCCTAAACGCGAATCATTTATTGCTGGCGGAACAGAAACAATTTTGCTTGTTGAGGATGAAGAACTTCTCATAGAGTCGGTGTGTCATTTGTTGAAATCAAAAGGGTATAAGGTTTATACAGCGATAGACGGAAGAGAGGCAGTAATGCTCTACGAACAGCACAAACAGAAAATTAACCTTGTAATCACAGATATGGGTCTTCCGGGAATTACAGGAAAGGATGTATTCAAGAAACTCAGAGAGATGAATCCCGGAATCAAAGTCGTTCTCGCCAGCGGATTCTTCGAACCAGAAATAAAGTCAGAACTCTTGACAGCTGAAGCTAATGGGTTTATTCAGAAACCATATATACCTGATGATATTTTGCGGATCATTCGTGAGGCGTTGGATACCAAGACCGAATAAACACAAGTGCTATCCGTCCTTAGAAAGAGTTACCAACTGATAGTACGAATACTGACACCACCCCGATTTATAGGGAGCCAAGACGGTTTGAATAAATGTCAGGAGACAACGAGAAGTTTTGTAGCAGAAATAGTCATTAGATAAAGGAGCATTCAATATGAAAAAGATTCTTACAATTACATTGATGATGCTGTTTTGCGTTACAATCAACCTAAACGCTCAACTATCACCTCAGGATGCAATAAAAGCGATGGCCCGAGGTATCAATATGGGAAACACTCTTGAACCACCCAACGAAGGTGATTGGGGAAATACTGCAGCTGAAAGCAATTTTGATGATTATAAAAACGCCGGCTTTACCTGCGTACGATTACCGATTACATGGCACAAGCATGCAGACACTACAGCGCCTTACACCATCAATCCGACATGGCTCAACCATATCGAACAAATTGTCGATTGGGGATTAAGCCGCCACCTCATCATCATTATCAATGCTCATCATGAAGATTGGATAAAAAGTGCATACACTGATAATCATAAGGCGCGTTTTGATAGTATATGGAGCCAGATAGCCATTAGGTTTAAAAATAAATCGGACAGTTTGCTGTTTGAAGTGATAAACGAACCCAACCCGTTATCATCTGCAAATGTAAACGATCTGAATGCCAGAACAATTCAAACAATGCGAAAAACCAATCCGACCCGAATTGTTTTATTTTCAGGTAATATGTGGTCGAATTCATCGGAGCTTGTTGCTGCAGCCGTTCCACAGGACACTTTTCTTATAGGATACTACCATTCTTACGATCCATATCCCTTCGGACTTGTAGGCACGGGCACTTACGGTTCAGATGCCGATATCAATGCAACCACTCAAAAATTTAACCAAGTTACTGCCTGGGGTGCCGCACATAAAATCCCGGTAATATTAAGTGAGTTTGGTTATATGAAAGCATGCGAATATAATTCTCGCATGTGTGCTTATGCTACAGTTGTAGATCAAGCGTTGGCTCATCATGTGGCATTCAATGTTTGGGAGGATGGTGGTGATTTTTATTTTTATAATAGAACTGGGCATACCTGGAGTGAAATTAAAGATGTTTTAATCCATACCTATAAAGAATCACCGAATAAAATGAAAATCATCGCATATGCAGATACCTTGGTAAAAATTCAATGGCATAACAGAACCACCGAGAATGACAGTATCATTGTCGAACGCAAAATCGATACCGGCAATTTTGTTTTTTTTGCAAGAATTGCACCCAAGGATTCCATATTTATCGATTCAACAACAAGTACAGGAAAAGCATTTTATTACCGATTGAGGGCGAATCTGAAGGATTCAATAGAAATTCAGTCCTATCCGGTTATGATGAGAGTTTTGGCGACTTATCGAGCGCCCTTTGCCGGAGTGCCGGCACCTATACCCGGAAAAGTCGAAGCTGAAAACTATGACATCGGCGGCGAAGGATTGACTTCACATGATATTGATGGTGTGAATCAAGGCGGCGCTAATTATAGACCCAATGATGGGGTTGATATTGGTGAACATACAACCGGTCAATATCATGTTGGGTATATAGCAGCAGGTGAATGGCTCGAATATTCAATCGACGTTCAACAGAGCGGTACATATACTATGACCGCTTCCGTGGCTTCCGGCGGTTCGGGTGGCGGCCAGTTCAATATTAAATTCAAGAATGGCACTACAAGGACTTTTACGACAGTGTCCACCGGCTCATGGACCAGCTATGCCGATGTATCGAATACATTCAAGCTCGACACGGGCGTACAGGTAATGCGCGTTAATATGGTCACCGCGGGATTTGATCTGGATTATATCAGCTTTTCAAATCCGACTTCTGTCGATCCGGAAAATTCACCGGCACAATTTCAACTATTTGACAACTACCCGAATCCGTTTAATCCTTCTACCACAATCACATTTACTCTTCCATCAAGATCTTATGTAATGCTGAAGATATTTGATCTCATTGGAAGAGAAGTAGGGACGATTGTCTCGGGGGAATTGGGGGCAGGTAGATATACTCGGCAATGGAATGCGGCAGGATACTCAAGTGGTACTTATTTCTATAGATTAGAAGCCGGCAACTTTGTTGGAGTGAAAAAGCTGGTATTGATGAAATAAAGTGCCGCTAAATATTAAGTAATCATGACAATAGGAATCTTTCTATGAAAATCGCCTGCGTTCCTAAAGTGGTCTTTTTGTCTTAAGTCCAATTTTGCGGGATCCTGAAATTCTTGTCACATCTGGCAGGGTCGAGGAAATGTAGTGTCTGCAGGTAAGTATTAGGTTGAGGTTTGTTCTAAAGTAAAAATTTTCATAGTTTGAACCAGGAGTTTTGAGCTCACAGAACACTCCTAAGAGTATAATGAGGGGCTTTTAATCGTTCCCTTAACTACGCCATATAATTGTAAGTAATTCGAGCTCGACGTCTCCCCGGGACAATGCACTTGTAGTGCGATGTACCGATAACGACGCAGAAAAATTATTTAAGTTTCAGAGTCCTGTCTCCTGCTAGAATGCACGGCGAAGATTTCGATACAAATTTTAGTGCTCGGGAAGGAGTGTAGATGTTGTGAAATTTAATTTGCAGCTTGTGGATTTATTTAATCTCTTTTTTTGTGATCATCCAAAATATCTTAACGAACGAGTATTTTCATTATCATTCTCAGTGGAAATGCTAAGTATATGTCGGAGTCATACTCGTGTTGTCAGGAGTATTGTTTTGTCAAGGTATCCCTTTCACGCTACATGGACTTTCATCCTAAGAGATGGAGAGCGAACATGAAGCTGGCTTAAAGGAAGACAGGATGTAATTCTTGTCGCCACTCCGATACTATCGTCCCAGGTGTTTGGAGTTGAAAATAGAAGGAGTTCTTATGATGAAATATATCCGTTCTTTTCTAGTATACCTAACAGAATTCTTTGCAAGGTACCCTGCCGTACTTTCGGGATATATTATATATTGCTACCTGTTTATCTCCATCATGCGTCTTTTCTATAAAGTGAAACACCAGGGTGCGACAATAACCGATGCATATGATATTTTCAGCGCACTGCCGTTCATGTGGTTCTTAGCGGTGAGTTTGGTAAAAGTGATCGAATATCGTACTAAACTTCATCAGAACGAAACGCAGCAATTGGCGCGTGAAAAAGAATTGCAAATGAAAGATACTCAACTAAAAACCATGCATGAAGTTGTAAAGGGTTTACAGCATCAGATCAATAACCCGCTTGCCATCATTGCTCTCTTAATTAATAAAACAAAAAAATCAGTAAAGGATAATCAAGAAGCAGTCAAGAATATTGAGTCCATTGAACATTCCGCCAATAGTATCGCTCAGGCGCTCGAAGACTTTAAACGGGCAGAGCGCTATGAAACTGACCACATTGGCTCACTGGAGGGAAAGATTGCTGCAATTCCCAAAGAATAATGAGTAAGAAGTATGCATCAGGAAGTAATTCCTGACACCTTACTACGTGTCGTCATGACTTTCATCTTGACGGAAGTAAGAAAGTGCACAATAAGTTGAAGACAATTTCACTATTTGCTCTTGGGTTGCGTATCACAATTCGAAAGGTAGATGCACTATGGCAAAAATATTAGTTGTCGATGATGAAAAAGATACACTCACAGCAATTGAAGCGGTACTCTCCTCGGAAGGACATGAGATTATAGTGGCAGAAGACGGTGAACGAGCATTAGAGTCTGTTAGCGCCCATTCACCCGATGTGATCGTATGTGATATAGAAATGCCGAAGCTCAAAGGATTCGATGTCCTTGCTGAATTGCGGAAGGATCCCGCAACCTCAAAAATTCCGATTATTTTCTTGACAGGCAGAACCGATATCACGGCTTTGGTTCGGTCAATGGAGCTGAATGTCAATGATTTTCTCACAAAACCATTTACTATGCAAGAGTTGATTGTAGCAGTGAATATTCAATTAAAAAAATCATATAAGAGTCCCATAGATCTGTCGTAAACCTGTTGTCGAAACCAACAGAGAAAGCTGGAGGTTGTAGCAGTTTACCTATGGTTAGACATTGAAGGGAATCCAGACTTGAGTTGTCGTTCGTGCTCTCCTAATTGATCTTTATCCCACAAAAAGGATTAATCCCTTTTTCATTCTTTCGAACTATTCCCTCTTTTGAAAATCATCATCATACTTTATAAGTGACAGTTGAAAAGTATCCCGTACTTGAAGGATAGATGGTTGCGTCCTTGAAATGTAGCTCAACAGGATATTTTCCCTAGCAGAATAATGGTTTAAAAGAGTAGTACAGTATTCCAAACTCTCGAAGGGAAGAAATATGCAAGAACTCATTGCAGTCAAAGAACCAGAACAGCTTAATGAAGCACAAACCTATGTACAAGCGGTACGAGAGTATGGAGTTCGCGAACTTGATGTGACGCTCATCCGTCCGACTAACTACACGGACGACGGTTATCCGATTAAGACACGCATTGGTGTTATCCGCAGCAACACGTTAACCCAGATCGGAACACTTGTCCGCGATCTTGAGAAAGAAACTTTTTTTCATAAAGTCACGATCAACATCCGCAAAATCGATGAAGCGATTGAGTGGATACCTCTAAAGGATATCGTCAATCGTTCCAAAGTCTCTGGGGTGAAGTCAATCGTTATGCTTGTTGGTGTTCAAACAAATCAGTACCCTCGCGCGTTGGATATTGCTTCGCAATTTCTGCCATACGGAATCCCGGTATTGATTGGAGGTTTTCATGTAAGCGGAATGCTCGCTATGATCGGTGTTACAGATGATCTTAAGGCTGCGATGTCAAAAGGAATCATTCTTGTTGCCGGAGAGGTCGAAGGAGGTCGAATGTCTGTTGTTGTCGAAGACGTTCTGAGGGGAAGGGCGCAAACACTCTATGATTTTTTAAAACCTACACCTAATCTCATGGATGTTCCGATACCATATATTACGAAGGATGAATTTGATAATTTCGCCTCGCGATTTACCACGATTGATACAGGGCGAGGATGTGTTTTTAACTGTGACTTTTGCACCATTATTAATGTTCAGGGTCGGATAATGCGGTATCGGAATCCAAAACAAGTTGTCGATTTTGTGCGGCAAAGTTATCATGAGGCAGGCGTTTCGCACTCCTTCTTCACGGATGACAACACTGCGCGAAATCCACAATGGCGAGAACTTTTTTCCCAACTCATCCATCTGCGAGAAGAAGAAAAGATACCGTTTACGTTTATGATGCAGAGCGATCTCGCAGCGCGGAAAATGCCAGGAGGAGATTTCTTTGAACTCGCAGCACGGGCAGGCTGCAATCAAGTCTTCCTCGGTGTGGAAAGCGTGAACCGAGAGAATCTCCGTTCCAAAGATAAGTTTCAAAATCAGGTCTCCGAGTATAAAGATCTCGTTGCTCATTGCCATTCACTCGGTATCTCCTGCCATGCAGGCTATATGTTGGGATTGCCGTTCGATACATCAGCAAGTATCAAACAGGATATTACAGAGCTTCAACGGATGATGTTTGATTCAGCTTCGTTCTACATCCTTGCTCCGCTCCCAGGTTCAAAGGATCACCAGCGGTGGTGGCGGGAAGGGCGATGGATGAGCGGTGATTTCAATATGTACGATTCTGCACATGTCGCGGTAGAGCCGGAACGTATGTCTTGTGATGAGCTCATGAATGCTTACTATAATGCGTGGGAACAATTCTACTCTACCGAGCATATGGTCAACATTCTTAAGATATGGAGGCATGACCAATACTATTATAGAGAGAAATTGTCTTTCTTTGCCTGGTACCTCTATTCATCAAGAATTGAGCGATTACATCCAATGAACTGCGGATTTTGGACAGTACGACGCCGAAATGATCGCCGAATTGGATATCCCCGCGAAGCATTTGCTCCGTTTTGGTGGAATCGGTCGAAGGTTCTTGTCTTCCGATTATGGGGAATAGTGAAACTTTTCTTCCAGCTTGAAGAAGTGTGGCTTCAAAGCCGATCAAAAAGCAAAATTGAAGATGCTCTGCATGAATTGACTAGGAAGACAGAGCAGGGTATCATAGATTGGCGAGAAATAAAAGTGAAGGAACTCGTATCGTTCTATGCGAAGCTTCACATCGAAATGCCGGAAGTCAAAGTGCCCTCTCTTGTGCATCTCTGGTTCAGGAAGAGGAATCCATTTGCCGGTGCATTTACGAGAACATATGTTCAACATATTTGGCAGCGATGGTATTTGTATTTATGGAATCCATTGAAGTGGGTAGAAGTGTGGTTGTTCGAATGGGTAAATGGTCTTCGTTTCCTTGGTCACTTACTTGGAGAAGGAACAGAGAAGAAATTGACCCCCTTCTAGAACTTCTTTGAATCATTCCTCGATAGTACCAGCATATTCTTTTTCTTGGAGGCTTACTGCGCTTTCTCCTAGGCAATGGAGGTGCAGCAGGAATAGACCATCTCGTTTCATTCGTTTGCTCTACCAAGCATGAGCGGACATAGCCCAATCGCGATTTTTGTTATTATTATATCATTCGTACTTGAATGAATCAAAAAAGAATTCTATTTTTATACAACTAAGAGAAACAATGAACATCATTTGAAAAAACCGCTTCTCGTTTTCTTCCTTGCCGTCGTCTCAGTAATAGGATCTGTTTGGATTGTCAAATCGAATGGATTTTATTTTATCGACGAGTGTGCACATTATCTCTATAGCAGGTTTGTTTTACAGGCACTGCCTGTGACAGTGAGAACCTGGCATAGACCGATACCGCAGTGGCTTTTTGCTCTGCCGGCGCAACTTGGGCACTCGTTTACAATGTTCTTTGCATTGTCACTCTTTATCTGTCTTCTACTCGTCACCTACCAGATTGCGATACTAAAAGGGATCCGGCATGCAGAGTGGGTAGTCATATTTGTCGGGCTTCAGCCAGTCCTCTTTGATGTTTCGTATGCATGTATGACAGAAGTACCGACTGCTTTTCTGATCACGCTTTCGTACTTGTATTATCTGAAGGAAAAGCATGGATGGAGTCTGGCGATTGCTTCGGCGGTGATATTGTGCCGCAGTGAAATGTATATATTTGCCGGTTTGATGTTCTGCGTGTACGTTTGGAAACGCGAATGGAAGATACTTCCTCTCGTATTGTTGGGGCCTTTGCTCTGGATTGCATCGACAACAATCATCTCAGGTGATATCATGACGTTTTTCAGGGAATGGTCAAAATTTTCAAGTCTGACGAAGTTTATTCCCGGCGTCTCAGTAACGCACTATGTGGAGAATTTGCATACAACTTTCGGATTTGCACAAGCAGCTTTTTTTGTTGCAGGCATTGTGTTTATCGTCATGGCAAAGAGGAGTCCTGACTTTGGAATTCTCTATGGTACGATAGCGATCACACTAATCGTTCATACGCTTGCCGGAGCAGAAATATTTCACTGGACGGGCAGCATCGGTGAGTTACGGTACATCGCAGTCGTAGGGCCGTTCTTCGGGATTGTTTCAGTGTATGGCCTATCGGAGATTTTAGATAGAGTAAAACAATCGGGAGTGCACCTTGCTTTTTCCATCCTCGTTTTGAGTGTTGTAGTGTTCAATTGCACATTGACGACTCATCCACGGCGTTGGCCAAATTATGACATGGTTATGATCACTATGACGAAAGCGTTAAGGACTGAATTTCCGAATCTGACATTGCTGAGTAACAACTCAGTTCCAGCATATGTCATGGATGTTGCGCCATCAGGAGGGCCACATTTTGCACCGTTCAGTAAGAAAACGCTTGAGGAGTATCCGGAATGTCTTATTCTATGGGATCCATTCTCATCGAATTCTATTTTCACGCAAACCGAATTGACGAAAATGGACATGCTGCAAGATACAACGGTAAAAGTGATGGAAAAATATAACTATTGGAGTGCGGAGTATTTTGTGTTGTATAGAAATGAGCCGTCGGTGACAATTAGATAGCATGTATGCCACCAGAATAAATAGATGAGTTTGATAATGATTATGTATGTATATGAATAAGGTTCCGACTACTATAACCCTCCTTTACGTCTGAATTGAATGAGCGCAGCCGTTGTCCTATTTTCTTCTTGATCATTATATTGATTTTCTGCGTTTTCAACAACATTTCTATTTTGCCTTATTTACTATCATTTCAGATAGTTTCTATAAAGAAAAGATTTCTCTTGACAGAATAATAAATATATTTTAAGTTTCTTATGTAATACATCATACATATGACAACTAAGAAAATGTTTATATCTGTTGGAAAAAGAAGTCTTTTAAGCAACATCGTGGTATCTCAAATAGAAAAAACCATTCGATCGAAGGTACTATTACCAGGTGCAAAACTTCCATCGGAATTAGAGCTTTGCCAGCAATTTGGTGTAAGCCGGACGGCAGTTCGTGAAGCACTCCGTACGTTAAGTGCACGTGGTCTTATAACAATAATGAAGGGCAAAGGGATATTTGTTCAAAACATTTCTTCCGAGACAGTGACTGATCCTATCTATCTGTACCTTGAGATGCAACATGAACGCAGTTATGTTCTTGATGTCGTTCATGCCCGGCAAATTATTGAACCTCCTATTGCAGCATCGGCGGCGCTTCATCACACAGAAGAGGATGCTGAAAAATTGAAAAAAGATCAGGACGATTTAGTGCACAGCGATGGAGACTATGAAGAGCTTTCGCGGCTCGACATGCTCTTTCATTTAGATATTGCGAAAGCATCGGAGAACTCCTTGATTCCGTTGATACTCGAACCGATACACAGGCTTAGTCCGCAAATCAAATCGTCTGTGTACGCCACTGTTGTAGATGCGAAACAATCAGCTGTTGAATGGCATCAGAAAATTCTTACCGCAATCTTGCAACGAGATGCAGAAGGCGCACGGAGTGCAATGATACGACATCTCGAAATTGCTGAACAGCATACAGAACAAATGTTACAAAATCAGCCAATTGCAGAAAAGAATTAAAGACGACAAATAGTATATTAATTGTGAAGCATCCAGTTGCAGTCTTTCGTTGGCTGGATGCTTCTTTGTAATAATAAATTCGGACGAACGAAACAAAAGGAATTACTATGAATCGGTTTGATCTTTCAGGCAAGGTAGCTATTGTCACCGGAGCAAGCACCGGACTTGGCAAAGGCATGTCACTGGGATTAGCTGAAGCGGGTGCGGATTTAGTCTTAGTGGACTATGTCGGAAGTACTGAGACTGCCGAGCAAATCAAAGCGATGGGTCGGAAAGCAATAACTATTGTAGCTGATCTTATGACCATCAGTCCGATTCAATCCATCGTGAATGAGACGATCCGCACATTCGGGAAAATAGATGTGCTCGTGAATAATGCAGGCATTATACGTCGAACACCAGCAATAGATTTTTCTGAGAAAGACTGGGACGATGTAATGTCAATTAACTCAAAGACCGTATTCTTCTTTTGCCAGGCGGTAGCGCATGACATGATGAAACGAAAGTACGGGAAAATCATTAATGTTGCTTCGTTGCTGGCTTTTCAGGGTGGTATCTTGGTGCCATCGTATACTGCAAGCAAAGGAGCAGTCGCACAGATAACAAAAGCGCTCGCGAATGAATGGGCTCAGCACGGCATCACCATCAATGCGATTGCACCGGGCTACATGGCTACAAACAATACAAAGGCCCTCCGAGAAGACCCTGTTCGTTCAAAAACAATATTAGATCGTATTCCAGCGGGCCGCTGGGGTATACCGGATGATTTGAAGGGCCCGGTGATGTTCCTTGCCTCGCAAGCCTCTGATTATATGAATGGCCATGTACTCGTTGTTGATGGCGGTTGGATGGCACGATAAATGCGCGAAGACTAAAGATCTATGGATAAAATACTGGAACAAATTGGATTGCTGGGAATTCTTCCTGTTGCAATCGTTGAAGATGAAAAGAAAGCGGTGATGCTTGCACAAACTCTATGCGAGTGCGGATTGCCGGCTATTGAAGTTACATTCCGGACGCAAGCAGCTGTGAGTGTGATCGAACGGATTGCGAGGGATTCCTTGCAAATACTCGTAGGAGCGGGGACTGTTCTCACTGTTGATCAAGCGCGAACAGCAATTGATGCTGGGGCGCGTTTCATTGTATCGCCGGGATTTAACCCGAAAGTTGTTGAGTTCTGTCTCTCCAATTCAATTCCTATTATCCCCGGCATAACAACACCGACAGAAATCCAATATGCGATTGAATACAATCTTGAGGTCGTGAAATTCTTTCCGGCAGAAGCGAGTGGTGGCACAGAATATCTGAAGGCGATTGCGGCACCATTCAAAGAAATGCTATTTATTCCCACTGGTGGCATCGAAGAATCGACTTTGCTCTCGTACCTTCAACTCCCATGTGTTCTAGCCTGCGGTGGAAGTTGGATGATACCATCAGCGTTCATTGATTCTGGTAGTTTTGATGAGATTTTGAAACTTACACGCAATGCAGTCGCCAAAATGTTAGGATTTGAACTCAGGCATATCGGTATGAATACGCATAATGTCAATGATGCGAAACAAATTGCCGCAATAATAGAAAAAATTTTTAATTTCAGAGCACGTGAAACGAACGGCTCATTCTTTGTTGGGACGCAATTTGAGGTGCTCAAGCGACAGTATCTCGGCACTCATGGCCATATTGCTATTGCCACTAATTTCATCGAACGTGCAATTGCCCATCTTGCACTGAGGGGAATTAGCATTAAACCTGAAACGAAGAACATGCAAGATGGAAAACTCTCTACAGTGTATCTTGACCTTGAAATAGAAGGTTTTGCAATTCATCTCTTTCAATTGTGAGGAAGGATAAGTAGATTCTTTGGTGAACGCAGATAGCATGATTCAATTGCTTTCGAATCACGCAAGACTGTGCCCGAAACGATTTATTTGGATACTGAATATGTATATTTGCACATACAAGAAAAAACAATAGGAGTGACATGATGGATGTGAGATCAACAACGGATCCAAAGGGATTCCGAACGATGACGACTGATGAATTACGAAAAGCGTATCTCATCGACAATCTCTTTGTACTTGATACTGTGCCAATGGTATATTCCGATATCGATAGGTCAATAACAGGTTCTGCCGTGCCTGTAAAGCGGGAATTAAAGTTATTAGGGACGAAGAAAGAAATGTCAGCGGATCATTTTGCAGAACGTCGCGAAATTGGCGTTATCAATATTGGCGGCGACGGATCCGTGCTTGTTGATGGCAAGGAATACGCAATGGCGCTGAAAGATGCGATCTACATAGGTCGAGGCACGAAAGATATTATTTTTACCAGTAAACAAACAAGCACACCTGCAAAGTTCTATTTTGTCAGCTATCCGGCACACAAGGAGTATCCAACAGCGCACCTACCTCTTGCTGATTCTGAACACGTGGTCCTCGGAAGTCAACGCGATGCGAATAAACGAATTCTCAATAGAATGATACATATCAATGGCATCAAGAGCTGTCAATTAGTAATGGGATTAACGGAGCTGGAGGAGGGAAGTGTCTGGAATACGATGCCTGCTCATACTCATCAGCGGCGATCGGAAGTATATATGTATTTCAATGTAGCGCCCGATGCCTTGGTAGTACACTTGATGGGACAACCCGACGAGACACGTCATTTGGTGATGCGCAATGAACAAGCGGTACTTAATCCAAGTTGGTCAATTCATTCCGGAGTTGGCACACGTAATTACAGTTTTATCTGGGCGATGGGCGGCGAGAATCAGGTATTCGATGATATGGATAATGTTTCAATGGATGAACTTCAATAGCAGGAGAGAATAAGAAAAAATAAATTGTCCAAAAATCTTTAACATATTATGCTGGTGCATGTTGGACACGTAGCGGTGATTTTCATAATGTCAAAGAGTGGAATAAGCATTTGAAAGAGTTTTCCCTGCGCTTAGTGTCTCTTCTGGAAATCTTAATTAAAAAAATAACCGAGAAATAGAAAAAATATCCTTTAAGGATCATAGAATGACAGATAGAAAGGGAATAAATGTAAAAGCCGGTAATTATCGATGGGTCATCTGTGCGATGTTGTTTTTCGGCGTAACTATTAACTACATGGATCGTCAGGTCCTCTCATTAACTTGGAAAGACTTTATTGCGCCTGAGTTTCATTGGACAAACAATGATTATGGAAACATTACATCTCTTTTCTCCATCTTTTATGCTATTAGCATGTTGTTCGCTGGTCGTTTTGTCGATTGGTTGGACACTAAGAAAGGGTTCCTTTGGGCCATAGGTGTTTGGTCGGTGGGTGCCTGCCTTCACACTTTCTGCGGAATAGCTACTTCTGGTATCATTACTGGCCAATGGCTCGTAGGTTTTAAAGGGGCAAGAGAAGCCATAGGTACTGTCAACAATGTTGGTATGATAATAAACGTGACCGTTACTTTGTTCGTATTCGCACGTTTTGTTCTAGCACTTGGTGAGGCAGGAAACTTCCCTGCTTCTATTAAAGCCACGGCCGAGTACTTTCCAAAAAAAGACCGTGCTTATGCTACCAGTATCTTCAACGCCGGCGCCACTATAGGCGCGCTCGTTGCCCCTTTCTCTATTCCGATAATCGCCGCTAAGTTCGGATGGGAAATGGCATTTCTCATCATCGGGGCACTCGGTTTTCTTTGGATGGGAGCATGGGTATTTGTTTATAAGAAACCAGATGCAAACCCATATGTCAACAAAGCTGAATTGGTTTATATTCGACAAGATAAAGATGATAACCCCACAGATGCTCAAGGGCGGCCAATGCGAAAGCTTTCGTTCAAAGAATGTTTCAATTACAAACAAACCTGGGCTTTTGCTTTTGGTAAATTTATGACCGACGGAGTGTGGTGGTTTTACCTGTTCTGGACACCGGCATACCTCAGCTCTGTGTATGGCCTTCCTTCAGACAACACAACCGCTCAATTGTTGGTGTTTGTTCTTTATGCAATCACTTTATTGTCGATCATCGGTGGTTGGTTACCTTCATATTTTATCACAAAGAAAGGTATGAACCCGTATGCAGGACGTATGCGCTCGATGTTGATTTTTGCATTCTTCCCACTTTTAGCACTTTTAGCGCAACCACTGGGGACTTACTCCTATTGGTTCCCAATCATCATTATCGGTATTGCAGGAGCAGCACACCAGGCGTGGTCTGCGAATATCTTTTCTACCATTGGTGACATGTTTCCAAGATCAGCTATTGCCACAGTCACTGGTATCGGTGGAATGGCTGGGGGGATTGGTTCTTACCTGATCAACAAAGGTTCTGGCGTGTTGTTCGACTACACTGAAATGACACAAATGAAATTCATGGGTTTTGAGGGAATCAGGTCGGGTTACTTCATCATCTTCTCAATTTGTGCCGTAGCATATCTTATCGGCTGGGTTGTAATGAAGTCGTTGGTTCCAAAATATAAACCGATCACTGATTATTGATAATAAACAGGAGTTAACGGCAAACGCAAAACCAGTAGATTTATATTTTTTTTTAAGGAAACAAAGGAATGAACTTACAAGAAATAACGAAGGCATATGATTTCTCAGGTAAAACGGTCGCAATCACAGGCGGCGGCGGGGTGCTTTGCGGCGAAATGGCTAGAGCTCTTGCAGGATGCAATGCGAATGTTGTCATTCTCGATCGTGATGTAGCTCTTGGTGAAAAAGTGTTTCAGACATTAGCTGGCACAAAAGGGAAACATAAAGTCATCTTTATCGATGTTCTCGATAAGGCCAAAGTGCAGGAAGCGGCTGATAAATTATTTTCCGAATATGGACGCGTCGATATTCTTATCAACGGTGCAGGTGGAAACAATCCCAAAGCGACAACAAATCCTGAACAAACCTTTTTTGATATTCCGAGCGAAGCGATTCAATTTGTTTCGAATTTGAATTTGATTGGAACAATTCTGCCAAGTCAGATTTTCGGGAAGAAGATGGTGGAGCAGAAGGAAGGAATTATTCTGAATATTTCCTCGATGAATGCATTCCGCCCGCTGACACGTATTCCGGCTTACTCGGCAGCAAAAGCGGCAATTAGCAACTTTACACAATGGCTTGCTGTCCATATGGCGCAGGAATACACACCTAACATTCGTGTGAACGCAATTGCTCCGGGTTTCTTCTTGACAGATCAGAACCGCTTTCTCTTGACAGACAAAGCGACCGGTGTATTGACTGCACGCGGCAAGAAGATTTTGGATCATACACCGGCTGGACGTTTTGGTACACCGGATGATTTACTTGGTGCAATGCTGTGGTTATTATCGCCCGCATCGAAGTTTGTCACCGGTATTGTTCTTCCAATCGATGGCGGCTTCTCAGCATATTCAGGTGTGTAAGTAATAGGAACGATCATTTTTTATAGAGAAAGTGACAAAGGAGCACATCATGAGCAATTTGAATATAAAAAAGGATGGCGCATTGGATTTGGTATCAGTTGGTGCGTTGGTGAATCGTCTCGATCCCGGCATCATTCCTTTTAGAAAAGCACAAGAGTTTCAAATTCATGTGAGCGGCGGTGAATTTAACGTGGCAGCAAACTTGTCTGATTGTTTTGGTATGAATGCAGGCATTGCAACGGCAATGGTCGATTACCCAATCGGTGATTTGATCCATGAGCGCGTACGAGCTATGGGAGTGAAACCGTTCTATAAAAGATTTAAGCACAATGGTGTGAATGGCCCGAACATGGCAACTGTGTACAGCGATCGCGGACAAGGCATTCGTCCTCCCGTGGTGTTCTACAATCGCGCGAACGAAGCCGGTGCCTTGTTGAAACCGGGTGATTTCGATTGGAACGCGATCTTTGCAGGCGGTGTGCGTTGGTTCCATAGCGGGGGAATCTTTGCAGCTCTTTCAGAAACCACAGGCGAAGTGATCATCGAAGGAATGAAAGCAGCAAAGAAAGCCGGTGCGGTCGTCAGTTTTGATCTGAATTTTCGCGAAAAGTTATGGAACATTTGGGGTGGGGAAAAAAAGGCAGTGGAAATCATTGCGCGCATCGTTGAAAATGTCGATGTGTTGGTCGGCAATGAGGAAGATTTGCAAAAGGGCTTGGGAATTCCTGGTCAAGATGTGGAATCAAAATCGAAACTTGATCCGACCGCTTTCTTTGGGATGATTGATAAGGTTATAAAAAAACATCCACAAGTAAAGGCAGTTGCCACAACATTACGTGAAGTCCATTCAACAAATCACCATACATGGGGTGCTGTCGCATGGGTTGATGGCAAAACGTACGTCTCGCCTACCTGCGAACTTGGTGTGGTCGATCGTGTCGGCGGTGGTGACGGATATGCATCTGGATTCTTTTACGGCCTGCTGACTGGCGAAACACCGGAGGAAGCTGTAAAGCTTGGTTGGGCGCATGGTGCATTGCTCACAACGACACCGGGTGATACATCGATGGTAACGGTAGAGCAGGTGCGTGCTTTTGCTCAAGGTGGATCGGCGCGCATCCAGCGATGACCGCACACTGTGCGATGTATGACTTGGGGCTGTTATCGAAGAGCGATAATATTTTTCTTGTTACGTGAAAGGAAT
Source organism: Ignavibacteriota bacterium (assembly GCA_003155495.1). GTDB lineage: Bacteria > Bacteroidota > Ignavibacteria > UBA10030 > UBA10030 > Fen-1298. The sequence goes on from PMDB01000114.1 coordinate 44,100, forward strand.
AAAAATAATGTCATTGAAGATTCAAACTGCCTCTGAATGTGAATTTGATTTATTGACGCTTGGCGAGTGTATGATTCGACTAAGCCCTCCAGGTCACCAACGCATCGAGTTGACCCCAGTGTTCGAGGCGTACGCCGGTGGAGGAGAGTATAATGTTGCGTATGCTCTCTCTCGTTTTGGCATGCGGACTAGTTGGGTTTCTCGCCTTGTCAATAATCAACTCGGACATTTTATTCAAAACCATGCAAAATCCAGTGGCATGGACATGAGTGAGGTTATTTGGGTTCCTTATGATGGTGTCGGCAGAGGTGAACGGATAGGTCTCAACTTCAGCGAAGTTGGCATCGGTCTACGCTCGAGCGTGACAATCTATGATCGTGGCAACACAGCGGTCTCTTACATGAAACCCGGTGAAGTTGACTGGAAACGGATATTCACAACAAAAAGGGTCCGCTGGTTTCACACTGGTGGAATTTTTACAGCATTAAGCGATAATTGTGCCGATGTTGTAGCAGAAGCGATGAAAGCTGCACACGATGCGGGAACTATTGTAAGTTATGACCTGAATTTCCGGAGCAAACTCTGGTCCAGTAAAAAAGCAATCGAAGTGACAAAGAAACTCGTTCCATGTATTGATATTCTCATTGGGAATGAAGAAGATTTCCAAAAGGTTCTTGGATTTGAAGTAGAAGGAACAGATAAAAATCTACAAAGATTACCTATCGACGCATACAAGAAGATGGTAAAAAAAGTCGTCGCGACATATCCAAGTATTCAAGCTGTTGGAACAACATTACGTGAAGTTATAAGTGGATTACTCAATAATTGGTCCGCTATCATGTATTACGACGGCATATTTTATCAATCGAAGAAGTATGAAAACCTCGAGATCGAAGATCGTATTGGAGGCGGCGACGGATTCTGCAGCGGATTTATTTATGGATTACTCCATGGTATGACACCGCAGGAATGTGTCGAGTTAGGTACTGCACATGGTGCGCTTGTTCAGAGCACGCGCGGCGATACGAGCATGGTAACTATGGAAGAAATTAAATATATCATGAACGGCGGTTCGGCAAGGATTAAGCGATAATTATGAACAATGGTGGAGAGGATGGATAGTTCCTATTAATAAAATATGAACTTGGTACAACGAAGTGCTGTAATTTTCTTTTTGATTTGGACGTTCATAACGATTTCTTTTGCCAGTCAGATTTTTGTATCCACAACAGGCAATGATACAACTGGCGCCATCGATAGAATCGACTTGCCCTTTCGAACAATCCTCAAAGCAATATCTGTTGCCGTGACTGGTGATACGATCTATATACGTGGAGGTGTCTATGTAAGCACTGCTCAAATCACGCTTTCGTCCAATGGTTAGGAACCGATGTCGATGAACTCTACCCTCTTACGAAGTTTTCATCTTGTTCCCATTCTCAATTTTCTCATGCCATTAATTCTTTGTGCACAGCCAGTTGTTGTTGCTCCGCAAGGGTGGGATGCTTTCCCAGCGTTATTACAAAGAATTACTCCCCCGACTTTCCCCCCAAATAGATTTTGATGTCACAAGATTTGGTGCGGTTGGTGATGGAAAAACCGATTGCAGCGAGGCATTCAAGGAAGCTATTAATAAGTGCAACACCGATGGCGGCGGTAGGGTTGTGGTGCCTAAAGGAATCTATCTTACGGGCGCCATCCACTTGAAGAGCAATGTCAACCTGTATGTTTCTAAGGAAGCGACAATTAAATTCAATACTGATCCGAAAATTTACCTTCCTGTCGTATTTGTGCGCTGGGAAGGTGTCGAGTGTATGAATTATTCTCCACTCATCTATGCATATGAGCGAGAAAACATCGCTGTGACAGGAGAAGGGGTTTTGGATGGACAAGGAGCAAATGACAAATGGTGGAGTTGGAAGGGAAAGGAAGAGGCTGGGTGGGTGGCAGGCATGCCCAATCAAAATGCTGCGCGCAAGAAATTATTTGAGCTGGGGGAAAAGGGCGTTCCAGTTGCAGAGCGTATCTTTGGTCATGGATTTTATCTTCGCCCAAATTTCTTTGAACCATACAAGTGCAAGAATGTATTAGTCCAAGGGGTGAAGTTTAAAGATTCCCCGATGTGGTTTCTCAATCCAGTACTATGCAAAAATGTTTCAATCATTGGTGTGTCAATAGATGGACTGGGGCCGAACAATGATGGGTGCGACCCGGAATCATGTACTGATGTTCTCATCAAGAATTGCTATTTCAACACCGGCGATGATTGCATTGCTATAAAATCCGGGCGGAACAATGACGGTCGACGGGTGAATGTTCCCTGTTCCAATATCATTGTTCAAGGATGCCGGATGAAGAATGGACATGGCGGCGTCTCGATAGGAAGCGAACTCTCTGGTGGAATACGCAACGTCTATGCAGAAAATGATACGATGGATAGCCCGAACCTCGAACGTATGCTTCGCATTAAGACGAATTCTATTCGTGGCGGAGTGGTGGAAAATGTGTATTTCAGGAATATCAAGGTCGAACAGGTTGCAGATGCAGTGTTGCAGATCGATTTCTATTATGAAGAAGGAGATGCAGGAAGTTTTACGCCTCTTGTACAGAATGTAGAATTAAAAAAGATTGAAAGCGGCAAAAGCAAATTTGCTGTTTGGATTCGCGCATATGATCGATCCCCGGCAACGAACGTACATTTTGAGAATTGCACATTTACCAATGTTGCTCGGCCGAATGTTCTCGAGAATGTAAAAGATTTGAGTATGATCAATGTGAGAATAATGAATAAATAGTTTCAATCGGTTTGTTCTCTGGTGAAATATATTTAGAGTGCTTCTGTTCAATAGAAAGGCATGACTTATAATGAACCGATTCTTTCTCTGGTTCGTTGTTCCCATTTCTTTATTGAGTTGCTATGGGACTTCTCAACAGATGACCGAGGGGATAGTTACTCAATGGTCAACACGTATTGTGCAAAGCTTTATTGCAATGTGTCCCGATACGATCGCTTATACGGGTGTTCCTAAAAGTACGCGTTGGGACTATGAACGAGGTGTTGTTTTGCAGGGTGTCTGGCAAGTCTATAATACCACCGGCAACAAGAAATTCCTAGCGTATATAAAAAAGAATATAGATCAATTTGTCGGTGAAGATGGGATGATTAAAACGTACGAGTACTCGACTTTTAATATGGACAACATCGCTACTGGGAGACAACTTCTCGCACTCTATGATGTCACTGATGATGCAAAGTACAAAAAGGCGGCCGATACCCTGCGAAAACAATTGGCAAATCAGCCTCGAACCAACGAAGGCGGGTTTTGGCATAAAAAGATCTATCCATACCAGATGTGGCTGGATGGTCTCTATATGGGTGAGCCGTTCTATGCCGAATATGCCCGTATGTTTAATGAGCCGAATGCGTTCGATGATATCACAAACCAATTCACTTTCATCGAAAAGCATACGCGTGATCCAAAGACTGGTTTACTTTTCCATGCATGGGATGAAAGCAAGCACCAGAAATGGGCAAATCCAATTACAGGCGTATCGCCGCACTTTTGGGGCAGGGCAATAGGGTGGTATATGTGGGCAATCGTGGATGTGCTGGATTATCTTCCACAGGATCATCCGAAGCGTGCTGAACTCATCACAATTCTGCAGCGAGAATCTGCAGCGCTCTTGAAGTATCGCGAACCACGTTCAGGTTTATGGTATCAAGTTCTCGACCAAGGAAACCGTGCAGGGAATTATCTTGAATCCTCAGCTTCATGCATGTTTGTCTATGCGTTTGCAAAAGGCGCCAACAAAGGATATCTCGATACATCGTATTTTGCGGTTGCACAGAAATCATTTAAAGGAATTCTTGACTTCATGGTAACTGTAGATGAGAAAGGATTAATCTTTTTACATCATACTTGCCAATCAGCGGGTTTAGGTGGAATTCCATACCACGATGGAAGCTATGAATATTATATTCATGAAAAACAACGAACAAATGACTTTAAGGCGGTCGGTCCATTTATTCTTGCGGCTCTTGAACTGGAAAAAAAATGTGCGACAGTACCACCTGTAAAATGAGAAGAAAGGTGAGTGTGAAATGTCTAACTATTCTATGAAATTGAGGCGCTCAATCTGGCCTTTTATTGCTTGCTGCACTGTTATGCTTTTTGTTGCATGCTTGTCTCAGAGGATGACCCGCATTTTTCTCATCGGTGATTCGACAATGGCGGATAAACCGCTCGCCGATAATCCGGAACATGGTTGGGGACAAATGTTCCCCATGTTCTTTTCTCAATATGTCCACATCATGAATTATGCGGTCAATGGCCGCAGTACTAAAAATTTTCTTAATAAAGGAGACTGGAAGAAAGTGTATGGCCAGCTTCAACCGGATGATTATGTCTTTATTCAGTTTGGCCATAATGATGCAAAAAAAGAGGACGCATTACGATACGCTGCCCCAAGGCCCGACTTTAAAGATAATCTAAAAAGAATTATTCGTGAAACGCGTGAAAAATCAGCAATTCCAATTCTCTTAACGCCAATCACCCGGCGCGATTTCGATACAAATGGACATTATGTTGGTACTCATGGCGAATATCCAGGTGTGATGAAAGAAATCGCGAAGGAAGAGAATGTTCCGCTCATTGATATGTTTGAGAAAACAAGCCAGTTGGTAATGAAACTGGGCGATGCACAATCAAAAGAACTTTATCTTGCCGGTGTTAAAGACAACGAGTTTCATCTGTGGAATAAAAAACGAGACAACACACATTTTACACAAACTGGTGCAATTCAAATGGCTTCATTCGTTGTTGATGGGATCAAGGAATTGCACCTGCCATTAGAAAAAGAATTAGTACCAGTACAAACAAAAAATATAATTGATGAAGGAAAAGTTGTTGGGCTCGATTACTTCTTTAATAACGAATGGAGACCGAATAAAGATTCTATTCTCGAGCGCTGGCATTATATATGGGAAGATACCACCAATAGCGGTTTCTCTATCCTAGGAAGAAACATTGATTTTTTAGGTGCTCATCTCGATACCCTGCAAAGTATTCCCACCGACTCATCATTACGCCGCTTAAGTATTTATATTATTGTCGATCCGGATACTCCGTTAGAGACGAAGAATCCCAATTATATGTCCGAAGCAGCAATCAATGCCATTATTCCATGGGTGGAAAAAGGCGGGGTGTTGGTCCTCATGGGAAACGATAAGGGAAATTCGGAGTTTGAGCATTTCAACAAGCTGGCGGAACGCTTTGGCATTCACTTTAACGAAGACTGTTATCATAAGGTTCTTGGCAGCAATTATGAGACAGGGAAGAACGATCATCTGCCGGCACATCCCATCTTTACAGGTGTGAAACAGATTTTTATGAAAGAGATTTGTTCGCTCAAAATTGAAAAGCCGGCAGAACCGATTCTCACTGAGAATGAATTGGTGCTCATGGCGTCAGCACGTGTTGGTAATGGCCTGGTATTCGCAGTAGGTGATCCATGGTTGTATAATGAGTATATGGATACACGCCGGCTTCCAATTGATTACGAGAATAGGAAAGCAGGAAGAAATCTTTTCCAATGGCTTTTAAGCAATGCAGCGATTCCAATGCAATAGAAATATATTTACACCCGGGTTGTGGTTGCCATCTTATTGATAGAGTAACATGAAAACTATGATACCTGGAACGAAAGAAATGCTTGATCGTTGTTTGCTTAATCCCGATTCCGACACCTCGTCATACAGTTTGGTGCTTTCAGCTGGCGTCAACGTACCGTATGATCCCAAATCTATTAATAAACTTAGGGAGAGTTATTTTGGATTTGATTGCTCTTTTAAAATTCTAACATACATAAAGAAGTCAGTGAAGATATTTTGGCGAAATACGAAGATGAGAGTAATCGGCTATGCGGTTGCGATTTTTATTTGCATGTCCTCTTCTTCGTTAGAAGCGATAGAGAAAGCAAATATTATTGTTGCACAGGATGGCGGCGGGCAGTTCACAAGTATTCAAGATGCGATAAATTCCGTGCCCGCAGACAACAAGCATAACCTCATCATCCTGATCCGCAATGGTGTGTACCACGAAAAGCTGTTTATCACAAAAAGTTTTATCACACTTGTCGGCGAAGATCGCGACCGTACAAGAATTGTGTATGCAGAATTGAGAAAGAATTGGAATAATGAGTATAACGGTTCAGATTGGGGATCTGCGGTCGTCAATATTGATACTCTCGTTACGGATATTACAATTGCGAATATAACTGTGCATAATAATTATGGCGGCCTCTTTGGCGATCATGATCATCAATTTGCTGTTCGCGGCGGCGGTACACGTGTGAGCATCCTGAATTGCAATATCATTGCTGACGGCGGAGACACGCTCAGCTTATGGAATAAGGTAAGCGGCATGTATTACCACTCCCATTGCTATTTTGAAGGCTGGGTGGATTATGTCTGTCCACGCAGTTGGTGTTATATTACCGATAGTAAATTCTTTGGGCACAACCTGAATGCCAGTATCTGGCACGATGGCGATTCAGACAAAAATCAGAAATTTGTCATCCGCTATTCTACATTCGATGGAGTGCAGGGATTTTCTTTAGGACGCAATCATCGTGATGGACAGATATATCTCCTGGATTGCATTTTTTCTCGAGCTATGGCTGACCAACCTATTTACCTGCCAAAAACGAGCAAGACACCATGGAAATGGGGCGACCGGCATTATTATTACAATTGCCATCGCGAAGGAGGAAACTTCGATTGGTTTAGGAATAATTTAGGAACAGCCGCTGATTCCCCGACAGAAAGTAACATAACAGCAAAATGGACATTTGACGGCAAATGGGATCCGGAAGAGACAATGCCGTCAGTTCTCCCAACAGTTTTTCTGCCTCGACCAAGAGTTGGTGCATACACAGTTCCCAATGAAACTCCGTTGTTGAAATGGGTACCATCCCGAAATGCAATTTCGCACAATATATATTTTGGCAAGAATGGTAAATTGGACTTTAAGGGAAATCAAAAAGAAAACATTTTTAATCCGGGAATTCTAGAATCGAATACAAAATACGTATGGCGGATTGATGAAGTCACCGAGACAGATACACTCAATGGACCGCTGTGGTATTTTACAACGAGATAACGAATAGGACGGATCGCAATTGCCAATCAGCGGAATAGAATTATCCTCAAGAAGTTCGAAACCACAGGTATGGGGTCAAGGTTTTTCTTGCCACGATTTGGATCTCCTTATTCTCTCATTCCCACCCTTCTTTTGCTAACTCCGAGTGCAACTCGTTGGGATGTTGACGACAGTAATACTCGATCCTGCTTGAATCCTCGTGCGCTTTACTGTACGTCCATCCTTTTGCCATCAAATTCCGTTCGTGGAGTTCGTGAAGAAGTACATACGGGCGCTCTGCCTCTTCGAGATCATTATCGATCCATACTTCATTCTGAGGCACAAACTCGTAGACATAGTCATGCCCGCCTTCCGTAAAATCAACATCGAACACACTTCTCACGAACCTGCCATCGATGATCCATACACTGATCCCGTTTTCCAGTTTCTTCCAGAGTCGCACATGCACTTTTGTCGGATCGGGAAGATTACCTCCCGCTGTCAGCTTTTGCACATCGCCCGCTTTCTTACGTTCTGCCATTTCTTGTTTATCGGCAGCTTCCAGCGCATCGTCATACGGAACACCTTTCTCCATCAACCGGTGTTCAACCAACAAATGGTCGATAAAGAAGCTCTGTTCATCCTCCTGCGCTTCCTTATCAAGCCAAAATTCATCTTTCGGGATGCATTTGAAACCGTAATGCTGGCCGTAGTTTGTAAACTCTTCGTCGAGATGTGTTCTCACATATGTGCCGTCGACTACCCAGATAGAGATATTTCCGCGCTGCCCAACCTTTTTGATGTACGGCGGCTTAAGAAGTGGAGTTTTCATATTCTGTCCTTTTGGAGTAATCTCCTGTTGTTGTGCTGTACTATCATTACACTTCCCTAAGCCGCAAAGATACGGTTGAGTGATAAAAGCGATTATCAATAGACTTACGATGATAAACCTACGATTTCTCAATTGTTATCTGATTCTCTTTGATGTTTTCATTCAAAGATTAAAACCCATATAATTATATGGACGCTACCCACCATTTGCCTGCCTGACGTTTTTTTGCGGGGCTGCCATTGTGGAATGGGTATATCGCTATTTTCCACTGTCTCATCTTCTTTAATCGGGCTTTTCTAAAGGGATTTATGTTAGTTATAATATCGGTTAAAAGAGTCGAAATATCTTTGAAGAAATCAAAAAAGGTCTTTCCAAGCACAGGGCTTTTTGTTAAGCAATCTTCTTCTTCGGAAGAATAAACCAAAATGTACTTCCTTTGTCAACCTCGCTGTCTACACCAATTTGCCCTCCGTGGGTTTCTATAGCCAGCTTACAGAATGTCAATCCGAGTCCCGTTGAATATTCACGTGCTTCAACCTGGAAAAACTTGTCGAATATTTTCTTGAGATATTGTGATGGAATTCCCGGCCCTGTATCTTTAATGGAAACCTGAACACTATCTTCTGTGCTTTGGATAACCACTCGAATAGTTCCATTCTTTGGTGTAAATTTCAATGCATTAGTGAAAAGATTCTGAATGACTCGTGAAATCAGATCGGGATCGCATACTACTTGCACTGCTGTTGTCGGCAAGTCAACGATGAATTGGCGTTGTTCTTTTAGACTTTCATATTCCGAAACGACTTTTTGTACAACCTTGACAAGGTCACAGTCTGCCAGAGACAATTTCATCTGTTCTGATTCCATCTTGCTGATGTCGAGTAAATTATTGACCATCTGTATAAGTTTTTTAATTGATAACGTGGCTTGATGTAATAATTTTCTGTTTTTTTCCGAGATGTTTTTCATCTCATATTTATCCAGCACCTGAAGCGACAGACTGGTGGCACTAAGTGGCGAACGCATATCATGTACAATCATATGTACGAGACTATCGCGGGCTGTTTCCAATTGTTGAAGTTGTTCGTAGCTTTCTTGCAGTTGTTTCTTTTGTCGAATACTTTCCGTGGTGTCGTCTTTGACGGCAACATAATTTGTAATTTGTCCTTGAGAATTGCGAACCGGTGCGATAGTTGCCGACTCCCAATAAAACTCACCGTCCTTTTTTTTGTTGCATATCTCTCCATGCCAGACATTTCCCTTGCTAAGAGTTTCCCACATATCTTTGTAGAACTCCGGCGGGTGCATACCTGATTTAAGTACACGGGGATTTTTACCAAGAACTTCCTCAATATTGTAACCGGTGATTGTTTCAAACGCCGGATTGGCATATTCGATATCTCCGGAGGTATTAGTAATAACGATGGTTGCAGAACTTTGTTCCACGGCACGAGAAAGTTTACGTAAGCTTTGGGCGGACTTTTCCAAATCCTGCATAATACTCAATGCCTCTTTATGGGCCTCTTCCAATTCGAGATCCTTTTGATGTAAAGCGATCTCACGGGTCCGGATTCGAACCATAGCTTTTACGTTTGCAAGAAGTTCGCGAGCAGCAAACGGTTTGCCGAGATAACCATCGGCGCCGACTTCCAATCCAAAAGACTGATCATCAGATGAGGTACGAATCCCGGACATGAGAATCACGAAGGTGTTTCTCGATGTCGGATCGTTCTTAATTCGACGGCATATTTCCAGCCCGTCTATTTCAGGAAGACATACATCGAGCAAAACGAGATCCGGACGAATTTGCTGTATCTTCTCCCAGCCTTCCCGGCCGTTTAAGGCGGTGATCACTTCATAGTGTTCGCTGTCCAAGGCGAGACGGATAAAATTAGATTCCTCCTGCTCATCCTCGATCACGAGTATTTTGATTTGTAACTCTAATTGTTCTTTCGCCAGTGGTGGGACGGTTTTTGAGGGCATGTGTGCCATAAATTTTCCTTCAGTTCACTTCGAAGATAAAATCGATAATGGCTTTTTGTTGACGATATAGTAGATATTTAAGTACCTATTATCAAGAGGTGTGAACTGGAAAAGCATTTAAATAATAATCTGGACTTAGAATGTGCAGGGGCGTACTTTCTCATCCTGTCTTTTCGACAATAAGATGCCTCTTTGCTCATGAACCTCTTCATAAAAGCAGGTCTCATCTTTATCTCTTAATGGCTGCCCAGTTTCTTACGCATCACTTTCAGTGCCTGAACGATTTGATGCTCGACAATTCTCACGCTGAGATGTAACACCCCGGCTGGTAAAATGGAAGAAATCTTTAATTTGTGTGGGAATGGGGTAGATGTAGATATATTCATCAGTAGCCGACATTGTCCTGTCTGCTATATTGCTGGGCGGATGACCTCGGTTGCCTGCATCCCAGCGATCATCGGTCGCGGCTTTTAAGTTTTATTTACTACCTGGTTCCGTTTATCGCAATACTTTTCTATCGATCCGTCCAACGACCACGCACCTCCACCAACGATCAGGAGGAATATTGAACCGAGTATCATCGACCAATCGACTCGTGCCTCGTGCGCCATCGCCCAAAATCCTTTTTCCAGAAGAATCGGAATTTTGGTCGTTGATATTGCAACGAGCATGTCAATAATGAGCGGAATGGCAGCGAACCGTGTGATCAAGCCGATAAGAACAAGAGCCCCGCAGACTATTTCAACAATTCCGACGAAGGGGGCCATTATTTCAGGTGCAGGAATTCCAATTTTGATAAAACGACCCACTCCGAGCGATTCAGAGAACAGGAATTTCTGAATGCCCTCGGAGAGAAACACACAGCCGACTATCAGTCGAATTGCGAAGATCGCCCTGGCAAACTTACCGTATGACCATGGCGTGTGAATGAATTTGTTTAATAAAGATTTGGAGTTTTCTTTTTCCATGGTTGCTCTATCGATTATTTATATCGTGAGTTGATAGCCGATGTATCCGGTTATTGTCTCCGGACCAGATACACTGCTGCCAAAAGAAAACAAAATATGATGGTTCTCATTCAAATTGATAAACCCGCCTACGTTGAATCCTCCTTTGGATTCAGAATCCTGGGCATCGGCAGTCTGGCAATAGAACTCTCCTCCAAGCGTAACGACGCTTGAAAAATCGTATTGAACCTCCCAGCCTGTAAACACCCAATTCTTTTGCTGCGGCCCGGAATTGTACCAAAATCCTCCTCCTGCGTATGTCGTCAGTTTTCCCCAACTCTTTTGAAACCATACGGGAAGGCATGCCTGAATTCTCCCCGCACCTAATTGTTTGTTTTCATCGCCCGTCGGCAGCTCGAGCAAAGGGAAAAATCCTACTTGAGGGTGTGTTTCTGTTTCTTCAACAATCCTGTATTTGACGCCGATCTCTATATCCGAGAAACCGAAGTGAGTTACTGTATCTGTATGTACATATCCGAAGGGAAGAATTACATGTAATTGCATGTTTGGAACTACTCCGTAATTAACCTCGAAGTGAGGGCATGTTGCGTTGAACTCGTGTCTCCCGATTTCCTGCACGGATGCAACATAGAACTCCCAATGAAGATAGTCAACAGGTTGTGGATCATCAGTCTTGAAAGGGGGACCAGCCATTGTTGGGGCAGATATCAACGAAAAAAGAATGTAGATGCGGAGAGGGGTGTTTTTCCAAAACCTGAGTGACATATTCTTCATTTATCTTTAAACATAAATTTGCAACTAAAAAGTTCTTTCTTGCAACTTTTCAATTAAAAAAATGGTTATAATAAGAAAATGAATTATCAGAAATCGACACGAATTAAAAATACATCATTTCATAATAAGGAGAAAGCATGAAAAAAACCTTTTTTATTCTCAACCTTGCATTGATCATTTTGAGCACACAATTCCTCTTCGCTCAACATGATTCTACGATGCACCAGAGGTCACTAATCAAACGGGCTCTTGCTGTAATCACACCGACGAAGGGGAATTCGGTGCACGGTATCGTGACATTTGAGGAAGCCGATAAAGGAGTTCGCATTATTGCTAATCTGACAGGATTAACGCCGGGAAAACATGGATTTCACATTCATGAGTTCGGCGATATCAGTTCTGATGATGGGAGTTCGGCGGGCGGTCATTTCAACCCGATGGGCATGCCTCACAGTATGCCGATGAGCGAGAAACGTCATGCTGGTGATATGAGAAACATCGAAGCTGATGCAAGCGGTAACGCACGTCTCGATTATATTGATTCTGTTATGAAACTAAATGGCCATAATTCGATCATCGGTCATGGAGTTATCGTACATGAAAAAGAAGATGATTTCACAACACAGCCAACCGGAAACGCAGGAGCGAGGGTTGGGAACGGAGTGATTGGAATTGCGAAATGAGTGAAGTTGCTCAGTCGGATACCTGAAAATGATGCCCCGTCTCGCGGGGCAACTTATTTCAAATCCAGGCATCCGTTGCATTAGATAAACTATTTATTGCTTCCTGATTGCACACCCTTATTTGTAGTCGACGTCGTTGATGTCGACTATCTTCATCCACGATCACCGGTCGAGACTGTAAAATCCATTGGCTTCTCACTTCTTCTTCCGATTGTGTGCATTTATCAGGTTGATGAGTTGAAATTCATGCCGGATCGGGTGCATAACGGCATGTTCCAGCATCGCTTCAATACAATACTCCACATCCCAATGAGATATATATGTACGGTCGAAGAAACGCTCTTCAGGAACATCGCGCAGAGGCAAGTGCCATCGTTGCAGCAAATGCTTGAGAAACTTTTCGGCTGACTGTTCTATACTCTCTATTTCCGGTACGGGATCAATTCCCGGGTCGGGCAGTTCGAGTTTTTGACATATCCAGACAATATACCCGCGCGACGATTTGAGCGGATGTCTTAAAAGAGTCTCCAAGGATTTGTATGCAGGGTCGGACGATGCAGGAAGAACGATGCCTGCCTTTTTTGCTTTTTGCCATGTTTCTACAAACAAGCGCATGTGCTGTTCGTGCAATGCAACCAATGCGCGCGCACCGCCATAAGAATATTCTTTCACGATTCTCGGATCCTCCTTTATATTTATCAGCGATCACCTGAAGCTGATGTCGTCTTGTCCGCCTATGAAATGGTTCTATACTTTTGTAGGGACGTATGGCAATACGTCCCTACAAAGATTTTCCCTCAGTAATTTTTCACTTATGCTATTTTTTCGGTCGGGAATCGGGCGGTATCATCCCGTTAACGCGGTAATACACCACCAATTGTCCGTAATGTTCGCCCGCGTGTTCGATAGCGCCCAGCCAGCCGAACAATCCATAAATCATTATATTGCCCCAGGGATATTTAAACTCGCGCGTCAATCCACTGTCCCCCTGTGCCTTGATCAGCTCTGCGCCGTCGGCGATCGACTGCTTCAAGAATTTCACGATGTCTGTTTTTGCCGGAAACTTTTTCCGCAAGGAATCATCGTTCCCTGTGTACCCGATCACCGACCCTTTGATTGCATTGATCATGTAATAGTAATCTGCGGCAACGTGCAGGAGATTATCGCCGAATGTCCGCTGATCCTTTTGCGCTTTGAAGCCGTATTTATCTTCGGGAAAATCCTCCGCCATTGCGATCAGCTTTCTTCCGATATCGTTCCACCCCCACAACAACTCTTGAGAGAGACTTTGTGCAGGCTTGGGAGGTTCGACCGGTTTTTTCTCCTGCGCCGAAGCGAATGTGACGAGCAGAGCCGCGAGTGCAGTAAACATAAGAGTAGAAATAATTTTCCGCATAGATTGCTCCTTTTATGTGAGAAATGATTAATTGATCTCGGTGGTTGCCGATGAACAAATTAAATCGATATTGACTATTAGATTCTAACATTTTTTTAGATGAAAATCTTGTTCTTTCCATAACACCGTTTCGTCCCTGCATCTATCAGCCATGAAATTGTTCGCATTACATTAGGAGATTTAGGCGAATGATCATAGCATTATTCAACTCCCTATTCTCCCTCCCCTTTAAAGAAAAAAAAGGGAGGGGATAGGGGGGTAGTTTTTTTTCAATCGACTATAGCGGTTAGCCGCATGCAACAAAATGACACCGTTCTACGTCTAAAAACCGTGACATCACGCCAACAAAACAAAGGAACATGGAAATGGATGGATTAATTAATTTACCGTTTTTCTTTATCACATCAATTATAATCATCATTGCCCCCGGGCCTGATTTTATCTACGTTACTACGCGGGGAGTCTCGCAGGGTAAAAGGGCCGGTACTCTTTCCGCACTTGGTACGAGTGTCGGGCTGCTCATACACACACTGCTGGCTGCTTTTGGATTATCTGCGATCATTCAGGCCTCTCGGGTGGCGTATCTCGCATTAAAATATATCGGAGCCGGATACCTTCTCTATTTAGGAGTGAGGACGCTCATTTCTAAAAATCAATTGCTGCAAACGAGCGAAACACCCGGCCAAACGAAAGGAGTGTTCCGACAGGGGATACTCACAAACGTGTTCAATCCAAAAGCGATTGTGACCTTTATGGCATTCTTACCGCAATTCGTCGATACTCATCTGACCCATCCCATAGGACAATTCTTGTTTCTTGGAGTCACCTTTGCACTCCTCGCAGTCGTCTGGTTCGGCTTTGTTGGATATTTTGCCGGACTCATCGGCACATGGATCAAACAAAACCAGTTTTTTCAGAGTGGAATCAAATATATAAGCGGATCTGTTTTAATGCTGCTGGGATTACGGCTTGCATTGAAAGAAGAATAAGTTTTTTTTCTCCCTATGTAACTCGTTATAGCCGCATGCACGGGAGCGACTATGAGGTATTATTGAAGAACAAGTTAATCTTTCGCGCCTCAACAATCGTCAAGGAAGATTTTTCTCTATCCGGCGGTCGGGAATGAGCCACATGATTGCAACAAGCACGTATAAAGCTCCTGCTACCCACGAGTTCACAAAAGCAAAGGGAATGGCTATGATATATATAACAACAGATATCTTGCCTTTGAAATCACTTCCTATGGCAGTTGATAGCAGCGAATCCTTGCCATGGACAGCAATGAGAACCCGCACAAGTATAAAATAGGCGATCGCTGCACTGAGAAGCACTACACCATAGAGCGCAACAGGCCAAGCAGCAAAGTAATTCTCTCCCATCCATCCGGTAACAAAAGGAGTCAGCGAGAGCCAGAAAAGCAAATGGAGATTTGCCCATAGGATACGGCCGTCGACATGTTTAATTGCCTGCAGGAGATGATGGTGATTGCTCCAATAGATGCCGAGGAAAACAAAACTCAGAATATAACTCAAGAACACCGGCGCAAGAGGCAGAAGGACGCTTATATCGGTGCCCTTCGGTACTCTCAATTCGAGCACCATAATAGTGATAATGATGGCGATAACCCCATCGCTGAATGCTTCCATGCGCCCTTTGGTCATTGTGTTCTCTCTTTAAAATAATTGTAAGCAAGTTTATACCTCGTTCCCGAGCTCTGCCTGGACCGTCTTGCGCTGTCTGATGATTTGAAGCAGAGCTTCTACAGTTTGCGTTCCCAAACTGAGTTTGGGAACAAAATTTATCTGGTATCGAAATCGGCAAACATTGTTCATTGCCGTTCGCCGATTCTCTGCCGCCTCTGATGTATAATTAACATAATTTCATTCAATTGAGTGTCCTAAAATAATAGGCGCTTCATACAATATTTTTGATCTTTATCCGTCTTACTATGAAAGAAAAGGAATAGATTTTGGTCGATGCTATAACACTTGAAAACCAGCCCCATGCTGCCGCAGCGGCAGATGCGGCGTTCCGGTCCGAGCGGAAACGGCTTTTCGATTTTATCCGCCGCCGTGTTCGCACCGAAGCCGATGCGGAGGATATTTTAGCCGATGTGTTTTACCAGATGATTGCGAGCTACAGTGTGACCGAACCGATCGAAAAAATGACGTCCTGGCTTCTGACCGTGGTGCGGAATAAAATTATCGATTGGTACCGCAAACGGAAACCAGAATCATTACGTCAGCGGGCAGATGAAAGCGCATTGCCGCAGAACCTGCCATTAAATTTAGAAGATATTCTCTTCGACCCAGGCCAAAATCCCGATGTGCTGTACGCACGCTCGCTGGTGTGGACGGAACTCGCCGATGCGCTTGAGGATCTGCCGGACGAGCAGCGGGACGTTTTCGTCATGCACGAACTGGAAGGAAAGAGTTTTAAGGAAATTGCAGAACTCACAGGCGAGCCGGTCAATACCCTTCTTTCGCGCAAGCGGTACGCGGTTCTGTATTTACGCGAGGCGCTGCAGGAGCTGTACGATGACTTTTATAACGAATAATTAAATTACATGCACTATACAAGGAGAATTTTATGAGATACTATTGTGGATGTGGACCAAGAGCAGCAAAATTTGTTGTGCTTGCCATTGTCATGTTTGGAGTCTTCAGTTTCGTAACAATGTTGTTGTGGAATGCTCTTATCCCCGAACTTTTCCACGGGCCGTTCCTTACATTCTGGGATGCGGTTGGACTGCTTGTCCTCTCGCACATTCTTTTCCACAGTTTTGGCGGACGATGGCATGGCGGCTGGGCACATCGCCATTGGAGACATCGGTTTGAAGAAAAACTTGCTGCAATGACTCCGGAGGAACGCGAAAAATTCAAGGAAGAATATCACCACTGCTGCAGGAAAGACTATGATAAAGAGCCGGATCCTAAGAAATAACTTTATCAGATATTACCAATTAACCGGACTCCAAAGTACAGCGGGGCCCGGTTTTTTTATTGCGGCAATTGAAGAAAGATTCCTTTCCGCGATCACCCATCATGGTTACAAATTCTTTTAAAAAACCTCAGCAACATCTGATATCTGCTATTGCGTACACATTTTTTTTACATCTTGTTGAAGACTGTCTAGATCGGGTCGGCTGAAATAACGGCCGCGAAATACTATACTTTCAATCTGATCGGTATTTCGAATATCCTCAAGCGGATTGGACCGCAGCAAAACGAATGAAGCCGTTTTCCCTTCAGCAGCTGTCCCAAGACGATTGTCTACAGCCATAAACTTTGCGGGAATAACAGTGGCACTGCGTAATATTTCTGCCGGAGAAATCCCCGCATCCTGCCATAACGCCATTTCTTCATGTACAGAATATCCCGCTATCACTCCGGGACAAAGCAGATCTGTTCCGATCATCAGCGGTATGCCGCACATGTGCAATTCCTTAACGACTTCCTGCATCGGGGATAAAAGCTTCGGGACTATTATATCCACCGGTTGATTGCCCCAGATTGATTTCCACATCCCCTTCATCATAGGTGAAGTATATTCCAGCATCGGATATTTGCCGGAGAATATTTCCTTATAATGAGCACCATGTTTGAAAACAACAAGAGTTGGACAGACATGCATCCCGGTGTGGCTGATTCTTTTTAAGACCTCCCGAAATTCTTCTCTTTTGACATCGTTCAATCTTAGAAAGTACGGAACATCCGTTCCCATGCCCTTGGTTGTCAAATTCATCGAATCGCCAAGCAGCTTCGCAATGATCTTACCAATGCCAAATAAGTGCTCCGCGCTTTTTAATCCTGCCTTCGCTGCATCTTCGATATAAATCGACTCGGGTATATGTCCGACCGGTTTTATTCCCAGTTTATACGCCTCGTCTGCAATTGCCAGGAAGACATCTTTCTGCAAACCGCTGTACACCTTGATCTGATCCACTCCGGCTCCAACCTGTTTGCGCACAGCTTCTCTTCCTTCTTCAGGAGTCTTGCACGGTATGGATATTTGAGGGATAGCCGGCGGATTGCCGTCGAGTACAGATCCTGTTACAATCATTTCCGGACCAAGGATTTCCCTGTTATTTAGTTTTTCACGCAGCGCAAGTGCTTCATGTGTCTGATTTCCCATGTCCCGAACGAAGAGAACGCCGTTGACAATCATCATCGGTCCGAATGTCGCCTGGTCATAATAATGAACGTGAGCATCTATTAAGCCCGGTATCAAAAATAGTCCATTGCCGTCGATGATCCGGATCCCGTCTGGCACATCGGTATTTAATTGATTGGAAATTTTCTGAATCTTTTCTCCGGAAACAGCAAGAGTACAATTTTTTCTGAGAACGCTTTTTTCAACATCGACTATCGTAACTCCGGTAATAACGAGTGTTGAAGGAGCAGGTTGTTCCTTATGGTTTAGTCCAGCTGCAGGCACTATGCCGGACGAAATCAAGACAAAAACAAAAACCAAAGCGAAGTTTTTCATACATGATCTCCTTTGCAATAATCTATCTTTTCCCGGAAAACTGTTTTGTTATGACGAATACAAGGCTTTTCATAACTTTGAGAACGATCACTAGTGTGAAAATTAAAACACATGTCATCGTGATCGTATTCAGATCGACTCCAGGGATTTTCGCAAAATCGGCTTTCACCGGACTGTTCCAGACGAATTGGAGCAAAATCATGATTGCAAAGTTCTTCATCAGGTCGGGCCAGTGGGTCCGGTTGATGAAGCGTGCTGCATAACCAATGACTTCGCATCCTATCATGGCAAGGAAGAGAATGGAATAATAGAGCGAAGCAGCGCGGCCGAACATCGGTACCGGATGAGCGGGATCATTCATGGAAGCGAAGAACATCGTGCCGAATCGCATAAGAGAGTACAGGAATAATGAGAACATGAAGATCAGAAAAACCATGAATAAAATATTTGGTTTTCTCATTTCTTTTGCAGCATCTATCTTTGAAAAAAGATTCGGCCATGGCAGGCGGGCGTCCTTACTTTTCTGAGTCACGATATAAAGAAACAACGCGACTAACCCGAGATCATAGATGATCGTCATCGGGATGTAAAACATGAACTGCCATACATCCATATCCGGGATAAACAGGAAGGGGAACACAATCATATTAAAATGGAACAAAAAGGCAGCAAGGGCCAGAGTAAGGTGGCAGGCAAAGAGAATCCCGGTATAAAGAAAAAGATGCCGTTTGAAGGTTGGTGAGATGATTTCATATCCTTCCAGGTATTTTGCTGCAACCTGCTGCGGTTTGCCGTACCCGGAAATGATTTTACTTATCCCGCCTTCGGTTATTGTTTCAAATTCAGCTTCTGTCTTTTCAAGGATATGGCTTTTGATTTCCGCCAGTATCTCCTCTGCGCCGTCCTTGACGGCAAGATAATGGTTTATTTCCTGGAGATAATTTTCAAGATTTTGATACATGGGATTTGCGCTCCATTATTTTTTTTAGGATATCGTTCTGTTCCTCCCAGATAGAGAGGGCTTTTTTCCGTACCGAACGCCCAAGTGGGGTGACGAGGTAAAACTTTTTCGGCCTGTCGCCGCTGACATCCCATTCGCTTTTGATCAGGCCGTTTTTTTCAAGCCGGCGGAGGATAGGATAGAGGGTGTTCTCTTCCACGGTATAACCGGTCTGTTCGAGGAACTTCAGCATTCTATAGCCGTACATTTTTTGTTCCAGTGCCGCAAGAACAAGGATTTGCAGGAATCCCCTGTTCATTTCAGTTTCAAGATTTGTGATGTCTGTGTCCATTTCTTTTTCCTGTATACTATACGACACTAATATACTGTATGTTACACAGTATGTCAAGATATTTTTTCTTTTCTATGTTCATGAGAGCTTTGAAGGGATTTTACCCGTCATTCACCCGGCATTTCAACGGAGCCCGGTTTTTTTATTGCAACAAAAGACTTTCTATGATTATTCATCTCACTCTCAAGACGAACCCCCCGTTCCGATTGAACTGCATCGGAACTCCCCCCCTTCAATTGAAGGGGGGAACACTGGGGGGTGGACCTTAGCTTTACGTTTTGCTTGATTGGATAAATGATCCGTATGGTTAGTTGGGCGACTCGCGTTACACGTTAAATGACTTGCATGATTAGTTAGGGGTTACACACAATGGGCTGAGGGTCTTACTCAATTATTCATAAACAGAGGGATCTGTCATTTCGAAACCCGCGAAGCGGGGTGAGAAATCTTTCTTCTCATTATAAGATTTCTCGTCGCTAGCCCCTTCGGGGCTTTGCTCCATCGAAATGACAAATTAGGGGTTGATCTCGGTTTCTTGCATATTGCGATCACTTGTAGCCGAGGTCGGTGACCTCGGCTATTCTCGTTTTTTACCTCAATGCCGCAATCATCGATCGCGGCTGCAGTATCAAACCTCGCTATGCTGGATCGAACTGCCTTCCTCCTGTTTCGATTTAATAAGATCGATGCTTTTATATAGAACTAAAATATCAAAAAGCTTAGCCGGCACCAGGGCGATGAATCCCATAAAAGACAAAACGACCGTGAGAAAGAAACATCCCGCCAGTATTTCAAAAACACCGGCATAGGTTGCCACTGCACCAAGCGACTTCCGAAGCCGCCTGAGCGATATTCCATAAATTATTCCGATACACCCGAAGACAACCGCCTCAGACCCTAAAATATACTGTCGTTCTATTGAATCATAAAATATTGATGCAATATCGTACCCGATGATCAATATGTTACCGAATATAAGTATGAAGGAAGTAATTCTCAGTAAATAATTTTTAAACAACCCTCCCAGGAGTATGAACCCGCGCAGAAAGAAAATATGAGTGACTAAAGCGGATATTTTTATCACAACATATACCGGTATACTAAAAATCAATCGGTCATCTTTATATCTGAAATATTCTGCGGCTCCTTCAAAGAACCCAATGAGAAAAAACAATGTTCCGAAAATCCAAGCGAAATTGAGCTGCTTAATAATAACGTCAGACGACGTGTTCATATTCACATCGAGAAAGAGATACTGTTTGAACCTTTCTATCATCGATTGGAGAACAGTACTTTCGTCCTCCGTGATGGTGCTGAGATCATAATCGAGTGCAGCAAGAATTGTCTTGATGGTATAACTTCTCGGAGTCACTTCTCCGGTTTCTATCCTTTGAAGTGTCCTGACACTGATATTGCATTTTTCCACAAGCTCTTCTTGTGTTAAGCCCTTTGCTTTTCTTAGCTCTGATATTTTTCTACCCAGATCCGGTTGTTTCATACCATTGACCTCCTTTTATTGTCCCTCGCAATTTACTTATTGAATAAGTGATTGTCCAAGACATTCTAGGGGATTTTACCCGTCATTCACCCGACATTTCAACAGGTCCCGGTCTTTTTTTTATTGCAACAAAGGATTTTCCTGCAAAGTCTCAAATTTTCGACCACCCCTTCGCAAGAATATCTGCGTCCTTATTGACACACGAACAGCATGCATTCTTACGCTCCTCCTCAAATGAGGAGGGGGTAGGGGGTGGTGTCTTTGACTGGAGGACCGGAACGATCTGTTGAACACCCCTCATTGTCGGATGGGCGACTTGCATAATTAGTGAGCGGTTACGCACGACAGGGTGAGGGCCCTTAATTACAGATACTAAATTGCTTCTGCTCTTCTGAATTAGTACGTTAACCTATATGCAAGTAGATGTTGACAAATCATATCCGCAAAGTATGAGGTACTCATGGCAAGACGCACATCTGAAAAAAAATCAGACCTCTCTCCCTCCACAATAATGGATTCAGTCTATGCCTTTCGAGAGGCGCGGGTTCTCTTGACTGCTTTTGAGCTTGATCTTTTTACCCACCTCGGCGATGAGTGGAAGTCTTCCGAAGAAGCTGCACAGCTGGCGCAAACGAATCCACGGGCAACCGACAGGTTGCTGAATGCCCTCTGTGCCTCCGGGTTTCTCGTCAAGAAGAAAGGAAAATTTTCAAATACGCCGCATACATCACGCTTCCTTGTCAAAGGAAAACCAGGTTACCTTGGAGGGCTCATGCATCAGGTCAGCCTTTGGAAAACCTGGAGCACTCTTACAGATGCTGTACTCAAAGGGTCATCCGCAATTGTGCATGATCCGATGGTCGGCAGCAGAGTGGATTGGTTAGAAGCGTTCATAGCAGCGATGCATATGCGTGCGGCTCACCAGGCTCCGGCTATCGTCAAGTTGATAAATCTGAAAGGAGTAAAACGTGTCCTCGATGTCGGAGGGGGATCCGGAGTGTTTTCAATGGCGTTCGTTCGCGCAAGAAAAGGGATAACCGCAGTAATTTTTGATCTACCGAATGTTATAAGCCTGACAAAAAGATATATCGACGCGGAAAACCTCGGCAGCCTCATCAGCGTTACTGGGGGTGATTACACGATCGATCCCTTAGTAAATGGTTTTGATCTCGTATTTATGTCTGCGATTATCCATAGTAACTCCCCGGAGATAAATAAACAATTATTCAGGAAGGCGTTTGAAGCTCTCAATCCGGATGGGCGTCTGGTAGTACTGGATTATATAATGAACGACGACCGAACCTCGCCTGCGGCAGGGGCGTACTTCTCGATCAATATGCTGGTTGGCACTCGTGACGGCGACACATTCACAGAATCGGAAGTGTGTAATTGGATGGAGGATGCCGGGTTTAAAAAGATCAGCAAGAAGAAGACCCTGTTCGGAACAGGCCTTTTGACCGGGATAAAGAAATCTTAGCCGCGGATTATTATTGTATATCTTAATGTTAATTAAACAGGATTGAATATTATTTAAGAAATGGTTTTGATAACACTTTCAGTATAACATAAAGGATATCTTATGACAACCAATTCACCAACACCTGATAACTCCGGCAAGCGCACCGAGGCTGAGTCGTTCAAGGCCAACGCGTTCTCGATCTCATTGACCGTGAAAGATCTCGCTACAAGTCTTGCGTGGTACAACAATGTGCTGGGATTCGCCATCGACCGCAAGATTGAACGTGATGGCAAATTAAGATCGGTAGCACTCAGCGCCGGGGCCGCACGAATCTCGATCAACCAGGATGACGGAGCCAAAGGATGGGACAGGATCAAGGGACTGGGATTTTCGCTGAACATCACAACAGAGCAGAATATCGATAAGATTGCAGACCGGATCAAAGAACTTGGCGGCATTCTCGATACAGAACCTGCCGACATGCCCTGGGGCGTGCGCTTGTTCCGGTTGAAAGATCTTGATGGGTACAAGCTGACGATCTCGTCGCCGCGTCCGGCGTAGTTTCTGTTGTATGTAAATTTTCCAGTAGGGGCGATTCATGAATCGCCCCTACTTCGATGCCATCCGTACCCAAACAGATTTTGGGTACGAGGTTATCTGTCATGCTGAACTCGGTTCAGCATCTATATTGCGGACAAAAATACAGACTTCTATCCCGACATAGTCGGGACGGAGTGACAAGAGGGTTTTTGAGATGACTTCTATCCATATGCGGGAATTCCTGCGTAAAAGATACTCTGATGTCCACGCCATCGTCCAATAGCACTTCCACGCATCTCGAGCGCGGCCTCGGCCTTAAGGAAGCTACCGCGCTCAACATGATCGACATGGTGGGCATTGGCCCGTTCATTGTTATTCCCTTCGTTGTAAAAACCATGGGCGGCCCACAAGCAATGATCGCGTGGGTCGCGGGTGCATTACTCGCACTGATGGATGGGTTCGTCTGGTCGGAACTCGGTGCTGCAATGCCTAAAGCCGGCGGCAGTTATTTCTTCCTGCGCGAATCGTACGGTCCTGCGCGCTGGGGCAAAGCGATGTCATTTCTCCTGATATGGCAGACGATGTTTCA